>JAZQRM010000064.1:0-140721 GCA_045629585.1 Taishania sp. | reverse complement strand
TTTACAAAACACTTAATCCCCATCCGTCCAGATCGAAAATATGATCGACACAAGGATAAATATCGCAATAGACAAAAGCCGAAAGTGCCTAAAAACATGAAAGATACATTGTGATTTTTCTTAACTTAATGACATTGATCGCGCGCGCGCACGTGTACCAGCGCACAACCTGTGGTCACTGCATTTGCGACAAACGACTAGTAGCCGCAGACGGAAATACGCTCCCAAATGAAAATCTCAGGCGCATAAAAAAGCCCCAATTGGTGATTAATTGGAGCGTTTATGTAATGTTAATTATTTTACCTTATTTTCTAACATTGGAACAAAGGAAAACGTTCCGTATTCGATGACGTCTACATTTGTTTCATCGTGTTTGACGATTTTCAACATTTTTTGTTCAGCGCCTTCACCTACAGGAATGACCATGATTCCACCTACTTTTAGTTGTCTAAGTAATTCAATCGGAATATCAGGAGCACCACAGGTCACCAAGATTTTATCATAGGGTGCCATCACTGGCCATCCAGCATAACCGTCTCCATAAATCGTTCGTGGATTGTAATTAAAATGCTCAATAATGCGTTTTGCTTTGATGTACAATTCACGTTGGCGTTCAATTGAAATGACCTTCACCCCTAATTCACACAAGATACAGGTTTGAAATCCAGATCCTGTCCCGATTTCCAATACCTTCTCCCCTTTTGATAGTTCGAGTAGTTGCGTTTGAAAAGCAACCGTAAACGGATGGGAAATGGTTTGTCCAGCGCCAATTTGGAACGCTTGGTTGCTATACGCCTGTAACTCAAACACCAAATCCAAGAAGAAATGACGTGGCACCGCATCAAAAGCTTCTAAAATTCGTTCATCATGAATTCCTTTTTCTCTCAATTCGGAGATTAATTGTCTCCTCATTCCTTTATGTTTGAAAGTATCTTGCATGGTACAAAATTAGGGTTTATCCTGTAAATATTAGATAAGAGTTTGTAAAGCTTTTGAACATTTTACTATTCAGAAAATCTCCTAAAGGATTAACCCTTTTCAAACCATACAAATTCATTATATTTGTTCTAAATCGAAAATAAAATGGCTATTTCCCCAAAAGAGTTAGAATTCAATATCAACGACGATGCCATGCGTTTAAAGATCAGCGCAATGGAACGTACGTTAGCTAAAATTTACGAAGGAGGAGGTCAAAAGCGAGTGGATAAATTACATGCACAAGGTAAATTGACTGCTCGTGAACGAATTGACTTACTTTTAGATAAAGACAGAGAATACATAGAAATTGGAGCCTTAGCAGGCTATGAAATGTATGAAGAACACGGAGGTTGTCCTTCAGCAGGAGTAGTTATTGTTATGGGATATGTTAAAGGTAAGCAATGTATCGTTGTTGCCAATGACGCCACTGTAAAGGCAGGAGCTTGGTTCCCAATTACTGGAAAAAAGAATCTTCGTGCGCAAGAAATTGCAATGGAAAACCGCTTACCTATCATTTATTTAGTTGATAGTGCGGGCGTATATTTACCGATGCAGGATGAGATTTTCCCGGATAAAGAACATTTTGGACGAATTTTCAGAAATAACGCCATGATGTCTTCCATGGGAATTGTTCAAATTGCAGCGGTAATGGGATCTTGTGTGGCTGGTGGTGCCTATTTGCCCATTATGTCCGACGAATCGTTGATTGTCAATAAAACAGGAACTATTTTTCTAGCAGGATCTTACCTTGTGAAAGCTGCCATTGGTGAATCTATAGATAACGAAACTTTGGGCGGAGCGAATACACACACAGCTATTTCAGGCGTTTGTGATTACAATTCTGAAAATGATGAGGAATGTATCAAGACCATCCGTGATTTGATGGATAAAATTGGTAAACCCGAGGATGCTGGTTTTGATCGAAAAGAAAGCATTGCTCCTAAACACGATCCCAAAACCATATATGGAATTATTCCTGCGGAGCGTTCTAAACCCTACCGTATGCAAGATGTGATAGAACGTTTAGTGGATAATTCAGAATTAACTGAATACAAAGCCGATTACGGAAAATCCATCGTTTGCGCCTATGCACGTATAGATGGCTGGGCGGTTGGAATTGTAGCAAATCAGCGAGAAATTATCAAAACGCAGAAAGGTGAAATGCAATTTGGTGGAGTTATTTATTCGGATTCTGCGGATAAAGCAGCTCGTTTCATCATGAACTGTAATCAGAAAAATATTCCTTTAGTATTCTTGCAAGATGTAACCGGTTTTATGGTTGGTTCAAAATCCGAACATGGTGGAATCATCAAAGACGGAGCTAAAATGGTCAATGCACAAGCGAATAGCGTTGTTCCAAAATTCACCATCGTTGTTGGAAATTCATACGGAGCGGGTAATTACGCGATGTGTGGAAAAGCTTATGACCCTCGACTAATCGTAGGTTGGCCAACGGCTGAGATTGCGGTTATGAGTGGAGCTGCAGCAGCAAAAACGTTGTTGCAAATTGAAACAGCTAGCTTAAAAGCCAAAGGTGAGGAAATTACCGAGGAGCGAGAAAAAGAGCTGTTTAATTCGATAAAGAGTAAATACGATAAGCAAATCTCACCTTATTACGCAGCTAGTCGCTTATGGATAGACGCCATCATAGACCCTAAGGATACTCGTAAATGGATATCAATGGGAATTGGTGCTGCTAGTCATAAAAAAGCGGAGAAACCCTATAACGTTGGTGTAATCCAAACGTGATCATAATATTTAGAAAGCTGGGAAGAAATTCCCGGCTTTTTTAGCGCTACAAAACTATGTACAACTGGCAATTTAAAACATTTAATCAACTGACCAACATTGAACTTTTTCGCCTACTCGAATTGCGAACAAACGTCTTTGTTGTCGAGCAAAACTGCCCGTATCCAGAACTGGATGATGCCGATTTAAGCTGCACACATTTGCTCTTGAAAAACGAGCAACACATCATCGGAACGGCCCGCATTTTCCCTATTGAAAACGGTAGCACAAAAATTGGCCGTGTCTGCATCCATGAAAATTACAGAGGAAAAGGTCTAGCCCACTCGTTAATGATAGAATGTTTACAATTTATCCAACAAAAAGAAGGTCATTTTGTAAAAATTTCGGCACAATCCCATTTAGAAGAGCTTTACCATAAGCATGGTTTTATTAAAGTCTCCGAAGAATACTTAGAAGATAATATACCACATATAGAAATGCATTTAACGTTTTAAACTAAAATATGAAAAAATCAATCGTATACCTTGCGAGCGTATCGGTACTTGCTTTTGCCTGTAAAAACAGTGCTATACAAGCGTTAAATCCTGAGTTAAGTACTATTGACACAAGCTACATGGACAAAAGCATTGCTCCATCTGAAGACTTTTTCCTTTTTGCGAATGGTCATTGGTTGATGAACAATGAAATCCCTGCTTCGGAATCACGTTGGGGAAGTTTTAATGAACTAGAAGATCGTAACTACGAAAAGCTAACCACCATTCTTGAAGACTTTGCCAAAGGAAATGCAAAATCATTAAGAGATAATCAATTGGGAGCTTTCTACACGTCTTTTACAGATATGAAAGTTCGTAATGAATTAGGTTATCAACCCATTCAACCGCAGTTAGATAAGATTTCTAAATTAAAATCGAGCGCTGAATTGACCGAATATTTAGCTTTTTTACATAATCACGGTGTAAATGCTGGTTTTTCTTTAGGTGTTGGACAGGACATGATGAATGTGGATGATCACATCACGTACGCAAGTTCATCAGGAATTGCTTTACCTAATAGAGATTATTATTTTGCCGCTACTAAAGAAGAAGTTCGTGCTGCCTATTTAAAACACATTGCAACCATGTTTGCTTTAATTGGCGTTGACGAAAAACAAGCTGCTATTGATGCACAAGTTGTATTTAATTTTGAAAAAAAATTAGCGGGTGCGATGTTAACGCCTGCCGAAGAACGCATTCCGGAATTAACCTACAATAAACTTTCAACGGACGATTTCAAAAAATTGGTTCCAAAATTAAATGTAGATCAATATCTTAAACAAGTAGGATCGCTTTCATTTGACACTTTAGTTGTTGATCACAAACCATTCATGAAGCAATTCAACAGCTTATTAGAAAAGGAAAGTATCGGGAACTGGAAAACGTATTTGACTTGGTGTGCTATCAACAGTGCAGCAGATGATTTAAGTGCGGATTTTGTGAATGAAAACTTCAATTTCTTCGGAAAGGTAATGTCTGGTAAAAAAGAGATGAAAGACATTAATAAACGTGTTATTGATCAACTCACCAACCTTTCAATTGGTGAAATGTTAGGTCAAGCATTTGTCGAAAGACATTTTTCGGAAGAAGCTAAAAATCGAGTGAATGAAATGGTTGATAATTTAATGATTGTTTACAAAGAGCGCATTGAAAAATCAACGTGGATGTCTGCGGAAACAAAAGCTGAAGCCATTAATAAATTAAATTCTTTTGGTCGTAAATTAGGTTTCCCGGATCAGTGGGAAGACTTTAGTTCTATAAAAATAGAAGGGAAATCTTATTATAAAAACCTTCAAGCGATTCATGCATATGATCAGAAAAAGAACTTCGCTGAATTGAATACTAAAGTAGATAAATCAAAATGGGAAATGCCAGCGCACATGGTCAATGCATACTACCACCCATTGATTAATGAAATTGCTTTTCCAGCAGGAATAATGCAAGCTCCATTCTTTGACAACAATGCAGAAGATGCCGTAAACTATGGAAGAATAGGAATGGTTATCGGACATGAGTTTACGCATGGTTTTGACGACATGGGTTCAAAATTTGCAGCTGATGGAAGTTTTAAGAACTGGTGGTCCGATGCAGATAGAAACAAATTTGAAGAGCGCACTAAAATTCTAGGTCAAACCTTTAGTAATTTCTGTCCAATTGATGGTCACTGCGTAAATCCTGATTTAACAATGGGTGAAAACATTGCTGACCTTGGAGGTTTAACAATGGCTTACTATGCTTATGCCAGAACAGATGAATTTAAACGCAATGAAATAAGAGCTGGTTACACGCCTGCACAACGATTTTTCATTGCTTACGCCCAACTTTGGAAAATCAAATATACAGATGCTGAGTTACAAAAGCGCATTGCAACCGATCCGCACTCTCCGGGAATGTATCGTGTTAATGGTCCTTTGAAAAACTGTCCTGAATTCTTTGATGCATTTAACATTCCTGTTGATTCAAAAATGCGAAACAACGAAAAGAACATTGCTATAATATGGTAATTCCATACAGGAATGACACAAAAAAGCCACTCTATTACGGAGTGGCTTTTTTCTTTTTGGTAAGAAATTAATTCAGGTGAATTAACATTGTATCAAGTTTTGAAGATTTTTTCACTTCAATACTTCTGCTGTAATTAAGTAAAGAGTCAATAATCGACTTCTTCGGTTCTAACTCTTTTTGCCCCTTTGGGCGTTTAATGGAGGGTAACGTTTTAAGCATAGGCACTCATTAAAAAATCAAATTTATACATTTAAAACGCTTAAACTTTCATTGTATTGTGTAAAATATTAAATTATTAATAGTTCCCCAAAAATCTTCTTAGGAACCATTCCGTGCAGAGACTCAAAACAAGTATCAAAAATAGCCAAAAGAACGAAACAAGTTCCTTTAATTCAATACTTAAATAAGATTTAGACGTTAGATCTTTTCTATTTTTCAATTCTTCAATAATAGAATCCGCATTATTTAACACAGTGAATACACCATTTCCATTTTCCGCTAATTCTTTTAATAATTGGTGATTTGCTCTAACATCCAATTGTTCGATGCGATTCAAATCGACCACAAGCTCACCCGTTTTAGACAACTTTTTACCAGCTACTTCAGTATATGCTTTCCACTTATAAATCCCTGCATTTAATTTACCAAGGTTTAGGTGATATGAACTATCTTTTGCTGAAAACTCCAGTTTGCGTAATACCTTGTCTTCTTTCACTAGTTCAAACTTCACTTGCGGTTTTGTTGTTAATTCGAATGTAGCGTTATATACACTTGCATTAAATTCCACATCCTTTCCCGTTGAAACACTTTTGGGAGCTTGCACACGTAGCTGATCCGTATTTTGTTTAACGGAAAGATACTGTACCATTTTAGTCATTAGTCCATCAAAAACATCAAAGCTTTTATTTAGTGCGTAATCAGACATTCTCCATCTCCAGATCCCTTCTCCCCCAATCACTCCTATTTTAGTTCGACCACTACCTGTTTGCTGTTCTGTAAAATAGATAAGAGGCTCAGCTTTTACAACTGGTCCAATTTTCTGATTCATTAATACTTTTGCTCCTTGTGGATAGTTAACAGCACCAAATTTCATTTTTAAAGGAGACCAATTCTTTAAATTCTGCTCCCATTTTCCATCTAATTGAAAAAGGTTAAAATCGATATTAATAGCAGCGCTTACATCATCTGTCTGACGTGAATTTGCAATATTTACACCTCCGCCAGCAGTCTGAAAAAAGCGTTGATCGGAAGCTGTACCCAGGATGTACAATTTAGATACCGGTGCATTTCCGATAAATTTAGCAACCTCCGTATTAACGGCAGCCCCAGGACTATGCACAACCACCAAAGTAACATCTTTTAAATCCCTTTTCCACTCATCCAATAGGTGAAACTCAACCTTTGTATTTTCATCCCGCTCTAACGCGCGTTCTAAAGCCTTTAAATCTGGGTGCGGGCCATCTGCTAACAGCAATACACGATTTCGTCCATCAATTACGTTCACATAAAATGTACTCGAATTATTGATATAGGTATATTCTCCTTTTTTCTGTTCAACTTTAACTGTATAAGCTTGAATACCAATATTTTTCGCTTCAACCTCAAACAATAAAGACTGAATATCTTCCTTATTATCAGCTAGATGAATAACTTTTGATGCTAAAACATTTCCTTTATTTAGCAATTCAACTTTCACATCTTCTCCTTGAAAACCAAAAGCCTGAACATCTACATTTACCAAAAAGAAATTGCCCAGTAGAGCGATGTCATTTGCTGATATGTGCTTAATCGCCAAATCAGGTTTAAACGTAGAATCACCTACACCAATGGTATAAACAGAAGTTTGAAGTAGATCTTGTATTGCATATTGGGGCAGGTTCCCTTCGTTGATATTTCCATCAGAGATTAAGACGATACTGGCTAAGTTTTGACCAAAGAAACGTTTTTTAATCCCCTCAAATCCTTGATATAAATTGGTTCGTTCTTGATCAAAAGATAATGGAAAACTCACTTCATTAGGTTTCCCACATGCTGTCAAAAAATGAACGACATACTTATTCCCCAACTCTTTATCTATACGCTCAGTAAAAGCTGTTACATCATTGGCAAGACTTAGTGAATCCGCATAATTCAACATGGAAGTAGAATTATCGATTGCAATGGCAAGAATTGGTTTTTGCACCGTGTTTTTTCTATATTGCACCAGGATTCCAAGGAGTAAAATCCCAATTAAGAATACAGAAAACGCTCTTAACGAGGTTAACAAAAAACGTTGGTTCTTCGTTAATTCAGCATTCCAAGTAGACCTTTGCTTTTGATAAAGAAAGATCGCACTTCCAATTGAAATAATCAAAATAGGAATTAACCACCAAAGACTTAGATTTGAGATAATTTGCATCGTACAGCTAAAATAAATAAAGAAAATGAAAGGACGGTCAAGTCAATAAAAAAAGGGCAAATGCCCTTTTAAAAATTCTTATTTTTTAGCGTCCTTAAAATTACGTATTGTATAAGCCAATCCCAAACCTAGGACTGATTTGAACTGCATTCGTGGTCCATATCCACCTTTGGAATCCCTAATTTTAATGTCATCATCATAAATCAAAGTCCAATTAAGAGATGCAGACAACCAATTATTTACTTTAAAAGTCCATAAAACATCTGCATTAATATCTACATTTTGTGGTTTATTGAGATAATTCGAGAACAACTCTACCCTTCCTCTGAAATTCACATTCTTAAAAAGCTCCTTTTGGTAGGTCATTCTAAAGTACGCACCAAATTCACCTCTAAATTTCTTTCCAGCTGTAATCATTTCACCTAAATCATTATATGTGGCAGCATCGACACCAAACATTCCTCTATTGGATAATTCTGTTGCACGAACGAAAGTCATTTTAGTAGAAATTGGAGAGAGGAAAATTGAGAAACTTGGATCTGGCGTATAATCAATCCCTAAAGCCAAACTAAGATATCCAGGCGCCATAAAGGTCGAAACTTTAACAGAATCATTCGGATAACTATATCCATTTAGAAATTGGCTTCTAAACGTCCCCACCATTGAAATAAACCAATGCTCCTTGATACGGTGACCTAAATTAGTTGCCAAATCAATTTTATCATCCGTCTTCTGTAGACCTTGTTTTTTTCCTAATGAATCCATGTAAAGCAAACCACCTAAGGCTAAATCCATATTATTTTTCCAAAGCCAAGGCCCTTTTTTATATTCTGCAATTCCAGAGAAAAAAGCGAGCACAGATACATTGTTTCTTCCTCCCGCACTCCAATTCACAAATGAAGTCTGCGTTCCGTTAACCCCCATTAAGCCAGAAAGTTTCCAGTATTTAATTTTAGGAGGAATGGTATCTATTTTTGGAATCTCTTGTCCGAAAATAATTACTGGACAGATAATCCAGATTAGTAAAGTAAGTAGACTATTCTTCATAATCTGTAGAGTTAATGATGATTATAAAAACAAATTTAAGTGTAAAAGCAACTCCTTTTTATGACAAATTAAATCGGGTATCCACAACTCCTTTTTAATAACTCCCTTTTATTCATCTGAATTAATTAGATTTGTGCTAATATCTATCGAAATACAAACAAAATGAGTAAAACAGTTTATATCGTTGCTGCTGCCCGTACTCCAATGGGAGCCTTCATGGGAGGTCTTTCAACAGTGCCAGCAACGCGTTTAGGTTCAATTGCCATTCAAGGAGCTTTAAGCAAAGGAAATATCGATGCAACTATTATCGATGAAGTATTCATGGGTAACGTATTGCAAGCGGGGGTTGGTCAAGCACCTGCAAAACAAGCTGCCTTAGGAGCTGGAATTGGTAACAATGTGCCATGTACAACAATTAATAAAGTTTGTGCTTCAGGAATGAAGGCTGTTATGTTAGCCGCTCAAACAATCATAGCTGGTGACAATCAAGTTGTTGTCGCTGGAGGAATGGAAAACATGTCTTTAGTACCTCATTATTTAGACGGTCGTAATGGTGCTAAGTTTGGAAATATCCAAATGTTAGACGGCATCACTAAAGACGGTTTATTGGATGTTTATGACCAAGTACCTATGGGTGTTTGTGCTGAGCAATGTGCTACTGAATACGGATTTACGCGTGAAGATCAAGATGCTTTTGCAATTGAATCCTACCGACGTGCATCTGCTGCATGGGAAGCTGGTAAATTTGACAATGAGATCGTAGCTGTTAATGTACCTCAACGTAAAGGTGATGATTTAATCATTTCTAAAGACGAAGAATTTACAAATGTTGCTTTAGACAAAATCCCTGGTTTACGTCCTGCATTTGTAAAAGACGGAACAATTACTGCAGCAAACGCTTCTACATTAAATGATGGAGCATCTGCTTTAATTTTAGCATCTGAAGAAGCTGTAGCAAAACATGGATTAACTCCAATCGCAAAAATCGTTTCTTACGCGGACGCTTCTCAAGAGCCAGTCTGGTTTACCACTGCACCTTCAAAAGCTGTACCATTGGCTTTAGCTAAAGCTGGATTAGCAACTACAGATGTTGATTTCTGGGAGTTAAACCAAGCATTTTCTATTGTTGGATTAGCAAATACTAAAATTTTAGGTTTAGACCCTTCAAAAGTTGACGTTAACGGTGGAGCTGTTGCATTAGGTCATCCACTTGGAAACTCTGGTTCCCGTATTTTAGTAACATTGATTAATGTATTGAAACAAAACAATGCGAAAATTGGTGGTGCTGGAATCTGTAATGGTGGCGGAGGTGCTTCTGCAATGATTATAGAAAATATCTAATCAAGATTTATATACTTAGAAAAAGGGATTCGAAAGGATCCCTTTTTCTATTATAGCAATTTAATACTTTCTGCTATCACTCCCCAAAAATCCGTTTTGCGGAAGCCCTAAAATACAATTTGAAAAACGGGAAACCCAATTAAGAATTTCCCGGATAAAAACAATGAAGAGCAGTAAATATACTACTTACTATTTTTCTTTGATTCGACTACTTCTTGATACAATTTTTCATACATAGGGACGATTTCATCGATATTAAATACCTTTGATCTTTCGATTGCGTTCATTTTAAATTGGGCTAATATAGCATCATCTTCCAATAATAAAATTGCTTTTTTAGCCATATCCTCAACATCTCCAACATCAGACAAATAGCCCGTTACACCCTCTACATTCACTTCCGGAATTCCGTCTGCATTTGAAGAAATAACAGGTACTCCATTAGCCATTGCCTCTAAAGCTGCTAAACCGAAACTTTCGCGTTCTGAAGGAAGTAAAAAGGCATCGGCCATTGCTAACACTTGATCCGTCTCTCTCACCTTACCTGTAAAAATAACGCGTTCAGAAATTCCTAATTCACGACATCGTCTTTCCGCTAGCACTCGATCGGGTCCGTCACCGACTAACATGAGCTTACTTGGAATCTTATCATTTACACGTTTAAACACCTCTACTACATCCAAAATACGTTTTACAGGCCTAAAATTGGAAACGTGACATAAGATACGCTCATCATCTTTGGCGTAATAGCGACGACTGCACTCGCGTTCTTCCTTCTGTTTATTGGCTATAAAATTGGGGATTACATCGATTTCCTTATTAACTTCAAAATGGTCATACGTTGATTTCCTTAAACTCTCCGAAACTGCAGTAACGCGATCTGATTGATTTAAACAAAACGTAATAACGGGCTCAAACGATGCATCTCGCCCCACCAAGGTTATATCTGTACCATGTAAGGTGGTTATAAAAGGAATTTCAATACCTTGCGATTTTAATATTTGCGTTGCCATAAATGCTGCAGACGCGTGTGGTATAGCGTAATGAACGTGTAAAAGATCTAACTTTTCATTCTTAACCACATCAACCATTTTACTGGCTAATACTGTTTCATACGGTTGATAATCAAATAAAGGGTAATCACTAAGGGACACCTCGTGATAAAAAATATTTTCTCTAAAACTTCCTAAACGAACGGGTTGTGAATAAGTTATAAAATGTATTTGATGCCCTTTTTTGGCTAAAATCTTTCCTAATTCAGTCCCAACAACTCCACTACCTCCAAAGGTTGGGTATAAAACCATGCCTATTTTCATATCTCTAAAATTAAGGAAAATAGAACCTCACTCCTTTAAATAATTGGTTAAAAAGAAATAAAAAAGGAAAGCAGAATTGAAATCCTGATTAGAACTACGCTTTACATGCTTTAATCATACGGTTCTTCCCTTGTAAATCTTCTTTTAAAATAGTGGAAAATCCCAATTCTTGAAATACATTCATTGTTTCTGCACCTAGATTTTCATGAATTTCAACGTAAACACTTCCATTCGTTTCTAGTTGCTTTGAGGCAAACGAAGCAATTGCTTTGTAGAACAAAAGTGGATCATTATCAGGAACAAACAGAGCTAAATCTGGATCAAAATCGGTTACCGTTTTATCCATTAAAGCTTTTTCTTGAGACGGAATATAGGGTGGATTTGAGATAATCACACTCCATTTCTCTTCATTAAAATCTTTTTTTAGGATATCAACTTCTTTAAAATTCACATCAATAGCTAGAGCACTCGCATTTTCCTTAGCTAACTCCAAAGCTTCCGTCGAAATATCCCAACCTTCGACTAAAGATGTTGGCCTATTTTTCTTGATTGCTAATGCGATGCACCCCGTCCCTGTGCATATATCAAGTACTTTTGGAGCAGCCTTGTAATCAGAAAGTACCCATTCTACCAATTCTTCGGTTTCTGGTCTAGGTACTAGCGCACGCTTATCACTTTTTATCTTTAAATCATAAAAATAAGTAAATCCGACAATGTGTTGGAAAGGAACTCCATCTATCAATTTATTAGCTGCTTCCCTAAAATAAAGTAAATCCGATTCACTTAATCGTTCTTCTCCCTTTAACATTAATTGCGTAGCGGAAAAACCTAGGCGTTCTTCTGCTAATATTTGAAACATAAAACGGATTTCCGAAGCACTAAAACTTTCTTTTAATTTTTCAGAAAAATACGCTTTGGTCGCGTTTAAGGTATTGAATTGAACAAACATTAAAATGATCTAATAAAATGATTGAAACCGTCTTCGGTAAAGTGCTACGAAGCTATAAAAAAAACAATGACAAACTGTTTTCTTGTTCGCTTTATAACTTGCTATTAACTAAAAAGGATCGTCACAAGCTATCCTTATACTATTAATTTTGTCCAAAATAATAGGTGAATCCAAAACCTACACATATAATTTGAGTTGCTTTATTCAGCTGATTTTCGTCAAATCCACCCAAAGAAGTTGATCCTATGTCATAGGGACTGAATTTATATCCAAAGATATTATATCCAACATTTAAACGAAATGAAGTGGCTTCAGATGCTGTTAATATGAAACTAATATTTGGTTCAACTACCAAGGCTGTATTTCTATATCCTTGTCCTAGTCGTTCAATATTTTTGGTTGTATTCATGGCATTATAAACACCTCCAAATTTAACAGAAGCTTCCATTCCAAAACGTTCCGTAATAAAACGTTCATACCCCAATTTCAACAAAACTCCTAACGTACCAATTCCACCTGTTAAACCGGGTTCGACTTGCGTTGCATTAATTTGATTATACATCATTCGAGCATCCACACCAATTGTCATGTGAAACGGGAAATGATAAGTATATCCCACTCCAACATCAACAATATCCTTCACCATCTTTTTATAAGCGGCATTTTGAACCGTTAACGGAATTCGTACCTGCGCATTAAATGCATGTTTCGGTTTAATTTCAGAGAAGTACCCTCCATCCGCATCATCCCACTCTCCTGCTTGAGAGAAGGAAACAAAAGGAAAAGTCAATACGACTAAAAAATGAAAAATTCGAATCCTATTCATGTACTAGTTTTAATTGTTTCAATAAAAATGAAGCGTTCATATTCTTACAAACACCTGCTCTTATTTTGTAGTCAAACGTAAGTAAATCTCCAGTAATCGTAGAATCAAAATAAAAATTCTTGAATGCTGAATGAACATTTGATAAGTTCGTTAAACTTAGATCGTGCGTTGCAATAATTCCCTGTGCTTTCAGATGCATCAGTTTTTGCAAAAAGAGGGCTGATCCTTCTTCCTTATCCTTGCTATTTGTTCCTTTTAATATTTCATCTAGTATAAAGAATACTTTTTTACCTGCTTCAATTCCATCGACAATAAACCTTAAGCGGTGTAATTCGGCATGAAAATAAGAGCTATTCGCTAACAGATCATCACTTGTTCGCATACTTGTGTACAACTCCACTCGAGGAAGTTCAACTATTTTTCCTAAAATTGGGAATCCCGCATTTGCCATCAAGATTGCAGTTCCCACACTTCGTAAATACGTACTTTTCCCAGCCATATTTGGTCCAGTTAATATGATGGCACATTCGTCTTTTGCTAATTCAAAATCATTAGAAACACGTTGTTCAAAGGGAACAAAAGGGTGTGCTATATGCTGCATTACGAAAGAACCTTCTGTCCACTTCGCATAAGTATGATCTGGATTGTTAAAGGCAAATTTAGCACCCGATATCCATACTTCAACATGTGCTAAATGATCCTCTAATGCATCTAATTTATCAAAATAGGTTGTACTAAACTTTTTAATTTTCACTTTCATTCTGGCGTCCCATCCCAAAAGAGCATTAATCACAAAATTAGCCACTGCATTCATTCTATAAGCCGTCAAAACTTGAATGGAAGATAATTCCATTACTAAATCATGTAAATCTTTGGGATATAAGTCTAAAGACACTTTTTCATCTTCTTGCAATTTTTTCAGGGAGGATAATTGTGCTTGTAAGGCATGAATACGATAACGTTCATCATCTAAAATTTTCATCCACTCATTCACTTCGCCCGCTTTTGCTCTAGACAACCCGAATAGAATACCAAGAACGATGATCATTTGAAAAAAGGATATAATATCCATCGCATTTCCAACAATTGAAAAGATCGCAACACATGGAACGAGTACCTTCATTACTTTTGACCAAGTATCACTCGTTGAAACAGGTTTTAAAATTTGTGAGATCTTTTTATCATTTACGGTTTCTACATCAGCTTTTGCACTTGCAATAAACGAATGTACCCATGCCATTCGATCTTTTAAGAAAGTGATGTTATCATTTGAAACAATAGGCTCCTCCACCCCATATTTCAGTACATCAGCTAATTTTTTTTCACCTTGAGCCGTAACCGTTCTATTCAAATAGGAAAATAATCCGCGTTTGCTGAAAATATCCATATCATAGGAAAAAGGATGTGCTCCATCTAGATACTTTTGTCCGTCTCCAAATGAGGACCAATCACCATTTAAAGCCAATAACTCTTGTTCACACAAATGGATATGATTCAGTTCCACTTCAATCTTACGTTTAGAATTGGCCCAAATACTGACAATTTTAAAGAAAATAATAAGAAGTAGTAAGGCAGAAAGTAGTAACCAACCAGAATAATTGAACGTAAAAAACAGTAATGGAATCGTTACGAAAACAACAACTCTTAAAATTGTCCAAATCCTATGTTTGCTTTTAAAAGCTTTTAAAAGCTTTTTATGCTCGTTAATTTGCGCTATATAAAATGATTGAATATCAGAAATAGTCATTTGATTGCTTTTTTCAAAGTTAACATTTCATTGCTTCATTTTTTAGAATGCGCAGAAAAAGTGTATTTTTAAAGTATGAATTCAACCATTGACAGATTAAAACTAACCGAATTTGGAAGCTTAGAACTTCTTGCAAAACAAGTTGTAGAAGGTTTTATTACGGGTATGCACAAAAGTCCTTACCACGGATTTTCGGTAGAATTTGCTGAACACAGGTTGTACAATCCAGGGGAAAGTACGCGTCACATTGACTGGAAATTGTTTGGTCGTAGTGATAAATTATTCACTAAGAAATACGAAGAAGAGACGAATTTAAGATGTCAAATCGTTATTGACCATTCGAGTTCCATGTATTTTGAAAGAGATGGTTTATCAAAATTTGAATTTTCGACCTACGCGGCAGCTTCCTTAATTGAACTATTAAAAAGACAACGAGATGCCGTTGGTTTTACCTTATATTCTGAGGAGATTGAATTACATACTCCTGCCAAAACGAGCTTTGCACACCATCGTTTTTTGTACCATGAATTAGAGCAAAGATTGGTTCAATATGACCAAAACACCAAACGTAAAGGAAACAGTATTGATGCGATACACTCAGTTGCTGAATTATGTCCTAAAAGAAGTTTAATCATTCTTTTTACGGATCTTTTAGAAAATCCAGAAGAACAATCTGCATTTTATGATGCGCTTTTACACCTTAAACACAAACAACATGAAGTAATTGTTTTTCATGTCATTGATCGACAATTAGAGGTCGAATTAAATTTAGACACACGACCTTACGAACTCATTGATATGGAAACGGGAGAACGTGTTAAACTTTCCCCCGCTAGTTTTAAAGAAGAGTACCAAAATCAAATGCAATCCTATTTAAACACAATTGGAACTTGGATGCAAAACAATGGTTTTGATTTCATTCCAACAGATCTAAAAGAAGGTTATCATACAATTTTGACTCAATATTTACGAAAAAGGCAACGTATGCTTTAACGCTGTTTAAGCTTATTTTCTTGTTCCTTATCTAATACCTTTTTGATTTCAAAGAAAGTTCTATCAATAGTCTCATACATCGCGTTCGCTCGCGGGGTTAGTGCTGGAGCTTGCACCACATATCCATGCGGATCTATCAAAACAAAATAAGGGAACGATTCCACTTTATAATTTTTCCAAATTGACGAAGAGAAATCATCCTCCACGAACAAGTCCCACTTAATTTGTTCTAGCACTTCTTTTGATCGTGATTTTTCACTTGCTGATTTAGGAACTACAGTAACAAAATCCACATATTGGTGATACTTCTTTTGTAAGTTAGCTAACAATATCAAGTCAGTCATAGCTTGTTCAGTGGAAGGGTCAAAGAAATGAAAATAGATATATCGACCTTTGTAAGCTCCTAAAGTCTTCACACCTTGTAAATCATTTTTTAGAACAAAATCAGGTGCTTTACCTCCATTGGTGATTTCAGTAAGGCGCATTTTCATGTTACTTGCGATATTCCTATGTTGTGAAAAAAGCGCATTTTTTTCCAAGCTATCCAACACGGCAATTACATTTGTTTGCGGATAATCCGTTCTAAAATACATTTCACCTAAAGCCTGAATCATCACCAACTCGCGTAGCCGTATATTTGAAAGTGTATATTCTTTCCCTAAAGCGCGCATAATCAAGGTAGGACTACTTTTAACAACCCCCATATAAACTTCATTATTTCGTTCCATTGGCAAAGAATTGACCATTGCAGCAAAATAAGCTTTAACATACTTCATGTACGCATCATTTGTATACAAGACAGGAGAATATTTTAAATAAAAGTCAAATTTCTCATACTTATTTCGGTTTCCAGCTTGTGGTAAGTCATCAATTAACGCTAATGAAAAGCGTATATAATCATAAACATAATTTCCGGTATCTTTTTTGAAATAATTGGCCACATTATTCTTAAACTCATCCAATGTTTTATTGTAAGCTACAGGATCCGTTTTTGATTTTTTGAAGTTTTTATACAAGAAGTTATCTAACGAATTATTAAAAATTATAATTCGTTCATTGATATCATTACTATCCAAGTCACCAAACCGTAATTCCACTTTATTACCCATTGGTCGTGGAGGATCTATACGATCTCTTTCTGGAAAATAAATGGAATACTCACCACCTGGCTGTACATATAAGAATGAGCTATTTTTACCAACGTAAAGATTCAGCTTTTGTGCTTCTTCTAAAGAAAAGGTTAATGAAAAAGTAGAGTCGTCCTTCACTTCAGCTGTACAAATCGTATGTTCAATATCGGTAAGATAATCCGAAATACTATTTAAAAGCACACGTTGACCAACATACTTTGGGGCAAACCCTTCAATATGAATGGTCTTCTGTCCGAATAGAATTGTGACAAATAGAATTGCAACAATCATCAAAAAACTTTTCATAATTTCCCTTTTCTATTACAACGCAAAATTCATACCGATGTTACATCAAAAGATCTAAACGGGACACAAAAGGAGAAACATCTGCATTGAATTTATAGAGTTCTCGGATAATTGTTGAACTCACTGCTGAAAACTCTGGATCCGTGTAGAACAAAATTGTTTCTACCCCAGCAAGGTCTTTGTTCATTTGTGCAATTGCGCGCTCATACTCAAAATCTTTACTATCTCTCACGCCTCTAATGATATGCTTTGCCCCTACTTCTCTACATAAATCTATTGTCAAAGTATTGTAAGCAATAACCTTCACATTATCATAGTTTTCAAATAAAGTCTTTATGTGCTGCAATCGTTTATCCGTTTCAAACGTATAAACCTTTGAAACATTCACACCAACAGCGATTACTACCTGCTCAAAAATGGCTAATCCTTTATGGACTATTTGTTCATGTCCTTTTGTAAAAGGATCAAATGAACCAGGAAATAAGGCAACTTTCATATTATTATTCAAAAAAGGAGAAAATGACATTACCGTAGGAGCGTGACTCTAAATAATGTGGCAACGCACTCAAATCTGTTCTTTTACCATGTTCTAAAATGACAAAACCATCTTCCGTCAATAGTTCGCGCTCAAAGATGTGTTGAATAATTTCAGCGTATTTAGGAAACTCGTATGGAGGATCGGCAAAAATCAAATCATACTTTGTATTACAATTTGACAGATACTTGATGATATCACTTTGAATCGTGTTAATCTCGTTTTCAACCTCAAATTCAGTCGCTAATTTACGGATATGTCTAACGCAATTAAAATTACTATCTACCGCTGTTACCGTACCTGCATCACGAGAAATAAACTCGAATGAAATATTACCTGTACCCGCACATAAATCCAATATTTTAAGGTCATAAAGATCAATACGATTTTCTAGCACATTAAAAATTCCTTCCTTCGCGAAATCAGTCGTTGGACGAGATGGAAACGATTTAGGAACCGTTACTCTCTTTGCTTTTAATCTTCCTCTTATTATACGCACAATTCTAAGGCTTTAGTCAAATAATGTTGTACCGTCTGAACCTCTATTTTTGGTTCATACAGCTTTGTGTAGTAGGTTTTAACTTGATTTAGATCCAATTCACAACCTTCAGCCTCATTGAAAATTAATTCCAAATCACTAGGTGCTATCTGTAATTGCTGCAGTGTAAAACCGATATAATAGATCACATCTTCTGCATTGGTGTAATCAAAATAATTATAATATTTAACGTCATTATTTAAAACCATTGCAAACAAAAAATGTTCTTTATGAAAAGAAGCAATTGCTTTCGGTTTTAAAGAAGAATTAGCTAATAATTGACGTACAATCAATGTTCCTTCATGCTGAATAACGACCCTTGGGAAATTAAGAACAAAAAAAGATTTTACCCATTCATTAATTGCATAAACATTTACAATTGAAAACTGGCTTAAACGATTATAATCAATGTCATAACCTGAAACAAGCGAACCAAAACACAAATTATGTATATCTTCTTTACTTGAATCGTTAAATACATTCATTGGTAATAAGGTTGACATTTTACTGGACCATGACAACGCGACATCGTCCACTTCCAACTGTTTCCAACCATTTTCACTAACCATTTCTTTTAACTGATCCTTTACTTTAAACTCTAAAGCGGAGTTAAAGGATTTCTGAAATTCTTGCACTACAAATCCACCTTTAGAAACGTTTACACGAATTCCATAAGAAGAAAGGTCTATTGTGAGAATATTTTTTGTCATGTAATGGATCGAATTACCAATATTTATCTAACAAATCTACATTTTTAATTTGAGACCTGCCACATCAAAAATTGAGTGTACCTTTGAAAAATGGAAACAGAATCGCAATTCTTTCAAAGAGTAGCCCATTTTTTTGGTCATCCTTTCACTGACGACCAATATAAAGCAGTTCTTGCTTTAGAAGATTTTCTGCGGAGTAAACACCCCTTCCCGACCTTTATTCTAAAGGGATATGCGGGTACCGGAAAAACAAGTTTACTTGCTGCTTTCATTGAATCAATGTCAAGTTATCAAATCAACACAGTTTTGATGGCTCCAACTGGTAAGGCTGCAAAAATATTGAGCCAAAAAAGTAAGCGCAATGCTTTCACAATCCATAAGATGATCTATCGTCGCAAAAGTAAGGTAGACGAATTATCAGCATTGAGTTTATCTCCTAATCTTCAAAAAAACACGCTCTTTATTGTTGATGAAGCTTCCATGATAGGTGATTACACAATGACGAAAGATGGAAACATCAACAACCGCAACCTATTAGATGATTTGATTGAATATGTTTACAGCGGTAAAAACTGTAAACTTATTCTTTTGGGTGACACAGGACAGCTTCCTCCAATTGGAACTACCTTCTCACCAGCATTAGACATCGACTATCTTTCGAATAATTATCAAAAACTAGAATTTCACACGCAAACACTAAGTGCCATTGTTAGGCAGCGGTTGGATTCTGGAATTGTTCATAATGCAACCATTGTAAGACAAACAGGTAATTCATTTCCAATTTTAGATGTGAATCTCCAAATTTATCCAGACATTGAGTCTATCAATGGTTTAGAATTACAAGATGCATTAGAAAAAGCATTTGGTAACTATGGTCCAGAAGGATCCATTTTGATTACGCGTTCCAATAAGAGGGCAAATGAGTACAATCGCCAAATCAGAAATCGAATTTTTTGGTATGAGGAAGAGATCAATCAGCATGATCATTTAATGGTTGTCAAAAACAATTATTATTGGTTAAAAGATCAAAAGGAGATTGGATTCTTAGCCAATGGAGAAACGATGCTTATAAAACGTGTTTTGAAGCAAGTGGAATTATACGGATTTGTTTTTTATCACATCTTAGTATCCTTACCTGATTACGATTCAATCGATGCTCAAGAAATCATTATACATGCTGAGACATTAACTTGTGAGGGCGCAAATCTTCCACGAGCTAGAATGCGTGAATTATTTTTTGAAGTAGAAAAAGACTACATATATGAAAAAAGTAAAAATAAGCGCTATGAATTAATACTCGCGAACCCTTATTTCAATGCTGTTCAAGTCAAATTTTCCTATGCTGTCACTTGTCATAAATCACAAGGTGGTCAATGGGAAAATGTATTTATCGATGTTGGATACCTTCCAGACGACCTTGATTTGACGGAATACAACAGATGGTTATATACAGCGTTAACTCGAGCTGTTGAGAAAGTTTATCTGGTCAACTTTCCAGAAGACCAGATTGATAATATGGAGTATCTTGCTGAAGAAACAGAAGATGATTTCGACGAGGAAGAAGATTGGTTCAACGAAGATGAAGAAATGGATGATTGGGACGAAGATTAAAAATCAGAAAGTTTAACTGAAATTGGCCCCATCGTAATTTTAGATTTATCAATCGTCTTATTCAACTTATCTATCACAATCTTAGCTTGCTCTCTTGTTAAATACTGACCAGCTAACACATTTAATTCTTGCTTCAACTTTCTTAAAATTGAAGCTGATCTATACGCACTTAATACTTGGTTATCTGTCAACTTGAATTGATTTTTTATAGATACAACTTCTGGTGAAGCTTTGTCAAATTTACTTCTAACCGGATCTGTGTAAGAGTTTACTTCCAACAAAATCCCTCTATTCAAAGTTATAAGCACCTCTGACAGACGTAATTTACTGTAGGATTCATCCCATTTTCCAACCTCGGAATAAGCGGTTTGTTCCTCTTTAGAAGAAGCGATCACTCTAACTCCATTCCACTCACCTGCTCCATTCCCTCTTCCGATTACTTTAAAATCATTCTCTTTATCCAATAGCTGCTCAAAAAGATGCAAAACAGCAACACTATCTTCAGCACTAAAAAGAGGACTTGTCAATTCAAATTGATTTGATTCAAATAGATCAGTTAAATTAACTTGTATTCGAGCATCATATTTTGGTTTGGCATCAATAATAGAAGCGTGCATCATTACTTCATCCACATTTTTAGAAATTGCAGAATTGGGAACTCCAATTAATCGAATTTCAAAATGCTCCGGTTCTGCTGTTGCTGGAAAAGTAAAATCCTGAGTGTAAATATCAAATGTGGAAGAATCAGAAAAAGTGTACAGGCCGTCTTTTACGGTAAAATTCATCCAATTCATTCCCATCACACGTTTATAAAGATCTCTTTGGTGCTCGAATTTTTCTCTTAATTCAATAGCTTCTTTTTTTTCTTTCTCTAGTTCCTTAATCTTTGCTTTATACCAATCAAATCTTTCATAGAGATACATAATCTCTGATTGATTCTTAGATTTTTGTTTCTTATTATCATACGTTGTGGGATCACCTTTCCAATTATCTGCACCAACACTTGCTTTAACGGCATTTGCTTTTGCTTTTTTCACCTCTTTTGATGGTTTTTTAGCGGTAACAACCGGAGTATAACCTTTATCGGATAATTGTTTAGATGATTTTTCTATTTTTAGTTCTGTCTCCTCTTTCTTTACTTTGTAATGTTCAATCCAGTAATCATACCCTCTTTTCCCAACAATTTTTTCTGTTATATCATCTATGTATTTATGTTGAATTTCATTAATCACCCCCATGAAAGTAGCTCCTGAGGAAAAAGAACTGTCCGGAGATAAAAACCGTGTATCAACAGAACCAAACAAATGATAATGTCTACCCGCTTTTTCCAAAACAACTGTTGTTTGTTTAGCCGAATTATAGCCCCATACGTCAAAATGTATTTGGGTCATTCGATTTTCACCGTTTGTATTAAAATCACGTTCTATATACCATCTAGGCATAATTTTAGGTTCTTGTTTTTTCTTTTCCGGTTCTTGAATATAAAGTTGGTAAGGAAATAGACCTATTGCTTTTGGTAATCCTCTATTCCATCTCCCTTTTTCATCCTTTTCACGTTCATCCAGCAACCCAGATGTTGAACTTCCATCTCCTACAGCAATTAACCAATTATGAAAAGTCTCGTACTGTCCACCTAAACTTTTGTAAAGTTCCTTGGTCCGTAATTCAACATATTCATTCGTTGCCTCTGCTAAAGCTGTAAGAATTAACAATTGAGTTTGTATATCTGCACCTTTAAAGACATTCATTTGCGCTAGTTTATCTTCAAAAGACAAACTCGGATTTAAAAGATTATTTACTCTTGGATGTACTTTTGTTCCATTTTCATCTAACGCGGCAAGCGGTAATTTTTGTAATAAGATGCTTTCAAGAACGGCATATTTAGTAGCGTAATTGTCGAATGTAGGGTCGTTTTGACGCTTGGCTAAAAGCATTTTATTCAAATCCCATATGGCTACTTTGTTTGCAGCTTCAGCCAATATTCCTTTTGATGATTTGGCAATTTCTTGCTCTCTTATAATTAAATACTCTGGTGTATTGATTATATACGTTTCAATTGAATCATAATTAATATTTCCATTCAAGAATCGAATATCTGGCCCTGTGTATTCAAAATAACGACCAATACTATTGTCTAAAATTGGACTTTTCTTTACCACATGAAACAAATAAGCTCGTTCTAAGGGGTTCATACCTATTGCTTCTTGAGCATAGCTGTTAATAGTTAAGAAACCTAAAAATAGCACCATTAAAATTACACGCATACCAATATTACTTTGCTTTCAAATATAAGTGCTTCTTTATTATTGGTTACAAAAAAAGGCCAACAAATGTTGACCTTTTTATTCAATATGAATTGTTTATTACTTATTGAACAACTACTTTTTGAGTTTGTGTACCTTTTTCAGTTGTAATTGAAACAAAATAAACTCCTGTACCAGCTTCAATTTTCAAAGACGCCCCAGCTGTAATATCTTGGTTAATCACTTCTTTTCCTTGAATATCAGTAACCGTAACTTTTCCTTGTGCAAAATCACCATTAATACGGAACTCTCCATTTGAAGGATTTGGAGCGATCGTTAATGCAAACAAATCTGTCTTAGTTGTTGAAGCATAAGAAAGATAAGCCTGATCGATAAATATTTGATTATTATTTTGAAAAGCATTACCACCAACATACAAAATAATATTAGTTTCCATCATGATAGGCAACTCACCTTCACCAGACTTGTAATACTCTATTGATTCACGCTGTAAACGAACAGCTCCCATTACTGTCGTAGCAAATGCTGTATCTCTATATACAACTCTAGATACCCCATTAATAACCGTATTATCTTCTAATTCAATTGAACCATTATCATGCGTGTAAGAAACTGTACCTGCTCCAGAGAAAACAGCTTGAATAGGCGCACCTATATTAACAGTTAACGAACCTGTATACGTATTATTCAATGTATTTCCTACTGCAAAAGGATAATTCATCAATAATTGACCACTACCATTTAAAGGAATAGCAATAGGATCAGTACCAATAAGTTCGCTATATACAAAACCATTAGCTCTACGCTCAGTTGCTGAAGATGAAATAAATGTTTGTAAATTACCAGTCGTTAAATACTGAGTTGCATTTGGGAAGTCCGCAGCATTAACGTGAGAAGATGCTGCAGCAGCACCAACAACAACTGTAGCTGTACCAATATTCACACCTGAATAATCCCATCTATTTGAAGTGTTATTGATTTGACTAATATTAGCAAAATTAGCTTCAACATAATCTAATTGCAACATAGTTCTGCTAGAACCATTTGCAGGTTGATTAGCCTCTGTAAATACTAAACCTTGTCCGAAAACAGAGGTACAAGCAGAAAGAATTAATGTACTTGTAAGTAATTTTAATTTCATAAATAGATGTTTTTTTAAATTTCAAACTTAAATTTAGCAAAAGTTTTCAAAAACTAAGAAATATTTACATCTGTTAACAATAATTACATAGGATGATTGATAAACTATTAAAACCTAAAACACTTCGATATTTAACCATCATACTCGGATCGCTCACCTTGTTCTTATGTATAGGTTTGTTACTTTTACGTTTTGACTATAATTTTGAAAAATTTTATCCGAAGAACGATTCTGACACCTCTTTTTTTGAACAATATCGTAAAAAGTTTAATTCAGACAACGATTATCTCTTAATTGCCATTGAGCGTGAAAAAGGAATATTTGATTCCAGTTTTTTAAGACAGGTTGATGCTTTTTCTAAAGAATTAGAATCTGTACCCTATGTTGAAGTCGTTGCTGGAATTACCAACCAAGATCATTTTTATTTACTTCCTGGAGGAATGTATTCCAAGCAGCCTATCATCCATTTTGATTCGTTACAATTGGCACAAGATTCTATCCGTTTATTTAACGCTCCTGAATATGTGAATACGATGGTAGCTCAAGATGGTAAATCGGTTTGTTTATTTGTAAAACATAATGATTATTTATCGAAAGCAAAATGTGACGAATTAATTTCTGGTCTACAAAAAGTTGAAAATAATTATCAATTTGAAAATGTAAGATATGCGGGCCGTGCAATTGGACAAGCATTTTACATTGAGAAAATGAACTTTGAACTTATCCTCTTTGCCGCTTTAAGTGGATTATTAACCGCTATTTTTTTATATCTTACATTTAGAACCATCTGGGGAGTTATAATCCCAATGACCATATTGGCAAGCACCGTTTTTTGGACAATGGGTATTATGGGATGGACTGGCACGCCGATCAATATTTTATTAACGACTTTGCCAACCGTTCTTTTCATTGTATCAATTTCTGACGTAGTACACTTAGTTTCTAGATACCTCGACGCACAACGAGCAGGAAAAACATCTCCCGAAGCTATGCGTGTTTCCTTAAAAGAAGTAGGGTTTGCAACATTTTTAACTTCAATTACCACAACAATCGGATTCTTTTGTTTACTTTTTGTAAATCTACAACCGATCCAATCTTTTGGTTTTAATCTAGGTTTTGGTGTTATGATTGCATTTGTATTAGCCATCCTTATGCTCCCTGTTTTAGTTTATTACTTCCCTGCAAAAGTTAGGCCTGCAAAAGACGATAAGAATAGTGAAAAATGGCAAAAAATAATGACTGCTCTTTGGATATTTGTTTTTAAAAATAAAATAGCCATTTGTGTTGGTACGGTACTTATTTGCGTTGTGGCTGCTTACGGAGCTTTACAAATAAAGGCAAACAATTACTTCATGGATGACATGAAAGATACGGAGCCTTTAAAAATCAACTTTAATTATTTTGATGATCATTACGGCGGAATTCGACCTTTTGAGATGGCTATAATTCTGAAAGATACTTCTGCATCTTTTTGGGATCCTGAAATCCTTGAAACGATGAATCAAGTGGAAGATTTCTTGGAAAAAGATTATCAAGTAGAAATAAAACAATCCTTAGTTCAGATGCTAAAGGTAGCGAATAAAGCAAGTTATGCCGGAAATTCTGAGTATTATGAGTTACCAGCTTCAACAAGCAAGCAAAAACAATTTAAGCGTCTTTTAACCAGTGGACCGAGTAAGGAAATAATGAAATCAGTAATTGATTCGTCGGGAACGATTTCTCGAATTTCGGGTGGTATTGGAGACATTGGAAACGTTGAAGCCTCTACAAGAACAGAGCGATTAAATACCTTTTTAGCGACTTTAGACAATCAAGACAAGTTAGAATTTAAGTTGACTGGTTCATCTTACTTGATGGATAAAAACATGAATTACTTAGCTACAAGCTTAACAAAAGGAATTATCTCTTCCATATTGTTAGTTGGGTTAATAATGGGCTTGGTTTTTAAGTCCTTTCGAATGGCTATTTTATCCGTAATCCCGAACATTATACCTATTTTAATGGTTGCTGGAGTAATGGGGTATTTTGGAATTCCTTTAAGAACAAGTACAGCTATTATCTTTACCATTGCCTTTGGAATTGCTGTTGATGACACGATACACCTTCTAGGGAAATTCAAACAGCAACTCAATCAAGGTAAATCAAAATTATACGCATTAAAACGTGCATATATGGTCACAGGAAAAGCGATGATAATCACTACTATCATTTTATGTTCTGGATTCTTATTATTACTCTGCTCATCCTTCCAAGGCACTTTCTTTTTAGGATTACTATTGTGTTTAACCTTATTATTTGCGATTGTATTTGACTTACTATTAGTTCCAATTCTAATCGTATATTTTTACAAGCCAAAAACAAAAAAATAATAAATGCAAAATAATATTTCCGAAAAGAGAGAAGCCAAAACCCCTACCCTTTTAATATCGTTTTTACCAATAGCGTTATTGATCATTTTACTTTCCATAAATGTTTACTATTATGGTGCTGATGCCTCTTATGGCCCCAACCAGATGGCCTTGTTATTTAGTGCGGCATTGGCCGCTATACTTTCCACTTTTTTAGGTTGGAAATGGATAGATATTCAAAATGGAATTGTTAGAAGTATAAAAACCTCATTACCTGCAGTTATCATTTTATTGATAATTGGAGCATTAATTGGAACATGGATGATATCTGGCATTGTTCCGTCTATGATTTATTATGGTCTAAAATTAATGAATCCTACTTACTTTTTAGTTACCACATGTATTGTATGCTCCGTTATTTCAGTTGCGACAGGAAGTTCGTGGACAACAGTGAGTACAGTTGGTGTGGCTTTAATTGGAATTGCTCATGGTTTAGGGATTAATCCAGGAATGGCTGCTGGAGCTATAATATCAGGAGCTTACTTTGGAGACAAACTTTCTCCCCTTTCGGATACAACAAATTTAGCGGCATCTGTTGCTGGAACAGAGTTATTTCCGCACATCCGTTATATGATGTACACGACAGTTCCTACATACATATTGACTTTAATCGGTTTTCTGATACTTGGCTTGACAAGCAAAACTGGAACAAATGTTACTCAAGTAGACATTTTGTTAAGTACATTGAATGAAACCTATTTTATTTCACCCATTCTATTTATCGTTCCTGTAATCGTAATTGCGATGATTATTTTTAAAATTGATGCTGTACCCGCATTAATGGTTGGAACAATTGGCGGTGCTATTTTGGCCTTTATTTTTCAACCAGAGATCATTATGAAGGTGAGTAAATTAGACTTAAAAGTAAATAGCTCCATGGATTACATTGCACACTGCTATACAGCTGCCATAAATGCTATGGCACTAGAAGTTGGGTTAGAAACACCAAATGCGGATATCAATAAGTTGATTCAAACAGGAGGTATGCAAAGTATGATGAATACAATATGGTTAATCATTTGTGCAATGACATTTGGTGGAGCAATGGAAGTATCTGGATTTTTGTATAGAATAACTAATTTCATCATTCAATTTGCGAAATCAACAGGTTCACTAATCGCAACCACGGTAACGACTTGTTTCTTCTTTAATGTGACCACCTCCGACCAATATTTAGCAATTGTTGTACCAGGTAAAATGTTTCGTAAGACGTATGAAGATCGAAACTTAAGCCCTGAAGTATTATCAAGAACAATTGAGGATTCTGGCACAGTAACCTCTCCATTAGTTCCTTGGAATACATGCGCAGCATACCATTCAGGCATGTTGAATGTCGCAACTGGCGACTATTTTATATATGCATTTTTTAACTGGATTAGTCCATTGATGTCGATCATCTTTGGATATTTTAATATAAAAATCCACAGATCAGCTACTGCGTCAACTACAGAAGCCAAATAAACAGTCATAACTTAATTCATTTTTACTACTTTTGTAGCCAATAACAAGTAAAAACCATGTTTGAGAATCTTACCGAAAAGTTCGAAAGAGCGTTTAAAGTCTTAAAAGGACAAGGACAAATTACAGAAATCAACGTAGCTGAAACGTTAAAAGAAGTACGTCGTGCATTGCTTGATGCCGATGTTAACTTTAACACAGCCAAGGAATTTACAAATACTGTTAAAGAAAAAGCATTAGGTCGTGATGTATTAACAGCCGTTTCTCCTAGCCAATTGATGGTAAAAATCTGCCATGAAGAATTGGTTGAATTAATGGGGGCAAACGAAGTTGATATAAACATCAAAGGACAACCTGCAGTTATACTAATGTCTGGTCTACAAGGATCAGGTAAGACAACATTCACTGGAAAATTAGGAAGCTACCTAAAAACGAAGAAGAACAAAAATGTTCTATTAGTTGCCTGTGACGTTTACCGACCTGCTGCGATAGATCAATTACATGTTTTAGGAGAACAATTAGACATTGAAGTCTATTCTAATAAAGAGGAGAAAAATCCAGTAAAAATTGCTCAAGCTGCTATTCAACATGCAAAAAGCAAAGGAATCAACGTTGTTATAGTCGATACCGCTGGCCGTTTAGCTGTTGACGAACAGATGATGAACGAGATTGCTGAAGTTAAAAAAGCAATTAATCCTACGGAAACGTTATTTGTAGTGGATGCCATGACAGGGCAAGATGCTGTAAACACAGCTAAAGCCTTTAATGAGCGTATCGATTTTGATGGTGTTGTTTTAACAAAATTAGATGGTGACACTCGTGGTGGCGCGGCTCTATCCATAAAATCAATAGTTAACAAACCAATCAAATTTGTCGGTACAGGAGAAAAGATGGATGCTTTAGATGTATTCTATCCATCTCGTATGGCCGATCGAATTTTAGGGATGGGGGACGTTGTTTCATTAGTTGAACGTGCACAAGAGCAGTTTAATGAAGAAGAGGCACGTAAACTTCAAAAACGTATCCAAAAAGATCAATTTGATTTTAACGATTTCTTGGCTCAAATCCAACAAGTGAAAAACATGGGTAACATGAAAGACTTGATGGGAATGATACCAGGAATGGGCAAAGCAATGAAAGACGTAGAGATTGAAGACGACGCATTCAAGCACATTGAAGCAATTATTTACTCCATGACTCCTGCCGAACGCTCAAATCCAGAAATCATTAATCCAGGTCGTAAAAATCGAATTGCAAATGGATCTGGAACCTCAATTCAGGAAGTAAATCGTTTGTTGAAACAATTTCAAGACACGAAAAAAATGATGAAAATGATGTCTAATCCAAAAAATATGATGGGCATGATGAAACAGATGAAAGGCATGAAAGGTGGCTTCCCTGGAATGTAAATAAGATAAAAAATTTATTAAAAAGGCGCTTTTCGAGTGCCTTTTTTGCTTTACACAAATCAGTGATACACTTCATCTACATAGCCAATGAACCCTAAAAAAAGAGCTCAAAAAGGTGACATTTCCACAAATAATAGCTTTTTTCAACATTTTATGCATTTTTTTTACTGTTTTTCTTGCGTAGCATTGATATTCAGATATATTTGCTAAAGAAATTTAAGTATAACATTCTAAAAAAAACCAAAACTATGAACAAAGCAGAATTAATTGATGCTATCGCATCTGAGTCTGGGTTGTCTAAAGCAGACGCTAAAAAAGCATTAGATGCATTCGTTTCTACAACTGCAAGTGCATTGAAAAAAGGAGATCGTATTTCATTAGTAGGATTTGGATCTTTCGCAGTTTCAAATAGAGCTGCTCGTACAGGACGCAACCCTCAAACTGGTAAAGAAATTAAAATCGAAGCTAAAAACGTAGTACGTTTTAAAGCTGGTGCTGATTTAACGAAAGAAATTAACTAATTTCGTAAAACCAATTATAAAAAAGGGTCCAACCAGTTGGGCCCTTTTTTTTATGAATTAAATTACATGAAAAGTTTCGATGAATTGTTATTAGAGCAGCTGTATGAAATCATAACACCAAACAAAATTGAGATGTTTGACCGTTTAGCTCCTCTTAAAACAGATTATATCACAACCGTTCTAGAGAACATCTTTCAAGAACATAATGCATCTGCGGTTTTGCGCTCTTGTGAGAGCTTTGGCTTACAAAGCTTACACGTTATTGAAAAAGATAATAAATACCGTGTACAGAGAGATATCGCACGTGGAGCAGGTCGTTGGGTTGATATGTATCATTACAATGATGAATCTCCAACGGTAACCTGTCTGAAAAAATTAAAAGAACAAGGGTATAAAATAGTTGCCACTACCCCACATGAGTCAGCCTACACGATCAATAACATCCCATTGGATCAAAAAATGGCTTTAGTGTACGGAACAGAATTACTTGGCATTTCGGATGAAGTTAGAGAAATGGCAGATGAATTTGTAACCATCCCCATGTACGGCTTTACAGAAAGTTTTAACATTTCCGTTTCGGCCGCAGTAATAATGCATACTTTAAGAAGTCGATTAGAAGTAAGTGAAAACATCAATTGGAAACTTACAGAAGAAGAAATCACCCAATTAAAGATAAAATGGTGCGAACGTATAATCCCGCGTGGGGAAAAAGTTGTACCCGAAATTAAAAGTCGTTTAATTAGGTCAATTAAAAAAGATTAATATATTTGTAAACAGACATTTATACAAATCTAAATTGCTCTATAATGGGAAAAGGAGATAAAAAAACAGCTAAAGGAAAACGTATTCAAGGAAGCTACGGAAAAACGCGTAAACGTTCCAAAGACAAAACCAATACTTCATCATTAACAAGCAACATTGAAGTTGTTAAAGTTAAAGAACCTAAAGAAGAAAAACCCAAAGCAGCTGTAAAGAAAACGACAAAAAAAGTGGCGGATGAAGCACCAAAAAAAACAACTACAGCAGTAAAAAAAGCAACAACAAAGAAACCTAAGGAAGATTAATCTCCATAATATTATGCAATGAGCTATACATTTTTTCTTAAATGTATAGCTTTCTTTTTTTAAAATGACCACATTTGTAATTAGTACTTAGAAAAACAAAATTGCATTACTCATGAAATATAATTTCGGCGCAGGACCATGTATTCTTCCTCAAAATGTTTTTGAAGAAGCCGCTAAAGGAGTGTTAGACTTCAATGGCCTTTCTATTCTTGAGGTGTCTCATAGACACAAAGACTTTGTAGCGGTGATGGAAGAAGCCCGCTCATTAGTAAAACAAGCGTTAAATGTACCTGAAGGTTATACTGTTTTGTTTCTGCAAGGTGGTGCAACATTAGGATTTACCATTGCAGCATTAAATATGACGCGTGGTGGAAAAGCAGGATACATAAACACTGGAGTTTGGGCAGCTGGTGCAATTAAAGAAGCAAAAGTTGTCGGTGTGGACGTAGATGTTATTGCATCTTCGGAAGATAAAAACTTTTCTTACATCCCTAAAAACATTGAAATCCCATCTAATCTAGACTATTTACATTTCACATCTAATAATACCATTTACGGAACTCAATTCCATGATTTTCCGAAAACAAATGTTCCGTTAATTTGTGATATGTCATCTGATATTTTCTCCAAAGAAATTAATGTATCTGATTTTGACTTAATTTATGCTGGAGCACAAAAAAATTTAGGACCTGCAGGAGCAACTTTGTTCATCGTAAAAGAAGAAGTTTTAGGGAAATTTAAAACTCCTTTTATGCCAACTTACATGAACTTGGCAAAGCAACACGAGAAAGAATCCATGCTTAATACGCCCCCAGTATTCTCTATTTATGTGTCTATGTTAAATTTAAGAGATTTAATAGCAACAGGTGGAGTTCAAGCAATGGAAGCTAAAAATAATGCTAAGGCAGCTTTGTTATATAATGAAATTGACACGAATCCTCTATTTACATCCGTTGTAAACACTGAAGATCGTTCAAAAATGAATGTATCCTTTGTTTTAAAAGAACAGTATACTTCTTTAGAAGAAGAATTTAATGCTTTCTGGGCAGCTGCTGATATTGTTGGCTTAAAAGGTCACCGTTCAACAGGAGGATACAGAGCGTCACTCTATAACGCCTTACCTCTATCAAGCGTAGAAGTATTAGTTAACGTTATGAAAGAATTTGCATCGAAAAAAGCATAAACAATGAAAATTTTAGCAAACGACGGAATATCACCAGTTGGTCAAAAACAATTGGAAGACGCAGGATTTACTGTTATTACAAATAAGGTAGATCAAAAAGACTTAATTGACTACATCAATAAAGAAGAGATTGAAATCCTTATCGTCCGCAGCGCAACAACTGCACGAAAAGAATTAATTGACTCATGTGCTGGTTTAAAACTAATCGGACGAGGTGGTGTTGGAATGGATAATATTGATGTTGAATATGCCCTTTCAAAAGGTATTCACGTCATCAACACTCCAGGATCATCATCTCAGTCAGTTGCTGAATTAGTTATGGGTCACATGTTTGCAACGGCACGTTTTTTAAACGAAAGTTACAAAAATATGGAAAATGGTGATTTCAATTCTTTAAAGAAAGCCTACGCTAAAGGAATGGAATTACGTGGTAAAACTTTAGGAATCGTAGGTTTTGGTCGTATCGGTCAAAGCTTAGCATCTTATGCATTAGGAATCGGTATGAAAGTAATTGCAGTTGATAATTCTGAGTACACCGTTTCTGTTCCTATTACAATTGGTGAAGATTTAGAATTTGAAGTAAGTATTACAACAGTAACCGATTTAAAAGCAACAATAGGCTCTTGTGACTTCATTTCATTACACGTACCCAAACAAAAAGATGGTAGCGCTGTTATTGGTAAAGAAGAGTTCAATTTAATGAAACCAACAGTGCGACTAATTAACGCTGCAAGAGGTGGAGTTATCGATGAAGCAGCATTAGTAGAAGCTTTAGACAATAAAAAGATTGCTTACTGTGCATTAGATGTGTTCGAAAACGAACCAACCCCAGACCGTACTTTATTAAAACACTCAAAAATTGCTACAACTCCACATATTGGGGCAGCAACTGAAGAAGCGCAAGAAAGAATCGGTGGTGAATTGGCTGAACAAATCATCTCTGTTTTTACAAAAGCTTAACATATTTACAGTTAAAGCCGAAATCGTAAGGTTTCGGCTTTTTCACGCTCAAAAATTGCTATTTTTAGATTAATTATGTCGAAAATCACTCCATTTAAAGCCATTCGTCCAGTTAGGGATAAAGTACATTTGGTCGCAACACGCCCCATATATTCCTATAAACGTAATGTCTTAGAGTCAAAACTAGAAGATAACCCCTACACATTCTTACACATCATCAACCCTGAATTTGGTGGTGAACGAATGACGCAACCCAATACAATTGAGCGCTTCGAATTGGTTAAAAAAGAATATGAAAAATACATTAAAGATGGGATCTTACGTCAAGACGAAGAGGCTCATATCTACATCTATCGTCAAACAAAAAATGGACATTCATTTACAGGAATCGTCTGTGGTGCTGACAATGAAGAATACCGTCAAGATTTAATCAAAAAACACGAAGCTACTTTAACCAGTAGAGAAGAAATGTTTGTCGATTACTTGGATATAGTAGGTTACAATGCTGAACCCGTTCTAATGGCTTATCCGCATAATCAATCGATTGAAGATACGCTAAAAGAGTACACGCTAGCTCGGCCAGAATATGAATTCACAACCACAGATAGAATCACGCATGAATTATGGGTTTTAGATCAAGGACAAACCGCTGAAATTATTCGTTTATTTGACGCCATTCCAGCATTATATATAGCAGATGGACATCATCGAAGTGCTTCTTCAGTTGGTCTAGAAAATAGACGCGTAGAAGAAAATCGCAGTCATTTTCCTAATGAAAAAGCTTTCTTAGCGTTTATTATGGATGAAAATGCATTGCAAATTCTAGAATTTAACCGTGTCATCAAATCTATAAACGGAAAAACAGAAGAACAGATTTTAACTGAAATAGAACCTCATTTTGAGATTATAGCTTTAGGGCAATCGCAACTTCCACAAATGGAACACGAGATTACGATGTGTCTTAAAGGCAATTGGTACTCTTTAGCGTGTAAAGAAGAAACGATTGAACACAACCATCCTGTAAATCGTCTGGACGCTGAAATATTAACACGATATATCCTTGGCCCTGTTTTAGACATAAAAGATCTTAAAACGAGCGATAATATTGAATTCATCGGTGGAACAACACCTATTTCTAAAATAGAAGAAAAAATAGAAAAAGGAACGCATGAATTAGCATTCTTCTTATATCCTGTAAAAATGGAAGATGTTGTGCGCGTGGCTGATAATCAAATGATAATGCCACCTAAATCAACTTGGGTGGAACCGAAACTACGCAGTGGTTTAACAATTTACAATATCAACGAATAAAATGGATTATCCAACGTTATTAGCACAAATTCCAGAAAATGTAACCCTCTGCGCCGTTTCAAAAACGAAGCCCGTTGAAGCAATTATGGAATTGTACCAACAAGGACAACGTGTCTTTGGTGAAAATAAGGTACAAGAACTTTGTGATAAATACGAAGTATTACCCAAAGACATTGAATGGCATCAAATTGGACATTTACAAACCAATAAGGTGAAATATATGGCGCCTTTTGTTCATATGATTCATGCTGTTGATAGCGATCGTCTTTTAAAGGAAATCAATAAACAAGCCGCTAAAAACGATCGCGTAATTGATTGTTTGTTGCAATTTCATATTGCACAAGAGGAAACGAAATTTGGTTTAGACGTTTCGGAAGCAGAGACTTTAATTCAAGATTTAAAAGTAAATCCATTAACTAATATCCGAATAAGAGGAGTAATGGGAATGGCTTCATTCGTGGAGAATGAAGCGCAGATTCGTTCGGAATTCAGTCAATTAAAGTCAATTTTTGACCAACTGAAAACGCTATATTTTAAAGAAGAAACTTTTGATACCATTTCAATGGGAATGAGTGGTGATTACAAAATTGCCCTAGAAGAAGGCAGTACGCTGATTCGTTTGGGAAGTATTCTATTTGGATCTCGTTAAGATAAAAACAAAAGAGGCAACACTTAATCGTTTGCCTCTTTTTCATTTTTAGCCTTTAATATTGCTTTCAACTTTTCCTTTCGACTTAAATCAGCATCCGATTCTCTCTTTTTTTTATTGTCTGCTTTCTTTTTATGTGCCAAACGATTTGTTTCATTTCTGCGTCCCATGTTTCAAAGTTAATGCATTAATCGTTATTTTTAAAGAAAACAAAATCATGAAAAATGGCTTTCTATGGCTTTCCCTATTTATTTTCAATTTAACATATTCTCAAAATTCTTATACTGAAACGATCGAAAAAGAGCGGAGAGAGCACGTTTTGGAAATGACAACTATTGAAAAAGGCATCTTAAATCAAGAGGAATTAGCAGCTTATATTGCTCACGATTACTTTCCTGTAGATAAAACATTTCGTGTAAAAAGTCGTTTACAAAAAATTCCTTCTGAAATCATTAAAATGCCAACATCTTCAGGTAAAGAAAAGGTTTATGAAGTGGTGGGAATGGTTACAATTCGCTTAAAAAAACAACCAATAGATACCTTGTATATTCTACAGGATACCACTTTACAGAATCATCCGCTGTACAAAGAGTATTATTTTATACCGTTTCGTGATCTTACAACTGGTAATCAAACCTATGGTGCTGGACGCTATTTGGATATAAAATTAACGGGAAAGAAAGTCGAAATTGATTTCAATAAAGCATACAATCCCTATTGTGCATTTTCATACCGATACAACTGTCCAATTCCACCAAAATGCAATGATTTGAACATTTCTATAAAAGCAGGTGAAAAAACTCCACTTTTAAATGACTAATGACCACTAAATTTTATAAATTTGAACTATGAGATTCGTATACCCGCAATTTCTTTGGGCACTACTGTTGGTAATTCTACCAATTCTCATTCATCTTTTCAATTTTCGCAAGCATAAGCAACTCTATTTTTCGAGTTTACAATTTGTTAAAGCGGTAGAAACATCAGATAGAAAGAGAAAGAATATTCTTCATTTACTCATTTTATTATCCCGCATTTTAGCAATCGTATTTATCGTATTGGCTTTTGCTCAACCGTATTTTTCCAAAAATGCAAATACGAATTCGAGTGAAGCAGTGTATGCTATTTACATTGACAATTCTGCATCCATGTCCTTAAGCGGAGTGTCAGGTAATCTGATGAGTGAAGCGAGAGAAAATGCTCGAAAACTGATTCAACAACTTCCTGCTGACGGAAAATTCTTAGTTCATTCCAACTTACTATCTGCAGAAGAAGGGCGATTGTCTTCTCGAGAAGAGGTTTTATCACGAATTGATTTCATCGAACTTTCAAATATCCAGCAATCAAAGGGAAATATAATTGATTGGCAAAAAATGCAGATTAAGCTAGAGAAGCCAAATGCTCTGATTCATCATTATTTATTATCTGACTTTCAAAAACACGACAGTGACCTTTCGACAATAAATCCAGATAGCATTCATTACTATCATCCCATTGTACACAAACCGCAATCGAAGAAAAACTTAACATTAGACACTTTATATTTTGAATCTCCAATCCATCAAACAGGAGTAACAACACATCTAATATATGGGGTTCGCAATTATTCCGATGAACCAGCCAAAGGAGTTGAAATCAATCTAGAAGTAGGATTAATAAAACGAAAATTAACAATTGATGTTCCAGCTAATAGTAGAGTTGAAGATAAAATCTCGTATGTAGATTTCTCACCCGGATTAATTAAAGGAAACATGACCATTCAAGATTTTCCTTTTGAACTCGATAATACGCTGTATTTTTCTTATGAAATAAAATCAGAAATAAAAATCTGTATCCTCTCTGGTCCTCTATCTTATAAATTGTTTCCTACTCTTTTTTCTTTAGACAAACAATATAAAACAGTTGAGCTTTCCGTCAATTCAGTTAATAGAGAACAACTTCTTTCAAATGATTTTATAATTGTAAATGGCATAGAAGATCTAACACAAGGTGTAGCAGACGACTTGGTCTATTTTGCTGCAAATGGAGGAAGTGTAGCTGTTATTCCATCTGACAAAACACTACTCTCCTCAACGAATATTTTATTGTCTAATCTAAAATTGCCGAGCTTAAATTCATTTCAAAAAGGAAACTTTAAAATAAATAGTATTCAACAAAAGGATGCTTTCTTTACGGGAGTTTTTGTTAATCCAAATGAACAAATAAGTTTACCAGGTGTAAATAATTATTTTTCCGTTCAACCAAATAATTCAAACGCATTAGCTTTGGTAAGCCTTCAAAATAACGCGGGGTTATTCTTTAAACATAATAAACACCCGTTTTACCTATTAACAACTTCAATTGAAGATGCACAAAATGCCTTTACCAAGGACGCCTTATTCCCCACTCTATTTTTACGAATGGCTGAGCAAGCCAATCAATCACCTTTCATTTACACTGAAATGGGGTTAAATGGATATTATCCTTTGAAGAAAATAGCCGATCCAAACTTACCAATATACCTTATTAAAGATGACTTCAAATTCATCCCTATGCGGGTCACTGAAAACGGGACGACTTTCCTTAATCTGAAGGATCCTGAAGCGGTGAGTCAATTAAAGCCAGGGATTTACTCCATTGAACAAAACAAAACCATACTTGACCATATTGCACTCAATTTGGACAGAAGAGAATCCAATACAGATAGTTATACGCTTGTAGAAATTGAATACAATCTACAGAAGCAAAACGTACAAAATATACAAGGTATTTCCATCGATAAAGAATCAGACAAGGTTCATATCCCCATTTCGAATGAACCTAAATGGTGGAAATATTGTTTAATACTCAGTTTACTTTTTATACTCGCAGAGCTTTTCCTTTTAATTTATGGGAAAAACTTACGAAGAATTGACAAATAGATTATGAAATTACTTATCAAAAACGCAACAGTGAAGGATGGAGCATCTACTTTTAACAACAAAAAAGTGGATGTATTGATAGAGGATGGTATAATTACTGAAATTGGAGAAGCATTAGCAGTAAATGATGTAAAAGTAATAGAAAGTAATAATTTATGGATCTCCAGAGGATGGATTGACATCAAAACAAGCATTTGTGACCCTGGTTTTGAGCATAAGGAAACCGTTGATTCAGCCTTAAAAACGGCTGCCAAGGGAGGATTTACCCATATAGCAACTTTACCTAATACAGATCCTGTTGTTGATGGAAAAACAGCAATTCAATACATTTTGCGTAAAGCGGAGGGATTCCCAACAAGTATCCACCCAATTGGAGCATTAACAGTGGGGATGAAAGGAGAGTCGCTTGCTGAAATGTATGACATGTACACAAATGGTGTACGCCTATTCTCCGATGATTTAAAACCTGTTTCATCAGGTATAATGTATCGCGCGCTTTTGTATAGTAAAAACTTTGGTGGTAAAGTTATAGGCTTCTCACGTGACTATTCAATGGCTGGTCAAGGTATCATTAACGAAGGCGTAGCATCTACACGAACAGGGCTAAAAGCAGATACACATTATGCAGAAATCATCCAAATTGAGCGTAACTTAAGACTAGCTGAATACACCGATGCTGAAATCCATTTAACCGGTTTGTCTTGTGCCGAAAGTGTAAACTTAGTAAAGCAAGCAAAAGATAAAGGGCTAAAAGTAACCTGCGACGTACATGTCGCTAATTTACTTTATACCGAAGAAGAAGTATTGGATTTCTCTTCCCACTTTAAATTTATGCCTGTTTTACGCAAGGAAAGCGACCGAAAAGCATTATGGGAGGGAGTATTGAAGGGTACCATTGACTGCATCGCTTCTGACCACCGACCTAATGATATAGAAGAAACGGAAGTAGAATTTGATCATGCGGCTTTTGGAAACATCCAATTGCAAACTGTTTTTTCCGCACTAAAAGAATGTCCTGAATTCGATCTTGATAAAGTTCTTATTGCTTTAACTATAAATGCTGCTAAACTTATAGGAGTTGAAAGCCAACCGATTGAAAAAGGTTCAAAAGCGGATCTTACTTTATTTGATGAAACAGAAGAGTGGCAATTTGACCTTACCAATAATAGTTCACTTTCAATTAATACTAATTTAGTGAAGAAAAAATTCATCGGAAAAGTAGTTGGAATCATTAACAATGATACTTTTGTGGTGCATTAATTCGAAATATGGAAAAACGCACGAAATTTGGACTTCAATTCATTAAAAACTATAAACAAATTGGAGCTGTAACCCCAAGCTCTCCCTTTCTTACCAAAAAAATGTTGAAGAACATTGCAATTGATAAGGCTAAAAACATTGTTGAATTTGGACCAGGTACGGGTGTTTTTACACGTGAAATACTAAATAGAATTGCTCCTGATGCTAAATTAATTAGTATCGAGTTAAATACATCTTTATTCGAGGGTTTGAAGAATCAGATCACGGACCCTCGATTACTCTTGATTCATGGTTCAGCAACTGATTTACCTCGTTTTATGAACGAATTAGGGTTAGCGTCGGTTGATATCATAATCTCCTCACTCCCATTAGCTGCATTTGATTCTGAACTCAAGAAAAAAGTTATTCAAACGGCATTTGATTGTTTAAAAAACAAAGGAAGATACGTCCAATTCCAGTACTCCTTAAATGCAAAAGAAGATTTACAATCTGTATTTTCTCATGTAAGTATTGATTACACGTTATTAAACTTGCCGCCAGCGTTTATCTATCGATGTAGAAAAGGTTAATATTGTTTAGCCTTTTTTAGCACCCCATTTTTGTACACTTCATACCGTGCTACCTTAATATTTCGTCCAGAATGGTCGTAGTAATACCACTTAAAATTCTTCTTCCCATCTTTCCAATAGCCTTTATATTCAAGTGGTCGCATTTGCACCTTCGCCCCAAATATTTTTTTTCGCCACGGAGCGGCATTTGCCTTAAAAGACTTACCCCAGAGATTTCTTAGTAGAATGGAATCTTCATAAATGAATTTTTTTTCAACCCCATTTTGCTTTCCTTCCTTCCACTCTGTTTCAAAACATTTTTGATCTGTTGGTCCATTCTCATTTTGAAAATAGCAAATAATACGAGTTGGATAAAGCTTTTCAAGCTCACCTAACGGTTTCTTTCGATAATAAAAGGTAGTATCACAATTTGTACACGTTTGTGCTCCTAGTATGAAAGGTGCAAAAAATAGTCCTATTAGAATTATGTGTAGTCGAACCATAAATGAAATAAAAAGCACTAAACTAATCTAAAAAATGACCGTCTAAAATTTTTAACAAAATTTAGAAATCTCCACCACCTTCACCATCCATCTTAGGCATCTCTTTTTTACTTACCTCAAATTTACCAAACTTATAAGTCAACGTTAAATAGACACGTCGAGTTTGGAAATTAAAATCTGAATATTGATATATCAACGGTTGATCAACATACATTTTAAAACCTTTGGTATTGAAGACATCTGCTAATTTCAACGAAACAATCAAATTACGTTTCAAGAATGACTTTGAAACGCTAATATCAACAAATCTCCATGGATATACTTTACCTTGCGCAGTAATTCGAGGTGCCGAATGGTTAACATTGACTTGTACGGTAGCTGTTTTCTTCCAAAAATCTACTGCTCCAGTATATTTAATTCCCCAGTTAAAACCTTTATTATTAAAATCAGTTGCGCCTGTCTCTTTATTTGTAAATACAATATAAGAACCATCAAACGACAATGTATTTCTCCACCAAGAAGTAGGCCTAACCTGCAACACTAGCTCTAAACCTGTCACTTGATTTCGGGCAACGTTATCCATTGTAACTGTAGCTGTATTATCGGACGTAAAGCGCTTAACTCTTGTAATAGCATCTCTCGTTTCTCGATAATAAATACTGGAAGTAATCGTCACTTTTTTTATTTGTTGGGTATAACCTAAATCAAATGAATTTATGTATTCTGGATTCAAATAAGGGTTTCCAGATCGTAAATTGTAGGGATCTGCATAATTAGTGAACGGATTTAAGTCTTGTGAACTAGGTCTATTCACACGTCGAGAATAGGATAAACTTAATTCACTTTTTTCCTTCAAAGCATATCTTAAATGAGCAGAAGGATATAAATTAAAATATTCTTTAGTAACGGCAATATCTTGTGACTTCAACGTTGGTGACTGCACCGCATATTCACCTCTAAAACCTACTTGATATTTGAACTTCCCTAGCTCTTGACCAACTGTACCGTAAGCACTGTAAACTTGTTCTTTATAACTATAATCATAAACCGCAAATGGGTCATTAACAAAAGAATTGGATGCATAACTATATCGATCGGAGTTACCGACTAACTTTTCACCTTTAATGATTGATTTCACCCCTACTTCATAACGTAATTTATGTTTCGGAATCAAATGTTCAAAATCGACTTGTCCGATAAAACTATTGTTATTCGTTTTTGCAAATTGTCTTAGATAGGCAGGATTCCAAATATTGCTTAGACCACCGTACAATGTTGTATCTTGTTCAAACAATCCTTGTTCATCATTTTTAGAATTTGAATTGGCAAAGCTTGTAGATAATTTCATGTTTTCATTTTTCAACGTATGTGTAGAATACAGATTAAAATCCAAACCACGACGTTCACTCGGTTCTTCCGAATTTCGGAACCACTGCGCATTCCCAACACCATTAAATGTTTGATTATTATCCTGAACACCTGTCCGATTACGGTCTGAAACCTGCGCATTGGCAGCAAATCCGATCGTATTTTTTGTGTTTATATAGTAATCAAAACCTACACGACCTACATGTCCTCTTCTAAAGTCCATACCGGTTCTTTTTTGCACTATGGACATTGTATCTAAACCAGAAAAGCGCTTGATTTCACTATTATTATCTCTGTATCCTTCCATGTAGTCAAAACCATAGGATCCAAACACATTCCATTTTTCATTTCTAAAACTCAACACGGCATTCAGTTTATGATCATGGCCAGGTAGTCCTCCTGTAGCAGAAACTTGTCCGTTAAATCCTCGAATCTTATTTTTTTTCAAGATGATATTTATGATACCAGCTGTACCATCAGGGTCGTATTTAGCAGAAGGATTTGTGACTACTTCAATACGCTCAATTTGACTAGAAGGGATACTGCTTAGAAAATTCCCGCCTGTACCTGTCATAGAACTCGGCTGTCCATTAATCAAGATGGTAACAGCACCATCGCCACGCATGGTAACCCGACCTTCTTCATCCAAAGTAACAGAAGGAATATTACTTAAAACCTCATCCGCACCTGCACCCCGAGCGGCCACATCCGATTCTACATTATACACTTTTTTGTCAATTCCAGCTTTTAATATATCCAGATTAGCAACCACCACCAGCTCTTCAAGCGTTTCCGTCTTCAACTCATACAACTGAATTTTTCCCAATTGAATGGATTGTTGCTCTTGAATTTTAATGTCTTGTATATAAAGTAAATCATATCCAGAATAAGATATCCTTCCCAGATAAATCCCTTTAGGTGCATTTTCTAACAAAAACTTACCATTCTCATCCGTTGTCGTACCTGTAACCAATGATGAATCTACTGGATTTAAAAGTCGGAATTGTGCATACTCAATTGGAGTTTGAGTTTTAGCGTCCCTAACCTCCCCTGATAAAATAGTTTGCGCATAAGTAAAAGCAGAGGCAATTACAAAAAGAGCTGATACGTAAAATTTCATATTTTTATTTAGAGATATACCCTGTTCTTAATTTATCTAACAATTGATTTAATGTAGCAGCTTCCTCTTGGGTCAAAACACCTGGAATAAGACTACTTCCGTCTATGTCTTCATCTATTTCTGCTAATATAGCTAATCCTTTTTGAGTAATGGTAATGAAATAGCACCGACGGTCACACATTGACTGCTCACGTGTTATGAGCTGCTTTTCAAGTAATTTATCCAACAAACGCGTTGTATTGGGAGATTTCTCAATCATTCTATCCTTAATCGTTTGAACAGAAATCGCCTCTTTTGCACCACGCAGTATTCGTAAAATATTGAATTGAGGCATTGATAAGTCGAATTGTCCCACAAAATTATTCTGAAAATGCAGAATTAAGTTCGACGTGTATCGAATATTGATCATCATCTTATGATCTTCAGATATAAAATTTGCTCCCGTTTCTTCCTCCAAACCCATATCACAAAAATAAACTTCTTAACACTATTGTCAAATAATAAACTATCTAAACTTCAATATAATATCATCTTTTGACAATTTTTTAGCACTTCTTATCTCGAACTCATGCTTTCCAGGAAGTAAAGTCTTAAAATTCTCTTGTAAATAGACATGTTCTTGCGCTCCGGTAATCCAAACATCCAACATCGCTTTTTTTACATCGATACGTATTTTTTGCATTCCGTCTTTATCTGTTATTAGTTCAAAATCAGAAGAAGTTTGTACTTTTCTTGGTGATTTAACTTCGTTGAAATAATAAAAAGCATCTTTTTGATTTCCATCAAACACAAATCGAACGATATATTCTGTCAAAGGCTTCTGTTGCAAAAGACTTAATGGTAGCTTTTTAATTCCGTAAGCATTCAAATCTATTGGAAGAATGTGCATTTCGATAAATTCACCTTGCAAATCAAAATATTCCACTTGAATCTCTAACGGTTTTTCTTTCTCTGTCACGACATAGAATTCTTTTACCCCCATCTTTTGCTCAACAGCTACAACAGCAGTGGGTTTGAAAAGATCTCGCATTTTATAATGCTGCGCTTTATAATTATTGAAATAATCAATTGAGGACCATGTCGGAGCAGGCCAACAATCATTTAATTGCCAATACAAGGTTCCTGCACACTTAGGGAAACTCGCTCTATGACCAGCAACAGCTAATTCAACAGCCTTTGCTTGTGTTAATTGTGAATAATAGACGAAATCCATAAAATCATCTGTTTTCCCATACAATTGATCCGAATGTTTTTTAATCATTCCATTACCAACAGGGCTTTTTTGATGATGCTTAATAACTTTGGAGTTCAAATCCCAATCCTGCGGATCGGCAAAACTGCTTAAAGTAGAATAAGTTGGAAAAGATTGAAAACCATATTCTGCATTGAAGCGCCCACTTTTATTCCCCATATCTTCAATTGGGTCACGTCCGTGCCAAACGCCCCAATAATGCTGCGAGCCATGCTTAAAATCCTCCTCTTTCCCCCAATTACTTAGTGGACTGGTATGAATATATGGAATCGTTGTGTATTCCTTAACCTTTTCTTCTAACAATCCTTTGAACAAGCGATTATATGCAGATTCTATTTCTCGTTGTGCTTTTGAACCTAATAAATATTTGAATTGAAACCCCCAATGTTTCCACGCCATATCAACCTCGTTGTTTCCATTAAATAAGACAACAGATGGATGTGAACCAATTCTTTGAATCTGTTGGATCGCTTCTTGTTCAATATTTTCAATATATGCATCATCGCCTGGATACATTGCACATGCAAACATAAAGTCTTGCCAAACCATTATGCCTAATTCATCACATCTCTGATAAAAGTAATCCGAGGGGTAATAACCACCACCCCAAACACGTAACATATTAACATTGGCAAAAGTTGCACCTTCTATCAATTGGTCAATGCGATCCTTATCAATTTTCGAGATGAAAACTTCCTGCGGAATAATGTTAGCACCTTTACAGAATACATCTGTTCCATTCACTCGGATTTGGTAAGAAGTTCCAAACTGATCCTGCTCCTGAATCAGCTCCGCTTTACGAACACCAAATTTAACCTCTTTTTTAGCTAAAACTTTTCCTGACGCGTCTCTCAGCAGCCATGTATCCGAATATAAATGAGGTGTTCCGTAACCATTCGGCATCCATAACTGAGGATTATTGACGATAGCCGTCGCCTGCACCACATTACCTTTTATAGAAAAATCTTTTAATGTAAAATTTGAGGATGTCCAATACACACCTTCAGGGAGATGGCTAAATTCCCAGGAGAATTTAAGTTTTGCGACCTCTGATTGAATCGATTCCGTTTGAATATTACTACTCCAAATCTGAGGTTTTGTGAATGCTAAAAATTTAACTTCTTCGTGAAATCCAAGCAGGTTTAAGCGAGGTGCCCAATCCCACCCAAAATGATATTGAGGTTTTCGTGTTTTTGGTGCAATTGGTATAGAATGTAAATCGTTAGGAGCAGGTAAATGATATTTTTCTTTTTTGTATTCCTCTTTATGTTGTATTATAGGAGGCGTAAATACCACTTCCACTGTATTTGTTCCAATCTGAACAAGTCCTTTGACATTGAATCGCCAAGTACGAAACGCATTATTTGTTGTTCCAACCTCCTTACCATTCACTTTTATCACTGCGTAAGTATCTATGCTCGGAAATTCTAAGATTAAATTAGTTTGTTTAATGTCATCATACTTCACAATAAACTTCCCTTTAAAAGTCCATTTATGATCTTCCATCCATTGAAACAACAACTCATTATCACCTACAAATGGATCTGGTAATAAGCCGTTCTGGATATAAGCTTCTTGTACAGATCCTTTTTCACCTAGCGCTATTTCTTTTAGAGAATTTACATCTTTAACACTCCAAGTAACAATAGAATTCGCTTTAACAGAACAATCAAAAATTTGCATACTAAAAAGTAACATTAGCGCAAAAAGAGCGTTTTTCATATTTTAGAAATAACTTTATTTAGGACTTATTTTTCAAATGTTCTTTCAACCATTTCTGATAAATTGCAGCATTCTTCATGTGCTGTACATCACTTGCTGTAAAGTCATGTTTACCCGTGAAATTCGTTTGAGCACACATAAATAAGTAATCATTTTTTGGAGAGTTCAGAACTGCATCGATGACATCCTCTCCGACCAAACAAATTGGTCCCGGAGGTAATCCTTGAATTTTGTACGTATTATAATTACAATCTATCGATCGATGAATTCCTGTTAAACGTTGTTCTTTATCTAATTTTGTTCCCCAGCAATATTTAAACGTCGGATCCGACTGAAGCTTCATTCCTTTTTCAATTCTATTCAAATATAAACGAGCGATTATGGGCCATTCCTCCTTCACTCTTGATTGTTCAGAATACACAATACTTGCTAAGGTTACAGCCTGAGAAGGAAACTTAAGTCCAATTTCACGTACTTTTTGTTTCCTTTCTTCTGTCCAAAATGCTTTAAACTCTTCTGCCATAAATGCGACAAATTCTTCTGCATTAGTATCATAATACATTTCATATTTATTGGGAATAAACATGGCTGGCATTTGTTCTAAAGTGAAATTATATTGTCGAAGTGTATTTGGATTTTTAATGTAATTTACAATTTCGGCGCTATCCGCCTGGATACACCTTCCAATATTCATTCCAATATCCTCTATAAATCGGCAACGGTTAAAGACCAAGGCTACTTTTAATTCGTTTTTACCATGGCCATTTTCCATTTTTCGCATTCCATCTATCAAATCATTGATTTTAGTACCAGATAAAATGGCATATTTCCCTCCGTCCAAGTCACTTGCTGATAATTGCAAATTATTCACCTGCTTGATAAATGCTTTTTTGTCTTCAAGAATATTTTTAGCCACCAAAAAACCAGCTAATGAATCAATAGATAAATCATCCGGAATCACGATTTTAACCTCTGTTTTATTGATTGTCCGTTGACTTCCTATAACAAACATTAGAATATCATGACGGTTTTTATACCCGAAAAACCCAATTACTCCAAGGAATAAAAGTCCAACTACTATCTTATATCCACCCGATAACGATGAATTCTTTTTTGATTTTTTACTTCTGTGTTTTGCCATTTAAACCCTGCTTTTTCAAACAATCCTATACTTGCGTTGTTTTCTGCTTCTATAAAACAAAATAAGTGATTTAATCCGTATTCCTCTCTACATATAGCAATTAAGTGCAACAATGCTAACAAGGCATAACCATGTCTTCTATATTTATTCTTAGCAATTAGAATACCAACTTCAGCTGTTTTATTTATAGGATCAATAGCAAATAAATCAACTGTCCCCAATGGTAAATGACTGATTTCATTACATATAATATACCTACATTGCTCGGCATCACCATTTTGTTGATCAATGATAAATTGCATCATTTCCTCTTGAGTATAGGGTTGAGTAGTATCACTAACCTCCCAATTTTCAGGATTATTTTCCCAATCTAACAAATATTTTAAATCTGGGACATGTACTTTTCTTATGTAGATTCCTCCTATCATTATTACATCTTACTCTCAAAAATCCCTTCAAATACCTTTTGAGCTGGACCAATTAAAAAAACATTGTTAAATTCCATTTCGTCTATGCGATTAAATTCTACGAATAACTGTCCTCCAAGTGTTTTAGTCGAAACACGTTGAAAACCATATTTATTTAACGAATAAATATAAGCAATCGCACAAGCAGTAACCCCTGTACCACAAGCTAAAGTTTCTGCTTCAACTCCACGTTCGTAGGTCCGAACTTCCAATTCATCTATTCCTTTAACTTGAAAGAAATTTACATTTATCCCGTGCTTTTCATAATGATCTGAATAACGTATTCTTTTCCCTTCTTCAAAAACAGGAAAAACAGCTAGATTACTAATTCCTTTAACCCAATGTGGTGAACCAGTATATAATTCATAAGAACCCTTCAAATCCAAGATCTGATTAACATCTATCATGGATATACGAATATTTTCGCCTTCGAAAGAATACGCATGAGGCCCGTCGTACCCCAAGAATGTCCCTGCCGTTAAATCTTGATTAATTGTCCGTGCAAATGCAGTTGCACATCGTCCTCCGTTACCACAAAAACTTTTTGAAGCGTCCGCATTGTAATAATCCACCTCATAATCATACTTTTCGTGTGCATTAATCATAATTAACCCATCAGCACCCACTCCGAATTTGCGATCACACAGTAACTGAATATTCTCAGCTGTCAAATCGTCATATTGTCCTGACAGGTTATTGATTAGAATAAAATCATTGCCCGCTCCTTGATATTTTGAAAATACTATCTCCATCTACTACAAATTTAACAAAAGTCTCTCTAAAAAAGAGATACAATAAAAATGCTCTATGCACCGTTTATTCATAACAAGTCAAAAAAAATAACAATTAGATGACTTTTGGCACTAAAATTGTTCATAATCAAGCAATCTTTTAACAATAATACCCCATGAATAATACATTAAAAACTTTAGGATTAGGATTATTGGGAGGTGCTTTACCTCTAGGTATTTTTATGGCCTTAAATGGTAATCTAACTAATGCCCCCCTTTTAGGAAGCGAGAATCGATCCACCTACGCAAAGCAAGTTGGTTATACAGGAATAACAGCCACACCACCTACGGATTTCATCGAAGCCAGTGAACAATCTGTAAACTCAGTAGTACACGTCACCACAAAAGTGGTCCAAACGACATTTCAAAGAGATATATTTCAGGAATTTTTCGGAGGACCAGGTGCTGGTGGAAAGGAATTGAAGAGATACGGTCAAGGTAGTGGATCAGGAGTTATTATTTCAAATGATGGTTACATCGTCACTAACAATCACGTTATTGACAATGCCACTGAGATTGAAGTCATTTTAAACGACAATACTAAATATACCGCTAAAATTGTAGGAACTGACCCTTCAACAGATATTGCTGTACTTAAAATTGAAGCTAAAAACCTTCCAGCGATGCCTATAGGGAATAGTGACGCTTTAAGAGTAGGCGAATGGGTACTTGCTGTTGGAAATCCATTTAATCTTACATCAACGGTAACGGCTGGTATTGTATCTGCGAAAGCACGAAATATCAACTTGTTAGCAGACAGAAACAGACAAGAAATTGTACCCATTGAATCATTTATCCAAACAGATGCCGCAGTAAACCCAGGTAACTCTGGAGGAGCATTAGTGAACACACGTGGCGAACTCGTTGGAATCAATACAGCTATTGCCTCTCAAACTGGATCATATGCCGGTTATTCATTTGCTGTTCCCGTAAATTTAGTTCAGAAGGTAATGGACGATCTTATTGATTACGGTGTAGTACAAAGAGGATATTTGGGAGTTCAAATTGCTGAAGTATCTCAAGAATTGAAAGAAAAACATAAACTTCCCAATACAAAAGGTGTTTTTGTTGGTGGTGTACAAGAAGGTGGATCCGCTGAAAAAGCAGGAATTAAAGAAGGAGATGTCATTTTAAAAGTTGGTGTGAAAGAAGTTAATTCACCAGCTGCATTACAAGAAGAAATTGGGAAAGGACGACCTGGAGATAAGGTTCCTGTCACCGTACGAAATTCAAAAGGAAATGAAGTTGTTTTAGATGTAGTGCTTCGAAATAAAGAAGGTGAAACAAAATTGATTTCCAAGGAAGAAGTGAAGAAAAATGCAGCATTAGGCGCAACATTTGTAGAATTAACCGCAAAAGAGAAAAAAGAATTGAATACCGAATATGGAGTAAAAATTAAATCAATTTCTGCAGGAAAGCTACAAGCACAAGGCTTAAAAGAAGGAATGGTGATTACCAAATTCAACAACGAAACCATACAAAACGTTGAACAACTGACAACTAAACTAAACAAAGGAAACCAAGGAGTATTGTTAGAAATATTAACAGAATCTGGAAGAAAAGAATACGTCGGATTTGGAATATAAGCAGTAAGAGGGGAAAGTCTTCCCCTCTTCTTTTCAATTAAACTAAAATTAAATTTGATTATCGTGATATTTCAGTATATCTTTGCATTCGATTTTCAATCAATTAACATCAATAACAGGAGGTTGTAAGTTAGATGAGACAGCTTAAAATTACCAAATCAATTACCAATCGTGAGTCACAGTCATTAGACAAGTACTTGCAAGACATTGGTAAAGAGGAACTGATTACTGCTGAGGAAGAAGTAGAATTGGCGAGAAAGATCAAGCAAGGGGACCAAAGGGCACTTGAAAAATTAACACGCGCCAATCTTCGTTTCGTAGTATCAGTTGCTAAACAGTATCAAAACCAAGGGTTAACCCTTCCGGATTTAATCAACGAAGGTAACCTTGGACTCATCAAGGCAGCTCAAAAGTTTGATGAAACGAGAGGTTTTAAATTCATTTCTTATGCCGTATGGTGGATTCGTCAATCCATTTTACAAGCATTGGCAGAGCAAGCACGTATCGTTCGTCTTCCTTTGAACCAAGTAGGTTCATTGAACAAGATTAACAAAGCGTTTTCTCGCCTAGAGCAAGAATTTGAAAGACCGCCGTCAGCAGAAGAGTTAGCAGAGGCATTAGAAGTTCCTGAGGATAAAATCAAGGAATCTCTTAACGTTTCTGGTCGTCACGTATCTATGGATGCTCCCTTGTCTTCTTCAGAAGATGGAGGTACATTAATGGATGTAATGGCAAACGCAGATTCACCTAAAGCCGATCATGCTTTAATGGCAGAATCTTTACAACGCGAAATCGAACGTTCGTTAAGTACTTTGACTGATAAAGAACGTGAAATCATCCGTCTATTCTTCGGAATTGGAATGAACCACGGTTTAACTTTAGAAGAAATCGGTGCTAAGTTTAGCTTGACACGTGAGCGAGTTCGTCAAATTAAAGAAAAGGCTATTCGTAGGCTGCGTCACACATCGCGCAATAAGTTGCTGAAGGCATACTTAGGATAAAACATTTTGAAAAAACTACCTGCATTTGTGGGTAGTTTTTTTGCTTTATACAATTCATAAATAAACTATTAATCAGACATGGAAGCTTCTTTTGGTTACGAATCTGAGCTTAAACAACACGTTGAGAGAGAACGTGCAGCAGTAAAACTTTCTAGTAAAGTTGGTGAACTATTGTATGAAAAAGGAATCGAATTGGTTCTTTTTAGAAATCACTTGACAGACGTTACAATCTCTGAGATTTTAAACTTGCATGAGTATGCAAAAACAGTTGTAAACAAATCAATCGATGTATTTACAACTTCTGAATTGGCTAAAATTTTATTGACAATGGATTTGGCTCCGGCTAAATTAGACATCGGTAAATTAGCTTACGAGTGGATCGAATCAAATGGTTCTTATGCTTCAAAAGAAGATTTCTTAAATGAAAAACTAGAATCATTCAAAGCTGGTAAAGCACAAAGTATCGAACCCCGCGATGTTGTTTTATATGGATTTGGTCGTATTGGTCGTTTGGCTGCTCGTGAATTAATCAAGCAAGCTGGTAAAGGTCAACAATTACGTTTACGTGCTATCGTAACTCGAGGTAACTCAGCGGATGATATCTTCAAACGTGCTTCTTTATTGCGTACCGATTCTGTTCACGGTGCATACAAAGGAACTGTAATTGCAGATGTTGAAAATGAGGCAATCATCATCAACGGGCAAATCGTGAAAATGATTTCTGCAAACAACCCTGAAGATGTAGATTATACAGCATACGGAATCAACAACGCTTTGATTATTGACAATACAGGTGTTTTCACAAATCGTGAGGCATTGTCTCGTCATTTACAAGCTAAAGGAGCGTCAAAAGTAATCTTAACTGCCCCAGGAAAAGAGATTCCAAACATAGTTTACGGAATTAACCAAAGTGATTTAGATGTAGATAACGAAAATATTTTCTCTGCTGCTTCTTGTACAACCAATGCTATTTCACCAATATTAAAAGTGGTGAACGATGAGTACGGAGTTGTAAAAGGACATATTGAAACGGTTCACGCTTATACAAATGACCAAAACTTGTTGGATAACATGCACAAGAAACCACGTCGTGGACGTTCAGCTGCTATCAACATGGTAATTACGTCAACAGGTGCTGGTTCAGCGGTAACGAAAGTTATTCCAGATTTAAAAGATAAATTGACTGCTAACGCGGTACGTGTACCTACACCAAATGGTTCATTAGCGATCTTGAGCTTGGAATTGAACAAAGAAACGTCTATCGAAGATATCAACGCGAAAATTCGTCAAGCATCATTGGAGGGAGATTTGGTTAACCAAATTTTCTATTCTTACGATCCAGAGTGCGTATCTAGCGACATCATCGGTAACACATGTTGTTCTGTATTTGATTCTCACGCAACGATCGTTTCTAACGATAAGAAGAACGTAGTTCTTTACGCTTGGTACGATAACGAATTCGGTTACACAAAACAAGTGATTCGTTTGGCAAAACATGTTGCTAAAGTAAGACGTAACATTTACTATTAATTAGTAATTACATCATATTATAAAAGGTTGGAGATTTATCTTCAACCTTTTTTTGTAAGGTACAGTTTGATTTACTTACTGAAACTTTGCTTCTAAAAAACAAAACCGAGCATTTCTATTGGGTTAGGGATGTATTAGATATTTAAAACATAGATAAAGTTTATATTTCTTAAATTCAAATAACGAATCCAATCTATCTTCATAGCTGAATTAAATTTTTGCAAATTACCTGGTAATACTGTACCTCCTGGGAAGCCATCAATCATCATATTTGATTCCATAAATATGTAGTTTTTATGCCCTGGTGTAACAAATGATTTAGGGACTGAAATTTTTGCTGTAAATGGCTTTGCAAAACTTGAATTTGTCCACATATTCATTCCTGATTCTCCTACCCAAAATTGTTTGCCCTGAAATTAGTTTGGATGTATTGAAAAATTACCACCAGTGTTCTTAATAGAACTTAGTTCATTCCACCCGAAATTCCTATATATTGTCGCAGTTTCTCCCATCTTAGCGGCATCTGCTAATTTAGTTGTTTTATTGATTTTAACAGCAAGACCCAGCCCTACTTTTGCTTGGCTCATTCCTGGTATAATCGTGCCTCCTAAACTCATGAAGAATCCTTAGAAAGAAAAAATAAGCATTGTATTTTAAAGCTATTTAACGTGTAAGGCAAAATAATTAGTCGTAATTTGTTTTTCTTAATCTGGATTAAGTTTTTTTCAATGAAGATTAAGGACCTTTGTCTTAACAAAAAAACAAACACTATGAAACGTGCAGATTTTTTAAAAAAGGGTTTATTAGGAACAGGAGTATTTGCGTTAAGTGCAACAAGTTTAAAGGCTTTGACCAATGATATTGATGAGTTAAAACCATTAGAACCTATGAATCCAAATGAAGCTGTCGGTTTCAATCATATACCTCATACGAATTCAAAAAAAATGGAAAATTCAGTTTTACATTTAGCCAATACCCGCGGAGACGCAAACCATGGTTGGTTGCACTCCAAACACACGTTTAGCTTTGCTAACTATTACAATCCTGAACGCATGCATTTTGGCGCTTTAAGAGTGTTAAATGACGATTTTGTTGCTGCTGGAATGGGTTTTGGGACACATCCGCATGATAATATGGAGATTATTTCCATTCCTTTAGAAGGTGATCTGGAACATAAGGATTCTATGGGAAATATCGGTGTGATTAAAAATGGTGATGTTCAAGTGATGAGCGCTGGAACGGGAATCACACACAGCGAATACAACAAAAACAAAGATAAAGCTGTAAAATTTCTGCAGATTTGGGTTTTTCCAAACAAAAGAGGCGTTACTCCGCGTTATGATCAAATTACGTTGAAAAAAGAAGATCGTAAAAACAAATTTCAGCAAATTATCTCACCAAACATGGAAGATGCCGGCGTTTGGATTCACCAAGATGCATGGTTTCATTTAGCCGATTTGGATGCCAATCACCAAGAAAAATACACCATCAAAAAACCTGGAGATGGATTATACGTGTTTGTTTTGAGTGGTAAACTAAAAGTGGGCGATCAAGAATTAGAAGCGCGTGATGGATACGGAATTTGGGATGTAGCGCAACTCGATTTTAAAGCAATTACCAACGCAGAGGTACTTTTAATGGAAGTTCCCATGCAATTTTAAATAAGTAGAATTAATCAAATAAATAGAGAATTATGTCAAAGAATACATGGGTAGTTGACCCAACACATACAGAAGTACAGTTCAAAGTAAAACACATGATGATTACAAATGTGACTGGAAACTTTAATGAATTTGAAGCTAAAGCTGAAACGGAAGGGGACGATTTTTCAAAAGCGGAATTGAGTTTTAATGCTAAAATTGAAAGTATCAATACCAACAATGCGCAACGTGATGAGCATTTGAAAAGCGGTGATTTCTTCGACGCAGCAGCATTTCCAACATTGGTATTCCAATCTACATCCATCGAGAAAAAGGACGATGAAAACTTTTTAATAAATGGTGATTTGACCATCAAAGGAATTACAAAACCAGTTGCTTTAACTGCAGAATTTGGTGGAATTGGACAAGATCCTTGGGGAAATACCAAAGCAGGTTTGTCATTAAACGGGAAAATTAACCGTGAAGATTTTGGATTAACTTGGAACGCTGCATTGGAAACGGGTGGTGTTATGGTGTCAAAAGACGTTAAACTACAAGCTGAAATTCAATTTATTAAGCAATAATTAGGGTTTCGTAACCCAGCCAATAGAAAAGAGAAAGAGATCTGAATAGGTCTCTTTTCTTCTCACCTAAAAAAAAGAAAGCGACCATATTTGCATTTTTTGGCAACATAATTGCTTTCAACTAAACAATCATCCCTCACATTACCACAATTTTTTGGAACGCTTTTCAAAATCTAATGGATAGTAAAATCTGCTATCCAACACATTATTCACTCGTTAGGTGCTAATCATCCTCTACTTCTACTTTTTATGTATATTTATATGAATTGCTAAATCAAAACGTATGAAATTCATATACCCGCTACTTTTACTGTTTTTGATTATTCAGAGTTGCTCCAATCAATTAAGTAAATTAATTTACATTGACAGTTTTGCTCCCATTTCTTCCAAAAAACTTATTTCCATTCGATCAATAGTTATGGAAGACACCGTTTATCTTTCACCGTCCATCAATCATAACAAGGTTTTATCCGAAATGAACAACGCTATCTATGATGGCATCTGGAATACCTATTATTGGGATCAACTTCAATTCATCTATAGAGATTCCATTGTAGATTATAAATCCAACGGATTTGTCTTTGCACGTCAAAACAGTCTCTTATTTTATGAACTTCCGAAATCATTACAAACGTTATGGTTTGAGGAAGAATAAACCATTTCTTAATCTACATTAACTTTATTGGCGTATAATCCACCTATCTTTGTAGGTTAAGAATAAAAAAATCAACTTTGAAAAGAAGTACATTTCTAAAAACCCTTGCAACAATTCCATTAATCGGTGCAACTATGAAATATGCCAATGCCAGCAATTTAATTGCTAATTTTTCAAATACAGAACAAATGCCCGTTCTTTTTCTTGGACACGGTAGCCCAATGAATGCTATTGAAGAAAATGAGTTTGTGGAAGGATTTAGAAATACAGCTAAAAATATACCAACGCCTAATGCTATCCTTTGTATTTCTGCTCACTGGGAAACATACGGAACACGAGTAACGGCGATGGAACAACCAACAACCATTCACGATTTTGGAGGTTTTCCAAAAGCTTTATTTGATGTGCAGTATCCAGCGCCAGGTTCACCAACTTTAGCGAAAGAGATACAAACGAAAATTATTGACACTGACATACATCTCGATGATCAATGGGGATTAGACCACGGAGCTTGGTCTGTTATCAAGCATTTATATCCAAAAGCGAATATTCCAGTGATTCAACTTTCGTTAAATGTTTATAAAACACCGCAAGAACATTTTGAATTAGCAAAAGAATTGCAATTTTTACGTAATAAAGGTGTGTTAATTATTGGAAGCGGAAACATTGTTCACAATTTGAGAAATGTTGCTTGGGACAAATTGAATGTTTCTGGATTTGGTTACGACTGGGCGTTACAGGCTGATTTGGAGATGAAAAACTATGTGAAAAATGGTGAATTTGATCGACTAATTCAATTTCAGAATCAAGGAGAAGCTTGGAAAATGGCCATTCCAACAGCAGAACATTATCTTCCATTATTATATGCACTTGGAGCCAGTGGAAAGTCCGCAAAGGTTGAAGTTTTCAATGACAAAGCAGTTGCTGGATCTTTAACCATGACTTCGTTTAAATTCATTTAATCTTATTTACATGAAACAAATTGCATTTTTTTTATCCCTTCTTCTAGTCACAAGTATTACAAGTTGTTCCTCAATAAAAACGGCTAAACATACTCAAAAAGTAGATGATCACTCGAGTAGAAACGCCTTAGATTGGGCTGGTAACTATTCGGGCACATTAGAAATTGGATCAATGCAAACCGCAACGGTCGAATTATTAGCTAACGAAACCTATACATTAAAATTATACGGCGACGGAACAAGTCCCCAAACCATAAAAGGAAAATTTAAATGGAATACAATCGGTTCTGAAGTTACTTTAATTGGAACACCAAATGTTGATCTAGTTTTGAAAGTAAGAGAAAATAGTTTATCGCAAAACGGAAACAATCAACTTTACAAGTTTTTTAAAGATCCGCTTTTAATGGATCAATATTGGAAGTTAACAGAAATAAATGGAGTGAGTATTTCTACTCTGCCAGCTTCGCAAAATGAAGCTTACATTACGTTTCAATCAGATTTCCTCTTAGCATTCGGTTCGTTTAGTTGCAATCGTTTCAGCGGTGGATACACGGTTCCTTTTCAAGGAGAAATTTCTTTAGGAGCCTTGGCTTCCGGAAGAATGATGTGTTCTGAAATGAAAATAGAAGATGGTTTTTCCTACTACCTAACCAAAGTTGTACATTATAAAGCAACAGAAAAAGAGCTTTGGCTTTTGGATAAAGCGGATGGAAAAATTCTACTGAAATTTCAAAATGTGAAAATGAAATAAACAAAAAGGCACTTTAATTAGTGCCTTTTTTATTTGGATAAACCTTGAAAAGAGAGATAACTACTATCTTTGTAGTATGAACAGCAACACCATTTTTCCAGATAAATGGATTACATTTAATTCAGATGTTTCCGACATCGATTTACCACAACAATTTAATTTCCCTTTATATTACTCCCCTTCTAGATTAGCTAGAATTGCTAGTGAAGAATTACAAAACTATTTGGAAAATCAGAAACATTTCACACATAACTTTGGACTAGATCCTCAACAAGAAGGTCTAATCATTGGAAAAATGTTTGGTGTACTTGTTGTTCAACATCAAAATGGGAAATTAGGTTATATTTCAGCATTTTCAGGGAAACTTGCAGACTCAAATGAACACCAACTTTTCGTTCCACCAGTTTATGATATTTTAGCCGCCAACTCGTTTTTTAGAATTGACCAAGTTGATATAAACAAAGCAAATGATGAACTAGAACAATTAATCACTAGTGGAAAATTAGACGAACTAAAAAATCAATTAGAACTAGCAATAACAGAGAAAATTGAGAAAATTGCATCAACTAAAAGTCTAATTAAAGAAAATAAAGAAAAAAGGGAAACTTTAAGGTCTAGTGCTATCACAGAGGAACAGAGAGAACAATTACGCAAAGAAAGCGTCAATGAACAGCTATACCTCAAACACATTACAAGGCAGTTAAAAGATAATGTAAATGAAGCGACCATTCGTTTAGAAGATTTTGAAAACCAAATAGCAAGCTTACGAGAACTTAGAAAATCACTTAGTGGGAAATTACAACGTAAGATATTTGATCATTATTACTTTCTCAATGCAGATGGACAACAAAAATCTTTATTGAAGATTTTTGAGCCTTTTAACATAATACCTCCGGCTGGAGCTGGAGAATGCTGTGCTCCGAAATTACTTCACTATGCTTATCAGCATGATCTAAAACCAGTTGCAATGGCTGAATTTTGGTGGGGAGCATCACCTGGTTCAGAGGTCAGACAACATAAAAACTATTATCCTGCTTGTAAAAGTAAATGTGAACCGATCTTGTCGTACATGTTAGAAGGATTGGATGTGGAAGAAAACCCCTTACTTAAAACCCCATCAATTGGTAAAAAATTACCAATCATTTATGAAGATGATGTCATCGTTGTTGTCAATAAACCATCAGAAATGTTATCTGTACCAGGAAAAAATATTGACGATTCGGTGCAAACTAGAATGCGCGATTATCTACCAAATGCAACAGGACCATTAGTGGTACATCGTTTAGATATGTCCACATCAGGTATTTTGCTAATTGCCAAAACAATGGAAGTTTATCACTTCTTGCAAGATCAATTTACAAAAAGAACCGTTGACAAAACCTATTATGCCTTATTGGACGGAATCATAAAACAACCCACAGGACAAATAGATTTACCACTTCGAGTAGATTTAGATGATCGTCCAAGACAAATGGTTTGTTATGATTATGGAAAACGTGCAATCACAGATTTCAAAGTGATTTCAGTGAAAAAACACAAGACGTTGATTGAGTATCATCCACTTACAGGTCGCACCCATCAATTACGTGTACATTCAGCACATCAATTAGGATTGGGAACTCCAATTGTTGGTGATGATTTATATGGAAAACCCGCTGATCGCTTACATTTACACGCGGGGAAGTTGACCATTAAACATCCTATCAGTAAAGAAATGATGACATTTGAAGCCGAAATTCCTTTCTAAAAATATGTCCGTTAATTTGGTAAATGAAAGGTAGTCCGTTATATTTGTTAGTAAACCAAACTACTACCACATATGTTGAATAAAACATCTTCAATCACGGTCAAAACCCTTATTAATCAATCAATAGAATTAACATGGGAGGCGTTTAATTCTCCGCAACACATGCAAAAATGGGCAAAGAGTTCACCTGAATGGATTGTTAAGGTAGCAGAAAGTGATTTGAAAATTGGTGGGAAAATAAAAGTTATTTTGATGACGCATGACCACTCCATTTTTTTACAATATGGTGGTACTTATGAAAAAATAGATTTTAATAAACATATTAATATACTGTTAGAGGACGGCCGTTCATTAGATATAACATTTAGTAGTCTACACGATATGACAGATGTGCAACTTGTCATTGATTCTATTGAAGAACAGCCTATTGATGTTCAAGAAAATGGTTGGCAATCCTTATTAGACAACCTCAAATCCTACGCCGAATCGATTACTGAATTATTGAAAAAGCAAGACAATTTCATTGAATAATAGAATTACTTTAAAATTTCATCACTTTTTTCTGTTAAAATAACCTGTAAAAAAGATATATTTGTTATTTCCCTAACAAAACAAATCGCAAGTTTTTACTTGTTATGACAATTACTAAGGAAACGACAAATCCAACATCCATTGATGTTCAATCTTTAAGAAATGAGCAGGTACCTCAAGAGCGAAAATCGTCTCTACCTTCCCGTCCACTCTTTTCCATTTTTAGATCGTTTCTCACTACTACATCCCATACTTTTTCCAAAGTTTTAAAATCCATAAAAATTATCCATTCACAATTATTTGTCATCTACTATTATTCACGAAAAATCATCATCATGTCTATTCAAACAATATTAAACGATGCTTATGAACGGAATATTTCATCCCCTATTGTGGTTTTTAGTCTTTACTTACAACGCAAACAGTCAAGTATTAAAGATCCAAGATGGAAAGATCAAAACAGCAAATGCCATCTTATTTGATTCTGGTGGAGAAGAACAAAACTATAGTAATAACGAACAATTAAGTTTAACGATATGTCCCGAGGATAATGGTAAATATATTGAATTAACTTTCCTTGAATTTGACACTGAAAAAGAGATCGATATTTTAACCGTTATTGTAGATTCATTATCCCAAGAGTTATATCAATTCTCGGGTCAAATGCATCCAGAAATAATTACCTCTAAAAACAAGAATGGATGTTTACAATTGTACTTCAATAGTGATGGTAATGAAAATTTTAGTGGATTTAAAATAAAAATTGAAGAGGTTTCCACCCCTTATCCAACGAATTTGGATAAAGCTGGAAATAACAATTGTGTTGTTGCCGAACCATTTTGCGCTTCCTCCAATTATAACTTCCCTAATTCAACTGGGCAACCAGCGGCAACTGGTGGTAATTTTGGATGTCTATCCTCCAGACCAAATCCTGTGTGGTATTACATGAGAATTGGACAATCAGGTTCAATTATTTTAGATTTGGTTCAAACTGCAAATGCAAATGGTACAGGTGCTTCACTAGATGTTGACTTTGCCATGTGGGGTCCATTTTCAACCACAACAGAAGCTTGTGACCGTATCATTACGAATACCAATCCACTTGCACCTATTCAATGTAGTTACTCTTCCTCCCACCAAGAGACAATCGCATTAGGAGAAACAGGTGGAACGTCTACTGGTAGAACAATACCTCCAAATGCAGTATCCGGTCAAATATACATGGTTTTATTAACCAATTATAGTAATCAAACGGGATATATTTCCTTTAACCAAACAGGGGGAACAGGTACTGTTGATTGTTCCATAATACCGCTTTCAATAAACCTTACCTCTTTTAAAGGAAAAAATATTAAAAATCAAAACATCATTTCATGGTCAACTATTTTTTCAAATTTTACAGCTCATTTCGAAATAGAGCATAGTACAAATGGGTATTACTGGGAAACGGTAGACGCCATCCCCCCTAATGAAATGCATCCTGTTTATGAGGTAAAACATAGTAACTATAAACAAACTACAAACTATTACCGATTAGTTGAATACAATAATAACGGGGAACGAACTGAGCTCAACACATTGGCTATAGACAACTCAATAGAAAAGCACGAAAGCACAAAAATCATTAATACATTAGGTCAGCAAGTTGATCGAAATACGCCGGGAATTAAAATTTTCTTATTCGATGACGGAACAAGTTTAAAAGTATTTAACTAAGAAAACACACTTTATTCCAATACAAAAAGAGCCTGTTAATTTAGCGGGCTCTTAAATAATTCTTTAAAAAAGTTAAAAATTTCACACTCTAATTTGCTTTTAGTAACTTACAATAGACTTTGTATTTAACTCAATGCTTTACATTGGATTAAAAAACCTACACACATTTTACTGACAATCTGCCTCCATTAATGGATTATTAATCACATTATAACGCAATTATTAGTATCATGAAATACCTACTTACTACCTTAGTTCTATTTTTTTCTGCATTTTATATTCTTCTAGGCCAACAATATAAAATATCAGATGAAACAACCGTTTTTATTAATGGTGGAATGCTAACTGATTCGGGGGGAGAAACATCAAAGTATAAAAACAATGAATCATTTGTGAAAACGATTTGCCCTACTGACTCAGCTCATTTTATCAAACTAGACTTTAATGAATTTGAGACTGAAAAAGGAGAAGATATTTTAAGAATCTATCACAATAACAAATTAATTGGAGAATCAATTGAACTATCTGGGGTAACAAATCCAGGTACAATTATTTCAAAACATGAATCGGGTTGTTTAACGATATATTTTCATAGTAATTCTTCCCTCGTATATAGTGGTTTTACTGCAGAAATAACAAATACAAGTAGTACATATTTTGAATCAGTTGATAAAAATGGAGGAGCCGTTTGTTCCCTTGCCGCCCCATTTTGTACATCATCAACGTATAATTTCCCAAATTCAATAAATACAACAAGTGCAACTGGTGCTGATTTTGGTTGCCTCGGTTCACAACCGAATCCAGTGTGGTATTATATGCAAATCGAAAATTCAGGTGATTTAGTGATTAGTTTACAGCAAACTCAAAATTCAGATGGAACAGGAGCACAACGAGATATTGACTTCGCAATGTGGGGACCATACAATAATACCTCAGAGGCTTGTATTGGAATCCACACCAACCAGCACCCTCCCTTGCAATGTAGTTTTTCTCCTTCTTACACAGAAACAATTGCGCTTGGAAGCACAGGAGGTGTCGGCTCAGGTTTATCTACCCCTCCTGCAGCTCTAACCAATCAAATCTACATGATCTTACTTACTAACTACAGTAATAATCCAGGATATATTTCTTTTAGTCAGACAGGTGGAACTGCATCAACAAATTGTTCTCTACTCTCTTTATCTGTAAACTTATTAAGCTTTACGGGTCAGAATAAAAATGGAATAAATGAATTAAAATGGAGCGCTATTTATCATCAAAAGGTATCTTATTTCACTATTGAACAAAGTTCAGATGGTTTTGAGTGGAAGACCTTGGGACAGGTGGAAATAGATGAAAATAAAAGCAATTACACACTAATAGACAATGAATACAATAAAACAATAAATTATTATCGATTAGTTGAACATAACCAATACGGAACATCCAATCGATTATCAACTTTGCTGATTGACAACAGCTCAGATTATAAAAAAATTGTTCGTATCGTTAATATAATTGGTCAAGATGTTAATGAGTATGCAGTCGGATTAAAAATATACATTTATGAAGACGGCACTAGCGAAAAGAGAATTAATTAATTGATAATCTATCATCTAAAAAAAAACACACCGAAAAATCACTTTTTTCATGCTAAATAGTTTAAAAATAAGAAGAAAGCATTCAATAATTCCGTTAGCTTTGTAGCAAATACTATTACTTCGCTATCAAACCATTATAAATGCACAGCTACAAGTTTGGCTTTTTCACTGCTTTCTCTATCGTACTGGCAAGTATGATTGGAACTGGAGTTTTTACTAGCCTCGGTTTTCAGTTACTCGAAATTGATAGTTCCTTTAGCATTCTACTTTTATGGCTTATCGGTGGGATTATTGCTTTAAGTGGAGCGTTCGTTTATGCAGAATTAGCCGTAACCTTTCCACAAAGTGGAGGTGAATACGTTTACTTGTCAAAACTTATTCATCCAACAGTTGGTTTTCTGAGTGGATGGGTATCATCAACGATTGGTTTTGCGGCTCCGGTAGCCTTAGCTGCAATGGCCCTAGGCAGTTACGTTCAATCTGTTTTCCCAGCTATTAGTTCTAAATATTGTGCACTTTTGGTCGTATTGATAGTCACTTTCATTCATGTGATAAATCTAAAAAAAGGAGGCCTTTTTCAACGTGTGTTCACCTCTTTAAAAATTGCAATTATAATTGTGTTTATCGTTGCAGGTTTTTACTTTACACCAACACATACTATATCCATTCTTCCAAACTCCAATAGTTGGAACGAAATTACGAGCGCTGGATTTTGGGTTTCACTTATTTATGTTGGATACGCTTATAGTGGATGGAATGCTTCCACCTATTTGACAGAAGAAATCAAAGATCCTAGAAAGAACCTTCCTCGCTCACTGTTTTGGGGAACACTTACTGTTTGTATCATCTATCTGCTTTTAAACTTTACTTTTTTATATTCTGTCCCAAAGGAAAGTCTCAAAGGTGTACTAGAAATTGGCCATGTAAGCGCTAGTGCCATTTTTGGTGTATCCGTTGGAAAAATGATGAGTCTATTAATTGCAATTCTATTAATATCCAGTATTAGTGCCATGATAATGGCTGGACCAAGAATTACAAAACGCATCGGTGAAGATATACCAGCTTTAGGCTTTCTGTCAAAAACAAATAAAACAGGATCTCCCTATGTTGCAATTCTATTTCAATCAATAATAACGATTCTGCTAATAATCACTGGAAAGTTTGAAACCGTTCTAACTTTTGTTGGTTTTAGCTTAGAATTATTCACTTTTATGACTGTTGGAAGTATATTCATTCTAAGACTACGAAAAAAACATTTGATGCAAGACGGCTATAAAACAATCCTATATCCGATAACCCCAATTCTTTTTTTAGCTTTAAACGCTTTTACAATCTATTTTGTTTTGACTCAAAAAACAACTGAATCACTATTGGGATTAGGTAATCTTTTAATCGGATTAATTGTACTTTACATCAGTAAAAAGATAACTACTATTAAAGAAATAAAATATGTTTAAAACTCTTTTTTACTTAAGCTTTATGGGCTTGCTTTTTGCAGCTTGTAAAACAAATGAAAGTTCTCAGGATAAACAATCTTTTCAAAACGATGTTATCAATGAGATAGAACATGAAGAAACTACGGTCAATGATGTATTTATAGATGATTCTCTAAATGCTTTAGTAAATATCTGTGCAGGAATCACTGATAGTTCTCCCTATTTTAATTGGATAAAGGAGACTAACGAATTTCAATCGTTTAGCCAAAACTTTGATGAAAAATGGTCAACTTATTCAAGTAGCCGTTTACAAAAGCTTAATACCTTTAGATCGAATGAAATTGAACCTATCATTAAGCAGCAACACACACTTTTTTATCCATTCTCGGGTCCTGATATTTTATATGCTCAAACTTTTTTTCCAAAAGCAGAACGTTATGTTTTATTAGGTTTAGAACCAGTCGGAAGTCTTCCTGAGTTTACCACTGAAACCGATTTTAAATCCTATTATGGAAAAGTAAATTCGTCCCTTCATGCGATCTTAAATTTTAGCTTTTTTAGAACGAACAGTATGAATAATGACTTAAGAAATGAAGATGTTGACGGTGTTTTACACTTATTGACTTTATTTCTAAAACGACAAGGCAATTCATTACATTCGGTCAAACCAATATACATTGATCAATCGGGCGAAATCATTTACCTTGCCAATTTTAAAGAATTAAAAACAAAAAAGGAACCCGAAACACCTGGTGTAGAAATACGTTTTGAAGACATGGATGGCCACCATAAATCGTTGTATTATTATTCATTAAATGCTTCAGATGGCGCTTTGGCTACCAATCCTGGATTTGTTACGTATATGAATAGTTTAGGAGAGGTAAACACATATCTCAAAGGCGCAACTTACCTAATGCATAAAGCTTATTTTTCCAAAGTTCGAAATGCCATTCTTGCACAAAGTCAGCATGTAGTACAAGATGATAGCGGAATTGCCAATCGTTATTTTACAAAAGATAAAAATGAGTGGGATTTTAAGCTTTTTGGACAATATACCAAACCCATAAACTTGTTTAAAAACCATTATCAAAAAGACTTAGATTCACTTTATCAATCGCAAGGAGCTCAAAAAATAGGTTTTGGAATTGGTTATAATTTCTTGGATAAAAACAGTAATTTTATGGTTATTACCAAAAAATGACCAAGTTTAGAGCTTTCATAATTGTACTTTTTATTCCGCTAACTAGTTTAACACAATCAACTATATTAGAAATACTTCGAGAGAATAGTAGGTTAAAAAAATATGTAATTGAAGCTGAAAAATATAAAATTCAAATCATTTATACACAAATTGACCGAGATTCTAACGGAATACCTTCCTTCTTTACACAAACATTTCGCGCAGATGAAGACTACTTTTACCCCGCAAGTTTGGTTAAATTACCAACGAGTATCCTTGCTTTAGAAAAATTAAAAGCACTTGCTATTCCTAGTAACTCAACCTACTTTACAACCAAAGGGCAATCGTGTCAAAGAGAAGTTTTAACAGATACGACTTCCCCGAGCGGTCAGCCTTCCATAATGCATTATATTAAGAAAATGGCACTTGTTAGCGATAACTTTGCATTTGGAAGGGTTTTGGAAATGATAGGTGTAAATCAACTACATTTAGCTTTACAGGAAAAAGGATTTACAAAAACACGTATTAGACATCGTTTTGACGGTGGTTGTACGGGAACCGATCGTGCAGCGACAAATCCAGGTATTTTTCTAGATGAAAAAGCAGACACATTATACCAAATCCCTTTTCAAAAAGCAGATGAACAATGGCTATCACCAATTGAAAATGCAAAAATAGGGAAAGCACATATTTCAAAAAATAAGATAATTCAAGAGCCTCGTGATTTTAAAGAAATGAACTATCTCCCCTTGACCGAAATACATGAAATGATGCGAAGATTGATTTTTCCAGAATCAGTTTCATCTACGCTCCGTTTTGATTTAAATGAAAAAGATAGACAACAACTTATTCATTATTTAACGATTCCACCGCGATTGGGAAATATCCAAAACTATCAAACGAAGGAATATCCAGATAATTTAAAAAAATATTTAATTTACGGCGATGGCCCAAAGGTAATCTCCTCCGATTCCATTCAAATCACAAATATTGTTGGTCAATCCTACGGTTTTTTAGCTGATTGCGCGTATATCTGTGATAAAAAAAAAGACATTGAATTTATACTCTCTGCCGTTATTTATGTCAACGAAAACGAGGTAATCAACGATGGAATTTATGAATACAAAACGGTTGGTCTTCCCTTTTTAGGAGAATTAGGAAGACATTTTTATCAATTTGAAAAATCAAGAAAAGCAAAAACACTTCCTTATTAATCTCTTCTTTTAAAATTTTAAAGAAACATTTTTAATACAATACTTCTAGAAAATCGTCTAAAGTAATTGACCCAAAATAATGCGTAATATCGATCTCTTTTAATGCCTCCCGAAGTACTTCTCGGTCGTATTTTTTACCCGTCAATAGTAGTTCAATATCAGCGACATCACCCACACCAAAGAAATCACCAAAGATTTTCACTTCTTCTAAAATACCTTTCTCGATTACGACATGTAAATCAATTACGCCAATAGGAAAACGTTTACTAAAAACAGCTGTGGATTGTGGCGATTTACCAAAATTCCAGTCCCAATTAGCATATCTTTCATTTGAGATTTTGTGAATCATCTCCCAATCCGCTTCAGTGAGGTGATATTCGGGCACTTGAGAGCGATTTTCCACACCAAATATGGATAACAAAATATGTTCTTTAAATTGTTCGATAGTCAAGGGTTCTTTCAAATATTCGGAGATATTTGCCACTCTACTTCTCACCGATTTTTTGCCTTTACTTTCTATTTTCTCTTTTCTGACGTTTAAAGCGTTTACCACCTCATCGATCTCACTATTAAACAACAAGGTTCCGTGAGTAAAAATTTTTCCAAGCGTTGCAAATTGTGCATTTCCGCTTATTTTACGATCTTCTATTAAGATGTCATTTCGACCTTTAACTTCCGCCTCGATTCCTAATTGAGCTAAAGACGTGATAATCGGTTCAAGGAATTTCTTGAAATTGGAAAAACTTTTTCCATCATTTTCGGTTATAAAACTAAAGTTTAGATTTCCTTTATCATGATAAACTGCCCCACCACCCGACAATCTTCTAACGACTTTGATTCCGTTATCTTCTACATAATTGGTATTTATTTCCTCAATTGTATTTTGATTGCGACCAATGATAATCGACGGTTGATTGATATAAAACAATAAAATGGGTTCGTTTGCGGGTAAATGGCGAACGGCAAATTCTTCAATCGCTAAATTAATTGTTGGATCAGTTATGTTTTGGTTATTTATAAAAAGCATGGTATTCAAATTCTAGTTCAAGATACACGATTTACACTTAGCACAAAAATATTTAAAGCCCTTTTGAGCTAAAAAATGTCTTGTTATATTCAATTTACCTTTAACAGATATGGATTGGGAGGGAGAAATAAGATTTAACGTTTAGTCCATCTTAGCTTACTAAAAAACAAAAGGCCACTTTTCAGTGACCTTCTATTGTTTATCTCAATAAGGTTACGTGACCACTAAACGTCTCTTTATCTCCTGAATTATTAGAATCTGTTTTTACATTTATTTTCCAGCTATAGACGCCATCTGGACATATATTTCCTTCTACACCATAACGTCCATTCCATCCAATAGAAGCATCATGTGATTCAAAAATAATTTCTCCCCATCTGTTAAAAATCAACAATTCAAAATCAAAAGGATCAAATCCGGAGACAAATACCGGTTGGAAGATTTCATTAAGATTACTTCCATCTGGCGTAAATGCATTTGGAATAAAGAAAATAAACTCTTCCTTAATTTTAATTACTTGTGTGTATTTGTCCGCACATCCAAGTGGTGATGTGGCAGTTAACGTAACATTATGAGCTGTTACTTCGTTTCCGAAATTGTGGGTTGGATGCATCTCGGTTGATGTTGCTTGATTACTAATTTCCCAGAAATACGATGCTGGTCCACCAGCTGTTTCGTTATTAAAATCTACTGTGCTTTGAATCTGCGTTACTACCTCTGGACTATAAGTAAAACGTGCAATAGGAGTCTGATCAATTTGAACTGCATTATCAACCCTCGATGTACCAACACATCCATTTTCATTGGTTTCCATGCTTAGTGTTACTGAATAATCTCCAGCTCTATCAAAAACCATCGTTTGAGTCCCACATCCTGCTATTTGTGTTAATCCATCAATTGTCCAAATACAATTCGTTCCTATTATAGGAGAAGTGTTTGTGAAAACAACTTCAACAGGTGCGCAAAATCCATTTTGAACGGCCGTAAAAGAAACTATTGGTTGTGCTTGTACAAATACTTCGACAGTACTGGTATTTTGACATCCATTTAGATCTGTTCCTACCACAGTGTAGATTGTAACACCTTCCGCTGGAATAAAAGCTACTCCGTTCGTCACTCCATTGTCCCAAATATATGTTCCTCCATTTGCTCCTGCTCCTGATAAAGTTACATCTTGTCCAATACAAGCAGCTATATTCGGTCCTGCGGAAATGACTGGTAAATTGTTTACCGTGATTACAACCTCATCGGTTACGATACATCCATTAATATCTTGAGCGGCAAGCGTATAAGTTCTGCTCTCTTGCGGTCTAAATACTTGTCCATTCACAACACCATTATCCCAATTGTAAATTCCATTGGACTGATCCACCATTTGACCTTGAAGTATCACTTGATCACCAATACACATTCTTTGATCCGGTCCCGCATCTACAGCAATTGGAGTAAAAAGTGTTACAGTAACTTGATCTGTATTAACACATCCATTTACATCGACCCCTGTAACTTGTAAGGTTAATGGATTATTAATCGTGATTTGATCTCCATTTGTTCCTCCATTATTCCATACATAATTTACGGCAGTTCCCGTTGCATTCAACAAGTAATCTTCCGCTGGGCATAATTGAACATCCTGCCCTGCATTTACCACTGGTAACGCATGCACTTCAACTTGTACTGTTTCATTAATAGTTGTGCTACATGCTTGCGCACTGCTTTCGTTCACCGCTGTAAAAGTATAACTATAATTTCCAGCTGCTGTTGTTGGTACAGATAACTGCATTGTATTTCCACCTTGTATAGTCTGTGCCGCTCCTCCATTTATGGTATAGGTCACCTCAAATGGAGCCGTTCCGTTCATCATTGTTAGATTAATAACCGGACTAGCGGCATCTAAACAAACAGAGGTCTCATTTACCGAAGCTTGTAAAGTGCTTGCTGGTTGAACTGTGATTGTAAATGTTGCTGCTTGTCCTATACATCCATCTGCGGTTGGTGTTACTAAAATTGAACCTGACAAAGGTGAATTTGTGGTATTAACAGTCCTAAAAGATGGAATCGTATTTGTTCCGTTGGCTACTAATCCGATATTAACTTCTGAATTAGTCCAAGTAAACGTTCCTTGTGGCGTAGATGAAAAAATGATTTCAGTCGATTGTACATCTGCGCAAAGGGTTTGATTCGCTATTGCATTCATCACTGGAATTGCACGCACATTTACGGTAGCCACGGCTGTATTTTGACAACCATTTGCATCAGTTCCCGTGACAGTATAATTCTGAATCCCTTCGTTTGGTTGAAAAGGAACTCCATTCGTTATACCATTTGTCCATACATAGTTTTGTGCTCCTGCACCAGCCAATGTCACACTTTCACCTTGACAAATCGTTTGATCTGCAGGCACAGTTACATTTGGCAATGGATTAACAACTAATGTCACCGTTGAAACGCTATCACATCCCTGAAGAGACGTAAAGGTTTGTTCATACACTCCCGCGATTGTTTTTACAATACCATGAATAGAGGTAGAAGCTCCTTGACAAATAGCTACTGTACGATTTGTACGAATGGTTGAAATTTGTGTTAAAGTAATTGGAGCGGAAACCGCTTGACAACCGTTGGCATCTGTTACCTGAAGCGTAATCGGGTTATTGGCTGCAGATACATTTGCTGTTTGCGTTGTATGACCTGATGACCAATTATAACTGTTATAATTTTGCGTATTCAAAGTTGTTGTCCCACCTTCACAATGCGTTAAAGTCCCTAAAACACTTGGTGTCGGTAGAGTTAAAACAGTTACCGTTGTATTCAAATTGAGTGCTCTTGCACATGCTAAACCACTTGCCTCTTGGACACTTGTTAAAGCAATTATCGTTGTTCCAACCGCGGTTGAAGGTAAAGTAAGCGTAGCCACTGATCCTGTTGAAACAATAGTTTGTGGCGCTGCTCCATTGATCGTATAAGTAAATGTATAAGGAGCTGTCCCACCTGTCCCAGTAAATGTCACCGTTGTGTTTCCTGTATTTTGGCAAATCGTAACAGGAGTGGAAACTGTTCCCGTAGGAAGGTCAGTCACTGTAAATACAGCCGTTTGATCTGCCGTTGCTTGACAACCTGATCCTGACGATTCGGACACTCCTACCAAACGATAATTGTAAATACCTACATTATTTACCGGCACATTTATTACAGCCGTGTTACCAACCGAATTTGTGGTCAAAACGGCTCCATTATTTATAGAATAACGGAAAGTGTAAGGAGCTGTTCCATTTGCACCTGTAAACGTCACTTGCGGCATAGTTGAATTAACACACACACTTGTCGTTCCTGAAATTGATGCCGTTGGGGCTGGTAAAACGGTAATTGTAAAAGTCGTTGGTGTACCTGTACATCCATTTAATGAAGGAGTCACTGTTACTGTTCCTGAAACACTTCCTCCTGTTGCATTAACCCCATTGAACATAGCAATATTTCCATTACCATTAGCCGCTAATCCAATAACTGGATTTGAATTTATCCAAGAAAAAGTAGTACCTGGTAAATTTCCTGTAAAAGTAACTGCTGAAGAATTTGTTGCTGAACATATTGTTTGGTTATTTATTGCCGCAATGGTTGGAATCGCATTGACCGTAATTACTACTTGATCTGCATTTGTACATCCATTAGCGTCTGTTCCGGTAACGGTATAAATCTGCGTAGCTGTTGGTTGAAATGGAACTCCATTCGTAACTCCATTATTCCAGTTAAAGTTGGTAGCACCACCAGCTGTTAAAGTTACCGATTCCCCAGTACAGATCGTACGATCTACACCTGCATTCACATTTGGTAGTGAGTTAACCAATAAAGTTACATTGGAAGTACTATCACAGCCTTGAACGGAAGGAACGGTATTGGTGTAAACTCCAGCAACCGTTCTTACAACCCCATGAATGGTTGCTGCTTGTCCTTGGCAGATAGCAATAGTTGTATTGTTAATGATTGTTGTATTTTCAGTTACATTAAAAGGTGCAGAAGTAGCTTGACAACCAAAAGCATTCGTTACAGTGACAACAACTGGATTATTTGCAGCTGTTACTTGTGCATTTGCTGTTATCTGTCCGTTCGACCAAACGTAACTATTAAAAAACTGAGTTGTATTTACTGTAGCTGTATTACCGATACAATATTCTTCTTGACCAGCGATTACAGGACTTGGATTTGTGTTTACTACAAAAGTAGCCGTTCCTGCTTGAGGTTGTGAACAACCAGCGACTGTATTATCTCCAACACTTATCAAATTGTAATTAAACGTTCCAATTGTTCCTGTCGGTACTAATAAACTTGCAGAATTTCCAGCTGATATAATCGTTTGAGTCGTCCCCCCATTGATGTTATAAGAGAATGTATAAGGCGCTATTCCATTTGCACCTGTAAAAGTAACCATAGGAGACGCATCTCCTTGACAAACATTAACAGAACCTGCAATGGTTGCTGTCGGTAAAGGTGTAACGACTACCGAGGCTGTTCCTGTTTGAACTTGAGAACAAGCATTTGCCGTTGCATCTGCTACTTGTGTTAAAGTATAAGTATACGTACCAGCAATAGTTGTTGGAGCGTTGATTTGTGCAATACCATTTCCATCAGAAATCACCGTTTGAGCTCCTGCTCCATTTAAGGAATAAGTAAATACATAAGGTGCTGTTCCGTTTGTTCCTGTAATTGTAATTTGAGGTTGAGCGGCATTTTGACACACATTTGCATTTCCTGTGATAGTAGCTAATGGTAATGGAAGAATTACAAAATCACTTGTTGCTGCTGTTGTCCAACTACATCCATTTACATCGGTTACTCCAGTCAACACGTAGGATTGTGTTCCTACGGCTACTGTAGAGACGTTTAGTCTTGCAATTCCTGTTGCATCAGAAACAGCCGTTAAAACCCCTCCTCCATTTAATGTATAAGTAAATGTATAAGGTGCAGTTCCATTTGTTCCTGTAAATACAACTTGAGGATTAGTTGCCGATTGACAAACGGTTGTTCCTCCTGCAACATTTGCTGTTGGAGGTGTGGATAAAGAGATCAACACTTGATCTGTATTTATACAGCCATTTGCTCCAGTAACGGTAACGGTATAATTTGTAGCAGATGTTGGAGAAACTGTTTGCGTTTGACCAGCACCTAAACCGTTATCCCAAGTATAAGATACCCCACCCGTTGCAAATATTGTTGCATTTCCACCTGGGCATATCACTTGGTCTGCACTTGCCGTAATAGTTGGCAATGGTAAAATATCAACTGTAACAGTCGTTGTTCCTGTACAACCACTAGCATCAACACCTGTGACAGTATATGTTTGTGCTACATTACCTGTAAATACCACCGTCGCACCTGCTGTTGTATTTAAGTTAGTTGCTGGAATCCAAGAGTAGTTCTGAGCTCCTGTAGCAGTAAGCGATATGGGTGTTCCTGGGCATACAGAAACCGCAGGTACAAAAATAGTTGGTGAGGTAACAACAGAAAAATTTTCAGAAATCACGCAACCTGCTTCATTTGTGTAGGTAATGGTTGTTGAACCAACAGACAAAGCAGTTACTAAACCGGTGTTAGATATAGTTGCTACTGCTGGATTGGAAGAAACCCACGGATTGACTGTTGAAACTGGAGCTGTCCCCATCAATTGACTTGTTGACCCCAGACAAACCGAAAGTGTTCCTGTTATTATTGGACTGGCACTAACTGTAACAGTAGCAGTGACAGATTGATTATTTACACATCCGTTCCCATCATTATCTGTAACACTTACAACATTGAAATTAAACACTCCTGGAGTAGTCGTTAAAACAGGTACAATTGCTGAATTCCCAGCTGTGTTAATTGTTTGAGGCGCTCCACCATTGATATTATAAGTGATCACGTAAGGAGCAGTTCCTCCTGTTGCTGTAAATGTCACCGAAGGTTGTGGTGCACCTTGACAAACAAGAGATGGAACAGTTGCTGTAACTATAGGTAAAGGCTGAATAATTACTGTGCTTTGTGCTGTTTGAGCTTGTCCGCACCCATTTGCACTCGTTACATTTGTTAACTGATAAGTAAAGGTTCCTACCGTTGTTGTTGGCACCACTACTTGCGCTATTCCAGACATGTTAGAATTCACAGTTATTGGCATACCATTATTGATTGTGTAAGTAAAAGTATATGGCGCACCCCCGTTTACTCCTGTTAAAGTTAAAGAAGGATTAACTTGTCCTTGACATACCGTTAAACCATCAGAAATAGTTGCACTTGGTAACGTATTTACGGTTACTATGGCTTGTCCCGTTTGAGCTTGTGAACAGCCGATAGCATCTGTAATACCGGTCAATGCATAAGTATATACTCCTTCTGTTGTTGTTGGCACAGGAATAGTTAGAGTGCTACCTGTAGAAACAATTGTTTGAGTTGTGCCACCGTTAATTGTATAGGTGAAAGTAAACGGTGCATTTACTGAAGTACTTGTCAAAGTAATCATAGGAGCAGCTCCACCAACACAGACATTTGTCGTGCCACTAATTGAAGCAGTTGGTAGCGGTAATACAGATACTAAAACTTGATCTGCCCCCACGCATCCATTTTCATCCGTACCTGTAACTGTATAAATCGTATTTGATGTTGGACTTACGGTTTGATTTTGTCCTGCTCCTAAACCATTATTCCAATTATAGGATACCCCACCTATAGCTGATAGTGTTGCTGCATCACCTAAACAAATTGTTTGGTCTACCCCTGCATTAATTGGTGCATTTGGTAAAACAGTCACCGTTGATACCGCTGTATTCGAACATCCATTTGCTGTGGTTCCTCTTACGGTATAATTTGTAGTTTCCCCTGGAGTAAACACTACAGATGCCGTGTTAGTTACATTTAAATTGGTTGCTGGTGTCCATGAATACATTGCTCCTCCTGTTGCGGTCAATGTTGCTGTACCAGTTTGACAAATCGTAGGGCTATTCACTGTGATCACAGGATTCGGATGAACTAAAAATGTTACAGTTCGACTACATCCATTACTATTCGTATACGTGATTTCTGTTGTACCAGGACTAACCCCTGTAACTATACCTGTTCCATTAACAGTTGCAACAGCTGGATTAGATGAAACAAAAGGGTTAATTGGATTAACCGTTGCTGAATAAGTTAATTGTCTTGTTTGTCCGATACACCCAGATAAAACTCCAGCTAAAATAGGTTGTGGAAAAACTGTCACTGTAACAGACGCCGTATTCGTGCAGCCATTTACATCTGTTCCTGTTACTGTATAATTTGTATTTGTTGTTGGATTAGCTACTACACTAGCTCCCGTCGAAGGAGTTAACGTTGCTGCTGGTGTCCAAGAATAGGTATTAGCTCCAGAAACATTTAGTGTTACCGGCTCTCCAAGACACATCGTATTATTTGCTGTTACTAATGTTGGTCGTGGATGAATTGTAATAGTTGTAGTTGTTGGATTAGCACAATATCCTCCAGGTGGTGTATAAGTAACTGTATATGCACCAGGAGTTGATGTTGTGGTATTCACGACCCCTGAAACAGCATTTAAAACTAAACCGGTAGTACTAGAAAACACGCCACCTGTTGTACCTGTAATTGTTGGATTTACAGTACCACTTCCTAAACAAAAAGCTGTATTGGGATAACTAATTGTTGCATTATTTGGCCCTACATATGTACCCGAAACGATCACTCCACAACCTACCCCATCCCGAATGATATAACTATAAGTCTGGCCAGGGGTCAATCCTCCAATAATTAAATCCCCTCCATTCGTTGCAGAACCTTGAACAATTGTAGCATTTACAGGTGTAACAGATGCTGGAACAATATTAAATGTTTGACCAGTAACTTGTGACGGTTTACCACCTTGCAATCTCGTCGTTACAGTCCCTAATTGACAATCTTGAGTGACATTACCCGTAATTTCTCTTAAAAAATTCACTTGTATTGGTTCTCCAAGATCAAAACAATGATATTCTTGTCCGTTTATTATCGTATTAATATCGAAAATACCGTCGATTTGGCTATACATCGTTAGTGGAACAAACCACCTAGGAACGTTATCACCAAGCGTATTTTGAAAGACCCAAGGTGCTTCATCTGAAGATACAACTCCTAAAAAACAAGGGTCATCTAAAAAAGAAACGGGAGATTGAAGCGTTGGGGCACATGAATAAAGCAACAACCAAATCCCTGGATCATACTGAATCGGATTATTATTTTCATCCACTATGCCTGTTTGTGGAGACGGTAATATGAAGTCTCCATTTGAGTCAATCAAAAGTAAATCATCATAACATAAATCGTAAGGGCCAGGATGTACGCTATTGGTCATACCATCAGCAAAACTGAAAAAAGTACCCGCATCTGTCTCACATTCCCAAAAACAAGAAGGTTGATTTGTCCAACCATCGTGTAACATATCGCATCCTGCTTCAGCAGTAAAAAAAGCATTAACAGAACACGCAGCGCCATTAGAAGGCATACCTGGGAAATTGTAAGAAACAGGAGAAACAAATGGCGGATTTAGAACCACTTGTTGTCCATAACAGTTTTGTATGATTAATTGACCTGTCGTAGGAGGAAAACCAAATATCAAAGTCCCTGTAAGAGTATATGTATTTGTTAAAGGATCACACACACCTCTTGACAAATTAGAATTTGTAAATCCACAATTACAAGAAGGAAACGCTATAGAAAAAGTTGGGGTTGTGCATCCTCCGTTTGAGAAACGAAAAGTTAATGAACAATTTGCACCTGTTGCTACAAAACCATTTCCCGAAAAAGCTATTGTTGCTCCAAAGGGTGCTGATGCTACCACCGTTTCATAGCCTGAGCAATCTCTTAATATAAGATCTCCAGTCGTTGGAGGATTTGCAAAACTAAGTGTCCCTGAAATGGTAAATGTTTCGTTTACTTCACACGGCGAAAATAGCAATTGAGAAATACTTTGAAAAGTACATTGCGCTTGTGTGGTACCTATAAAGCTAAAAAGCAATAGTCCTAAAAGTAGTAATTGTTTCATCATCTTCACTATTTGGCGTTTGCAACTGCTTGTACTAACAACTGGTCATATGTGCTTTGAGCATCGATACGTAACCTTTCTAATTGTTCCTTTGTATTTGGTAATAAATCTGGTGCTGATAGCATCTGATTTAACGCTACTAATTCGTCTAATTTGACTTTTAACAAATGATAATCAGATGGAGATAAAGTATAAGCAATTAATTCTTGTCCATTTTGAACATAAATAATCGTTGATGAATAAGTGTTTGTATTCAACAAATCTTCATTATTCGATAAACTTCCCTTTCCTAATTGTCTATCGTTACTAATGTTCACTTGCGAATTTGGTAAGCCATTAATCTTTTTTTCTGTACTTGAAATAGGGGAAATCTGCTGCGCAAGAGCAACATAATTTAAGCACAGAAAAACGAATATCGAAATAGTTCTCATCGCAGTAGTTTTTTTTTAAATTGTTATTATAAAGCATCAATCTATACACCTAAGTATATCATAATAATACGAATAACATTCTAAAATGTTTCAGATCTTCGTGTTTTATTTCTCCTTAACTTGGAAACCTAAAATTATCTTATTAAGCTTACATGACCATTATATGCAGAACGTCCTGCTTTAGTACTTGAACTATTTCGAACAACAATTGTCCACACATACATCCCCACTGGACAAATATCTCCATCTATTCCATATCGTCCATTCCATCCTCCGGCTACATCATGCGATTCAAATATTTTCTCACCCCAACGATTATATATGATTAATTCATAATCACTGGGATCATATCCAGATACGAATACGGGTTGAAAAGTTTGATTTAATTCATCATCATTTGGAGTAAATGCATTAGGTATATAAAATACTAGATCTTCCGACACACGAATCATATGTGTATAAGAGCCTTTACACCCTAAAAGCGATGTCGCTGTTAAAGTAACTGGATGCATGGCTACATTTCCTTTAAAATCATAAATAGGATTTACACTTGTTGAGGTCCCTAAATCTCCAAACTCCCAAAAATAACTTATTCCTTCCTCACCTACTGTACTATTAAAAAATTCAACGACACTATTTATTTCTGTAACCTCTGATGGACTGTAAGTGAAATAGGCTACCGGTGTTTGTTCTACCCTTATAACATTCTCACTTGTATGTTCAGCTGCACAACCTGCCACATTAGACCCTAAACTTAGAGTCACTGAGTAATTTCCTGTATTATTTAGTATAATGCTTTGCTGATCGCACCCAATAATTGGCTCGAACCCTTCAATATACCATATACACGTTGATGTTAACACTTCAGAAGTATTTATCAATTGCACCTCGACAGGCGCACACAATCCGTCTTGCGTCACTATAAATGAAACTTCTGGCCTAGATTCAACCATAATATCAATTGAGCTTGTATTCTGACAACCATTTTGATCTGTACCAATAACGGTATAAGTATGCCCTCCTTCTGAAGGTAAAAAAGGCTGGCCATTAATTACACCATTATTCCATTCATATGTACCTCCATCAGCACCTTCACCTGTAAGAATTATAGGTTCGCCAAAACACACAATTCGGTTGGATCCTGCTGAAATAATTGGGAGAGGTTGTACCGTTATTGTAACTTCTCCAATTTGCTGACATCCATACATATCGACAGAAGTAATTATATACATATTTGTTTCATTGGGTGTAAAAGGCTCTCCATTAATTACACCATCACTCCAATCGAATGTTCCAAAAGAGCCATCTGACATAGAAGCATACAATATTACCTCTTCTCCTAAACAGATACTTTCATCTTCATTTAAAACAACTGGGATCTTAGGAAATGTAGTAATTTCTAATTGATCTGTATTTTGACAACCTTCACTACTCACACCTGTCACAGTTAAAAGAACAGGACTGTCGACCAAAATCAAGCTTCCATTTTCTTGCCCACTACTCCAATAATAATTAACTGCTGTTCCTACAGCAGTTAACAAATAATCTGTCCCCGAACAGACCTGCACATCATCTCCTGCATCCACAATGGGTAACTCATAAACTATGATGGAAACGCTCTCATTACTATTTGTTATACAACTTTGAGGTCCACTTTCCTGAATATTAAAAATAGTATATATAAAAGTGCCTGCTACATCTGTATGAACTGGTATATGAATTAATTCATTTCCAGTTGTTGTTAACTCACTGCCTCCGTCGATGGAATAAGTCAGAATATATGGAGCTGTATTATTAAGTAGGTTAACTGTAAACGATGCCATTTCAGTGTTTTGACAAAAAACTAAATCATCTGTTGTAATATCCAGTTGCATATCCGGTAGTACTTTCATTTGAAAAGACATGGCCTCTCCTGTACACCCATCCAATGTTCCTACAACGAACAATGTACTCATTATTGATGTATTGGTAGTATTGGTAGTAATAAATGAAGGTATTAAATCATCTCCATTTCTAGATAATCCAATCTCTACATTGGTGTTTAACCAAGAAATACTTGCAGATGGGCTTGAGATAAAAGTGACCTCTAAAGTTGTGATACCGTTACAATAGGTTAAATCGCCTATTTGATCAATAACAGGAAGTGGTTTTACGGTTACTGTTGTTGTAGCTGTATTTTGACATCCGTTAGTATCTGTACCTATTACTGTGAACGACAAACTCCCTACTTCTGGTTGAAAAGGAACTCCGTTTAATGCACCATCAGACCAGTCATAACTATCAGCACCTTGTGCGACTAAAGTCACCATTTCTCCATGACAAATATCTAGATTAGGTGGTGCAATAACAATAGGTAATGGATTTATTGACAGAATAACCGTTGAAATACTGTCACACCCCAATGAGGAAAGAAAGGTTTCAATGTATGAACCTGCTACATTTTGTTCGACCCCATGAATCACTAAACTCGCTCCTTGACAAATAACCACCTCCGATGAGGTTCTAATAATTGGTAATGAAGAAACATTAACAGGCAAAGAAATACCTGTGCATCCATTCGCATCTACTACTTGAACTGTAATTGGATTATCTAAAGCAGTCACATTAATTTCATCGGTAACAGCCCCTGTTGACCAATTATATAATGGGAAACTTTGAGTTGACAAAGTGGTTGTGCTATTTTCACAATAAGACAATATCCCAGTAATCGTTGGACGAGGAGCGGGCATTATATTAATTATTGAAGTGCTATTTATCACTTGACTACAAGCAGCTGTACTACCTTCCGTTATGCTAATTAACGTAAATGTAATTAAACCAACTTCAGCTGTTTCTAAAGGCATAGTCACGACTGTCATTGAGGTTACAAATGTTTGTTCCACCCCTCCATTGACAGAATAAGTATAACGATAAGGAGATTGCCCACCAATTGCTGTCAATTCAATAACTTGAGAATTATCATTGTGGCAAGCTGAATTAGGCATCAAGACAGTTGCATTTGGAAGATCTATTATTGTGAAAGTTGTTGTTTGATTAGTGACAGACTCACATGCTAAAGCTGAGGATTCTAGAACTTGAACAAGTGTATAAGTAAATATCCCTGGTGTATTTACAGGCACATTAATAAACGCTGTGTTACTTATCGAATTAGCCGTCATAACCGGACCGTTATTTATCTGGTATCTAAAAGTATAAGGAGCTATTCCATTTGTACCCTCAAAAGTGACTTGAGGCATGAGACCATTCACACAAACTGCAGTTCCACCGCTGATTGAAGCTGAAGGAGAAGGAGAAACAGTATAAGTAAAAGTCAATGCTGTTCCTAAACATCCATCTGCAACTGGAGTGACAAGAACTTGGCTTGTAAGAATCATATTTGACGAATTCAAAGCCATAAAAGCCAATATATTTCCATCTCCACTACCCGGTAATCCAATTTCTGGTAGTGTATTTATCCATTGAAAGATAGTATTAGGTATATCCGCCGTCAAAATGACATCTGTCGTTAAACCATTATTACATACCTCTTGATTAAGAATTGGATTGATTACTGGTATTTGATTTACTGTAATTAATACTTGGGCTGAATTAGAACAACCGTTAACATCGGTACCTATAACAGTATAATTTTGTGTTTGCGTCGGCTGAAATGCTATTCCATTTATTACACCATGATTCCAAATGTAATCAATAGCTCCCTCACCAGAAAGGGTAATCATTTCACCTTCACACACCCCTCTATCCTCACCTGCCAATACTGTTGGTAATGGATTTATCACTAGTGTTACATTAGAAACACTATCACAACCTTCTACGGAAAGGGTAGTTATACTATAAGTTCCTGCTACCGATTGTAACTGTCCATGGATTAAGACTTCTTGTCCTTGACAGGCAGAAATAGTAGCATTATTAATGATTCTTTCACTTTCTTCAATCACTATAGGATTGGAGGTTCCAAAACATCCCCATTCATCTGTTACAGAAACAGTAATCGGGTTATTAACCTCTGTTACTTGTACAGAAGAACCCGTTTGTCCATTTGACCACAGATAGGAAGAATACGCAAGAGAGGTTGCTAAAAATGATTGCTGACCAAAGCAATATTCTAAATCCCCTTCAATAATAGGAGAAGGTGTTGGATGTATAATAATTGTCGTAGACTCACTAATTAGTTGAGAACAATCGGCACTACTTCCTTCTTCAACTTTAACTAAATTATAGACCCACGTTCCACTCTGATCTGTAGGAGCCCAAACTATTGCACTAGTTCCTGATGAGACAACAGTTTGTAAAGGCCCACCATTAACGGTGTAAGTAAATGTAAATGGAGGTATTCCGTTTGTTCCTAAAAAAACTACTTGAGGTGGTGTCTCATTTTGGCAAACCCCTATTCCTCCTAGAATAGTAGCAGTTGGTAATTCTCTAATGGTTACCTCATGTTGAACATTGACATCTTGCTCACACCCATTGGCATCAATCACATGAGTCACTTGATAATTTAATATTCCTTCAGTACCTGTTGGAATAATAATTACCCCTAATCCACTTCCGTTTGAATTCAACGTTTGAACAGGCCCATTATTGAATTTATAAGAAAACGCATAGGGAGCTCGTCCATTAACACCTCTAAAAATCAACAACTGATTTGCATCATTTTTACAAATATCAGTAGGACTTGAAAGGTTGACATCTGGTGAATCAAATATTTGAATAGTAGCTTGACTAGTTAAGCTATTCTCACATCCAAACTGATCACTAACCTCTTGCAATTCATAAACAAATATACCTGCATTATTAGTGGGAACAGTAATGGTTGCTAAATCAGACGCTGAACTAACGGTTTGTGCCCCCTCCCCATTGATAGAATAAGTGAATTGATAAGGTGGAGTACCTCCGATTGCTGTGAAGGTTATTTCAGGTGATGGTTCGTTCAAACAGTATGAGCCTGAGCCTGAAATAGTCGCCGAGGGTAAAAGCGCGACGGTAACAACCACTTCATCTGTTCCAAAGCACTCATTGGCATCTGTTCCGATTACGGTATAGGTCGTCGTATTATTAGGTGTAATTGTATGACTTTGTCCATTATCTAAACCGTTATCCCATGTATAAGTCACCCCACCCGAAGCAGAAATAGTAGTAGAATTATCTAAACAAATTGTTTGATCTGGGCCAGCGTTAATATTGGGTGAAGCAAAAACAGTAACAGTGGTATTTACAGTACTTGAACAACCAAAAATATCAGATCCTGTCAAAGAATAACTTGTTGTAACTCCAGGTGTAAAAATAACACTTGCAGCATTGCTGACATTCAAGTAGGTAGTCGGCGTCCAAAGATAACTAACAGCTCCTTGTGCAGTTAAGGTGACAGTACTATTTGGACATACTTCTGCACTATTAACAGAAACAACTGGAAGTGGGAGAACCGTAAATACAACCCTTCTTTGGCATCCTTTATCATTCGTAAAAATAATATCAGTAGTGCCAGCACTAATTGCTGTAACCAAACCTGTGGGACTTACTGTGGCAATATTCACATTCATCGAAATAAATGGATCCACCACATTTGGAGAACTAGATGAACTTAATTGGCTCGTTTCTCCAGCACAAGCTGACAAAATTCCTGTTAAAACAGGAATAGGAAAAACAGTTATTGTGCTAGTTGTTGTATTTTGACAACCATTAACGTCCGATCCAACTATCGTATAAACCGTATTGAATGGTGGGCTAACTGAAACACGCTCTCCATTATCTTCAATGAAAATAACAGAAGGAGTCCAGCTATAACTTTGCGCTCCACTGACTGTTAAAATTAGAGATGAACCAATACACATATCTTCATTGGTAGTACTAATAATAGGTAAAGAATAGATCGACAATGTAGTAGTAACGGGAAGTGCACAAGCTTCCTCTGATGGTCTATAGGTAATCGTATAGTTACCTGGTTGAGAAATATTTGTATTTACCATTCCCGTTACTTGACTAATAATTAGACCTGTAGTACTCGAATATATCCCTCCACTATTCCCCGTAACAACAGGAAATACATCTCCACTTCCAACACAGTATCCCGTGTTAGGATAAGATAATTCAATGGTTGACCCTGCCTCAATAATTCCTGAAAACATGGCTTGACATCCGAGCTCGTCTTTTACGATAAAACCGTAATCTTGTCCGGGTTCTACTCCATCAATAATTAACATATTTCCAGTAGTCGCTGTTCCTTGTACAATAGTAGCATTAGCAGGTGTTAAAGATTCAGGAACTATCGAAAATGTTGTTTCAGGGCGAAGAGAAGGCTCGCCTCCATTAACAACAACCGTAATCTTACCTTCCGTACAAAACTCATTAATCACACCAGTAATAGAAGGTAAGAAAGTTACTCCAACAGGTGTACCCAAATCATAACAATAAACTTGTTGATCTAAGATAACTGTAGAAGCAGAGAAAACATGATCCACTTGACTATAAATCGTTACCGGTACAAACCATCTCGTTTCATTATCTCCAACACTATTTTGAATTGTCCATGGAGCATCCTCTTCTCGAAACAATCCCACGAAACAAGGATCATTCACGAAGTTATGCGGTCCTTCAATAGTTGGTTCACAATCATAAACAGCTAGCCATATACCAGGATCATAAACTATAGGAGTATTATTTACATCTAAAAAACCAGGAACCTCTGCAGGAAGTCTAAAATCACCGTTTGAAGTAATCGTTATTTCGTCACCAAAGCATAACTCTAACATATTTGGAAATAAACTACTACTATTTCCAGACAAACTAATTGTATAAGTTCCAGCATCTGCTACACAATCCCAATCACATGATGGTGTATTTGTCCATCCTCCAAGATAAAATCGACAATCAGGATCCGCAGTAAAGTAAGCTGTTATAAAACAAGGTAAATCATCGGCTGGCATCCCTTCAATGGTATACCCAATCATACCACTCATTAACGAAGCTGCCTCTATAACTACCTGACTACCGTAACAGTTTTCTATAACTAATTGACCAGAAGATGGTGGATATTCAAACTCTATCTCACCAGATAACGTATAAGTATTATTAGATGGATTACAGGCTGTCCTATTCATTTCTCCTCCCACAAAATTACAATTACAACTGGGGTAACTCACGAGAACAGATTCAGAAATACAAGCTATATCTGAAAACTCAAAAAATACAGCACAGAAACTTCCATTCCCTTGAAATCCATCACCTGAAAAAAAAATATTATCGTCAAAAGGTGCCGATGCAACTATAACAGACCTCCCTTGGCAATCATTTAATGTAAGATCACCTGTAGAGGGTGCATTATCAACCTCCACAGTTCCATAAATACTGAAAGTCCCATTTACATCACAGCCAGAAGTTGTTATAGCTCCGATATTCAAAAAAGAACATTGTGCAAAAACAGAAGGGCCAAAAGCAAGGACCAAAAAGGAAAGCAATACTAATTTAGTCATACATTCCCTCCTTTAATCATACCAATACTAAAACTAATTAGACTCTTACAGTTATCTATTTTTAAACACCTCTGTTCTAACATCTGATGCTGATTAAAATTAGTAAGAGCACGATTCGTTAATTCATTTTTAACAATACATAGTTCATTAATCTTTTCATTAAAATGAACTTGATGTTTAACATCTTTTGCTTCTAAACCTCCTTTCAGGTCACAACTCAAAATACCTGCCGTACCGTCCCAAGAATAGTAGCACATCATCTCTATATAAGAATTGCGACTTGCGACATTACAATCGTTTTCACTCTGAATTTCATATATGTCTTCTGTTTTTATTCCTTCTTTCGAAGAACAACAAAATATAAAACCACTTAGAAATACAATTAGAACATTTCTCATCACAAAAACTATTATACATTAGACCAAAAAGAAGCTCTAATAATTAATGTAATGGTACAACAATCAGGGTGCTGTAGATAATTTTTTAATTTTTTTTAGGGATTAAAAAATCATAAAAAAAGGGTTGAGATCTTAAACGATCTCAACCCAATTAATTCCTTTTTTAAGGTGATTTAAAGTAAATTCTTCCGGTGACCCAGGATCTATTACTTTCATATATTCCCAAGTAGCATCTGGTGGCATACTTAAAAGAATAGATTCCGTTCGTCCATTACTAACAAGGCCAAATTTGGTGCCTCTATCATGCAATAAGTTAAACTCAACGTATCGACCTCTTCGTGTATTTCGCCAAATAATCTGATGCTCCGAGAAGGGAACATCTTTTCCTTTTTCGACTTGATATGCATATAAATCCACAAAAGCTTTACCTAGTTCTATAGAAAAAGCAAGAAGATCTTCTTTTGACAAACCACTTTTCTCATCCAAATGATCATAGAAAATCCCACCAATTCCTCTTGTTTCACCTCTATGGGGTTGAAAAAAGTAGTTATCTGCAGTTTCCTTAAATTTTGGATAAAAATCCAAGTTATATTTATCACAAACAGCCTTTAATCCTAAATGAAATTCCTGAGCTTGCTCCAGGACAACATAATGGGGAGTCAAATCTATCCCTCCACCAAACCAGTACTTTTCGCCTCCATCGTATTCAAAATAACGCACATTCATGTGAATAATTGGCACATGAGGAGAATTTGGGTGTAACACAATAGAAACTCCAGTTGCAAAGAATTCTTCACCATTAACCAAAAGTGATTTTTTCATTTGCTCACTAACAGGACCAAATACTTGAGAAAATGCTACTCCCCCTTTTTCAATAATAGTTCCATTTAAAGTCGTGTTAGTTCTTCCACCACCACCTTGTTCTCTTGTCCAGTTATCTTTTTGGAATACCGCTTTTCCATCTATCTTTTCCAGTCCTTCACAGATATAATCTTGTAAATTTTGGTAAGCTGATGCAATTGCGTGTTTATCTAATGCCATTTGTAATGTTCTTTGTTTCAAACTCACGAACCTGAATTATCTCAATATTTTGATTCTCATATCCATGTCCATTCCCTACCTGTATCGCTTTAAAATTATTCATTAATAAAGCTCCAACTTTCTTATTTAGCAATAACTCTGCACAAAAATTAAAAGTAACATCAAATCCTTGCACAGCCATTTTTGTGAATTCTGATTTATAAAGAGAACGATATTTCCTATGATAACGTTTCATCATATCAGTACCATAATCCAAATCAATACTTGCTGGAACTGTTAGCTGAAATTTAGACTTACTAGTCTGAGAAACTCCGTCAAAATCCAACCATGCATCACTTGAAAAAACAGTAACATTAGATTCTCCCATTTTTCCATGATGTTTTTCCATCTCTTTCATAAATGAACTTGCCGCACGAGCATCTGTGGTTGGATAAACTACTGCAATTTTAGGTGAACGAGCCATAAATGTTCCAACAGCACCTGGTGTAGTTTCGACTAATTTACCGCCATTACCTGCTAACTTAAGGTACTCCGTTCTGAAAGCTTGATATAGCAGTGAATCATTCTTCGATGTGGGTTTTACCATAACAACCTTTTCATCTTTATACGACTTGTAAACGAATCTAGCTAAACCTTTCATTAAAGAAATGTCAGAACCGATTGTGGTATAAACAAAAGGGTTATCCTGCAAGATTTTTGTATCCACATTAATAGGTATTACATACCTTACTTTGTTCGATTTACACCAATCGGCAATAATTTGAGTCTGTTGTTTATATAAAGGTCCGAATACTAAATCCATTGATTTAAATTCTGGTTTTGCTAAAATCAAACGAATTTCATCTGCGCTATTCTTTGTGTCAAAAACAAAAACTTTAGCATGTAACCCTAACTTCTCCAAACTATCCAATGCCATTTGTGCACCCATTAGGTATTCTGCAGACATATTGGCTACCATCTCACTATATCCTTGTCCTTTATCTAAATAAAAAGGCATCAAAATAGCAATATTGTACACATCTTTCTTTTTAAAAAGTAAAGTAGTATCAATCCTAGGAACATCTTGTTTACGAGGAACATCACGAACAACAACGGTAGACACTCTTTCCTTTTTTAATGGAATCCTTAATATTTCACCTGGTTTAATGTTTGTGTTTTTCTTGTTATTAAACGAAATAATTTGTTCTTGTGAAACCATATAACGTTTACTAATACTAAACAACGTTTCCTTATTTTTCACTTCATGAGTAACGATAGAATCACTAAATGTTACTTTTACAGGTGTACTTGGACCATTTGTTGAATGCTCAATTTTCCCTAAAGAAGCAGGTGCAGCCTCACCAGTTGCATAAGTGAACTTACGGATGACCAATATTTGACCTTCCTTAATCCCTTTTTCGGCACCTGGATTAGCAGATACAACATCATCAGCAGAAACCGAATACTTTCTACCTATAGCAAAAAGAGTTTCTCCAGCACTGACTTTATGATTAATCGACTCAGAAATCACGGGTACCGGAATACGTATAATTTGACCTTCCTTAACCCCTTTATCCACACCGGGATTCATTGCTACAATTTCTTCAACCGGAACATTGTAAGTTTTATGAATTCCATATAAGGTATTCCCGCTTTGCACCGTATGTACATATACCTTTCGTCCTTGATATGTTTCTGTTTTGGTTTGCTGCGCACTCAAAAGAAAGGCAACAAAAAAAACGAACACCATCAATACATGTTTCAACATATTTTATCAATTAATTACTATTAGCGTACTAGCAAGTCGTGTGCCAAAGGTAAGGAAAATTATTCCCATTCTATGGTTGCTGGTGGCTTAGAGCTAATATCATAAGTTACTCGATTAATTCCTTTCACCTGATTAATGATCTTATTTGAAATTTTTGCTAAAAATTCGTAAGGTAAATGTACCCAATCCGCCGTCATCCCATCTGTTGATGAAACAGCTCGCAATGCTACAGCATTTTCATACGTACGCTCATCTCCCATCACACCAACAGATTGTACAGGTAAAAAGATAGCTCCAGCCTGCCAAACCATATTATATAAACCATCCTCTTTCAAGCCTGAAATAAAAATATAATCAACATCTTGTATAATTTGTACTTTTTCAGCTGTAACTTCTCCTAAAATACGAATCCCTAAACCTGGACCTGGGAAAGGGTGACGTTGTAAAATTGCATCATCAATATTTAATGATTTACCAACTCTTCGTACTTCATCTTTAAAAAGTAAACGTAAAGGTTCAACGACGGTCAGCTTCATGTAATCAGGTAAACCACCCACGTTGTGATGCGATTTAATCGTTTGAGAAGGTCCTCCGTTAACCGAAACAGATTCTATCACATCTGGATATATTGTTCCTTGTCCTAACCATTTTGCATTTTCAACTAACTTTGACTCCTCATCAAAAACATCCACAAATACTTTCCCTATAGCTTTTCGTTTCAACTCTGGATCGGTTAACCCCTTAAGAGCCGCATAAAACTTCTCTGATGCATCAACACCTTTAACATTCAACCCCATACCTTTGTAAGAATTCAAAACGTCATGAAATTCGTTTTTGCGCAACAAACCATTATCAACAAAGATACAATGCAAGTTATCTCCGATTGCCTTATGTAATAAAACAGCAGCTACAGATGAATCTACACCACCAGACAAACCAAGAATAACTTTATCATCACCTAACTTTTCTTTTAAATCAGCCACTGTTGATTCAACAAAAGAATCTGGGGTCCAATCTTGTTTACATCCACAAACCTCAACCAAGAAATTTTTCAAAAGTAGACCTCCTTCAGTTGAATGATACACTTCTGGATGGAACTGAATACCGTATGTTGTTTCTCCTTGAATTTCGTAACCAGCAACTTCAACATCATGCGTTGATGCGATAATTTTATAATTTGCTGGAACATTCTTTATTGTATCTCCATGAGACATCCATACTTGAGAATTATCTGAAATACCTTTTGTTAAAATATTTCCTTTGTCCACAAATGATAAATTGGCACGACCATACTCTCGAATAGTTGAAGGTAAAACCTCTCCACCATAATTCAATGCTAAATATTGCGCCCCAAAACACACCCCTAACAAGGGCATCTTTCCTTTAATTTCAGTTAAATCTGGCTTAGGAGCATTCTCATCTCTTGTTGAAAATGGACTACCTGAAAGTATTACACCTTTTATGTTTTCTGATAATGTTGGAATTTTATTCCATGGGTGAATTTCACAGTAGATGTTCAATTCACGAACGCGTCGCGCAATTAGCTGAGTATATTGCGAACCAAAGTCTAGGATAAGTATCATTTCTTGCATGGTACAAAATTAGCCATTGCCCCATTAGCTACCAAGAATTGGGTCATAAATTTTCAAACTAAATCCTTTTAGTTCACAATGAATTTAACTGCTCTTAATGTCTTATTCACATCTTTTCACAATTAAATTCTATTTTTTTTAACTCAAGCAATGATTTAGCGCTTTAATTGCAACCGTTATTTTACTGGCAATACTTATCTTTGCACTTCGATGGAAAATTTCGCTTCATATCTTAAACATCCTATTTTCAAGGTTGTCAGCCAAATCGCCACAGAGGAGAACTTACAAGTTTTTGTCATTGGTGGTTTTGTTCGCGATATTTTTTTAGAAAGAGAACGTAAAGACATTGACATCGTTGTAGTAGGAAGTGGAATGGACTTAGCTGAAAAAGCTGCTGCTATTTTGAGAGTTAAGAAAGTCACCCTTTTTAAGACATTTGGTACAGCCTCCTTCAGATACAAGGATATTGACGTTGAATTTGTTGGTGCAAGAAAAGAATCCTACGCTCCTGAATCCAGAAAACCAACCGTTGAAACTGGATCATTGATTGATGACCAAAACCGTAGAGATTTCACAATAAATGCATTAGGAATTTCATTGCATAAAGACACATTTGGTCAATTAATGGATCCCTTCGATGGTATTTCCGATTTAGAGAAAGGTATAATACGAACACCTTTAGATCCGGACATAACATTTAGTGATGATCCCCTTCGTATGATGCGTGCCATTCGATTTGCTAGTCAGTTAGACTTCAAAATTGAAGGTAAATGTCTAGAAGCAATTTTACGTAATTCAGAGCGTTTACAGATCATTTCAACGGAACGTATCATGGACGAGTTTAACAAAATTATGTTATCTCCTACTCCATCAAGAGGTTTAAAACTATTATTCTCCACTCAATTACTTCATCAGTTTTTCCCTGAAATGGTAAAACTAGCTGGAGTAGATACACGAGATGGAAAATCACATAAAGACAATTTCTACCATACCTTAGAGGTAATTGATAATGTTGCACAAAATAGCAATGACCTATGGCTACGTTGGGCTGCATTAATGCACGATATTGCTAAACCACCAACAAAACGATTTGATCCTATAACGGGATGGACTTTTCATGGTCACGAAGATCTTGGTGCGAAATGGACACCTCGAATTTTCACCCGCTTAAAGTTGCCTTTGGACCATAAAATGAAATTCGTACAAAAATTAGTCCGATTACATTTAAGACCTATTTCATTAGTTAAAGGGAGCGTAACAGATTCAGCTGTTAGACGACTTCTCTTTGAAGCTGGTGATGATATTGATGCATTAATGACACTTTGTAATGCTGATATCACCTCCAAAAATGAGTTTAAAGTACGTCGATACCGTAACAACTTTGAGCTGGTACGTAAAAAACTGAAAAGCGTTGAAGAAAAAGATCGTGTTAGAAATTTTCAACCACCTATCAATGGACAAGAAGTTATGGAAATATTCCAATTAACTCCTTGTAATTTAATTGGTGAATTAAAAACCAAAATAAAAGATGCGATTTTAGAAGGAGTCATTCCTAATGATCGCCAATCAGCATATCAATTCCTTATTGAAGAGGCTGCTAAATTAAATTTAGTCGCTCACAAGGAGTTGGATGAATTTTAATACATTTATAAGAAATATTCCAAAATTAGTATGGCAGGCTTAAAGTTTAGAGCGCTTTTAGACACAAAAGAAAATGTAGAAATTTTCCGTGATGTCATTGTACCAGATTCAGCAACGTTTGAAGATCTTTTCAACATTTCATTGAAAGCTTTTCAGTTTAAAGGTGGTCAAATGGCCTCTTTTTATGTTTCTAATGATGAATGGGATAAAGGTCAAGAAATCACTTTAGAAGATTTAAGCTTTGGAGAAGGAGATGCAGGGCCAATCATGGCAACGACAACCATTCGTGAATTCATAGAAGCTCCCGATCAAAAGTTTATTTTAGTCTACGATTTCATTCGTATGTGGATCATCTTGTTTGAATTAGTAGGTTACGAAAGAGAAACTCCTTCTGAACCTCAAATTCTTCTAGCAGTTGGCGAAGCTCCAAAGGAAGATTCAAGAAGTGAAGATGAAACAGCTAGTTTATTCGCTGCCACAGGTGTAGATGTAGACGATGAAGATGAAGATGAGTTTGGCTTCAATGATTACGACGACGACTATAACGAAGAAGATTTCGGGAGTTTTGACGAATATGATTATTAATATTCATGCAAGAACTAAAGAAAGATCCAATAGGACAGGCCATTTTCGATTATGTTAAAAATGGGAAGGCGGATGATATAATAGTAGCATCCGACTTATGTGACGACGATTTCATCCCTTCTGAATATCTATTTAGATCAATGGATCAAATGCCTTTATTAGAGCAAGTCGCTTTAAACGCATGTAATGGAAAAACATTGGACGTAGGAGCAGCGGCTGGATCACACGCTTTATATCTTATAAAAAAAGGGCTGGATGTAACAGCAATTGATACTTCTGAAGGAGCTGTTGAACATCTGAATAAAATAGGAATACCCTCACGGAATATTAATTTCTATGACTTAAAAGATGAAAAATACGACACTATTCTTCTTTTAATGAATGGAATTGGAATTGCTGGAACATTAGGTAATGTTGATAATTTCTTACTTCATGCAAAATCACTTTTAACTCCTAATGGTCAAATTTTGATTGACTCAACAGATATAATGTATCTTTATGAGGATGAGGAAGACGGTTCTGTATGGGTTGATCTGAATACAGAGTATTACGGAAATTTCAAATACCAGATGAAATATAAAAACCATGAGTCAGAATGGTTTGACTGGTTATACCTAGATGCAGAAAAATTTTTAATGGCGGCAGAACGCTGTGGTTTAGAATTTGAAATACTAGAAACCGAAGAATACTCCTTTCTCGTAAAATTAACCTTGGCGTAATTACATGAAAAAAAAACTACTTCTATTCTTATTTATTGCTAGTGTTCAAAATATTTTTGGACAACAAATAAATCCTATCCAAACAATAGAAATGGATAGCAATTCATCCAATGAGGATTCTCTAAAAACGATTAAAAGAGTTATTCCTTTTTATAGAATAGAAAGAGAAGGTTACCCTACGAGCTTTTTAATGGGGACAATTCATATTGTACCACAAAAATATGTAGTTGCTGAAGAACTTATACAGACATACCTTACTGACAGTGTTCGCCAATTGTATCTAGAAGTAGCAAACATCTCTAATATCGACCCAAAACTTTATAAATTAGGTGCTAAAGACAGAAGTTTTCTGAGTTATTTTACGGCTGCCCAACAAGATTCAATTTTTGAATTTGCCGAAACTCAAAACATTACCAAGGGTGTAGTTAAAATGACTAACCAGAACTTCAAACCGCTATTAGTCCAACAACTTCTAACAAAAAACTTTGCTAGTGGAGATTACTCATACGATCTATTTTTAAATGGTATAGCTAATGAAAAAGGAATTACCGTAAAAGGGCTAGAAGATATCAAAGATCAACTACAGATATTAGACGCTTCCGATAGTGCAACGATCAATCAATCAATGATGGAATTCATCCAGAATCCTAAAACGATTACAGATAGTTATAACACACTTCTCTACAATTATTTCACAGGAGAAATTAATAAACTTCAAAAAATGATTGCTGATGAATATGAGGATGAAAAATTCATCTATAACATCTTAGATAAACGAAATCTATCGTGGACAAAGAAACTAAAAACCATTCTGAAAAAAGAAAAAACTTTTATCGCAGTTGGAGCTGGGCACCTAGCAGGGCCTAATGGTTTGATAAACCTACTACAAAAGCAAGGATTTAAAATTATTCCAATAGAACAATGAAAAAATTATTAGGACTTTTCACTCTAAGCATAGTCATGATTGCTTGTAAACCGTATTCAGATGAAAATTTGAAGAACTTTAATAAAGAAATAGAAAGCTTTAGCAAAACGAAAAACTTGAATCTAGAAAAGAGTCCATCAGGTTTGCATTATAAAATCATAAAAAATGGTGGCGATCAATACATCAAATCTAATGATTTAATAAAAGTAACCTACGTAGGTGAATTACTAGACGGCACAGAATTCGACAAACAAGCAACACCAATGGAATTACCTCTAAACAGTTTGATTCCTGCTTGGAAAGAGGCTTTAGCGGAAATGGCCGTAGGGGATAGTTGTGTTTTAATAGCCCCTCCCCATATAGCATACAAAGGTCAAGAAAAAGGAGACATACCCCCTCATTCTATTTTATATTTTAAGATTAAAGTTCACGACGCATACTAGGACAATACAAGCCAATCCGATAAACAAAGGAAATATTCAACTTGATAAAACAAATACAAAAAACTATTTTTGAGCGTCGAATATTAAACAGATATCTAAAACCGCAAAAATGAGCGTACTTGTAAATAAAGATTCAAAAGTTATTGTCCAAGGATTCACAGGAAGCGAAGGAACTTTCCACGCAACTCAAATGATTGAATATGGAACTAACGTTGTTGGTGGTGTAACTCCAGGTAAAGGGGGTTCTACACACATTGACCGCCCAGTATTTAACACTGTAAAAGATGCAGTTCAAAACACTGGAGCTGATACTTCAATTATTTTCGTACCACCTGCATTTGCAGCTGACGCAATCATGGAAGCGGCTAACGCTGGAATTAAAGTTATCGTTTGTATCACAGAGGGAATCCCTGTAAATGATATGGTACAAGCTAAAGAATACATTAAAGGATATGATTGCCGTTTGATTGGACCAAACTGTCCAGGTGTTATTACTGCTGGTGAAGCCAAAGTAGGAATTATGCCAGGATTCGTGTTCAAAAAAGGTAAAGTAGGTATCGTTTCTAAATCAGGAACTTTAACATACGAAGCAGCTGACCAAGTAGCTAAAGCAGGATTAGGAATTACTACAGCTATCGGTATCGGTGGAGATCCAATCATTGGAACGACTACTCAAGAAGCGGTAGAATTATTAATGAACGATCCTGAAACGGAAGGTATCATTATGATTGGTGAAATCGGCGGTAGCTTAGAAGCAATTGCTGCTCGCTGGATTAAAGAAAATGGTACTAAGCCTGTAGTTGGATTCATCGCTGGAGAAACAGCTCCTAAAGGACGTACAATGGGTCACGCTGGTGCAATTGTAGGTGGTGATGATGATACAGCTGAAGCTAAAAAACGTATCATGCGTGAGTGTGGAATCCACGTGGTAGACTCTCCAGCGCACATTGGAATGAAAATGGCAGAAGTTTTAGGAAAATAAAATTTCCAAAAAAATATAATTTAGAGGTCGCAGTTTTAATTGCGACCTCTTTTTTTTGACACATATGACTACAGACGCAATATATCTTGACATTTTCTTTAACGAACCTGATAAGAGACCTTTGGTACTCCAATACTTTATGGAGCGCCCTTATGGAATTATGCATCTACTTAAAGCAAGTATTAATACCGAACTGTCCCACCCTATCCCAATGCGCGCTGCTTGGATCGTGAGCCATATCGGACAAGATCACCCCTCGTTTTTACAAAACTATTACGGAGAGCTACTCGAAACCTTCCTTCTATCAAAAGAACATGCTGTGATGAGAAGTCTTGGTAAAGCATTAAATCATTTAAAAATCACACCTCATCGATTGGGAGAACTTTATCATTTTTGTTTTGATAAAGCAGCCGATACCCAATTAGCAGTTGCTGCTAGAGTGAATTGTATCTACATCCTTAAACAATGTACCAACATTGAACCAGAATTACTCCCAGAGGTAAAATTACTCGCTCAATTACTGAAAGACAACGTTAGCGAAGCATCTCTACAAGCTGCTCTTCGAAAAACATTACACTAATTAGCTTTCACTAAAACGTTTAGTTCTTGGTTTTTGTCTATTAAATAGAAAATAATATCATTTTAAATTAGTACTGTGCATAACAAAGTACTATAACAATGATATATCTTTGCATTAAATAGTACTAGATATGAATATGGAAAATACGAAAGCACAAATGCGTAAAGGTATCTTAGAGTACTGCATATTGGCTATATTAAAAAAGAAAGAAGCGTATCCATCAGATATATTAAGTGAATTAAAAGCTGCACATCTAATCATTGTAGAAGGAACGTTATACCCCCTTCTTACGCGTTTAAAAAATGCAGATTTACTAACTTACAGATGGGAAGAATCGCAATCAGGGCCTCCACGTAAATATTATGCATTAACTGAACAAGGATTAGCATTTTACGCAGAACTAAAATTCACTTGGGAGGAATTACAATCAACCGTTAATACAATTACTGAAAAATAAGGTCATGAAAAAAACGACAAACATTCATATAAAAGGAGTTGCATTTATAATGGAAGAAGATGCCTTCCAATTATTAGACAACTATCTATTACGACTACGTAAAAACTTGGGAGATCAACAAGGTGCTGAAGAAATCGTAGAAGACATTGAACTAAGAATTGCTGAGCTTTTGAATGAAAAAACAAAATCAGGGCTAAATGTAATAGAAGAGCGCCATGTATCAGAGGTAATTGCTATTTTGGGAGATCCAAACGAATACGCTATTAATGATTTCGATAATGTACAGCCTACAGAAAAAGAAGAAATCAAATCTCCAAATGCAGCCGAGGAACCAATGAGGCGCTCTCTTTTTAGAGACAAAGAAAATGGTTGGATTGGAGGAGTATGCGCAGGTTTAGCAACATACTTAAATATCAATGTTACTTTAATCCGTTTGGCACTGATCCTATTTGTAATGATGGGAGGATCGGGAATACTTATCTACCTTATCATGTGGGTGATTATCCCCAAACCAAAAACAACATTGGATTACTTACGTATGAAAGGTAAACCAATCAATTTGGAATCCATTAAAGAACAATTTTCGGCTTCTACCAATCAGTTTACACAAAATGCTAAAGATGCAGCTGGTGAAATGACTGATCAAGCTCGAAACTTAACCAATACAATCCGAAATAATGCACAGTTAGATAAAACGGGTGCAGTTATAGGGAAAGTTTTAAGGGTCGGAATTGGTATAATTTTACTAGGGATGGCCGTATCTATATTAGTAGGTCTAATGACCTTCCTTTTTAGTGACACTACCATCATAAGAAATAATAACGCCATGTTTACATCTATTTCATTTACAGAATTAGTATTTGAAACAAAAACACATCAAATGGCTGCCATATATAGTTTCCTAGCAGTATTCGGTAGCTTCGCTTTATTTCTATTGGTTAGTGCACTTACCGTTATTTTAAACTACTCATCAAAACTTTGGAAATACAGTACTCTAACATTAATTGCTGTTGGCTTGTCCGGAATTCTAATAGGCGCGTATATCGTAACGCAAACCATAATTGAATATAGTGAAAATGTGGAAATAGAGGAGTCTTCAGAAGGCATTGCTGCAAATGAACTTTTTGTAACCGTTAATACAGATCAAGAAGTACTTGAAAACGGTCGCGTTATAAAATACAGTGGAAATAACTCTCTCTATAATATTAAAGGAGAATATTTGATTGATCGTGGGTACAAGGTTCGTTATGAAAAAAGTATAGATTCCTTATTCTATGTCAAAGTAGTCCGCTATTCCCAAGGTAGAAATGAAGAAAAAGCATTACAGAATGCAAATGACATTGAATATTCATACACTATAAATGGCAATAATGTTGACCTTTCTAGCATATATAAATTCCCGAAGAAAGACAAAATCAGAGGACAAAATATTAATGTCATATTTTACATCCCTGAAAATAAAGAACTCATTTTTGCCAATGACACCATTCACTTTAGACCAACGATACAAGAAGAGGTACAATTGAGTACACCGGATAAGTATTACGGCTACATAAAACAGGATGGAACTCCACAACCGCGATACTAAACAAAAGAAGGGCTTCGGCCCTTTTCTTTTTCATTCATTCCATTCCTGAAGTGCTAAAAATTTACGATTTTTGCAGCATGAACTATTGTATAATAGATGTTGAAACGACGGGAGGAAGTCCAAAGAGTTCGAAAATTACAGAAATAGCCATATACAAACACAATGGAAAAGAGGTAATTGATGAATTGGTGACCTTAATAAATCCAGAAACCAGCATTCCTGAATTTATAACAAGACTTACAGGAATTAGCAATAAAATGGTTGCTAAAGCGCCCAAGTTTTATGAAGTCGCGAAACAAATTATTGAGTTTACAACAGATTGTGTTTTTGTAGCACATAATGTAGCTTTTGATTACAGCGTCATTAGAAGTGAGTTCAAAGCGTTAGGGTTTGATTACAGAAGAGAGCATTTATGTACAATAAGAGCTGCACGTTTTGTCCTGCCTGGTTTTGAATCCTATAGCTTAGGTAAACTCAGCGCTGCAATAGGGATTCCAATCAATGGTCGACACCGTGCTGGAGGTGATGCTTTTGCGACCGCACAATTATTTACAATGTTGATGGATAAAGACCCCAACAACTTATCTAATTTCATTCAGGAAGAATTAAATCCAAAACAGTTACATCCAAATCTAAATAGAGAAGTTATAGACGATATGCCAAATAAATGCGGTGTCTATTTATTTTTCAACGATACTAATCAAATAATTTATATCGGTAAAAGTAAAAATATAAAAACTCGAATAGAACAACATCTTCGTAATTCAAAAACAAAAAAGGGTATTCAGATGCGGGCAGAAATAGCACGTGTAGAATACGAATTAACAGGTAGCGAATTAATTGCTGAATTACTAGAATCTCAATTAATCAAGCAACATCAACCGCGCTATAATCGCATGTTACGAAAAAACAAATATGCTTATGGCTTATTTATACTACCTAATACGGAAGAGAAATACATTCAATTAAAGGTTGTAAGTACAAAGGACACAGAAGAACAGCCAATAACTTCATTTGTAACAAAACGAGAAGGAAATAATGCACTAACCAAATGGTGTGAACAACATCTACTTTGCCAAAAATTATGTCATTTATACCCAACGAAATCCTCTTGTTTTCAATATGAGATAAAACAATGTTTTGGCGCTTGCATAGAAAAGGAACCCATCCTTAGCTATAATGCCCGTGTACATCAACTGATAGCCGATCTAACGTACGAGGGGAAATCCTTTTTTCTACTTGACAAAGGACGAACTAAGTTTGAAAAAAGCTTGATTTGGGTTGAAAATGGTCAATTAATGGGATTTGGTTACATCCCCTTCAATCTACTGAAGAAAGGACCACTTTATTGGAAAAACGCCATTACACGATATAAAGAAGATCGAGATGCTCGAACGATAATGAACCTGTACCTTAGAAAAAATAAATTAGAACGCGTTGATTATTAAGGGCAACATATTGTTGAGAAATTACAACATTATCCAAACGCTGTAGTCCTCTCTTTAAACAAGGCTTTACACACTTAAGTTTGTAATTAAAATCAAATCCAATCTCTCAAAAGCTCCCAATCTTCGCGTTTTTGGAGCTCACCGTTTTGATGATCGATCTGTAAAAATTCGTGCTGAAGCCCATTAGTAAGTAAAAGATAATCCACTTTTAATTCTTTATGGTAATGCGCTGCTTGAAAAAGTGTCGTTTCAGTAATAGGTACGCTTGTCGCCTTACATTCCACAATTAATTTTGGAGCTCCATTACGGTCAATAGCCACTAAATCGCAGCGACGAATCATGTCGTTTACTTTGATTCCCATTTCGGCCACTATACGCTCTTCAGGAAAACCTAATTGTCCAACCAAATAATGAATTACGTGCTGCCGTACCCATTCTTCTGGAGTCACAACCAATCGTTTCTTCCTTAAGACACACCAAACATAAATCTTACCATCAGCTTTAGTCAACTTTAATGGCGCCTTAGGTAAATTAAGCGCTTGCAATACTTTTAAATTCACTGTCCCTTTTTTAGTCCCATCAATAGAAAATTGATGTCTTTAAAGTTTAAATCAAATACCTTTCCTAGCACTTCACTTGTAAGGTTACCTTTATAAATATACACACCTGCTCTAAATCCAGAATCTGAAATCAATAAATTTTCACAACCACCTTTCTCCCCCATTTCTAATAAAATGGATGTAAATACATTCGAAAGGGCAAAAGATGCAGTACGTGAAATTCGAGATGCAATATTAGGAACACAATAATGTACGACACCATGATTTACAAATGTTGGATTATTGTGATTTGTCACTCTTGAAGTTTCAAAGCACCCACCTTGATCTATCGACACATCTACAATTACAGACCCATCTTTCATTTGTTCAACCATATCTTCTGTTACTACACAAGGTGTTCGTCCGTGAGAACTGCGCAAAGCACCTATCACCACATCTGCTCGCTGAATTGCTTTAGCTAGTACTTTGGGTTGAATTATTGACGTATACAACCTAGTTCCTATGTCGTTTTGCAATCGTCTAAGTCGACTTAATGAATTATCAAATATTTTAACACTTGCCCCCAATCCAATAGCTGCTCGCGTAGCATATTCGCCCACTGTTCCCGCACCAATAATAACTACCTCGGTAGGTTTAACACCAGTGACACCACCTAGCATCATTCCTTTTCCGGAATTATAAGAGGACAATAATTCACCCGCGATTAATATTGACGTTGTTCCAGCGATCTCGCCCATCGTTCGGACAATAGGAAAAACCCCTTCTTCGTCTTTGATATAATCCCAAGCAATTGCTGTTATCTTTTTATCAATCAATTTTTGTAGGATAACTTTTGGCTGAGTTGAAATTTGAAGAGCTGAAATAAGTGTTTGATTACCTTTCATCATATCAATATCTTCCTCAGATGGAGGAGTCACTTTGAAAACGATATCACATTGAAAAACATCTTCTCTTGAGTAAGATATTTCCGCACCTGCTTCACTATATTCATTATCCGAAAAATTCGAACCCTCACCACTTTTTGATTCAATAAGCACACGATGACCATTACAAACCAGTAATGAAACAGCTTCAGGAACAAGAGCCACTCTTTTCTCTTGAAAAGAAATTTCTTTGGGTATACCAATGAATAAACGCTTAGGAACTGATCCGACCTCCAACATTTCTTCTTGCGGCATAAGACTCCCCTGTTCCAATAAATGCTTCAAAACTTCTGGACTTGTTATCATAGCTTTATAGTTATTTCTCTACAATTTGATTCTAATCTTTTCAAATTTACCCAAACCGTCTGTATCGGTAAAATCCCCTTTGCTTTTTCTGGCCACTCAATAAAACAAACGCTATTGGAATAAAAAAGCTCTTCCACACCCGCCTCGATGGCCTCATACTCATCATTTAAACGGTATAAATCAAAATGAAGAACTTCGCCAAACATCGGACTTTCATAGGTATTAACAAGTGAATAAGTTGGAGACCCTTCTGGATGCTCAATTCCCATACATTTCAAAAGTTGAATAATAAATGAAGTTTTTCCCACTCCCATTTCACCTTGAAAAGCAAATATTTTACGATGTCCTACTTCATCCAAAAACAATTTTGCTACTCGAGGAATATCCTCCACTGTCTCTACTTCAAATTTTAAATCTTCCACATTCAATTCTATTTTGCGCTCAAAGTAATCATCGGAATCATTATTTCTTCCATAGATATACCTCCATGTTGAAATGTATCCGCATACATTTGTACAAATTTGTTATAATTATTAGGATAAACAAAAAAATCTTGATCTCTTGCAAAAACATATTCCGAGCTTACATTTTGCCGAGGTAAAAATGCTTCTTCGGTATTTCTCACTTGAAAAACCTCCTTTTGATTATAAGAAAGATTACGTCCTGTTTTATACCTTAAGTTAGTATTCGTTGACTTTTCACCAACGATACGAACAGGGTTTGTGACTTTAACCGTCCCGTGATCCGTAGTGATAATCAGTTTATATTTGTGTTCTGCAATTTTACGAATCAAATCTAAAAGTGGTGAATGTTCAAACCATGACTTCGTAATTGAACGATAAGCAGCTTCATCCTCAGCCAATTCTTTAATCATCTCCATCTCTGTTCGTGCATGAGAAAGCATGTCAACAAAGTTATAAACAACAGTATTCAATTGATTATCTTTTAGTTGATTAAAATTGTCAACTAATTTCTTTCCAGCTGTTAAGTTGGTTACTTTATGGTAAGACCACTTGTAATTCTTCCCTAAACGCTTTAATTGAGCTGCCAAGAAATCCTCCTCAAACATATTTTTACTTCCCTCATCATCCTCTTCCTTCCATAAATCAGGGTGTTTCTTTGCTATTTCCAAAGGCATCAATCCTGCAAAAAAAGCGTTTCTTGCATAATGTGTAGCTGTTGGTAAAATTGAGAAAATAACCTCGTCAGAGTCTACTGTGAAATAACGTGATATAATCGGCTCAATCATCTTCCATTGATCATAACGTAAATTATCAATCAAAATCATGAATGTCTTCTCTTTATCAGCGTGAGGAAGTACGAATTTACGCATCGCATTGTGAATCATGTTAGGCCCATCCTCCCTGATATTGACCCAATCTAAATAGTTTCGTTCTATAAACTTACAAAATTGCGTATTAGCCTCTTTCTTTTGCATTCGAAGAATCTCTTCCATTCCTGAATTATCCGAATCTTGCAATTCTAGTTCCCAAAACACCAACTTTTTATAGACTTCCACCCATTCCTCCTCATCAAGACGCCCTGATAGTTGCATACCAAGTTGTCTAAACTCCTGTTGATAATTAGAGGAAGTCTTCTGTGAAACTAATTTTTGATGATCTAAAATTCGCTTGAGACTTAATAATATTTGATTTGGATTCACTGGTTTAATAAGATAATCACTTATCTTAGAACCAATTGCTTCTTCCATTATATATTCCTCTTCACTCTTGGTAATCATTACCACAGGTATCAAAGGCTTTTTCTCTTTTATTCGATTAAGGGCTTCTAATCCAGATATTCCGGGCATGTTTTCATCTAAAAAAACAACGTCAAAATCCTCTGCATCTACTGCATCTACAGCGTCAGTCCCATTATTAACGGCAACCACCTCATAACCTTTTTGTTGTAAAAAAATGATGTGCGGTTTTAACAAATCGATTTCGTCATCTGCCCATAGAATTTTTGCTTGTATCATATTTTCCCTTTTAACTATTCGATTATAACGTAAATTTAATGATTATGTTTTACTCTTAGAGCGTGTAGAATTGCTATAACTTAACATTTTACCCTAAATAAACGTTATTTTGACTAATTTTGTAGTTAAATTCTCCTGATGAACAATTTGAATTCTCCCACAAGTAATAAAAAGAAAATCTTTAATGATCCGGTATATGGTTTTATAACCATTCCTAATTCTTTTATTTTTGATCTGGTAGAGCATCCCTATATGCAGCGGCTTCGACGCATAAAGCAATTAGGAATGTCACACCTTGTTTATCCAGGAGCGTTGCACACACGTTTTCATCACGTTTTAGGAGCAATGCACCTAATGAACTTGGCGATTCAAGTAATTCGACGAAAAGGACATGAGATTACGGAAGAAGAAGAAACAGCAGTTTTAACAGCCATTTTACTTCATGACATAGGACACGGCCCATTTTCTCATGCATTAGAATATGATATAGTCAATGGAGTCAGCCATGAAGATATCTCTGGTTATTTGATCGAACGCCTAGAGGAACAGTTCGGGGAGAAAATGACAATGGCTTTAGAAATATTTACAAATCAATACCACAAACCTTTTCTTTACCAACTTGTCTCTAGTCAACTAGATATGGATCGTATGGACTACTTAAATCGCGATAGTTTTTACACAGGAGTGAGTGAAGGGCATATTGGGAGTAGCCGAATTATTGAAATGCTAAATGTTCATGAAGGGCAATTGGTATTAGAAGAAAAAGGAATCTATTCAATTGAAAAATTCATTACAGCACGTCGATTGATGTACTGGCAAGTGTATTTACACAAAACGGTAGTTTCTGCTGAAAACCTACTTATTTTCGCGCTTCGTAGAGCAAAAGAATTAGTTCGATCAAATCATCAAGTATTTGCTTCACCAGCATTACAATTCTTTTTACAAAATGATGTTACTACAACTGATTTTGAAAACAACCCTATTGTATTAGACAACTTTGCTCAACTGGATGATTTTGATATTATGGGAGCTATAAAAGTATGGCAATTTGATTCGGATGCTATTCTGGCAGATTTGAGCCGTCGTATAGTAGAACGAAAACTTTATAAAATAACCTTCTCAAAGACTCCTTTCCCTACAGAACTCATTGAAGAAAAGAAGAAAGCCATTAGTAACAAGATCGGCATTAAAGGAAAAGATTTAGATTACTACATCCTCACGGACAAACTAGTAAACAACGCTTATTCTCAAGAAAAACAGAATATAAAGATACTAATGAAAGATGGCTCAATTGTAGATTTAGCTGACGCAGTTGATAATTACAATATTTCACCTTTGGCTAAACCCGTTGAAAAATACTTTTTATGCGAAGCTAAATTTTAGATTTTCGCTTTTTTTTCGAGAATAAAAAGAAAAATTATTCTCTTTTGAGCTTTCCATTTTTCCAATCACTTATGAGTTTACCCCATGCATAAGGGTTAATCAAATTCAACCCTTGTATTTGACCTCTTGTATACAACGCTGTATATGTTTGATTACGCGCATAAGCCTGAGCCAATCCAGCATCTACTTTTGTTCGAGCAGCAACAAAAGCTAAGCTCTCACCAGATAATTCACGTTGTGCACGTCGAAGTGCATCATCTGTAACATCCATTTCGGTAAAATACTTTGCAAATTGCTCACGTGTCGGCCAAGGATAAACAGTAACCTCTTCCAATCGTACGGTATCCCTTTGCATCAAGTGAATAATTGAATAATGCTTTTCTACTAAAGAATCAGGGACGATAAAAGTCGATTGTTTATAAGCAAAGTTGGAAAAAAACAACGTATCTCCAGGGAAAACTACCATAGAGAAATAGCCATAAAAATCAGCCATCACACCTCTATTGGTACTCAAATCATACACTGTAGCATAAGATAAAGGTTGAGCATCTTCCTCCCCAACAATTACCCCTGAAAGCTGGATCATTTTAGCGTCATCGACCACTCGACTTTGAGCAGCTACGTTTACAGTAAAGAAACTGAACAAGCAAATCCATACTGCTAAACTACTATTAAAGGGGATGTTTTTCATGATTACTCAAAACTACTATGAATTGTAAAGCAACTAAAAAAAGAGATAAAACGCAAGAATACTAACGATTATTTACATTATAAAAAAAATCAAACAAAAACTATAACAGGCTTACTAAATCGTTTTTTTTTAATTAAATTTGTAAGAATTTTATACCAAAAATAAATTCAAATGTCACTATCCAACGTGAATAACATCAAAGAAGGCTTAACCTATGATGATGTTTTATTAGTCCCAGCTTATTCAGAAGTATTACCACGCGATGTTCAGTTAAAAAGTAAGTTCACTCGAAATATTGAGGTTTTTACCCCGATTGTTTCGGCTGCGATGGATACTGTTACGGAGTCCGATCTAGCAATCGCTATTGCACAACAGGGTGGTATTGGAGTGATACACAAAAACATGACAATTGAAATGCAAGCCCTTGAAGTTCGTAAAGTAAAACGTTCTGAAAGTGGAATGATCATTGACCCTGTTACTCTTAGTGAAGAGTGTCTAGTTATGGATGCTTTAAAAATCATGAAAGAGAATAAAATAGGGGGAATTCCTGTGGTGGATGCAAATCGCAATTTGAAAGGTATCGTTACGAACAGAGATTTACGTTTTGAAAAAAATCTAAATCGTCCAATTATTGAAGTAATGACCAGTGAAAACTTGGTGACGACTTCCGATGGAACAGATTTAATGACTGCAGAAGGTATTCTACAAGAAAATAAAATTGAAAAATTACCGGTAGTAGATGATGACAACAAACTAATTGGTTTAATCACCTACCGCGATATTATAAAGGTAAAAACACACCCAAACTCATGTAAAGATTCATTCGGTCGTTTACGTGTTGCTGCAGCTGTAGGCGTTACCCATGATACGCTAGAACGCGTAACAGCATTGCAAGAAGCGGGTGTAGATGCAATCATAATTGACACTGCACATGGACATTCTCAAGGAGTTGTAGGTAAATTAAAAGAAGTGAAAGCGACATTCCCAACTTTAGACGTAGTAGTTGGAAACGTTGCGACTGCTGATGCTGCAAAATACTTAGTTGAAGCCGGTGCTGATGCTGTGAAAGTTGGAATTGGACCAGGTTCAATCTGTACAACACGTATCATTGCAGGTGTTGGTGTTCCACAGTTAACTGCAGTAAATGATGTTGCTATTGCTTTAGAAGGCACAGGAGTTCCTGTTATTGCTGATGGTGGTATTCGTTACACAGGAGATATTGTAAAAGCAATTGCAGCTGGCGCAGACACAATCATGTTAGGATCTATGTTTGCAGGAGTTGAAGAATCACCAGGAGAAACCGTAATATTTGAAGGAAGAAAGTTTAAAACATATCGCGGAATGGGATCATTAGAAGCAATGCAAAAAGGTTCAAAAGACCGTTATTTCCAAGATGCAGAAGATGATGTGAAAAAACTAGTTCCTGAAGGAATATCTGGTCGAGTTCCATACAAAGGTCACTTAGTTGAAGTAATGACGCAAATTATTGGTGGTTTAAGAGCTGGAATGGGATATTGCGGTGCACCTAATATCGACAAGATGAAAGGCGCTCAATTTGTTCGTATAACAAATGCAGGGATGAAAGAATCACACCCTCACAACATTTCAATAACACGTGAAGCACCGAATTACAGCATTCGCTAAAAAAATATAAAAGGTGGAATTTTTAATTTCCACCTTTTTTTTCAATAACTACTTATAATAGACGTTCTACCCAATAGTTTTCATTCTATTTTCCCTTATTATAAATAATTGGCTTAAGTATTGATAAACTAAAAGTGAAACATTATTTTTGAACGTCTTAAACGCAAAAACAATTATGAAAAATGGATTAGTTCTCACGCTTGGAATGTTATTAGCGTTAAATACAATGGGGCAAAATGACCCTGTTTTAATGGAAATTAATGGCAAAAAAATAACCAAGTCTGAATTTTTACAAGTTTATTTAAAAAACAACCCTAACCCAAAATACGATCAGCAAACTTTAGATGAATACATGGATTTGTATACCAAGTTTCAGTTAAAAGTAGCGGAAGCGGAGGCTCAAAAATACGATACAATCCCAAAGCTGAAACGGGAGTTAGAAGGATATCAAAAACAATTAGCTCAACCCTATTTGACCGACCGTCAAATGAATGAGTACTTAGTAAAAGAAGCATATGACCGTCTAAAAAAAGAAGTTCGTGCTTCCCACATTCTTGTAGCAATTGACCCCTTGGTTGATTCCACAAAATCTTACCAAAAAGCGATGGATATACGTGCACGCCTATTAAAAGGAGAAGATTTTGCGACAGTTGCAAAAGTATCAAGCGACCCATCAGCAATGATCAACGGTGGTGACCTTGGATTCTTTACTACTTTTCAAATGGTGTACCCTTTTGAGGACGCGGTATACAACCTTAAAGTTGGTGAAGTGTCAATGCCTATTCGAACCAAATTTGGTTATCACATCGTTAAGAAAACAGACGAACGTGAAGCAAGAGGAACAATGAAAGCCGCTCACATTTTGATTGCTGCTCATAAAGATATGACTACTGAGCAAGATCGAGCAATAGCTAAAAATAAGGCGAATGAGATTTATCAAAAAATTCAAAATGGAGAATCATTTGAAGCATTAGTACGTGCTTATTCAGATGACAATTCATCGGTTGTTAACAATGGTGTTTTACCAACATTTGGATCGGGAGCGACTACACGTTTAGTAACAGAATTTGAAGATGCTGCTTTTGCATTAACGGAAGATGGGCAAGTTAGCGCACCTATACAAACAAATTTTGGTTTCCACATTATCAAACGCATCGAGCACACACCATTACGTTCTTACGACGAATTGAAGAAAGAACTGGAAAATCGTGTTAACAGAGATGATAGAGCTAAAAAGACACAAAATTCTTATGTCGAGAAATTGAAAAAAGAATATAACTATGTCGATTATTCTAAAAATCTTAAGCCATTCTCTAAAATTATAGATTCATCTGTATATGTAGCTAAATTCGAAACTAAGGCTTTTGACAAGAAAAATAAGCCTGTATTTGAGTTAAACAATAAGGTTTATACGCAAAAAGATCTTGCTAAATACATTAACATGAATGGGCGACTTATGCGTTCTTCTTCCTTGAAAGACATGCCTAAAGCAGCCATGAGTAAATATGTTTCAGAAGAAGTTATTGATTTAGAAAAAACTCAATTAGCTAATAAACACCCAGAATACCGCGCTTTGATGACAGAATATCACGATGGTATATTACTTTATGAAATAATGAGTGATCAAGTGTGGAATAAAGCAATCACAGATTCCATCGGATTAGTATCTTTTTATGAAGCTAATAAAGAGAATTACAAGTGGGACAAACGTTACGATGCAACAACCTACGAATTATCAGATGAAAAACTAGCTCAACAAACAATCGCCTTATTAAAGAAAAAGAATTCTCAAGAGGAAATTGTCAAGCTAATTAATAAAGACAGTGAACTGAACTTACGTGTTAAAACAGGTAAAATGGAAGTTAGTAAAACTCCATATCTAAAAGACCGCACACTGGTAGTTGGAATCAATGAGCCAATCGCTTTGGATGGTAAATTTTATGTTGTAGAAGTGAAAGAAATAATAGCTCCAGCAACCAAAGAATTAACGGAAGCCAAAGGCTTAATCACCTCTGATTATCAAACTTATTTGGAAAAAGAGTGGATCAAGCAATTACAAAACAAGCACAAAATAAATGTGAATAAAGAGGTTCTTTACTCCATTGGCAAATAAAATCAAAGCGGTCTTCGGACCGCTTTTTTTTTGACTGATTTTCTCGAAAATGAGGACTTTTTATATTTTTATTTTCATCCAGATAAAATATAAGTCTTCATCCCACGTATTTTATGTATTTTCGTTATTAGAATGAATAAAATGAAGCAAATACTTCTTACAATAGCGCTGGGAACACAATTCTGCGCATTAGCACAAGACAAACAACCAGTTGATGGAATAGCTGCACAAGTAGGTGACAATATTATTTTGGTTAGTGATGTCATGACACAGCGACAACAAGCGATCCAATCAGGGATTGAAGTAACCCCTACATTTGAATGCTATTTACTCGAGGATTTGATGTATCAAAATCTTTTGATAAATCAAGCAAAATTAGATAGTATAGAAATCACGGATGCAAATGTTGATTTTGAAATGGAAAATCGTCTTCGTGCACTAGAGGAGCAAATTGGTTCTCGTGAAAAATTAGAAGCTTTCTATGGAAAAACAACCTCTCAAATAAAGAAAGAATTTAGAGACATTATCCGTCAACGATTGTTGGCTCAAGAAATGGAACGCACAATCACTGCAGATTTAGTGATTACGCCTCGCGAGGTAAAAGCTTTTTACGATCAATTACCAAAAGATTCTATCCCATTCATCAATACTCAATTTACGTTTCAGCAAATTGTACAATATCCAGAAATTACAAAAGAAGATAAAGCAAGAGCAAAGGCAGATTTAGAAGCTTTATTAAAACAAGTACGCGCTGGAAAAAGCTTTTCTTCTCTTGCAAGATTAAACTCTGATGATACAGGAAGTGCTCAAAAGGGTGGAGAAATCAAGGCTTCAAAAGGAATGATGGTTGCCCCATTTGAATCTACAGTAATGAGTTTACAAGTTGGAGAAATTTCTGAGGTTTTTGAAACAGAATACGGTTTTCACTTTGTTAAATTGTTAGAACGAAAGGGAGACAATTATGTATGTCAACATATCCTTAAAATTCCTACCTATACGGAGGCTTCACTTCATAAAGCGGCATTAAAAATGGACTCCTGTTATACAAAACTCAAAGAAAGTAAAATCACTTGGGATGAAGCAGTTGTAAAATATTCTAATGATGAGATGACCAGATTCAATAGAGGAATCATGACCAACCCCTACACCGGAGATCAGAAATGGGATGCTGCTCAATTAAATGAATTAGATCAACAAATTTATTACTTAACAAATAAATTAGAAGTAGGTCAATTTACAGAGCCTAATCTCTATGTAAATTATATGGATCGTAAAGAAGGAGTGCGTATCGTTAAAGTTTTGAATCGTACAGAACCACATATTGCCAATCTTAAAGATGACTACTCACTTATTCAGTCTGCTGCTGAAAATGATAAAAAACGTAAAGTTTTAGATGAATGGGTAGCATCTAAGATTAAATATGCGTACATTAAAATTTCAGATGAGTTTAAGTCATGTGAATTTAAAAATAAATGGTTGGATTAAACATAAATTAAAAGATGTCTGACAAATTAGCTATCGACCAGCTTGTACTACACTACAAAGCTTTAAAAACAGAAATACATAAGGTGATTGTGGGTCAAGAGGATGTCGTTGATCAAGTTTTGATTTCGATATTTTCGAAAGGACATTGTTTACTTATCGGTGTACCTGGATTAGCAAAAACATTATTGGTAAATACCATCGCTCAAACGTTAGGTTTATCATTTAACAGAATTCAGTTTACACCCGATTTGATGCCTTCGGACATCGTTGGTTCTGAAATACTAGATGAAAATCGGCAGTTTAAATTTATAAAAGGACCTATTTTCAGTAATATTCTTTTGGCAGATGAGATTAACCGTACACCACCTAAAACACAATCGGCATTGTTAGAAGCAATGCAAGAAAGATGTGTAACAGCGGCAGGAACAACTTATCCACTTCCCTCCCCTTTCTTTGTACTTTCCACACAAAATCCAATCGAACAGGAAGGAACATATCCTTTACCTGAAGCACAATTAGATCGCTTCATGTTCAACATCTGGGTAGATTATCCTGCTTTTGATGAAGAAATGGCCATTGTACGTGCAACAACTTCAAATGTAAAAACGGAGCTAAAAGAAATTGTATCTGGTGAAGAAATTCAAAACTATCAAGAATTAATCAGACGTATTCCAGTAGCTGAAAATGTCTTAGAATACGCTGTCAAATTAGTTGCTAAAACACGATTAAACTCTCCATATGCTACAGAATTGACCAAGAGATATATTTCATGGGGTGCTGGACCACGTGCTTCGCAAAACCTAATCCTTGGAGCTAAATGTCACGCAGCTCTAAAAGGTAAATACACACCGGATATTGAAGATGTGCAAGCAGTAGCTAAACCTATTCTGCGACACCGATTAGTAAGGAATTACAGAGCCGAGGCAGAAGGCTACACAATGGATCGAATAATCGAAGAATTATTATAATTTAAAGGGACACGTAAGTGTTCCTTTTTTTGTTCCCCTCTATTCACACTTAATTTGTATTTTTAAAACAGAAATTACGAATTATGAAACAGCTTCTATTTGCATTATCACTACTTTCAACTGGACTAGTAAACGCTCAAAAAAGTACAAGTCCTTTGTTACAAACAAAAAAGGATTCCATCTTTATAAAAGACATTTATAATGAGGCTTTAAGTAATGGGCATGCCTATGAGAATCTCCGCTATTTATGTAAGAATATAGGTGCTAGACTATCTGGTTCAGCTCAAGCACAAATGGCAGTTGAATGGTCAGAAGATTTAATGAAAAGCTATGCCTTCGACACAGTTTATCTACAACCAATAGAAGTACCTTATTGGGTAAGAGGCACAAAAGAATCAGGATGGATAAAAACCAATAACCAGCCTTTACACAAATTAAATCTTTTGGCCTTAGGAGGGTCTATTGGAACAAATGGTATTCTTCAAGCTCCTATTGTAGAGTTTAATCATATCGAGGATCTTAAAAAAGCAAAATTAGAACAAGTTAAGGATAAAATTGTGTTTTTAAATCAACCTATGAATGAACAAGATATTCAAACTTTTAACGCTTATGGAGGCTGTGTCGCTATTCGTGGGAGAGGGGCAATTGAAGCATCTAAATTAGGAGCATTAGCTGTTATCATTCGATCCGTTGGTTTACCTTTAGATCATCATCCCCATACAGGAAGTATGGTATATTCACCCGATGTGACAAGAATACCAGCAGCTGCAATTTCCACTAAAGACGCAGAATGGTTGAGTTCTATATTAGCGACTCAAGCAGCTGATTTAGTAATGGAAATGGATTGTGAAGATAAAGGAATGCGACCATCTTTTAACGTAATAGGTGAAATGAAAGGAAGTACCCATCCAAATGAAATCATATCTGTTGGTGGTCATTTAGATTCTTGGGACACTGGAGAAGGAGCTCATGATGATGGTGCTGGTGTTATACACACACTGGAAGCATTGCGAATATTTCAAGCATTAGGATATCGTCCAAAACATACTTTGCGAGTTGTCTTCTTTATGAATGAAGAAAACGGAAATAAAGGAGGTGAAGGCTATGCCCAATGGGTTTCTGAACTTGGCGAAAAGCACATTGCTGCTATTGAAAGTGACCGCGGAGGATTTGTCCCAAGAGGTTTTACAGTTGACGGTCCTCCATCTTCTTTCGCTTTTTTACAATCCCTCCAAAAACCTTTCAAACCTTATGATATCCATTATTTGGAAAAAGGTTATGGAGGTGTAGATATCAATCCCTTGAAAAAATACTATCCTGCTATCTCATTGTTTGGTTTTGTACCCGATTCACAACGTTATTTTGATTTCCATCATGCACCTAGTGATGTTTTCGAAAGTGTCAACAAAAGAGAGCTTGAACTAGGGGCTGCAACAATTGCTACTTTACTATATTATATAGATCAAACATTTTAGTTTCTATACATTAACAATACTTTCTTATATGTGAATAATCCAAATGAAACCATTTCTTGGAACGATTTTTCAAAAATTGAAATGCGAGTGGGAACAATTCTAAAAGCGGAAGTTTTTAAAGAAGCAAAAAATCCAGCCTATCTATTGACAATTGATTTTGGTGAGATCGGAATGAAGAAAACATCAGCTCAAATAACAGAATTTTATTTACCCATCGATCTAATAGGAAAACAGGTAGTTGCTGTAATTAACTTCCCTCCGAAACAAATCGCAAATAAAATAAGTGAGTGCTTAATATTAGGAGCAGTTAATGGAAAAGATGTAACACTTTTAACAACAGATCATCGGATTGAAAATGGCTTGCGCATTGAATAATATAGCCAAAACAAACTAAAACTTAGTATCTATTTAACCATTTTGAAACGTTGAAACAACTTTTATTTAAAACAATACGTCTAATCAAAAGCATACTAAATTTGAACAAAAAATGAAAAAAACATTCCCACTACTGCTTTTTATTATTACACATCTTACGTACGGCCAACAAATAAACATAGCCTCTATACCTAATTCATCTTTCCAAAAGTATGAATTGACACATATTGATGACACCATAACTTTTTATCTAACAACGACTGATAAAACCGAAGACTTACCATTGGTAGTTTACATTAACGGTTCGGGATGGAGTTCGGTTTTTCAAGATCATCAAGGTCAGATACGGTCAACAGCAGGACAAACAAGTTGGTTTAAAATTGCAAATAATCGATTTCGGATATTAGTAATAGAAAAACCAGACACCCAATATTTAAAACAAGAAGAATCTATTAAATTTCAAAAAAATTACTCCTTACAATCCCGATGTGAAACGATCAAACAAGCTATAGAATACGTAGTAACTAACAATAATATCGATAAAAGTAAAATTTTGCTTGCGGGCCATTCCGAAGGTGGAATAGTAGCTGCTAAAATTGCAAATGATTTACAAGCACAGATTTCACACGTAGCAATTATCGCAGGTGAAGGCCCATCTCAACTCTTTAGCTTATATAAATTTGCAGAAGAAGAAACTTTCTTTAATTCAGACGAATATACTTCCAGTACAACCGCAGAAAGAATAGCTCTACTAACAAACGTTTGGAAAGATATTGAAGCTGACCCAACCAACACGGACAAGAAATTTATGGGTTTAACCTTCTAAGATGGTCATCCATGTTGTCTACTTCTGTTATTGACGAATTAAAAACCTACGATGGCAATATTTTGATAGTACAAGGAACAACTGATACTGCTGTCCACCCTGAATCCGCAAAAATTGTCTACGCATCCTTACTTTCAAAAGGAAAAACAGTTGATTTAAAAATGATTGATGAAGCTGATCATTCATTTAATCTATCCAATCACCCCCAAATCGATGGTTGGAAAATGATGATTGAGATGACCTATCAATGGTTTATCACTAAATAAATGAAATTAATTTATTCGAAAATAGATGAATCTTCCTCCATACAATATCCCCCCTACACTATCAAGTGACACCCTACTTTTACGCCTAGTAGAATCAACAGATATTGAAAACCTAATTCCTATTTCCTTTTATGATGGAGTTAAAGCAACAAACTTCGAAGAAGGCGCAAAAATGCAAGAAAAAATAAATGTTGATTATCAATCTGGCAACTCGATTCATTGGGTAATTATACACCGCCCTTCCAATGTGATCGTTGGGACCTGCGGCTATTACCGTGCATTTGCAGAGAGAAAAGGTGAACTAGGGTGTATTTTACTTCCGCAATATCAAGGTAAAGGATTGATGACCGAAGCGCTGCAACTCGCGATAGAATTTGGAATAAAAAAAATAGGATTAACAACAATTTGGGCAGAAACGTCAAGCCAAAATCACAAAGCTATTGCACTACTCGAAAAACTTAAATTTACAAAAACAGTCGAATTAGATGAATATGGAGTAAAGTACACTTATACAGAACTTAATCCTTTAAAAAATCAATAACTTGACTAGTCACTTCAGGTGTTCGTAATATCCTAAAATGCCCAGTATCTTTTATCGAAACTAATTGTGCATTAGTCCAATTATTGGCAACCTTTTCCGATTCTGAAAACGGAATTATTCGATCATTCACATCATGTAAAATCAAAGCATTTTGGACTTTTATATCCTTTACAAACATAGAAACATTGAGCTGATTAACATTAACATTATGCTTTTTGGCAACTTGCCCATAGAATTGTCTAATCGCTTTATGACTCAGTCCTAATTTAGCACATTGAATATTAACATTTGCAATAAATGAACTTGGAGTTGTAATCATCACACACTTTTCCAATTCATAATTAGGCATTTGTGCAAGCGAATAAGAAGTGGCTACACTACCAAAGGAGTGAGAAATAATCTTTTTCACCTTCAACTGTTCGATTACTTCCTTTGCTACTAACTGAAAATCAAACATTATCTCTTCGCCACCAGAACTACTCCCATGGCCAGGTGCATCATACGAATAAACGGTGTATTGATCTAAAGGTAGTGCATCAATGATATCTGCAAAATTCCCAGCGTGACCCTCCCAACCATGTACAAGGAGAATAATTTGACTACCGTTTCCCCACTTATACAATTGAATTTCATATCCCAAAATAAATCTAGAAAACTTTTGGGCCGTGTTGAGAATATCCGTCTCATGTGGACGGATTTTTTTAACCTGAGGAGTTAGTATTGTGTTATATATTTTAGTACCAAAATAATTCGGAAATTGATTCGATAAAAAATGAATAACCTTTTGCTTTCTCATTATAATTCTTTCTGCAAAATTACGGCTAGAAAGAATTTTATAAAAAAATAAAAAGTGAAAGTTAAGTTAAACCTTACACCTTAAAAACATATTGCATAAAAAAGCCAACAATTAATTGCTGGCTTTCCCCATTTTCCATTACTTATTAATACGTATTCATGAAATATAACCATAACCTTATTATTACAAGAATAATCACAGTAGTAGGTTGTGTTGATCAGTAGTTTCTCATGCGTACTAAACGAAAGTATTGCTTTATTTCCACAAATACTAAACAAACATAAAACTAACCACCTCACAAAAACACTCAAGACATTAACAAACAATTAGTTGACCCCATAAAAGATTTACTTACGATTACTTTTTTTATCACTTATTACTGAATAAGGATTTTTTTTAACACTGAAAATCATCTTTTTCGAATAAACCAAACGTTAATAGATACAATCAAAGCGAATTACTTGTATATTTGCGCAGCTTAAAATAGAAAGGAATTTGGTGTAAATCCAAAACTGTATCTGCAGCTGTAAACACTGTTAAATTGACTAAAAAGTCACTGTGCGAAGCATGGGAAGGCGAAGTCAAGTTGGTGTGAGTCAGAATACTTTAAATTAAGCTAAACGAAGGACTTCAGATTAAAGTCGGACGTTGTGGGGATGTACTATACCTCCATAATCTCTTTCTATCACATCTGATTTTTTTCACTTTTAAATACAATTGATATTTTTTAAAAGCATGAAGAAAATTTACACGATTGTTCTAGCAACAATAATTTCATCAACAGTTTCAGCACAAATGCTAACAGAAACGTTTGAATCTTTTGAACTTTCTAACAGTGGATTCTTAATTGGTACACAGCCAAATGACACTTTAAGAGGTGATTATTTGAATGTAATTAATGATTATACACCAGCATGGTCCTCCTGGATGGGATTTGCAATTTCTAACATACAAAACAATACAAGTGGTGATTATAGCAATCAATATGCGTCCATAACAAATGGAGGAGATAACTCTAATCAATATGCTATAATGTACAGTAATGGATCAATCGTCTTGCACAACCCAAGCTATCTGCGGTCTATGCGAGTTACCAATACCACTTATGGAGCTTTAACCATGCAAAATGGTGATCCTTTTGCTAAACAATTTGGTTCCCCCTTAAATGCTGCTGGAATAGAAGACGGAACAAACGGCGCTGACTTCTTTCGACTATTATTGACTTTTGAATTAATGGATGGAACACAATTATCCACGATAAAAGAAATTTATTTGGCTGATTTTAGGTTTGAGGATGATACCCAAGATTACATCCTGACAAACTGGCTAACAGTTGAATTTCCTGAAATTGAAAATGAAGTTATAAAAGCAATACATTGTTCATTTGAATCTTCGGATATGGGAGAATGGGGAATGAATAATCCAGCTTACTTTGCTTTAGACAACGTTCTTCTGGAAACGGCTAATTTATCAACTGCACAGCTACAGACTCAACAATTACGAACATTCCCAAATCCTACAAAAGATGTTGTAAAAATATCTGGAATTTTTGAAAGTTGGAATTTAATGAATTTAGCTAGTAAAATAATTCAATCAGGACAACATACAGCCATTGATTTGACAGATTTACCTGCTGGAACTTACATTCTAGAACTAGAAACAAAGCAAGGAAAAAAAAGCGAACGTATTCATAAACTATAGAATGCAAAATCTAAGTGTACTTCTTCTTTTTCTTCTTTCTTTTAGCTTATTTGCTCAAGAGAAAAAAGATACAATTCAATCCGAACAATTGGATGAAGTACACATTTCTGGTGCTCGTTTGTCGCGTCTCAATGTAGACTCTTCGAATATAAGTATTGATCGAGCAACGATTGAAATGATGCAACCAGATGATTTAGGTGAATTAATGCGTAAAATCCCTGGTGCACAAGTAAAATCATTTGGTGGATTAGGTGGCCTAAAGACCGTTAACATTAGAGGACTAAATGGGCAACATACCACGCTCGTTGTGGATGGATTCCAACAAATAAATCCACAAACTGGACAAGCAAATTTAGCAAACTATCACCTTGATAATATTGAAGAGGTTATCGTTCAGAGAGGAGGAAATAGCGAACTTTACGTTCCTGTTACAGCTCAATTAAGTGGTAATGCAATCATATTGAAATCTTTTCAAGCTGTTGCACCTCGTATTCCGCTGCAACAACGAATCGTCAGTAAATTTGGAAGTTGGAACTACACTGATAATCAATTTATACTGAAATCAGGATCCAAAAAATTCTATGGAAGTGGTTTTATAAAATACAGAAAAGCCGAAGGTTCCTATCCCTATGAATTCATGAATTATCAGACGCCTATCAAGGGGGAAAGAACGAATAATGATTTTATGGATATCAATGGTGGTATAAATTTTAGTTATAGCCCGCACAAAAGTCACAAGATTAACACTTTCTTGGAATATACATCCACTTCCCAAGGTGTGCCTGGGGCTGTAGTATTATATAATCCCTATATCAAACAACGCTTAAGTACAACTTCATTTAATTTAAGAACAGATTATAAGGGAACGATAAAAAAAATAAATTATCGAGTTTATTATTCAAGAATTGTCGATAGCCTGCATTATGTAGATCCTCATTACTTAAATGCAGAAGGGGTTTTAATTAATGACTATCGTAATGGCATCAATGATTTAGGATTAAACCTCTCCTACTCCATTCTTAAACGATTTGTCCTTAACGCTGGAAGTGAATGGATAAACAGTCAATTGCGTTCTACAAATAGTCTTACGGCACGTCCTGTGAGAAATCAAGTATTAAGCTATTTGAAAGCAACTTATTACCTAGAAAATGTAAGCTTCATAGCTCAAATTGGTCATCAATTTATTCAAGAAATAAACAGAACGGGTAATTCAGGTGAGAATATATCTAAGTTCACGCCATTTGTTGAAGCAAGATGGAAGATCATCAAACCTTTAACATTCGTTACCTATTACCGTAATTCTTTTCGTCCCCCTTCCTTTAATGAATTGTATTATAATAACATCGGAAGCAACACTTTAAAGCCAGAAGATGCGCATCAATTTTCAGCTTCATTTTCATATACTATTTTTGACTCAAAAAAGACCTACTTCGGCTTACAATTTGCTGGATACCATCAAATTGTCGATAACATGATTTTAAGTATTCCGACTAAAAACACCTTTGTATGGTCCATCCAAAATATTGGGAAAAATAAAATAAATGGGTTGGAAACCATCTTGTCATTTAGTAAAGATTTAGGAAAAGGATTTAGCATTCAATCCATATTCAATTACACTTACCAAGCCTCAAGAGATTTCTCCGACCCAAATGGACCTACGTACAAAAATATCATCGCGTACAGTCCACAACACGTTCTTAATTTAGACTTTTCTTTTCTTTTTAAGACAATAGGCACACGTATCTCAACTTATTACTGTTCTGAGCGCTATGCTTTAAATCAAAATATCACTTCAAACTTAGTCGATGACTTCTACACCTTGGATTGGAGTCTGTTTAGCAATTTTAAGATTGATAAAAACAACAGCATAAAATTACAACTCAATCTCAAAAACATTACAAATGTTCAGTATGCTTACGTAAAAAACTACGTTATGCCTGGACGCCAAATTCAATTTACTTTTGTCTATGCATTTTTATAAAATAATCGTCTCCTTTCTCGCAGTCCTGATGATTGTATCTTGTAAAAAAGAACAATTAGAAGAAACTCCTGCAATCGAAACATTCAAAAATGGACTTCTTGTGGTAAACGAAGGCTTGTTTCAACAAAACAACGCATCCCTATCTTGGATAGATCTTTCTACTACAAAAACAAACAGTCAAATATTTGAACAAAAGAATGGACGCTTACTCGGTGACGTTGCAAATGATATCATCCGCTATGGTACCAAATTATATATTACGGTATCCACATCAAGTACCTTGGAGATTTTAGATGCCAACACTGGTGAATCCATTTCACAAATCAATATGATTGAAAATAGCGTCCCAAAACAACCTAGAGAAATTCGTGCATTCGACGGTAAAGTGTTTGTTTCATGCTTTGACGGGTATGTTGATGTACTTGACACCGTTAACTTTACACTCCTTCAGCGGATACGTGTTGGGTCAAACCCGGAAGCTTTATTGGTTAAAGACAATCAATTATACGTGTCGAATACAGGTGGTTTAAACTATCCAAATGTAGATTCAACGATTAGTATAATAGACATGAATTCATTAGTAGAAACACGTAAAATTACTGTCGGTAAAAATCCTGGTCCAGCAGTATTTGACAATCAAGGAAATTTATATGTCATCACCTCTAAAAATATAAATGCTTATACAACGCAATTAACAAGACTTTTAGCAAATACCTATCAAGTGGACACCAATTATGCCGTAAATCCGACTAAAATCGAACGAATGGGCGCAAATATTTTAGTGTTACAATCCAATTACTCAACGACCGCTCTACATTTACTAAACTGTGAAAATAGATCATTTGAACAAATGAATTTTATACCAACAAATCTCTTTCACACTTTATATAACATTCAATATGATCCAATTCGTCAACAAATTATTTGCTACGATGCTGTTGGCTTTACGAACATGGGATATATCTCCATTTTTAATCGATCAGGTGAGTTAATATCCAAATACAATACAGGATTATGTCCAACAAAATCTATCATTTATGAATAAAATACTACCATTTTTAATATTAAGTCCATTCTGGGCTTTCAATCAATCCTACGCACCAGCTGCAGGACAACCCGGCTCCACAGCCATACCGAAAGACAGTCCACTATTTACTGCATGGGCAACTAATGGAACAATTGAGAGAGGATTACAACAGATTGATGACACCTCTTTCGGGTATGCAGATCATGGAGAAATTACAAATGCCCTTGGAGCTGCTGATGGAGTTGCCACAAACAGCATTTCACTAGGTGATGGCGGTCGTATCACACTAACCTTTGATCGACCTATAAAAAATGGTGAAGGTGCAGATTTCGCTGTTTTTGAAAATGGTGTTACTGATTATTTCTTGGAACTCGCTTTTGTCGAAGTATCAAGTGATGGTGAACATTTTGTACGATTTCCTAACTACTCAGAAACCCAAACAGAAACACAGATTCATGGATTCGGTACTGTTGACCCAACCTACATTCACAATTTAGCGGGTAAATACCGTGTTGGATTTGGTACGCCATTTGATTTAGAAGATTTGATTGACTCAACTGGTATTGATTTACAAAACATCACACATGTTCGTCTAATAGATGTTGTAGGTAGTATAAATCCAGATTACGCCTCCTACGATTCACAAGGAAGAATTATTAACGAATTATTTCCAACTCCTTTTGCATCATCAGGTTTTGACTTAAATGGTGTTGGAGTAATTCATCAAGGTGTACTTACCATTGAAAAGATTAATCAATTATTTAAATTATATCCTAATCCTGTCCAAGATTATCTAACGATAACGAGTGAATTAAAAGGCGAAATATCGATTCGTGATATCAATGGTCGAATACTTTTAGCAGACCAGATAGATGGCTCTAAGACTATTTCTACGACCGAATTACATTCTGGTATTTATCTACTAGAATTACATTCTGAACAAGGAATCCTACAACAAAAATTCATCAAATAAAGTCAAATAAAAAGGGAGCACTTCAAAAATGCTCCCTTTTCTTTTTTAAATAATATCTGCTACACTTTTGGTACATCTTTATCCTTTTGTTTCCCTTCGAACTTCATGGTATATTGTAACATTAAGGTTCTTGGAGATTCTATTCTTAAAGGTCGAAGTGAATACGTTTTGTTTAATAAGTTATTACAAACTAAAGATAATTTATGTGTATCATTAAATTTGTAAGAAACACGTACATCAAATATCCATTTGTCTTTATTTTTCTCTAAGAAATACTCAATATAACGTATTGATTGCATAAATGGTCCAGCCGTTGCGTCTTCAAAATCCTTTAACACACCGTCCATATTTTCTAATTTAGAGAAGAATTTAACTGAACCTCCTAAACCAATTTTTTTATACAATGTAAATTCCAAATCAGCTTTAAAAGAATGTTGGAAACGGTATTTCAATAAATTGTTACTCGCTTTACTTTCATCTGCATGTAAAGATGTGGTGTTATAACTATAATCACGTCCTAATGAATCCGAAGCATAAATAAGATCAGGATTTAATGTTTGAGGTAAAATATAATTGTAACCAATCATGTACATTGCTTCTGCTTTTTTACCCAAATCAGCTTTACCAGTAAAAGATGCGTCAATACCTAGAACACGAGATTCTCCTGTGTTCACAAACTTAAACCCAAACGTATTTTGAATATCTGTAAACGAAGTTCCCCAGAATCCAAATAAGTATTCTATTGTATTAGAATAATGCGACCAGAATCCTGCTAGGTCAAAATATCCCATCACGTTTCCGATCTTTATACCTTGTTTGAATCCAACTTCTGCATTCCAAGACTTTTCAGATTTCAACTCAGGATTCGCAAATACCCCAAAAGCACCAATTCCTGTTCGAATATAGCGTTCAGTAATAGTCGGGAAACGAAATCCTTGACCAAAAGAAGCTCTAAAGTAGGACTCTTGCGCAATTTTAAGATTTGCTCCTGCTCGGAATATTGGTTGTAAATCTTTTTCCGTTCCATTCATGTTATAATGTTCCAAACGACCACCAATATTAACTTGCAGTACATCCATAAATTTCTTTTCGAGCTGTACATAACCCGATGCATTTAAAAAATTATTTTCGGGTGATCCCGACCCCACGTACATCGTTGCAAAACTGTTCACATACATTGCGGTTAATCCTCCAGTGAAATTTAGATCCTTTAAACGAACAATCTTATTATTAAACATATATTCTGCATAATAAGTCGTTGTACGTGTATCTTGTCGTCCTGTCATCTTTGAATCAGAGTGCATCACTCGGGAACGGAAATAGTGCTTTCCGTTTGCACCTGTCAGTAAAGTGACAAAAGGATCGACATGGAAAATAAATTGATTTTGCAAGAATACAGCTCCTGGATAACCTCTAAACAATCCACTAGAATCATTTAACCACGCCATTGCTAAAGGTTGTTCTTGATACATAAAGTTACCATTCACACCATAGCTTAATCCTTTATATCTTTTACTTCTATATCGAATATTAAAATTGATTCGTGCGCGCTTTGACGACATTTGTTTATTCGTAAAATTGGATATAGAGTCCATAACCAATTCATCCGTTTTTGGAGGTCCTATATAGTTGTGGTCATAATTAAGATTTGCTCCCAAAACGACATCTAAATTCCCAAATTTTTGAGAATGTAAAACATTAGCTCCAGCAATTAATGGAGCACCTGTCCACCACTTAGCATTGGGTTCGTTTGGATTTGAATAGAAACCAGAATAAACATTAACTTTTGTTGTAGGAGTTGCTGTAGGATAGGCTGTTCTAATATGAATAGATCCAGACATCGCTTGTGTTCCTGAAAGCACACTCGCGGCACCCTTCACCACTTCGATTTGAGAAATATTTTCAACTGGGATGAATTGCCATTCAGGTCGTCCAGCATCACCAGATAGCATTGGCATATCATCCACAAAAATGGTAACTTTCGATCCTACTCCACCTGTAAAACCACTTCCCCCGCGTATTTGAGGTTCACCATCCAAAATGTTTAAACCTGGAGTTTGATCCAAAACTGTTTCAACAGATCGTGTATTACGATTTTCAATTAATTCAGGTCGTAGAATTTGTAAAGAAATTGTTTGTTCTGACACAGGAATATCATTTCGTCTTGCAACGATTTGCACACCTTCAATTTCCTTACTTTTAAATTCTTGTAATTGAAAGCTAACATTTCTTTCTTCATCAGCGGTGATGTTAAAATGCAAAGTATCTGAAAGTAAACCAGCGAATTTACAAATTAATAGTCCTGGACCAACTGGAACTTCAAGACTAAATGTTCCATCTTCCTCTGTATAGGTCCCAATGGTTACGTCTTTACGATAAACAATAGTAGCTCCAAAAAGCGGTTGTTTGTTTTCATCAACAACAGTTCCTTTAATCATTGCTGTTTGAGCGCTTACCAATCCAGTAAGCGAACAAATAAATAATAGGCTTAGAAATATTTTCATAATTCAAAAAAAAGGTCGCCTTAATAAAAAGACGACCCACAAAAATAATGAATATTTTTAATTATTGCTTGATAATACGTTTTCTTGTTTCACCATTTGCAGCAGTGATTTCAACAAGATATACACCAGTACTAACATTAAATTCAACTGAAGTATCAACGGCACCACTAGCTACCAATGAACCTGAAGTTGTGTAAATAGAATAGTTTGCACCTTCAAGATTTGAACCTTTGAAGAATAAACGATCATTATTTGTAAACAATACTAAGTCACTGAATACTGTATTTTCAACGCTAGAGAAATCTAACTGAATACGTAAGTATGCCGTTCCACAAGATGGAGTCGTTTGATTATCACAAATACGGTATTGTAGAGAATCAGATCCTGAAGAAGTACCATTAGATTGATAAACAATCATATTACTTTCATTTATTGTAGCTGTCCCGATTTGTGGCGCTCTAACAATTTCAAAAGAACTCATATTGAATTCATAATCAGCAGCAACGAAATCATTTGCTAAAACATCAATGTGAGCAACCACACCTGGATAAACGATAGCAGCATCGTCTAAGATTGCAACATCTGTATTTTCAGCTACTGGAACGTAGTTAACATTAACTGTAACAACCGCTTCAGAAGTGTGTCTACCATCTACATCAGAAACACGGTAACGGAAAGTCTCAGTTCCATAGAATCCTTGACGAGGTAAATAAATCAAACTTCCCGCCAATGTATTAATAGCTCCATTCGCTGGTGCTTGAATAATCTCTATAGTTGTAGGATCAATTGTTGTATTAAAAGCTACATCATTTGCTAACACACCTGTTGTTGGGTTAGAAATGTTTACATTATCACCTTGATTAATCGTGTACACGTCATTATTTGCTGTAATATAAGAGTAAATCAACTCTATATCATCAATAAATAACTCATCTGAAGAGCCACATCCACCAGGTGTTTCACACGTTGTTAATGTAATCAAAATATAAAGTGGGTCATTTGAAGGGAAACTGTAATCAAAAGGTACTGAAAATCGTACCCATTGATCATTTGTTTTGTTAAAGTTGTGAATCGCCTTACCAACTACAAACGAATTTTGATTTGATCTTTCAGGATCAATAAAATTTACATCACCATGAATTGTTGCAGCTATACGTGCTCTTGAGTTTGCATTTCCTCCCGTTGGGTTATATTTTGCCCAGAAAACAATTGAATCTGGACGAGCCGTCATTGTTTGATGGAAATCTGGATTTGAACGGTCCGTATATGCGTGATTCGCCTCATTAGCTGCACTTGTACTTCCCATGTTAATACGTCCTGTAGTAATGTTACCGTTTGCATTCAAACTAAGTACACTTCTTGACCACATTTTTAAGAACTTTGAACCAGTAGACCCTGGACGCCCTCCGTTTTGCACCGAAATCTGATTTGCACCAAACGAGGTGAAAGAACCAGAAGCTGTTAAGAAGCTATTCCAGTGATTTGGCTCTGAACCGCCAGAAACATTTTGCCAATCTTCAAAACCTCCATTTAATAACTGAGGCATGTTAGGTTGTTGCGCTGTTGCTCCAAAAGCTAAGGTAGCTGCAGCAACTAAAGTAAAAATTCTTTTCATACAATGAAATTTTATGAGGCAAATGTAATCATTCACTACAAACGAGAACCATGTTTTAACACAAAAAGAAAAAACAGTATAATCAGCGACACACCCAACAACCACATACATCCCCAACAATAACAAGACATTATACAAAAAAAAAGAATTGTCTGACTGAACAAATTTTCGACGAAAGAGGTCTGTTTATAGATAATGCTTATTTTTGAAGTAAAATACATATAAAACGTGCAACAACCCAAATTAAACACCGCAATTGAACTTCCTGTAATGGAACACTTTTATACATTACAAGGAGAAGGGAAACATTCTGGTCGTGCGGCTTACTTCATTCGTTTAGCAGGCTGTGATGTGGGCTGTGTTTGGTGTGACGTTAAAGAAAGCTGGGACGTTTCCATACACCCACTTATTAAAATTGATTTCCTTGTTGAAGAAGTTATAAAAAGTAATTGTGCCTTTTGTGTAATAACAGGAGGAGAACCTACGTTATATGATATCCAACATCTAATAAGCGCGTTACAAGAAAAAGGAATTGAGGTAGCAATGGAGACTTCAGGCACAAATAAATTGATCAAACCTTTAGATTGGTATTGTTTTTCACCTAAAAAATTCAAAGCTCCTGTTGAGCAAGCATATGAAATGGCTCACGAACTAAAAATTGTTATTAGTCATCCATCTGATTTTGCATGGGCCGAAGAACATGCTTCAAAGGTCACCCCTACTTGTTTGCTCTACTTACAAACGGAATGGGACAAAAAGGAACGATTCTTGCCTTTAATAATTGCTTACATCAAAGAAAATCCAAAATGGAAATTGTCTTTGCAAACACATAAATATTTAGACATCCCTTAAACACATGTCCTCTATGCGATACTATACTGTAATACTCTTTTTTTTGCTTTTTTCTTGTTCATCCACTGCTCAATACGGAAGTCAAAAATATTCGACAAAAAACAAAAAGGCAATTAGTCTTTTTGAGGATGCTCTTAGAGCCCCTAACTTAAGTATAGATCAACAATATCGTATTCCTAATTATCGAGCAGGAATTGAATTGGCAAATAAAGCCATTGAAAAAGACCCATTATTTTGGGAACCTCACTTATTGATAGCTGAATATTATGAAAAATATAATGCCTTTGATCGAGCTGCAAAACATTATCAAAAAGCATTAGAAATCAACCCTAAACATTCTCCATCAGGAATTACGTACTTTTATTTAGGAAGAGCGCTCGCACTTTCAGGTGAATATCAATCTTCCAATCCTTATCTAGAACGCTTTGTCCAAAACAGAGCCGCTAATCCTGAGTTACTAGCCCAAGCAAATCGTTTAATTCTACAAAATGATTTCAGTATTCAATCTATGGCTAAAGCGTATAGTATTGAACCTATTAATATGGGACCAGCGATTAATACTGCCGACCCTGAATATTTCCCAACGATAACCGTGGATGGGAAAACCATTTTATTTACGAGACGAATAAAAGATAAAGCAGCTCCGGCAGGTATGCAAGAAGATTTCTTTTACACCACTAAAGGAGAGGATGGACAATGGAGAGAAGCGATACCCATGCCAGGAAATATCAATACAGTAAATAACGAGGGCGCACCAACTATCAGTGCAGATGGACGTACTTTAATATTTGTTGCATGTGCAGATGAATCAGGGAAATATGGTCCAGGACGAGAAGGCTGGGGATCTTGTGATCTTTTTTACACCAAACGACTCGGCTCTAGATGGCTTGACCCTATTAACCTCCCAGGAAAGGTAAATACAAGTTTGTGGGAGTCACAACCCTCTTTGTCGTCAGATGGAAAAACACTTTATTATATACGTCGAGTTAGTAGACCAGGAGAGGCACCAAACTCTGACATTTACGTTAGTACATTAGGTGACGATGGAAATTGGTCTGCCGGAAAACCGTTACCCAATTATATCAACACACCAGATTTAGAAGAATCCGTACTGATTCATCCAGATGGAAAGACGTTATATTTTGCCTCTAGAGGTCATATCGGCTTGGGTGGTTCTGATTTGTACATGTGTCGATTACAAGAGGATGGAACTTGGTCACTACCCATCAATTTAGGTTATCCAATAAATACAAAATATGATGAAAATTCATTAATGGTTGATCCTACCGGAACAGTCGCTTATTTTGCATCAAACCGAAAAGGAGGATATGGCGATTTAGACATTTACCAATTTGAAATGCCTGAACACCTGCGTCCTATAAAAACCTTATATTTCGACGGAACTGTTTATGATGCAATAACGAGCTTGCCTTTATACGCACAATTTGAATTAATTGACTTAGAAACAGGTAAACAAGTAATCCTCTCCTATTCAGACAAAACAAATGGTCAATTTATGGTTTCCTTACCAACAAATAAAGAATATGCATTAAACGTTTCTTTACCTGGTTACCTTTTCTTTTCAGAAAATTTCAACATGAAAGTTGTTGACAACCAAGAAGCAGTGCACATGAATGTACCGATGGTTCCAATCAATACAGAAATTCCGGTCACTTTGAATAATGTCTTTTTCGATTTAGCACAAGCGACTTTAAGACCTGAATCTTATGTTGAATTAAATAAACTTGTTGATTTCTTGAACAAAAACAATTCAGTTAAAATCGAAATTGGAGGTCATACGGATACTCGTGGTGATGAAAAAGAAAATATGATCCTGTCACAAAAACGAGCAGACTCTGTCGTGTCTTATTTAGTAAACAAAGGAATCAATCCATCTCGAATTTCAGCGAAAGGCTATGGCGAAAGCAAACCGCTTTATACAGATGAACAAATTTCTAAATTTGGTTCAGACAAAGAAAAAGAGGCGGCTCATCAGTCCAATAGACGAACAGAATACCGTATAATTAAATAATAAAGAAACTATGCTCCCTGTTTTTCGATTAATACGTTTCATAAATTTACTCATTATCGTGATTACAATGTTGGGGGTAGTCGACTATTTGGTCGTATTCACAAGTAACTTTCAAGAACACTTTAATCTATGGATATTAATTTTAACAACAGTATTTATAGCAGCAGGAGGTAATGTTATTAATGATTATTTTGATATCCGAGCAGATCGAATTAATAGACCTGAAAGCGTTGTAATTGGTAAATACATTAAACGCCGTTGGGCTATTGTTTTACACTGGATATTTAATTGTATTGGAATAATTGGAGGTATATATTTCCTTTTCGTTCTTGGCACTTGGGTTATATTAATAATTCACACCATTTCAACTGCTACACTTTGGTGGTATTCCGTATGGTTAAAGAAAATTCCACTCATTGGAAATATTGTTATTGCCTCATTAATCGTTTTGGTGATTTTTATGACGGTATATTATATTCCTTTTGGGTTTAAAAATTATGATTTTAGAGCTATAGATCACCATTTCGGACACTTATACCTTCGCAAGTTGGATGTTATATTTTGGTTTGCATTTATAGGTTTTTTATTAAATCTAGCAAGAGAAATTGTGAAAGACGCTGAAGACATCAAGGGTGATCAAGTGATTCATGCAAAAACAATCCCAATGATAATTGGAATTCCATCGACAATACGCCTTGTTAGCTTAATAATGTTGGTATATCCTGTCATCTTTATTAGTGGAATAACCCTAAAATTTGAGAGTATACAACTTCAAAAAATTTGGCCTTTAACAATCGCATCACTCATTTGTTGCATGGCGATAATACCACTTATCTTTCCATCTGATAAATGGATCCCACCAATAAAGCAAGCTTTAAAACTCGCAATGGTCTTAGGAGTCCTTTATCTATTTTTAAAAGCATGAAAATAATTTTAGGATCAAAATCTCCGAGAAGAAGTCAATTATTGAAAGAATTAGCTTTGGACTTTGACATTATTGCCCCAAATATTGATGAAAGCTATCCAGCTACTTTAGCAATAAACGAAGTCCCGTCCTTCATCGCTAAAAACAAAGCGTTGGCTATTAAAGAGCTTGTTTCTTTTGATACAATCATCTTAACAGCTGACACACTAGTAACTCTAGATGGTGTAATTTATGGAAAACCTAAAAATAAAGAAGAAGCATATAAAATGTTATCAACTTTATCGGCACGTACACATGAAGTTATTACAGGTATTTGTTTAATACAAGGGGACCAGATAATTATAAACCATGAGGTGACTGAGGTTACTTTTAGACAGCTTACGAGTACTGAAATTAATTTTTACATCGATAACTACGAACCATTTGACAAGGCAGGATCATATGGAATTCAAGAATGGATAGGAGCTGCAGCAATTACCACAATAAATGGATCGTATAACAATGTCGTTGGCCTACCAACTCATTTGGTTATGGATTCATTAAATATGATTAATCGTTAAACACTTGCTATTCTTGTCAATACCAATGTAAATCTACGCATGTCGTTTCATAATAATTACAAATAATACCATCACACTAAAACGCTGTAAAATCACAAAAAAAAATAAAATTAAACAGACGAGCTTGACAACTGTTACGCAGCAGTTAAAAGATTTAATAGGATTTAACTATTTTTATATATATATTTGTGTTATTATTTTAGTTTAAATAAAATATTTTATTGATTATTCCGTTGTACTTAATCTAGTACGCTTTATCTCACTTCTATATTTAACTATTATAATAGAGATAAACTGTTAGAGTCAGTTATATTTTATTTATTTTATACATTTCGTCTATCAAACATTTACATTTCTCAAGAACAATCGAAAATGATTTTTCAAATACGCTAAAGCGTCGAGTTAATCTTTATTTTAGATTAAACAAACTGTCTAAGAAAGCCAATCCTAACATGGTACTAAAGACAATCTTTATGTTAGGTATCTACATCATTCCTTTGATCCTCTTATGTACTGGTAGTATCCAAAATCCTTTGGGTGTAATAATTGCGTACGTATTTAGTGGCCTTGGAATGGCTGGAATCGGAATGGGTATTATGCACGATGCCAATCATGGAGCATACTCTAAAAATCAAAAATTAAACACTTTCTTGAGTTCAACGCTTGATTTTTTAGGTTGTAGTAGTGAAATGTGGCGAATACAACACAATGTACTTCACCATACATACACAAACATTCATGGCCATGATGAAGACATCAACACTCCATTAACTCTATTAAAATTTTCACCACACAAAGAATCAAATAAAGCACATCGTTTTCAGCACCTATATGTATGGTTATTCTACTCCATATTGACATTGTACTGGGTGACTGCTAAAGACTTTGTAAAAGCGCTAAACTACCGTAAAAAAGGTCTAATAACCACTGATAAAGAACTTCGGATTTCGATGATGAAAATCGCAGGTTTAAAAATATTTTATTTTAGCTATTCTTTAATATTACCAATATTATTTGGTGAGATTGGCTGGATTTGGTTTGTTATTGGCTTCTTGGTAAAACATGTAATTGCAGGTTTTTTATTAAGTGTTGTATTTCAGTTGGCACACGTCGTACCAACTTCAGATTTTCCTCAACCTATAAACGAAGTTGAAATACCAAATAATTGGCACATACACCAATTAATGACAACCAGTAACTTTTCACCAGATAACAAGATACAATTTTGGCTTTTTGGTGGATTAACCAATCAAATAGAACACCATCTATTTCCAAATATATGTCACGTTCATTACAAGAATTTAAGTAGGATTGTAAAGAGAACTGCAATGGAATATAACATACCTTACTATGAGAACATCAATTTTCGTAGTGCTTTAAAAGAACATGTTGAAACTTTAAAGCAATTTGGAGTGAACCATCACCCAGAACACTAACCAACCTTTACAATACACTCATTTAAAAACATTATGGCAGAAACATATAATAAAAAAGAACGCGAGAAAAAAAAGACGCAAAAAAGACAAGAAAAATTAATGCGCAAGAACGACCGTAAGGACACTTCACCTGGTGGAGGTTTAGACAGTATGATGGCTTATGTTGATGAATTTGGCATGTTATCAGATACTCCACCAGATCCAAAGGCAAAACAAAAAATCATTGCTAGTAACATTGAGATTGGAGTGCCAAAGAGAGAAGACTTGCCAACTGATTCTATCTTAAATGGAGTAATAAATTTCTACGACAGTGCTAAAGGTTATGGTTTTATCAAAACCGCTGACGAGAATAGTTACTTTATGCACCTTAACCAAATTACAGGTGGAACGCCTGCAAAAGGTAAACGTGCAAACTTCGAAAAAGAAAAAAGTGCTAAAGGATGGGTCGCTGTAAATGTAGTGGTCCAATAAAATATCAAAGGGAAGTATTAGCTTCCCTTTTTTTATGCCTATAAATGACTACTGCTCTCTAGATAATATAAATATACGCTGAAACGAACCAGTATCCTGAACATCGACGAAAGATAATCTCATCTTATTTGCATTAAACCAGCTAACAGGTGCATTTAAATAATCACCAGCACCGAAATTTAGAATGAACATACTTTTGTCTTCGTTTAGTCTATACAACACTTGACTTCCTGCTACTCCTGTTGACGTAAAGATGGCTAAAGTATCGTTCGCGAACTGAATTGAACCATAATTAGTCATAGTATCAGCTTGCGAACTACTGTTTGATGGATAGTAAATATATTGATCGATATTCCAGTTTCCACTACCATAATAAACTGGAAGGAAATTTACGGGTGAATTGGGATTTGTAGTTTCTTTTTTATTACATGAGAAACCCAAAAACACTATACACAAAGCGAATAAAAACCGTACAATTTTCTTCATCATCATATCTATTAACGTGTTACATAAAAAGTTTTATTCTCTGATACTCCACAATCTGTCGATTGAACCAAAAAATTCATCTTATTTGCATTCGTCCACCTTACTGGACAATTACTAAAAAGAATACCACCTTTAAATAAAGTAAGTATAGATTTATTCTGGTTAATTGTATAATAAAACGAATCAACGGTATTGTCAATATGTCTAAAAATCAATGATGAATCTGAAAAAAAATGAAGCGTACCAGCATCAATTATTTCGCTCGACAGAGCAGGATTCGACGGATTCTCAATCACTAATTTATCCACCAACCAAATCCCATTACCACTATAAAAAGCAGGGAAGGTTTCAGGATAAATCAAAGATGGATCTTCTGGAATAAACTCATCTTTCTTACAAGATATCACAATCAAGAGAATCGCTAATAAAGTAAATAACCGATACATAATCAAATGCTTTATCCTAAAAATACAAATTGACAATATTAAGTCAACAAACTTAAGTCATAAAGTTCCTTAAATGATCCGCAGGAATTTACTCCATCGTCTTTTACGACTTCACAAACGTATAACTTGTCGATATATCTACCTGCAATGGCCGTACATTGACTAAAAGAGGCATAACTAATGATCATAATAAGGAAACCAAGTACTTGTCTTTTCATAAATTGTTATTAATAAAGATTTTACATTGAAATAAACGAACGTTTTACATCTAACTAATTCCGTTTTTTCATTCCAGCAAGCACTTCATCCCAAAACACAACCTACTGGTTATCTCTAACATACGATAAATACCAATGTAATTTTGTTAACATCAAATAATTAAACGTTTTAAATGCATAAACATCAATTGTTAACACGCCAATTATAACCCCTTCTTATTTCCCTTCTCCTTCATCCATTTCGCCTGACACATTATCAATCTGTTTCGTGTACTTATTATAAAGAAAAGAAACAATTAACAAGACAACTCCTAAACCAATGAATATTACGGTTTTCCAAATGGCACTTAAATGAACAATATCTACAAAAAATAACTTTCCAACGGTTAAAGCCAAAAGGGCAATTCCAAAAATTCGGTTGGTTTTACTTCGCTTAAAAATAACATAAATAACAATCGCCAAAGCATAAGCACCCCATAAAATACTAATCGCAGCAAAGGGCCTATGAACGCCTAATTGACCTAAACAAAAATTAAATTCAAAGGAACTAACAATCAAAATAACAATATGAAACAACCATTCGATCATAATTCCTTTCATTTGTTCTTTAAAAATAGTCGTAAAGTAACGGTACAAAACAAGTAAAGCTCCCGTAAAAATAACATATCCTAAATATGGAATCACAAGTACCCAACGACTGAATTCATACGCTTTAACTTCTGAAGAAAAATAATAATTCCTAAAATCATCGATCAACATTAAACCTTTGGAACAATATAAAATAACCGCGATAGAAAGAAGGATAACATTGACTTGACTGATGACCATTTTATTCCATCTGTTTTGGTTCAAATAACCAATCACTGTCAGATAAAACAATCCGTAAATAAGCGTCCAATACGTTTTTAAAGTATCGAAGACTTGCACAAATAGATAATCATAATCTTCACCCACTTTGTTTTCAACTGCTGCCGCTTTTTGCAAGAAATAAATATCTATTTCATTCTTTACGATCAAAAATACAAGAACAAAAAAGAAAACGGGCACAAGAACATTAACTAAATCGCGCAAAGACGAATAAACGGCAAGAATAAAAGGTTCTTTTTCTCTTTTTTGTAGGTTCGACACCCAACCAAAAAGTATAAAAACGACAAGATTCACAAAGAAATTAAGATTGAAAAAAGAAGTCACATTTGCCGTATCTACAGATAAAAAATCCACATTTAATTGAGAAATAGCAATGCTAATTCCGCTTAACATCATAAATGGAAAAGCGAATGGATAAAAGTTCTGTTGATCAGTTGCAAAGCGTTGTCAAACGTTGCAGCAAGAAAACACCGCCTTTCTTCAAGAAAGTGAGAACTGTTGGTTTAATAGCTGCGACAATGTGAGCATCGTTAGCTACAGCACCAGTACCCCTGCCCGAAGTGTTTACTTCAATTGCCGGGTATCTGTTGACAGCTGGAGCAGTGATGACGGCCGTTAGTCAAACAGCGATTGTTGAACAGGACGAAAGCGAAGAAAACTAGTAATCAATTATAAGGGCAATGGAATATGTTGCCCTTTTAAATCCCAGAAAATTATGAGCAATCAAAATCAAACCATCGTAAATGCAACCTACAAGCGTAAGCCACCTTTTAAGGTTGGAACGGATTTAGGAAAAGAAGTTACCCTTGCGGTATCTGTTGACGTTGAGAACAACAGTACCGAACAAGAGGAAAGTGTTAGTGTAACCATCCGTGCGCGCTACGAAAGTGAAGCGGATGATGACCAGCCCTAACCTACCTGGTGACAGCACTACCCTACACGGTACCGTAGTTGGAACAGGATTTACTTTACTTGCTACTGTGGATGGACAGGACATCGTTAAAACGATCGTATTGGCGAGTTTAGGAGCAGTTGTCAGCTTTATGGTGTCAAAGGGGTTAAAGTATTTCTTGGAACGTTTTAAACGTAAATAGTAAACGCAGCTTGAGGGCTGCGTTTTTTTATTATTTAGTTTTACCTACTAGTTCAGTTACTTTAAATCAACTTTTAGTTCACAATCTTATTATTTATAAATTCTCCTAATTCTAAGATAACATCTAATTCTATGAAACTTGTTAAAGTTTGTGGAATCAAGTTGTCACCAAAACTATCAATTTCTTGTAGACGATACCATATTCCTAAACTATTTTTATCATCATTTTCATAACCTATGATTCTTTCAAGTTTGGGTATATTAAAATGTATTTTATCAATACCAGCATTTTTTAATAAATTATAATTTGTAGTAATAATTCCTTTTGAAGTTGAACTTCTATTTTCTCCTCCATCTAACAAGTATAATTCACTAACCTTTAAGTCTTCCAAAGTTTCAAAATAATGTAAATCTTCAATTATATTGATTTGCATATCCAAATCATTTATTAGAAAATAATCTAATCCAAAATGTTTACATAATTTTAATAAATATAAAGCCGTTGCTTTTCCATGATGTGGCAAGATAGATATATTTCTGAAGTTCAAATAGGCTTTAGAAAAATTTAAGTCTCCAGTTAATTCATAAATTATTTTCTCAAAAGCATAATTATAACATAGCAAATCATTTGGACCTTCCACAAGAATAACTTTTCTACTGAAAAGAATTTTATTCAAATTAGGCTCTATAGATTTGATATAATTATTAAAATTTTCAATTTGAACAATATTTTCAAAATTAGGCTCATCTATATAGTTATTATACTTACAAATTGTTCTTTTTTCTATTTCGTCAAACTCTAAACGAATAATACTTTTGGTGTCAAAAATATCGATCATTTTATCCGAATGTGTTGAGTAAATTACTTGATGTCCTTTATTTGCTAATGGGCATAAAACCATTTTGTAAAAATATTCTTGATGGTTTTCGTGTAAGAAACTTTCAGGTTCTTCAAATAAGAAAATACATTTATCATCTGTATTAGTTTCTGCAATTGCTTGTATTACTGCCATTACAAACATTGAAATAAAGCCATCTCCAAATTGTTCTATTGGAATCAAATTCTCTGAACTTCCATTCAAACCAATTTTAAAAAGCATTTGTAGAAAAATGTCTTCATAATTTGGTAACCCAAATTCAACATGGCAATCATTGTTTCTTAAATTAGAACTATAATTTGCTCTAATTTTTTCGATAAAATTTTGTAGGAGTGAATCTCTAAGCACATTTTCAGTAGCTTCTTTTGTTTGTCTGTTAAATTCATCTTTTTTATCTACTAAAGTTGAATCAGTTTCTACTAATTTTTGAATGTGTTTTGCTAAGAATGTAGATAAATTACCCCAACTAGTCTTTTTGGTTTTTATCTCTTCTTTTATATTATGGAAATTAATATAAAAAACATTGTAATATTTTAGTGCTCCAAATGCCTGCCAGTTTTCATTTTGACCTGTTGGGTCCATACTTTTGAATTTAGCACCTTCTATTTCAATACCATCAATTTGAATTTCTAATAGTTGATATCCGTTCAAATTAGCTTGTTTACCATCATATTTTGTTTCAATGGAACTTTCTAATAGTATACCAATATCTGGAACGTTTTCGATATCTCTATTATAGAAATCATCTATATTGAAAGTTTCTTTAGTTGTGTACTTATATCCAATAGAATATAAAATTGCGTTTAGCAAATTAGTTTTCCCACTATTATTGTAACCAATAATTGATATTGGTTTCAAGTACTCTTTATCTGGAAAGTTAAATATTACACGATCTTTAAAAGATCTATAATTTTCAATTAACAATCTTTTGATTCTTATTTCAGACATAGTGATTAGTTAAAAAGTCGTGTAGTTATTAGTTTTCATTAAACTAAATGTAGTATTTATTTCTCAAGAGATGTATTTAAACTACTACTTACCAAACAAATAAATCTATCCAAAAGAAAAAAGGAAAAAAAAGAAAGCCTTTTTAGAGGGTATAGTTTTGATTAGGCAAGGTTTTTTGGTGTAACCAAAACCCAACGGGCTTGACCTTGATGTAACAAAACTATAGCCTAATTTTGCGAAACTTTTTTGTTCTTTAGGTGAGATCTAAAAAAAATAAGTCCTCTAATCCGAAGTAAGAATAAGTAGGTTTTAAAGAAATGATGGTTCGAAGTAAGATTTGCAAGGGAGGCGCAGGAGCAACGAAATGAAATGAAGAAAAGCTAGCCGACCGCGCGAGCCGTCTGCGAGTTGAGCCGAGCAGGGAAGCCGGAAAGAACCACCGGCGACCACCCTAGCTTGACTAGGCAAGGGCTTGGCGCACGTTTTTGAGTCTATGAAAGATTCTTTTTCAAGGGCGAGCAGCTTGAGGAACGAAGAGGAACAAGCAAGCGCGCTTGACTACCCGTAAATATTAAACGAAGTACGAAAAGGTGATGCAACTGGAGGAACGAAAGGCGCATGACCTGGGTACGAATACTCAAAAACTGTGACAAGCCCGTAGTGCGAGGCGACCAGCAGGCGAGCCCATTAACATGCGGCGGTACCCACGGAAATAAGGTAGAGGTGTAAGTAGAGCGGAATTCTGAGCACAGCTTACAAGAACGGTGGCTACAAGGGCGGTGATGTAATCAGCGCTTGTATACCCTTGTAGGCAGGATTGTTTTTTTGCTGGGAGGTGCAGACAACTGAAGAACGTTTATTAATATTTGAAATTTAGTTAATGTAGGATAGATGTAACCTTTAGGAAAAAGGATATAATAGATTAACTATTAATTAGTTCCAAATTTGTAGGGTAGCAATTCAGTTACAGTTAAATCTAAAGAATTATGGATATCAATCAGAATAAAAAAAATGAGGCTTTCAAAATTACCGGTAATTGGGATGTGCAATCAAAACAACTTCAAGAGAAATTTTCACAGTTGACAAATGCTGACCTGAAATTTGAGCCAGGAAAAGAAAATGAATTACTTGATAGAATGGAAAGTAGATTGAGTAAAAAGCGTGAAGAGGTAATTAACATTATCAAAAAAACTCAAACTGAAAACATGTAATCAGTAGTAGTTTTAAGGGCAGGTTTTTCGGAACCTGCCTTTTCATTGTTTTATTAATTCTTTATTTGCTAGCCATGTCATTAGGGACTGTATAATTTTTTTAACACTGGGTTAATAATCAACCATACACATTGTCATAATGTCATCTATTTTCTCCGTTACTATTAATAACTAAAAACCTGCCAGATATTTTGTGGTAAAATTATGATTAGCGTTAAAAGAGAAGGAATCATTGTTAACAAGACCGATCAATTGTTTGAGAGAAATGGTGTGTTAAATCCAGCGATTATTATGGATAATAATCGAATACATTTGTTTTATAGAGCAGTCGGTAATCGCAATCATTCAAGTATCGGCTATTGCTTAATGGACAGTCCACTTGTCGTTTCTTATCGAAAAAAACATCCCATTCTGCAACCAGAATTTGATTATGAATCGCATGGTCTGGAAGACCCCCGAATTACAAAGTTAGATGAGTTATTTTACTTGACCTACACTGCTTACGATGGAATCACTGCTTTAGGGGCTTTAGCGGTATCAAGCGATCTATTGAAATTTGAGAAAAGGGGTATAATTGTTCCTCAAATTAATTACGAGAAATTCCGCTTAATCACTTCGCTGAATAAATTGGATACTATAAGGTATTAACAACACAATGAGCTAGTTAGGTCAATTGGAGATCCATTGGATATCTACATGTGGGACAAGAATGTAATTTTTTTTCCACGAAGGATTAAAGGGAAAATACACTTTATTCACCGGGTCAAACCAGATATTCAGATTGTATCAATACATGAACTTGAAGACCTTAACGAAAAATTTTGGCATACCTATTTCCGGAATTTCACGAATCATATCCTTCTATCACCAAGGTATAAACATGAATTTAGTTATGTAGGAGGAGGCTGTCCTCCCATTGAAACAGAATATGGATGGTTGATTATTTATCATGGAGTGTATACAGTTCAAGGAAGAAATATATACTCTGCATGTGTTGCATTACTAGATCTAGATAATCCAAAGATTGAGATATCACGTTTGCCTTATCCACTATTTACACCTAAATCTGAATGGGAACTCAACGGCGTGGTCGATAATATTTGTTTTCCAACAGGCGCGCTATTGCTTGATGAAGTCTTGTATATCTATTACGGAGCTGCAGACGAGCGGATCGCATGCGCTTCAGTAGATTTACCTTCACTACTTAATGAACTATTAAACTTTCGTAAATGACAAAGATGTTGCACACAAATAATGAAGTAAATCAGTTAGTTAACCCTGTTTTGCTTATAGATGATTGTAAAAATAATGGACAACGATATGGGATTTTCATACTAACTACGTACCCACCACGCGAATGTGGAATAGCTACTTATTCACAAGATCTAATAAATGTTTTGACTCGTAAATTTGGTCAATCATTTAAAATTCATATTTGTGCACTAGAATCCGAAGGTGAGCATCATACTTATTCAGAAGAAGTTACTTATGTACTTAATACAGATCATGCTACTGCATTTATTGACTTGGCAATGTTTATTAATACCAGTACATGTATTGATTGTATTTTAATTCAACATGAATTTGGTTTATTTGATAAAAGAAAGGTCGATTTTAATCAATTTTTAGTTGAAATAGATAAACCGATCATTACAGTTTTTCACACCGTACTACCGAATCCTGATAGTGCACTAAAAGTTAGTGTAGCGCACATTTGCAATAATGTTGATGAAATCATTGTGATGACAAATGCATCCGCGCAAATATTAATATCGGATTATTCCATAGTTGAAGAGAAAGTTTCCGTTATACCACATGGTACGCATTTAGTCTCACCGATTGCTAAATCAGTGTTGAAGGAGAAGCACCATCTAACAGGCAAAACCATACTTTCTACTTTTGGTCTTTTGAGTGAAAGAAAGGGTATTGAGACGACTTTAGATGCGTTAGTAAAAATCACTAATTTATATCCTGATGTCTTATTCTTAATCATAGGGAAGACACATCCAAGCGTTTTAAAACGTGAAGGAGAAAAATATCGATTCCTGTTGCAGCAGAAAGTTAAAGAATTGAACATATCGCAACATGTTCGGTTTATAAATTCCTTTTTACCACTTCCTGAACTATTAGCATATTTGCAGTTGACGGATATTTACCTATTCACATCAAAAGATCCTGCACAAGCGGTGAGTGGAACGCTCTCTTATGCAGTTAGCTGTGGTTGTCCAGTAGTTGCTACACCTATTCCTCACGCGCTTGAGGTGTTGGGAGATCATGCAGGAATAATTATAGACTTTGATAAGGAAATTCAACTTTCCGACGCAGTTATTCGCCTTCTATCAGATGAGACCTTGAGAGCAAATATCAGTTTAAATGGCCTTCATCAAATGGCATCCACGTCATGGGAGAATGCAGCAATTGCTCATGCGTTAATGTTCGAAAGATTGGCTACTGATAAAAGTTCATTGATTTACACTGTACCACCAATAAATCTTGATCACATCAAGCGAATGACTACCGATTTTGGAATGCTCCAATTTTCAAAAATTAATGCTCCAGATCCAGATTCGGGTTATACATTGGATGATAATGCGCGTGCAATGATTGCTATGTGTCAATACTATGAAAGTAGCTTGGATGAGCACATACTTAAGTATATTGAACTATACTTAAATTTCATTCTGTACTGTTTTCAACCTGAAGGCTATTTTCTGAATTACGTCACTCAGGATAAGGAATTTGATGCTCAAAATTATACAACTGATTTAGCTGATTCAGGAGGAAGAGCAATTTGGGCGCTAGGCTATCTCGTGTCCCTGCCTTCTATGCCATTAGATTTAGTTGAGAAAGCAGGTTGCCTTATGGATAGCGCTTTGGTAAGTTGTGATAAAACATTTTCACCACGTGCTATGGCATTTACCATAAAGGGCTTGTCATACCGATATGCGAAGAATGAATCCTTGGGAGATGATGCATTATTAGTGAAGTTAGCAGATAGATTGGTTGATCTTTATGCGAATGGTTCGGATGAAGAATGGTTATGGTTTGAACCTTATCTTACTTATGCAAATAGTGTAATACCAGAAGCAATGCTATGTGCTTATTCTTGTACTGGTTCCTTAATTTACAAGACCATCGCCAAGGCATCTTTTGATTTCCTACTTTCGAAAACTTTTGGTATTAATGGTATTGAAGTAATACCTACTATAGATTGGCACCATAAAGGAATTACTACCTCTTCTATTTCTATTGGTGCTGAGCAACCGATCGATGTTGCATACACCATACTTGCCTTAGCGAAATTTTATGAAGTTTTAAAAGATGAGGATTATCTTATACAGATGAAAATTGCTTTTGATTGGTTTCTTGGAAAGAATCATCTGCATCAGATTATTTATAATCCAAGTACGAGTGGATGTTATGATGGTTTGGAACGGGATTATGTAAATCTTAACCAGGGAGCTGAATCTGCTTTGAGTTATCTATTGGCACGTTTGCAAATAGAGAAGTACTTGAATAGTTCAAACTATCCACACTGCATGTAGTGCAAAAGAAATTCTTTTACAGAAACGCTGATTGGTATTTATAAACAGTAGAATTGTAGTATAGTTAATGATTTCAAGTTAGCTATCAACTTCCTATTTGAAGTTTGTCACTAGTTATTTTTCTATAAGAACATAGTTTATTAGGATCTTAAAGATTTTCTAGGTTTTTCTTTCTTTTATTTTTTAATTTTTTATAGAATGACGGTGTTAGACCAGTAATTTTTTTGAATTGATTAGATAGATGTGCTACA
>JAZQRM010000063.1:0-58882 GCA_045629585.1 Taishania sp. | reverse complement strand
AGTGATATTTCTGTTGTCGCAGATCCTGGAACTGCAATAGCTACAGGTGTAACTTGGGAAATACCCACTTTTAACTCTTGTAATGGACATTTTAGTTTAATAGCGTCGAGAGAGCCTAATAGTAATTTTAGGTACGGAACTAATCCCGTTATTTATCGAGTGGGTGGAACAGACGTATCTTGTCGTTTTAATGTAAATGTGTCGCTTCCGCCTCAAGATGAATCTTGTCCTCCAGAATACATTAAACAGGAATTAACGGGGTGTAATTATTTAAGTAGTCCAATTTCTGTTGTTCCTCTTGATCATGATTTTAATATAAATACTCTTACCCCAGTTTCTACTAATGTTACTCATTATGATACATTAGGTAATGAGGTTAATTATACGATTAGTAATATTTTAAGTCCTCAAGTTTTTCCGATTGGAATGAGTATTGTTGTTTCCAATTATGAGAATCACGGGTATGGTACTTGTATGACAGTTGTTGATGTGGTTGGTGATGCTTACGAACAGATGGCTTGTCCGTCCGATCTCATTGTAGGAACTATTGACGGTAGATGTAAAATTCTTTTAAATGAAGAGAATCTTGGTGCGTGTTTAACTGATTTTACAGTCTCTTATTCTCCCGTTTTAAGTGATTCTTTGTCTGTTGGGGTTCATACCATAACCAGAACAATAGTATATGATTTGTATCCATCAGGTCAATTTCCTAATGTAGCTCAGTCAACGAACGAAACATACACATGTAATTTTGATGTAAATGTCATTGAAACGGTGCCTGTTTTAGTATGTCCTCCTTCGATTGCAATTACAGTATCAGAAAGTAGTACAGATACTCTAGTGACTTGGACGCCTCCTGTATTGGAGTTTTGTAGTCCCGGCTATAGCTTACAAAGTTCCAAAGCTCCGAATACTTTATTCCCTATAGGAGAAACAGAGGTTAGATATTGGATTAGAGGTACAGATCAAGAGTGTACTTTTGCTGTTGAGATTACCAAAGACCCAGTGTGTAGTGGTTCACCAGTATTTTTACAAGCAACAGATTGTGCTATAAAATCGGAGCCTATTCAGTTGATTACTGTAGCGTCGTCTCTGTATTCACTCACGCCAATTAGTGTAGAGGTTACGCATACGGATACTTTAGGAGTTATCACTTCTTATTCAATCACAAATGGATTGAATGTTCCGCAACAGTTTACGATTGGGCATAGTGAGATTGTGTCTACTTATGATTTTGGAACGTGTACAATAGATGTTTACGTAACTGGAGATTTGAGTAATCAACTAGTTTGTCCAGGTTCAATTTTATTGAGTACTCCATTGGGAGGGTGTGATGCATCTCTTCCTCCAACAACAATCAATGACTTAATAATGTGTGATGATCTAGCAGATGTTCAAATTGAATTTGATCGAGATTTATCAGTTCCTTTTGGCATCGGTAGTAATCCGATTACCCGAACGGTAACTTATAATCTCTTTGCGGATGGTTCAGGGATACCGAGAGAAGAAGTATGTGTCTTTAATATTGAGGTAGGAGGAATTCCATTGGTAATCTGTCCACGAGATACGGTTTTATATACGACCGCCCCAACTATTGAGTATAATCATGAAGCAAGTGTCGAATGTTCGATTTACATACCTAATTTGATTTCCAATCATAATTCGACTTTTATTAAAGGGGAAGCAACAACTGTTACATATAGTCTTACAGGAACACCTACCGCTTCCTGTTTTTTTAAAGTAACTGTTGTTGAGACACCAGATTGTTTAACATCACCAGTTGTTCTATCAGCTACGGATTGCGCGACTCAAACGGCTCCAATTGCTTTAATTCCATATTCTAGTCCGCTTTATGGTTACTCACCTTCAAGTGTGATGGTTACTCACACAGATGTTTTAGGTAGTACACATCAGTATACAGGGGCGGATCTACGGGTTGCACAACCGTTTACAGTTGGTACCAGTGAAGTGATTTCCAACTATGTTTTCGGAACATGTACAACGAATGTGATTGTAACAGGTACGTTAAATGAACAGTTGATTTGTCCGAGTGATTTCACGGTGACAGCAGCTTCAGGACGATGTGCTGCGTTATTATCGACTTCAGATCAAGAAGCTCTTACGCATTGTGATGCTTCAGTAACGATAGAGTCTATTGTCTTTAGTCCAAGTTTAACGGATTCGTTACCTCTTGGTTCAACAACGATTACCCGCACGATTAAATATTCATTGTTCTCTAGTAATCCTTCCGATTTTGAGGAGTATGTTTGTTCTTTTGAGGTTAATGTTATTGGTATTCCAGTGGTGACTTGTCCAAATGATACGGTTTTAATAGCGCCATTTGGTCAGACAAGTGTAAGCTTTGCATGGGAGACTACTGTTTCTTGTCCAGCTTATCAATCTGATTTGACAACTTCTCGACCTTTGTCTGAGCCTTTTCCTTTAGGCTTGGTAACGGTAACAAGTGAGGTGATGGGTTATCCTGGATCACAGTGTTCATTTACAGTTGAAGTTGTGGATGCACCTTTGTGTCCGAGTTCTCCTGTTGTTTTATCAGCTACGGATTGCGCGACTCAAACTGATCCAATAGCTTTGATTCCTAATTCTAGTCCACTTTATGCTTACACACCTTCAAGTGTTGTTGTTAATCACACGGATACTTTAGATAATACGCATCAATACACTGGGCTTGACCTCAAGATTGCACAACCGTTTACAGTTGGTACCAGTGAAGTGATTTCCACTTATGTTTTTGGAACATGTACAACGAATGTGATTGTAACAGGTACGTTAAATGAACAGTTGATTTGTCCGAGTGATACAACTATTTATGCTGCTAGAGGAGAGTGTACTGCATTATTGTCATCATCTCATGTTACAGAATTGAATGGTTGTATTAATAGTTCTTCAATTGAGTCATTGGTTTATTCACAGGATCTTACTGAACCTTTGCCGTTAGGTATCACCAGTGTGACACGAACAATTGTGTATAACCTTTTCCCTAATGCGAATCCTAGTGAAGAAAATACGGATGTTTGTTTATTTCAAGTAAACGTGTTAGGTATTCCTGCCGTTGCTTGTCCTAATGACATAGTGGTTTATGCACCAACAACTGAGCCTGTTCCAATAACATGGAGTGTGCCTACCGTATGTGCAGCATATTTACCAAATTTATCTGCTGATTTTGAGCCAGGTGATGGTTTTGAGATTGGAACAACAGACATTACTTATAGTATTACAGGTGATACTGTAGTGTCATGTAGCTTCCGTGTGACAGTTTATTTAATTCCAACCTGTTTACCCCCTGTTTTTGAACTTCATGCGGCAGATTGTATGGGAGAGACTGAACCGATTGCTTTAGTTACTTATGAAAGTTCATTATTTGATTATACCGCGACAGAAGTTGTGATTACACATACCGATACGCTAGGTAATGTTAATCAATATTTTGGAGTTGATTTAAAAACGCCTCAACAGTTTGCGGTTGGTTTTAGTGAGATAGTTTATACTTATGCGTTTGAAACTTGTACGACATCTGTTATTGTTACGGGTACTTTTAACGATCAGTTAATATGTCCGAGTGATATTTCATTTACAGTAAATGATGGAGAATGTGGTGGTTTAATACCTTCAGATGTTGTTAACGAGTTAAGTAGTTGTGTTTCGACAGGCGGTATTACAAGTATTGATTTTTCACCTTCCTTGACTACTGAGTTTCCTATTGGTTTTTCAACGATAACTAGGACGATAGTTTATCAACTATCGGATGATTTACCGATTATGCAGACGACATGTACTTTTGAAGTCGAGGTGAGTGGAGTTCCTTTTTCAATTACTTGTCCAAATGACACGCTCATAAATACCGATGTAGGTGAGTGTCGAGCAATCGTTAGTTTTGCACCTGTTGAGGTAGATCTTCATTGTAATGTTATAGTGACTACATCATCTAATGTTGAGAGTGGATCTTTGTTTAATGTGGGGCAAACTACAGTTGAATACACGGTTTCAGATATAAATAATCATCAATTAACGTGTTCGTTTATAGTTACAGTTGTTGATCAAGAAGGGCCAGTTATAGAGGTTACTGATTTGGTTAATGTGGTTTGTGAAGGACTACCTGCGACTTGGGAAGAGAATATTTATGATGCGTGTGGGGTCGTAAGAGTTACTCGTAATTATGAAAGTGGTACAGTCTTCTCCTTGGGGGTTACTACGATTGTGATTGAGGCGGAGGATTTAAGTGGTAATATTTCGACTTACTCCTTTGATGTGACCGTCAATCCAAGGCCAACAATATCATTTGCTTCGCAAGCTTCACTAAGTGTTTGTAATCATGTAGAAGTACGTTTAGAAGTGAATGATAATATTGATGTGAATTATATTTGGAGAAAAGACGGAATGGATTTAGGAATTGGTAATCTGTTGATAATACCGCAGGTAAATCTTGAAGATGCAGGTGAGTACGCTATAACAGCTCAAACGGTTTTTGGATGTGCATATACAGCATTTTTAAGTCTAACTGTAGATGATTGTGATACGGCCTTATATATTCCGGAGGCTTTTAGTCCAAATGGAGATGGGGTTAATGATTACTTTGTTATTCCTAATCTTGATAGGTACCCGAACTCTAAACTATGGGTTGCTGATCGATGGGGGGTAATGGTCTATCAAAGTGATGATTATCAGAATGATTGGGGAGGATATTCCGAAAGTTCTATAACTGTTGGTAAAGGAGTATTACCTGAAAGTGCATATTATTATATCCTTCAATTAGGAGGTGATGGTAGCGTTGAAGGTGATGGTTCAGTTCTTAAAGGTTTTGTTTATTTGAGAAAATAAAAAATAATGAAAATTTTACTTTCATGTGAAGAACGAACGTTTGAATTCGTGAGGTGAAGTGGAGGGAAGTAGAACGAAAAGGTGTAGTTTAACTTGAAAAGAACAATTTCAAGTTATCTACACCTTTTTTTGTTTAAAGTATATATACATGGGTGATTTTGATGTGAATATATAATGCAAGCATAATAAAATATTTTTTGTAGAGAGAAAAGAAGAAAAATAAATGCTTTATTTTATTGTATATCATCAACATTAAGCTAATTTAAAAGCAATATTTTATTGATTTTAAATACTTTTTATGGGAGAAGTTATGCCTGGTATGTATGAGAGTGTCCTTCGACAATTTGATAAAGCTGCTGATCTAATGCTTTTGGATACCGATATTCGTACAATCTTAAAACAAACGAATAATGAAATTGTCGTCAATTTTCCTGTACGTATGGATGATGGACATATCGAGGTTTTTACAGGTTATCGTGTTCAACATAATAATGCCTTAGGTCCTTACAAAGGAGGATTACGATATCACCCTACTGTGGATATTAATGATGCGCGTGCTTTGGCAATTTGGATGACCTGGAAGACGTCTTTGGCTGGTTTGCCTTATGGTGGGGGGAAAGGTGGAATTCAAATTGATCCGAAAAATTATACGAATAGTGAATTAGAGCGAATTTCTAGGCGTTTTATTTTTGCCTTAGGAGAAAATATAGGTCCTGAATATGATATTCCAGCTCCAGATGTAAATACGAATGCACAAATTATGGCGTGGATGGCAGATACATATATGTCTACCAAAGAGCCTTCTCAACGATCCAAATATTCACATGTTGTAACAGGGAAGCCTGTCGGTTCTGGTGGACTCGAAGGTCGGGATAGGGCTACTGGATTTGGTGTTGTTTGTACTTTACGATCGTGGGCCAAATGGAAGAATGAATCACTGGAAGGTAAGAAATACATCGTGCAAGGTTTTGGAAATGTGGGGCAATGGTCAGCTCATTTTATGAAAATAGAAGGTGCTATTTTGATTGCCGTTCAGGATCATACAGGAACAATAATCAATACATCAGGTATCGATCCAGACGATTTGTTATTGTATGCAAAGGGCAATGAGGGTGGCATTTCTGGTTACCCGGATGCAGTTGAAATGGATGGACGCGGTTTTTTTGGTCTTGATGTAGATATAATAATTCCTGCCGCACTTGGCGGACAAATAACTGCACAAAATGCAGATATGATTAAAGCAGATGTGATTGCTGAAGGTGCTAATGGACCTGTAGATCCTTTAGGTGAAGAAGAGTTGTTAAAGAGAGGTGTGGTGATAATTCCTGATATATTATGTAATTCAGGTGGTGTTATTGGAAGTTATTTTGAGTGGCTTCAGAATAGGAATGGAGAAATTTGGCAATTGGAGGAGGTGATAGGGAGATTGGAACAGAAAATGAAAATTTCTTTTAACCGCGTTGTACAAGCTGGAGAGGAATACAATACAGATTGGAGAACTGCGGCTTATATTGTAGCGATTAAGCGAATTGAAATGACTTATAAAGAACGTGGAGTTTTTCCATAATCTTATTGTCAAAATTATGCAAAAAAAAAGGATTCATTTCTGAATCCTTTTTTTTTAGGGTGGGAGATGGGTCTCGAACCCACGACCTCCGGAACCACAATCCGGCGCTCTAACCTACTGAGCTACAACCACCATTTATTCTTTTTTGTTCAAACGCTCTATCGTGTTTGCGAGTGCAAATATAAGCGCTTTTTATGGATGCACAATGCTTTTTGGCGAAAAAAAATAAAAAAAAATAAATTTCAATGTAGGTTTTTTCTTTATCCATTGATTTTCAGTGTTTAGCTTGGGTTGCTGAAATTGTTTGCATGTTTGTTGATAAGTGGAGTTGGCAAATTCATTTCCATTTAAAAGGGCTTATTAAATTTGTGAAAACGAATTAGAGATGCTAAAAATTGGAGTATTGGGTGCTGGACACCTTGGAAAGATTCATATTCGATTAATTAAAGAATTGTCTAGTCAGTTTGAGTTAGTGGGGTTTTTCGATCCTTCAGATGCAAATGCTCAAGCTGTGATTGAACAATTTGAGATTAAAAGATTTTTTTCAATGGAGGAACTAATCGATGCTGTTGATTGCGTTGATATCGTTACACCAACGATTGCTCATTATGAATGTGCAAGTCTAGCATTAAGAAAAACAAAACATGTTTTCATAGAGAAACCAGTTACTGAAACCATAGAAGAAGCGAAAAGTTTAATGCTATTAGCTGAAGAAGCAGGCGTTAAAGTACAGGTGGGGCATGTAGAACGTTTTAATCCTGCTTTTATCGCAGCAAAAGAATATCTAGATCGACCTATGTTCATCGAAACACATCGTTTGGCTCAATTTAATCCAAGAGGTACCGATGTACCAGTCGTTTTAGATTTGATGATTCATGATTTAGACAGTATACTAAGTGTAGTTAAATCAGGTGTTAAGCGCGTTTCCGCTTCAGGTGTGGCAGTTGTGAGTGATACTCCTGACATTACTAATGCGCGGATTGAATTTGATAATGGTTGTGTGGCTAATTTAACGGCAAGTCGAATTTCCTTGAAAAACATGCGTAAGTCCCGATTCTTTCAAAAAGATGCGTACATCTCTGTTGATTATCTAGAGAAAGAATTAGAGGTTGTTCAAATGGAAGAGATTCAAGGAGATCCTGGACCATTTGATTTGATTTTTGATATGGGGAATGATAAGCCTGTCAAACGGATTCTATTGGATAAACCAACTATTGAGGAGACAAATGCAATTCGGGAAGAAATTAAAACATTTGGAGAATCTATTTTCAACAATACAACTCCAATCGTTACTTTGGAAGATGGTTTCAGAGCTTTAGATGTCGCCCACCAGATTTTAGATAAAATAAAAACGGCTAATGCTTTGCTATAATGCAATAATTGAGCGAATTTTGCGTTATGAGACCTATGTTTAAAATAGTACCAATTCTTTTTTTTGTAATTAGCCTTTTTTTAGGTGGATGTGTTAAAAATAATGCAATTCCGGTCTATTTAGAAGTTAGTAAGTTTAAGTTACTGGATAATTCTACAATAGCTGAGGGTGAGCTTACTGAAAATATCACAGAAGGCTGGGTATATATTAATGATAAGTTTGTTGGCATATTTGAACTTCCTTGCAAAGTTCCTGTTTTGTTTGAAGGAGAGGCTTTAGTTGTAGCTGTGTATCCAACCGTTCGAATGAATGGGGTATCAGCCACAAAAGTTCAACATCCTTATTTGGAACCTTATTTCGAATCAGCAAATTTTGTACCAGGTGAGCAGGTGAGTATAACTCCAACGACTAGATATGTTGATGGAACTCAATTTTGGATTGAGGATTTTCAATCAGGGAGTATTAAGCTAACTAACGGTACCGATAATAATGCGACCATCTCACAGATGATTGATCCCAATAACCCGAATAACATTTTTGGACAAGTGAATTTGAATTCCACTCAGAATAATTGGTCTGTTTATACGGCTGATGGATTGAGTTTTACGATTGGATCAAAGGTGATTCTGGAATTTGATTATTGTAGTACAAGTAAAATCATAACTTCCGTAATAGCTGGAAAATCGGATGGAACGATTACGGATCATATTCATTATTCTGCAAGAGAGCAGGATCCTTCAACGATGGTTTGGAAGAAGTTTTATGTTGATATAACGGAAAATGTTCGTTTAAGTGGAGGATATATATTTTGGCAAGGATTTAAGGCTAGATTAACCGAAGGTCGTTCAGAAGATATTGTGATGATTGATAACATAAAGGTTGTTTATAGATAATGTCTAAAAGAAAATTAACCTACGTATTTCTCGTATTAGATTGGTTAGCTGCTCTTATAGCATGGGCTCTGTTTTTTTATATTCGTAAAACACTTGTTGAACAATCCGAGTTTATTACTACATCCTCCTTTTATTTAGGTTTGTTTTTAGTCCCTGCTTTTTGGCTATTTATTTTTGCCATGCAAGGAACTTATACCGACGTTAGACGACTATATCGGATGAAGATTCTTAATCAAACTTTTTTTGGCGTTTTATTAGGAGGAATCATTTTATTTTTCGGATTAATCATCGATGATGATATTATTGATTACCGACAGTATTATGACATAATGCTTTGGTTATTAGGAATACATTTTAGCGTTTTTTTAACCATTCGTTTGATTGAAGTTAGCTTGATTGTGAAGCAGATTCATTCTCGAAAGGCAGGTTTTAAAACTGTGATAATAGGAGATTTAAAGCAGTCTGAAGAAATTTTTGAAGAACTAAATGCCTTGAAAAATGGAAGTGGACACCAAATTATTGGTTTCATTCCGTTTGACCGTCAACCTAAAAGTTCGGTGTTAAATCAAATTGGTGAATTAAAGGATTTAGAACGTATTCTGCGTGAGCTAAAGGTTGAAGGTGTAATTATTACGGCTACACAAAAAGATATAGAGGTTCTTCAAAATGTTATAGCAAGAGTGGAGGGGAGCGATATACGCATTGACATTCTACCAGAAATGATTGATGTGATGACTGGAAAAGTGAAGACGAATAATATATTTGGCGCACTTTTATTTGAACTGAATGCTGAGGTGATGCCGGTTTGGCAAGTTTTTATTAAACGATGTATTGATATAGTGTGTTCAGTTATTGCTATTATCATTTGTATTCCTTTGTATGTCATACTTATGATTTTGGTAAAAACTTCTTCGGATGGTCCTATTTTCTTTTTTCAAGAGAGAATAGGGAAAGGAGGAAGATCCTTTAAGATTATAAAATTTAGAACTATGTACACAGATGCGGAAAAACTTGGTCCGCAATTATCTTCTGATCATGACCCTCGAATCACACCGATTGGAAGGATAATGAGGAAACTCCGTTTAGATGAATTCCCTCAGTTTTTCAATGTTTTGAAAGGAGATATGTCTTTGGTTGGTCCGCGTCCTGAACGTCAATTCTTTATTGATCAAATTACTGCTGTTGCACCGCAGTTTATTCAATTGACAAAAGTTCGACCAGGAATCACCTCGTGGGGACAAGTAAAATATGGTTATGCAGAAAACGTAGATCAAATGGTTCAACGGATGAAATACGATTTACTGTATATGAAAAATCGAACGCTAGCGCTCGATTTTAAGATTATGTTACATACGGTGTTAATTGTCGTGAAAGCTAAAGGGAAGTGATTACTTAATGGAGAAATTAAACATTTCCTTTTCTCCTATAAATCCTTTTAATTGATCTCCTACCTTAACAGGTCCGACACCTTCAGGTGTTCCCATGAATATTAAATCTCCTGTTTTTAAAGTCATATATTGACTTACGTAACTTATTATTTCATTCGGGTTAAAAATCCAATCTTTTGTATTTCCAGATTGAACGATTACTCCATTTTTTTCTAGACGAAATTCTAGTTCATTTAAGGTGTAATCATCTACAGCTAATAGTTGGTTCGATAATGGAGCACTATGGTCAAAGGCTTTCGCCCGTTCCCAAGGCAATCCTTTTTCTTTGCAAATTTGCTGTAAGTCACGTGCAGTAAAATCAACACCAAGTGTAAAAGAAGTGTAGTATTTGTGCGCGAACTTTTCTTGTATATTTTTACCAACTTTATCAATGCGAATTACAAGCTCACATTCATAATGTATATCATTACTGAAGTTCGGTAAATAAAAAGGATCATTATCTCTTAAAAGTGCCGTGTCAGGCTTTAAGAAGAAAACCGGTTCTGTTGGTTTTTCTGCATTCATTTCCTTTGCATGAGCAGCAAAATTTCTTCCAATACAAATGACTTTCATCGATTACTTGAATTTATTTTGTAACGCTTTTAATTTATCTTCCAAGGAAAGATTGTCTTCTTCCTTTTGTTTAAAAGGTTTTTTAGCAGGTGTTTGTGTGGTATTTTCTATTTTGGATTTAACCTTGTTTGCTTCATTTTCCTTTTTTATTGCTTCCATTTCTCGTTGCAAAACTTGTTTAGTATATAGCGGGAAATTAGCATCAATCATCCAACCGTAATAACCAGGCTCTATCTTACTTACCTCACGAATTGTTTTTCCTTTGTGTTTACCAAAATTGTAAATTGCTTCTCCTTTTTCATTACGAGCAATTCTTCCTGCAAAATCGAGTTGATCAGTAGCTCCAGCCTTTGTAAACTGACTTAAGTGGTTGATAGTTGGTTCTAAATTTTCATATTTTTCTAACTGTGCTTGTAATACTTCCCAAGTTGCTTTGGTATCATACATTGCATTGTGTGCGTTTTGTAAATCGCCATCACAGTAAAATTTGTATGCCGCTACAAGTGTTCGTTGTTCCATTTTGTGGAATATATTTTGCACATCAACAAATTGTTTAACTGACAAATCGAATGAATTTCCAACACGTAAGAGTTCTTCAGCTAATAGAGGGATGTCAAATTTATTAGAATTGTATCCTGCTAAATCTGCGTCAGCAATAAAATCAGCTATTTCTTGAGCCAAATCAGCGAAAGTTGGTGCGTCTTTTACGTCTTCGTTTGAGATACCATGAATGCTGGTAGATTCTTCGGAAATCATCATTTCTGGATTTATCCGTTTGTGGTATTCTTCCGTTGTACCATCTGTATTAACCTTAATTATGGCTATTTCTACTATTCGATCTTTACTTACGTCTAATCCGGTTGTTTCTAGATCAAAAACGGCTAAAGGACGTTGCAACTGTAATTTCATACTGATTTGTTTTGTTGTGCTAAAGATAGGTGATTAAAAAAAAATCCCCTATTAAATAGAGGATAATTTGTTATTCGGTTTTTGCACTTACCAATTGGTACGGCTTATATTTTTTATGATTAGAAGGGTCATTTATATATTCAGGTCCATCCACTGCGAAGTTTTCTATTACAATTATTATCTGTTTGTCTAGCTTCTTGTTTTGAAAATGGTTTATCAAATCATATTTTAAGTTTTCAGCACGAAGATGTGCCAATTCCTCATTGTTTTTAAATTGATAGGTTGGTACCTGACTTGCTGAAGAGTTGATAATTATAGAAACTTGTTTTCTTCCTTGTTTTAGTTGGTTTTCTATCGCTTTTATGAATTTATTTAAATCACCTGTTTTTGATTTTAACTTATTTGAGTTATAATCGAAATAATGTTTAAAAGTGAGCTGTTCAAAAGCAATGATATTTATGTCCATTATTGTTGTGACTTCTTGAGTATCAAGATCGTTAACAATCGGTTTTTCTTGTGTTAACTCTCTGGTTTTTGTATTTAGAACAAGGCGTTTATATACATTAGTAAAGCTACTACAATCTGTTTCAAATGTTTCCTCACCGATTATTTTGTTGTCTGCTAAGTCAATGTATTGTAAGATATATTTTTTACAGGGTTGCAGAGTAGACATAAATACGCCGTCTCTTACTCGTGGAAATACAGTTCTATCATGCTCGGTTGTTGGACAATCTAGACATTTTACTTTTACAACAAATTCAATTTCTTCTGGTAAAGGTGTATTATCTTCATTTACGATTACTCCGTCTAAAATGATTGTAGGTGAAATCTCTATTAAATTGTTAAATACTTGATATAGATCTTTTTCACCATAGCCTTCGTCTCTATATGATGTGAGGAATCCTTGTAAACCATCAATCGTTGTTGTATAGTAAAGGTCATCATTTGTTCGATTGAATGGATAACCTAAGTTTTCGGGATTTCCCCAAGTTGTGTCTGCTGTTTTTCTAGCAAGCATAATGTCAAATCCTCCCATTGAGCGCTCGTCGTTGGTTGCAAAATAGAGTTCATTGTTTGAAATGGAAATGAAAGGAGAATCGTCATCAAATGGTCCATTAATTTCAGGCCCCATGTTAAGAGGTTCACCCCAGCTTCCGTTTTCTTGTTTTATACAAACATAGATATCTAATCCTCCATAGCCACCTGGACGGTCGGAAGAGAAAAAAAGATATTTCCCGTCATTAGAGACCATGCAATGAGGTTCCCATGAGGGAGTGTTGATTTCCATGTTGTCAAGATGGATGAGTTCATTAAAACGATTGTTCTTAAAGTCTGAATAAAATAAATCACCACCACCTTTTTGATCGTCGTATACATAGATTCGTCTTTCGTCTACAGAAACTGCAATTGTTGCCTCATTAATATTGGGCTCACAAAATAATAACCTAACAGGTTCTGTCCAGGTAGAGTCAAAATCAAGGTAGGATACGTATACATCTTCTGGATATTGGTTTATTTTAGGATCTTTGAATGGTTCGGTCTCATTGTTGAACCATGGACGTCTTGATGTGAAATATAAAGCGGTTCCGTCAAATGAAATTACAGAACTATATTCAGGTAATTCTGAATTAATACTTGGCCCCATGTTTTTTAATAACATTTCAATTGGTGTTTCCATGAATTTTCTAGCAACTTGTAATTGTTTTAAGCGAAGTTGTGCTTCGGGTATTAATTCTGATTTTTTATAAGTCTGCAGTAAGAATTTCTGATAGTTTACTTCAGCCGAATCAAGTTGTTCAGCGTAATGGTAGCAGCGTCCTAAATGGTAAAATACATCGGCTGGAGCACGTTTGTCTCTAGTCGAAAACATATCCACATCTCGATGGGTATCTTTGGTCGCTTTAATAAAAAAAGGAATTGCTTCATTATATTTTCTATGCGTTTCCAACAATAAGAAACCCTTTCTGTAATTGTAATTTGCATTATCAGGATTGATCTCCAATAATCGGTCAACAATCATTTCAGCAAAATATAAATAACCCTCTTGTGTGTACATTGAGGCATTGTTTACAAGTTGAGCTTCTGTTGATTTTGAAATTATAGCTTTAACCCCATTCTCTGTCCAAGACGATTGGTTTACTTCTTGCGCAAAACTAATACCAGATAATAGTGCAGTTAGAATTAGTGAGAGTCGTAAAAATGTAGTCATAAAGTGATTCAAATTAAGCTTTTTCAGTTTATTTTCAGTAAATTGAAGAGCTAATACAACAAAAAAGGAGACTTAAAAAAGTCTCCTTGTAGTTATGTAATTATAGTCAAAAATAGTTAAATTATTTAAACTTGACTATTTTAAATTCAGTTCGTCTATTTTCCTGGTGTTGTTCTTCAGTACACTCTACTTCATAGTCGTCTTCACATTGACAATCGTTTACTAATTTGGATTCACCGTATCCTTTACCATAAATACGTGAAGGATCTTTAATACGTGATTTTATGTAGTTAGCTGATGCTTTTGCACGTCTGTCGGATAGACTTAAGTTATAAGCTTTTGTTGCTCTACAGTCGGTATGAGACCCTAGTTCAATCACGATCCCTAAATTTGAATTCATGATGTTAACTATTTTATCAAGTTCCACTTTTGCATCAGGTCTAATTTCAGCTTTATCCAAATCGAAATAAATTGGTTTAATTTCAATGACAGTTGCAATATCTATTCCTACAGCAATTTTTTCTAAAGGATATTCTACAAAAATGTTTTGCTCTTTCCCTAATACGGTTGTAAATGTATTGGTAAGTTTTAGATATTTATCCTTATCAAGACTAAATTGAATTTCGACGGTATCACCATATTTCTTGTCAGAAAGATAAGTTGAATGGAAATGCCCTTGTTCATCTGTCAATACTTGTTGATGCTCTTTACCTGTTTTAGTACTTATAATCTTAACTTTTACATTTTCTAAAGCATTTAAAGTTGCTCGGTCAAATATTTTACCTGTAAGTTGGTAATCAGTGATGAAATCTTCTTTGTATACTTCAGAGAACTTCGATTGACAATCGGTATTAAACAGTTGTGTTGAAAGAGGCGTGTTTTCATCTTTCATGAAAGTGATTTGATAAGATGCACACGGTTCAATTGATCTTAAAAATGCTCCATCTCTTTGGCGTAGTAATATTTTTTCAGGTTTTCCGTCACAAGAAATACATGTTAGTATTACATGTGCACTGTCAGTTAAAGGGATTTGCGTGTAATTATGTAGATTTCCTTTTAATAAAACAATGTTTTCTGCACCAAGGAAATTATCTTCTATTTCATAAATGTCTTTGTCTCCATAACCATTTTTTCGGAATGAAGTTAGGTACGCTTTTTTACCATTAGCGGTAGTTGTAAAGTAGATATCGTCTCCTGTACTATTAATTGGTGATCCTAAATTAATCGATGGTGACCATGAATTATTTTCGTCTCTAATTGACACAAAAACGTCAAATCCACCCATACTTTTTGGACCATTACTAGAAAAATACATTGTTTTGTTATCAATCGCGATAAATGGTGCGTCTTCATCATAAATGGTATTTATTTCAGGACCTAAATTAATTGGAGCACTCCATTCGCCATTTGGTAGTTTAACCAAACGATATAAATCACGTCCCCCATAACCACCTGGTCTATCAGAACTAAAGTAGATGTTTAAGCCATCTGGTGTAACGGAACAATGTGGTTCCCAATAAGGAGTATTTAATCCTGGTGTTTGAACTTTCTTCAGTTCTTGGTACTTATTGTCTTTGAAATCTGAAAAGTAAATATCTCCACCACCGCTTAAATCTTGGTAAGTGTAGATTCTTCTTTCATCAATACTTACTGATATCGGGGCTTCGTTTCTTTCAGGAATACATAAAGGAATGCGGTTCGGACTTTGCCATTTATTACCGTCTTTCACGCTTAAGAAGATGTCTTCCGTAAAGTGATTGAAAATCGGGTCTCTATAAGTATCGGATTCGTTATTTTCCCAAGGTCTTCTTGATGTGTAGTACAATGAATTTCCATCTAAAGATACTACAGATGAGTAATCCCCGTATTGAGAGTTAATTACATTTCCGAGGTTGGTAACGATTGATTTTTTAGGTAATGAAAATTCTTTACGAGCTATTTGAACTTGCTGTAAACCTAATTGTGCTTTTGGTAGCACCTCTGATTTCTTTCTAGAAGTACTAATAAATAAGTTATAGTATTCTTCAGCTTTATCTAATTGTTCATTCCAATGATAAGCCTTTGCTAAATGATAGTAAACGTCAGCCGGAGCAGCGGTCTCCTTGTGAGAGTACATATCATAGTTATTGTTTACTTTCTGCGCAGCAATTTCGAGATGTTTAATAGCATCATCGAAATTGCTTGCAGAATATAATTGTATATACCCTTTTCTGTAATGATAATTTGAACTGTTCGGTTGAAAGGTTAGAAGTTTATCTACTGCGATTTCTGAAAAATAATAATAATTTTCCTGCATCATGCGTGAGGCTTCAACGACTAACTGTTGTTCGGGTGCTTTATCCACCATTTGGCGAATAGATATTTCATCAAAATTTTGAGCACGAGCACTAACGCTAAATAACGTTAGTAGTACAACTAACAAAGAACGAGTTTTCATAAGTAAGTGGTATTTATTGTAATATTAGAATTCGCGGTTTGGATCAAATGCTTCTAAATAATCCGCTACACGTCTCACAAATTGACCTCCCAAAGCCCCATCAACAACACGATGATCGTAGGAATGAGAAAGGAACATTTTTTGGCGTATTCCAATGAAATCACCATCTGGAGTTTCAATTACAGCAGGTACTTTTCTAATTGCACCTAATGCTAATATTGCTACTTGTGGTTGATTGATAATTGGTGTACCCATAACATTACCAAATGTACCTACGTTTGTTACTGTATAAGTACCTCCTTGGATGTCTTCTGGTTTAAGAGCGTTATTACGTGCACTATTTGCTAAGGCATTAACTGCTTTGGTAATTCCATTTAAGTTTAATCGATCTGCATTTTTAATAACAGGTACAATTAAATTTCCTGAAGGTAGGGCAGTTGCCATACCAATGTTAATGTCTTTACGTTTAATGATTTGAGTGCCGTTAACGGAAACATTAATCATGGGGAAGTCTTTAATCGCTTTAACGATTGCCTCCATAAATATAGGTGTGAAAGTGATGTTTTCACCTTCGCGTTTTTTGTAAGCGTCTTTAACTTTATTTCTCCAGTTTACGATGTTTGTAACATCTGCTTCGACGTATGAAGTAACGTGCGGAGATACGTGAGAAGACATTACCATGTGTTCAGCAATGATCTTACGCATACGATCCATTTCGATGATTTCATCTCCTGGATTAGCAATAACTATTGGTTCTTTGATATTTGCTAAGAAACCACTTCCAGGGGCAGAAGGTGTAATTGTTGCTTTAGGAGCAGGAGTTGTCGTAACCGCAGCTGAAGATGTAGGGGCAGTGCTTCGGTTTTCCAAATATCCTAAAATATCTTTTTTGGTAACACGTCCATTTTGACCTGTTCCGTTGATTTTCTCCAATTCATTAATGGAGATACTTTCTTTCTCAGCAATACTTTTCACTAAAGGAGAGAAGAACTTATCACTTGTTCCAAAATCAATTGCAGCATTAGCTGTTTCAACAGCTGTATTTACTGTGTTTTGGATTTGTTCAACAGGTGTTGCTGCATCAGAAGTTGATTTTTGCTCTTCAGACGGAGTATCACTACCATCTGTTGAAAGAATAGCAATAACATCTCCAACCTGCGCAACTTGATCCACTTCAAATAAACGCTCAATTAACACCCCTTCAGCTTCTGAAGGTAATTCGTTGTCTACTTTGTCTGTAGCAACTTCTACTAACGGTTCGTCTAATTGAACTTTGTCACCAACGTTCTTTAACCAATTTGTAATGGTTGCTTCAGTAACACTTTCCCCCATTTTCGGGAGTCTAATCTCTACTCTTGCCATAATTTATTTTCCTAGCGGTGTTGATATAACGTTACAAAAATAATTGAAAAAACGGTTTATCAAACATCGCAAATTAATTGCCTGAATCTAATTGCGACCAATTTTTAAAAAGTGCTTTAATGTCTAACTGTAAAGTGTAGTCTCTGACATAAATCAAATTTAATCGATCAATATTTGTTTGGGTTTTATGTTCATTCGTTGAAGAATGATTTATAATGCTTGGTTTTATCTTTGGTAATTCAGATTTTGTGAGTGTTGGGATATAACCCACAACTGATTTTTTACCCAAGATAAGAGCCGTCATATTTTTTATAAATTGAATTTTATTTTGGTAAAACCAAATTAAAATAGGTGAAAGAATAAAACCAATTATTCCAATCAGTAAGTCAAAAGTTCGTTTTAAACGGATATTACTTTTTGTACTGATTGTATTTATGTTTAAAACATATAAATCTCCAGCAGTGTCAATAGAATTACTTCCAATTAAGTAAAGACTTTCTGGTTGAGCTATTTTAAAATCGATTGATCTGCTGTCAATTTTGGTCATCCAGTCGATGATATCGCTAGCGGTGGTGTTTTTTGCACAAAAAAGAATCTCATCCACTTTATGGATATGGGTTATTTGGTCCAATTGATGAATGGTACCAACGCTCCAATCTTCTTTTTGTGATCCAACATTCGCTAGAAAAATATTATCAATTTGTGGAGCAGATTCTTTTAATACGTTCGATACTCGCGCTGTCTCCTCCTTGTCACCAACAATTAAAAAACGTTTTTTTATACTGTTCTTTAAAGCATATTCTTTACTAATTGTAAAGTGTAAAAGCAAACGTGAGATAAAGAAGTACAATAACGTTGTGAATGCACTAACGAGTATGAATAATCTTGAAAATTGAAATTCTTTTGGTAGTAATGCATAAATAGAAAGGATGATAATTGTCCCAATCAATGTTCCGCTGACCGATTTTTTGATTTCAATTGGTTTGTCATATCCACCTGTATATAGAATGCTTATTAGCCAAATTATGACATAAGTTGGAATGGAAAACTTTATAATATGAAGTGGGAACTCTATATTTTCGTTCGACCATTGGTTGGTTAAAAAAAATAAGAATGCCGTTAAGATTGTAAAATCTAATACTGGAATAAAAGCCTTTTTAACGTATCTCGTTATTATTGCTAAACTAGCTCGTAAGTATATGGCCAAATTAATGACCAATGAAAAAAGCTTGGCATGTTTGTTCGAGAAATGTTTTTCTGCAAAAATGACCATTGCTCGATAGAAAACAAATACATAATTGACAGAGCTCTTTTTTGTGCTTTCTCCTTTGTAGTGAATGATCCTTGTTTCTGGAAAATAATAATTTTTGTATCCACCTTTTATGATTCGGTAGGATAAATCGATATCCTCTCCATACATAAAGAATGCTTCATCTAAAAGGCCTACTTTTTCTAAAGCGTCATGGCGCATTAGCATAAACGCACCAGAAAGTATTTCACATTCGTTGGTTTCAAATTCACTTAAATAACCTAAGTGGTAGTGACCAAATTTTTTACTTTTTGGAAATATACTAGCAAGACCAAATATTTTGTAAAAAGCAACTGCTGGTGTTGGTAATCCACGTTTTGATTCAGGGAGAAAGTTTCCTTTTCCATCTAACATACGTACGCCTAATCCACCTGCATCTGGATTTTCATCCATGAATTTCACTACTTTTTCAAAGGTATCTTCTTCTACAACAGTATCTGGATTTAATAAAAGGACATATTCTCCATTACATATTCGAATAGCTTGATTATTTGCTTTTGAAAAACCAAGATTTTCTTTATTGTCAATAAGGTTGTATTCTGGAAAACGGTTACGAACCATTTGTACTGAGTTGTCGATCGAATTATTATCAACAATAAAAACTTCTCCGTTAACATTTTTCAACGCTTTTTTCACAGAGTTTAGACATTGTTCTAGAAAAAACTCTACGTTGTAATTAACGATAATGACACTTAGTTTATAAGGATATGTATTTTGTCTGTCCAATTTTTTATTGAGGAATTACTGCAATACAAGAAATTTCAACAGGTACATCGCTAGGTAATTTTGCAACTTGTACACATTCACGCGCTGGAGGCATTTCTGTGAAATACTCACCATATACAGCATTCATTGCAATGAAATCATTCATGTCTTTTAAAAAAACCTGGCATTTAACAACTTCGTTACGTGTAATTCCTGCTGCTTTTAAAATTTCTGTGATGTTATCCAAAACTTGACGTGTTGCCACTTCAATATTTGGCATGTTTAATTCATTTGTATATGGATTTTTAGGGATTTGTCCACTTACAAATAAAAGATTTCCAGCTTGTATCGCTTGGCTATATGGTGCGATAGGTTGAGGTGCACCTTCTATTTGAATCGCTTTTTTCATGTCGTAATATTTGTAATTTTGTACAAGTTTAAGAATTATTACTCATCTAGGCTTGTCTTTTTAGTAGCAATTAGTTTAGATTTGAAACATAAAACCAATTTAACAGCTATGAAAAATAGTTTTGTACAACTTTTGTTGTGTTTTGCAACCGTATTTAACCTTACCGCTCAGTCGGTAGTAGGGAAGTGGGATACTATTGATGATAAAACAGGGCAAAAAGAATCTACCATGGAATTTTATAAGAAGGGTAATCAATTGCACGGTAAAATTTTAAAGCTTTATCCTGTAAAAGGGATGGATGTGAATAAAGTATGTGCAAAATGCACTGATGAACGAAAAAATCAACCTGTACAAGGAATGGAGGTTTTTCGCTATCTAAAATGGAATGGCGAAGCTTGGGTCGAAGGAAAGGCATTACATCCTGATCATGGAAAAGAATATGGTTTAAAAATATGGTTAGATCCAAAGAATCCAGATAAACTTTATGTTCGTGGATCTTTAGGGCCTTTTTATTCAACTCAAGTTTGGATTAGATCTAAAGAATAAAAGCAAATGAAGGTATTGATCGTAGATAACTATGATTCTTTTACATTTAATTTAGTGCATTATTTTGAGAATCTTGGTGCTCAGGTTTTTGTGCAACGTGTGGATGAATTGGACTTTAGAATGGCAGATAGTATGGACGCGATAGTTCTTTCTCCTGGACCCGGTTTACCAAAGGACCAACCAAATTTATTTAAAATAATAAAGCTTTTTCAAGGAATAAAACCAATTTTGGGTGTTTGCTTAGGTATGCAAGCAATTGCGGAAGTTAATGGTGGGAAATTGGAAAATCAAGAATTTGTAAAGCATGGAAAACGAGAAAAAGTTAACATTTTAAACTCAGATGGTATATTTAAAAATTTACCGAATGAATTTGATGTAGGACTTTATCATAGTTGGAGAGTGGATGCCGATACCTTACCTGCTTATTTGGTACCGACAGCCATTTCTAAACACAAAGTTTTGATGGCTATTGAGGCCGTATCGCTTAAATTATTTGGAGTGCAGTTTCATCCAGAGTCCATTTTAAGTGATTTTGGAAAAGAAATTTTAGTTAATTTTCTAGAAATAGGGAAAGATTAGAAAGATTTGTACGCTTTTTGTTATATTTAATCCTGTATAATAATAATGAAAGCTATGAAAATCGGAATGGTAGTTGCAATGTCTTTATTAAGCATTGCATCATTTGCTCAAACAGCCATAGGCAAATGGAATACAATTGATGACAAAACAGGTAAAAAGAAGTCAGTTGTGGAATTGTATAAGCACGACGGTAAATTGTATGGTAAGATTGTACATCTTTATCCAAGAGAAGGACGTGAGGCTAATCCAGTTTGTAAAGAATGCACAGATGATCGTAAAGATAAACCAATCGAAGGAATGCAAATTGTTCGTGGATTAAGCTGGAACGGTAAAGAGTGGGAAGGCGGAACTATTGTAGATCCAGAAAACGGAAAGGTATACAAGTGTAAGGTTTGGATTGATGAAAAGGATAAAAACAAATTGCAGTTGCGCGGTTATGTTGGACCTTTTTACCGCACTCAAACTTGGGAAAAAGTGGATTAATCCTTTAGATTAGCTTGTAGATACTTTAAAAGTAATTGCCCCGTAAGTATTCTTATGGGGCAATTACTTTTCTATGTATTTTGTCTATTCCAATACTATTGTCAAGGTCGATTTTGTGAATACTGAAAAATAGCCTAGCGCATCATTGCTCCATACATAAACAGGGTTGCCTTGTGCTGCAGCGCTACTACTTGTTCCACTTTGTAGTTGCGTGTAATAGTCAAAGGTCTTTTCGTTTATCGATTGAATTTCGTAGCTTACAGTGTCTCCCACCTCAAAGAAGCCAATATCCGTTAATGCGACTTCATTACCATCTGTTAAAGCATCACTGTTAATGGAGAATTCACCAAATTTGTCTTTTCGTATTCCATTTACTGTTTTAATCACTTTGGAATAGTTTCCTACTCCAGGGTAATCCTGGTAGAAATAAGATATGATATAATTTGGTCCACCTACTTCACCTGCGACAAAAGGATTTGCATATATGTTTGTTCCAATTAGGGTTGGCATAAGTTTACTTGTTGCTTCAAAAAGTTCTCCATCCACAGAAACAGTTATGCGATATGTTGCTCCAATTTGTACTTCAGAATAAGCTGATTCGTAAATTCCATTTCCTGCTGTAGGAATGATGAAAGGAGTATTGTTAGGTCCGTAGATGGTAACAATAGCATTGTTAATTAATTCTTCTGAGTAAGGTGTGAAATAGCTTCCTGACTTAGATACTCGTACGTTAACATATTGATCAGTGGCATCAAAATTTGCCACAATTACCATTTTAGGATTAGCATCATTTAAATCCACCTTAATTTCTTTTTTACAAGAAAATAATAAAGTGATTAGTCCAAAAAATAATAAATGAACTTTCATGTTATTTGAATTTAAAATTATAAGTAATAGAAGGTATCATTCTAAATAAAGAAGTTTGAATAGCAACTGTTTCATTCGGGTTGTCTTCTCTTTCTTCAAATGTGATTGTATATGCGTTTCTTCGTGCATAAGTATTGTAGATCGAGAAGTTTAAACTTTGTTCTACTTTTGGACGGTCTTTGAAATACCAAGTTAAGCCAAGGTCTAGTCGATGGTAATCGGGCATTCTATATCCGTTTCTTTCCGTATAATAAGGCATTGCTGTTCCATCAATGGTATATTTTCCAGCAGGGAAGGTTACCGCATCTCCTGTGTAGTAAACAAAGCTAGAAGATAAAGCAATTGCGCGATTTACTCTGTACATTGCTACAATAGCGATGTCATGAATACGGTCTTGCCTTGCCGAGAAGGGTTTTCCACCGTTAATTCCATCAAATTGTCTTTTCGAGCGAGCTAATGTGTAGGAAATCCATCCTGTAAATTTACCTTTTTTCTTTTCCACTAAAAATTCAATTCCGTAAGCTCTGCCTATTCCATAGAGTAATGCACCTTCAATATTTTCATTTAAAGTTAATCCAGCTCCATTTCTATAATCTATTTGATTACTTAAATGCTTATAGTATATTTCTACACTTGTTTGATACATATTGTCCTTAAAATTATGGTAGTATCCTGCTGCAACTTGATCTGCAATTTGTGGTTTTATATTGTTTGATGAAGGAACCCAGATATCGGTTGGACTACTTGTGGTAGAATTACTCAATTGGTGAAGGTATTGTGCATTTCTGTTGTATCCGATTTTCACTGAATTTCGTTCAGATATAAGATATGCAAAAGATAACCGAGGTTCTAAAACATTGTAGTATTTCATGCTTTTCCAGCTCCCATATTTCTCTGCTGATGTTTGATTTCCATCTTCGTCATAGGTGTAGGATGTTCCCTTACCCATATAATTAAAGCCAGCATATCGTAAACCGTACATCATGTTTATACGTTTACCAATTGATTGTTCATTTTGAATATAGGCACCTATTTCTAAAGCGTATTTAGGGTCAATTATTTTCTCATTAACCGATTGCCCTGTCGTTGTCAAAGTTCCAGGTTGGAATGTATGGTGGATTATATTTGCACCAAATTTTAACACATTATTTTTGTTTAGACGGTACTGAAAATCTTGTTTTAGATTTAAATCCTGAATACTTGCTTTTAAATCAATTCCTAACTGATCTACATTAATTCCAAATCCATAGTAAAATTTACTGTAAATGAAGGATGTGTTCGAAAAGAAGCGTTCATTTATAATGCGATTCCATCTTAATGTTCCGGTTAAATTGGACCAGTTAAAGCCAAAGAAGTTGTTGTAGGCAAAATTATCTTTGCCATAATATCCGGATAGATAAATGCGGTCTTTATCTGTTATTCTATAATTTGCTTTTGCATTTAAGTCATAAAAATAAAGGGATGCATCTCTAATCGCTTTGTCAGGAGCTAATTTTAAAAATAAGTCAGCATAGCTTCGTCTCCCGGCAATTAGGAAAGAACCTCTATTTTTTACGATTGGACCTTCTAGGGCTAAACGTGAGGATATTAGTCCAATTCCACCTGAGGCATTAAATTTTTGATCATTTCCATCTCTTACGCGAACATCTAGTACGGAGGATGCTCTTCCTCCATATTCTGCTGGTATGGCTGCTTTGTATAGGGATAAATCTTTTACTACATCAGAGTTAAAGACAGAGAAAAAACCTAATAAATGGGAGGGGTTATACACTGGTGCGTCATCAATTAAGACCAAATTTTGATCGGCTGCGCCACCTCGAACGTAAAAACCAGATTGTCCTTCACCTGCCGATTTAACACCTGGTGTAAGTTGTAAGGTCTTTAAGATGTCTTTTTCACCAAAAATAACGGGAATTGTTTCAATCTCTTTTGGAGAGAGTGTTGTAACATTCATCCCTGCCTTCGTAACATTTTCATTTTCCTTTTTAGAAGTAACTATGACGGTTTCAATTTCTTCAACTTTATTTGATTTTAATGCAATTACTAAAGTAGTATCACCTTTAAATGTTAGAGTTGTTTCGTAATTGTCATAGTCTAATGCGCGCACAACAATTTCGTACTTTCCCATAGGAAGTATTAAATCAAATAAACCTTGATCGTCTGATTTTGTTCCTGTAATTTCGTTTGTTCTAACTAAAATTGTTGCACCAATAATCGGTTCGTTTGTTTTCACGTCGACTATCTTTCCGTTGAACGACACTTCCTGAGCAGAAACTGCTGAAAAAAGAAATAATAGTATGGTTGTTAATAGTTTTGATTTCATCGAATTTCTAGATTAAATATCCATTTTATGATGTGGTGGTAATGTCGTTGGAATTTTGCTAACTCTATCATGCATTACAATCGCTCCTGTAACACCTACATTTAAAGATGAATTACCAGGTAATTTAATGATATGTTGACAGCGTGCTTTTACATGTTCTGGTAATCCAGCATCTTCAGCTCCTAAGAGGTAGATTGCTCTTTTGGGATGTTCAAAGTCATGCAGAAAAGTGGCATTATCATCGAGTTCTATCCCTACTAATTGACAATCGTAAGGGATGTTGTTTGCAAAGTCTTCAAATGTTTTATGATGAAAAAGGGGAATGCGCGACCATGCTCTAACGACATCAGAGGTTTGTTTTTTGTATTTGTTCTCAATTGTGAATATAAATTTTGCTCCAAGTACAAAAGCACTTCTCCACAATGTTCCTAAATTATGATGTGTTTTTCCTCTGTAAATACCTATTGCGTAATATCCTTCTTCATTCTGTGTTTTCATAGTTACAAATATATAACTTGAATCCTTAAGTAGTATATAAATAAACTTAATTTTGAGTTAATAAGGATATTATTTATTGTTTTTTAGTAAAAATGAGGGTGTTTTTATAAAAAGTTAACGATTCCTTTATCCCACCTTTCTTTTTTAAGTAGAAATAGTATATTTGCACTTATAAATTAGATGCCCACGTGGTGGAATTGGTAGACACGCCATCTTGAGGGGGTGGTTCCAACAGGTGTGCTGGTTCGAGTCCAGTCGTGGGCACATAAAAAAAGGGAAACAATCGTTTCCCTTTTTTTATTACTGTTATTTTGAAATTACAATAAAATTTGATCTACGGTTGACTCCATGTTCGTTTTCTGAACATTTAGAGCCATTTGTGCACTTGTTCAATAGCCTTGTTTCGCCGTAGCCTATGGCGCTTACAATCCGATCGGGGTCTATTCCCTTAGCAATTATATAATCTCGTGTAGATTTTGCTCTTCTATCAGATAATGCAAGATTATAATCATCTTTTCCTCTCGCATCCGTATGTGATTCGATTTTTATAATTATTAGAGGGAATTTTTCCATTGCAAATACAATTTTGTTAAGTTCTACCTCTGCTTGTTCTGTTATGGCAGCTTCGTCGTATTCAAAATAGATAGGATCAATTTTTATTTGATCAAGTCCCGCAATTTCAGATTTTGTAGTTATCGATTTGTAGCTGGTTAGCATGGCGTCCAATTCCACTTCATTTGCTGACTTTGGTGTTGTTATATTTATTTTCTCTGTTGAGTAATCAGGTTTTGAAAATGTGATTGACAAATTCGATGAGTTAGGCAATTGCAGATTATAAGATCCATCAGAAGCTGATTTTGTTTCCGCTATTATTTCATTGAATTCATTACGGACAATAATTTTAACACCTTCTAATTTAACACCTTCTGGTGTAGAAGTAGTAAATCCATTGTAATCAATTGTTTTATTTTTTGTAACAATGTTTACACTATAGATATCATCATCTCCTTTACCACCTAATCGATTCGATGAAAATAATGCCTTTTCATCATTTACTGTCCAGATAAAGTGGAAATCGTCTTTAGAACTATTGATTGGTTCCCCCATATTAAGTGGTAGTGATGGACTTTTTATTGCACTAATATTTGAAAAGTAGATGTCTAGACCTCCAAATCCAAAGAATCCATCTGAAGAGTAATACAATGTGTCATTTGACACAGTGGGAAAAACCTCTCTTCCGGCAGTGTTAATACGTGGACCTAGATTTAGTGGAGAGGAAGTACTCCCATCTTTAAATATTTCTACATAGTATAAATCAGGACCGCCAAACCCGCCAGGCATATCACTGGAAAATACCATAGATTTACCATTGTTAAAAACATAGGGGTGGGAGCAATTAAATTTTTTTGAATTAAATTCTAGTGGTTTTAATTCTTTAATCACACCATTATCCAAATGGCCACGTAAGATTTGAAGATTTGAAATTTCACCTCTACCAGCCTCTAGTTTTCCTTTTTTATTAATAAAATTTCTACTGATATATATGATGTTATCTTCTCCAAATGCCAAAGTTGCATCATTGAATTTAGTATCCGTGCCGGTTTTTATTTCTTTAACATTACTTAATTCATTAGAATTTTCATTCCACGTACTTTCATAAAGGCTCATGTAAGGGCGACCATTTCCTGGGTATATTTCCTTATTATTACTTCTGTTAGAAGTAAAATAGGTCTTACCATCCTTGCTTTTAATCGCACATAAATCGCCTGAAGGAGTATTGATCCCAAGTGATTTTATGTTTTCCACACTAAAAAATAATGAATCTAAGTTCATTTTTTGATAATTGTAAATCTTAACACGTTCACTAGTTGGGCCGTAATACTCCACATAAATTAGATCTGCTTGTTTTTCGTCTCCTATTATTCTAAGTGAATTTATGAATTTAATAAGATCGGTTTCAGATAATAAACTGGAGTTACTTTTAAATACAATGTTGTAATTATAACGTGCTTTTGAGTAATCCATTGTGTTATAATAACTATCTGCAAGCATTAAAATTGCCGCTGTATTATCAGTTCCCTTTTTAGATACATGATTTTCCAATTGTTGAATTGCTTCTGGGTAATTCAATAAATTGTAGTGATTTGTTCCTTGGATAAGTGCACTTTGAGCTAAAATATTATAACTCAATAGAACAAAAAATATATAGAATAATTGTTTCATAATTTGTTGATTTAGAAGAAGCGAACCGAACGACCAGCGTTGTCCTTATTCAATAACATATACTTTAAAATAATATCATGTGATCCTTGGTGGTAGGTACGTAACTTTGAAATACCAAAGTCATACGAGTAGCCAATCATAAATGATTTATTAATTGTATAAGCTGCATGTGCACTCACGGCGTCACGATGACGGAAACCAGCTCCTAGTGTAAATTTATCATATAACAGAGCATTCAGTGATATATCAAAATTAATAGGTGCACCTTGAACCATTTTGATCATGGCAGTTGGTTTTAGTTTAAAATGTTCGAAATGGAATACATACCCACCAATGAAATTAAAATGAGATCTTCCATTAATCATTTGTTCCTCTAATACGGAATATCTGTCATATTCTATAAAGTTGGGGATTGAAGCTCCGAAATACCAATTGTCACTATATAGATATAGTCCTGCACCAACTACTGGTTTTATTCGATTGACAATGTTTGTCATCATCGCAGGATCGTCGCTATCTTGCATACGGCCTTTACTCCAATCTACGGACAAGGATTCAATTCCAGCATTTATCCCTGCTGAAAGTCGAATTTTATTACTTAGTTTGATATTAGCTGCGATTTGGGCGGTAGCATTGAAGGTTTTTGAAGGGCCGATAATATCATTGATAACATTTAGACCGAGGCCTAAATTTTTAGTAACACGCCCCTGGACCCCGAAGTTTTGAGTCATCGGGGCACCATCCAATTTTACCCATTGTGAACGGTGAATTATTTGAGCTTCTAAACGGTTACTTGTTCCAACGTAAGCAGGGTTAACCATCATTGTATTGTACATATATTGTGAATAATGTACCTGTTGCTGACCAAATGATAGAAATACAAATGGGACAGAAAATAGTATGCTGAGTTTTGTTCTTAAATTCATATATATTCAAATTAGCGGATAATATAAATCCATCCCGTTTTTTCTAAATCAACTTCCTTATTATTTACATTTAACTTGTAAAAATAAGTTCCAGATGGTAGTAGGTCTTTTTTACCTATAACTCCTCCGACATTAGAGTAACCATTCCAATCATTTTTGTAATCTGAGGTTTGGTAGACAAGGTTTCCATATCTATTGAATATCGATAAGTCGTTATTTGGATATTCAGTCAAGCAGTCGATGTAGAAGTAGTCATTTTTCCCATCGCCATTAGGGCTTATTTCATTGTAAACGACTAAGCATTCAACTTGAATATTAATCATAACAGAGTCGTTTTGCGTATTAGGATCTTTTATGTCTGAACGGATAATGTATGCCAGATTTCTATGATCACCACCATCAACAACTTCTGCATGAATGGTTAAAATGGCATTAGAATTTGCTCCCATCGTAGGGATATCCCATTCACCTGTTGTTGGATTATAATTTCCATTTGTTGTAGTATGTGAAACATAGTTGAAACCATCTCGTATAACTTCACTTATGAGTACATTTGATTGCGATCCATTTCCAATATTATTAACGACAACAGTGAATACGACAACATCACCAACAAAGGCGATATTGGTATTTGATGTTTTAGTAATAGAAAGATCCGAGCAGTTAGCGTAATCAATGGTAATTATTGATGGGATTGAAACAATACAGTTTCCTCCTGCTTCATAAGATAAATTTAGATTAGCTGTAAGATCTGTCCATACAACTGTGATTGAATCTGATGTTGCTGTACCACCGTTTAAGATCGTTCCACCATTGATTGTCCATGTATAATTGTTTAATCCATTTTGAGTACGGTATACTACGGTGTCACCGAAACAAGGTGTTGTATTAGATAAACTAATATATCCATTATTTGGATCGTTGACTTCTACAGTTACTGATGTTCCTTGCGCACTAAGGCAATTGATCCCTTGTGAAAAAGCATAATAAGTAGCCCCATCAGTTAAAAGTGTGGAATGGAACAGTATATTGTTATCAGCATCCTTCCAAATTACATTACTTGGAGATATGTTTAGTTCAGCTATAGTAGGAGTACTATTCGAACAGAAACTTTGGTTGTTGGATGAGGTTGTAGGTGGATTTAGGTTTTCTAATATTACATATATTGGTAAACGATTTCCACTTTCACAGTGCACTCCGGTGTTTGCTGCAAAATATAAAGTATTTGCATGTAATGCATCGGTGCTCAATAAAGGACTACTACCAGTTGCGCTTGAATACCAAACGATATTTGACCCTGTGATTGATAGATCTGCAATTGTATGGTTTGGACCACAGAATATTTGTGTGTTTTCTGTTGTTGTCGGACTAGTAACATTTTCAATGTTTACAGCAACAGCCAATCTTGACGCACTTGAACAATTCTGACTTTGTAACTCAGCATAATAAACAACACCAGTTGATAATGGCATGTTTTCATCTAGCGGTAGTCCTCCTGTTTCCTGTGAAAACCAAATTGTTCCATTTTCATTTGTTTCTAAATCTGCAATGGATGGGGTAGTTGAACTACAGAAGTTTTGAATTACATTTCCTGTTGGAATAGGAATATCCTCTAGCAAAACATATATTGCAGCAGCACTTTGACTTAAACAATTTCCTGAGGTGTTAAACCCATAATAAGTAGTTGCAGTTCTTAACTCTGTATTTAGAGGTAAAACAGCTCCACCATGTGGTGCATTATGCCATTCTAAATTAAATCCTTGTACATCGATATCGGCTAAAGTATTTGTGTTTGAGTTACATAATACTTGAACTCCTGAAATTGTGGATGGATCTTGTATCATGTCAAATGTTGCCGTTACTTCTAAAGGTACTGTTGATTGGCAATTATTTAAATCGTTAAGCGTTCCGTAATAGGTATGTCCATCAATTAGTGCATCCGTTGGCAAGGCTATAGTTGTATATGATGGTTCTAAATACCAATTTACATTTGATTGATTAGCCGCAAGGTGGCTAACTAATGGCACGGAAGTCGAACAAAAATGCTGATTTGCTAAAGGTGCAGTGGGTGTCTGGGGATTAGCAATTTGTACTAAAACAGTTGCTCTATCTGGGCTATTACAAAGGTTTCCTGCTAAACTAGCAAAATACATTGTGTTATTAGATAAGGGTGTAGAACTTGGTAATACTGTACCACCAGCACTAGTTGAGTACCAAATGATATTCTGATTATCCGTATCTATATCTGCTAACGTTAGTACAGGTTGATTTGCCGTTGGCGGACAGAAAATTTGAACAGAATTGTTGATTGTTGTAGGTTGTACAACTTCAACGTCTACCGTAACAGGAAGTCTATTTGGACTTGTACATGAAGCGTTAAATAATTCGGCATAATAGGTGTGTTCATGTACTAATGCCGTTGAAGATGTTAAAATTGTTTCTGATGTAGCTGTGCTGTACCAATTGATATGTGGATTTAATAACTGTAAATTAGCAATCGTTGGTGCAATTACATCACAAAAGTTTTGTGGAATGTTTAAGGTTTGTGGATTACCAATACCGTCAATAAATACTAATATCGATGTTCTATTTTCTGAATTACACAGTCCTTGGCTTTTACCCACATAATAGGTTGTATTATTTTGTAATGGTGTGGTAGAAGAAAGGATATTCCCCCCTTGCGGAGCATCATACCATACAACTTCAATATTTTGATTTACAAATCCTGTTGTATCAATATCAATATCTCGGATGGTTAATGCAGGTTCATTAACTGTTGGAGGACAAAAGAACTGAATACTAGCAGAAGTTTGGATAGGCGTAACAATTTCAAAAGATACTAAAACGGCTTCTCTATTTCCCGATTCACAATTTCCATTTGATCCTGCAGCATAGTAATAGGTATCATTTACTAATTCATCATTTATGCTTAACAGATTTCCTCCAAATTCAGCATCATACCAATGAACCGTTACAGGTGAAATGGAGATGTCGGCTAAGGTTGGAGTAGTTGTTCCACAAAAAAATTGAGTAGATAATGGAGCGGTAGGTGTTGCTATGGATTCTATTACTACATATATAGGTGTTCTTATTGTACTCAAACAACTTGTACCTATTTGTGCAGCATAATAGGTGTTACCTGATATCAATGGCTCAGTTGCTGACAATGGTGTAGAAGTTGTATTATCCACAAACCATTCAATGTCCATTCCTTCCGTATTTAATTGAGCAACAGTTAGAGGCCCTAAATAAGTAGGTTGAGGACAAAAAAATTGTGTTCCTGTTGAAAATGAAGGAGGGTTTACGATGTCATAGGTAATATTGACGATTAAAGGTGTAGGACTTAAGCAACCTTGGTTTTCCAGATACCCATAATAACTTGCCCCATTGACCATAGGCGTAACTCCACTTAACTGATTTCCTCTGGGAGAATCGTACCATACAACTTGACTTTGAGAAACAATTATATTATTGATAACAGGAATTGTTGATGAACAAAATTGTTGATCGGTTAGTACTGTTGTCGGTGTAGATGGTGAATTGATCATTGCATGCACTAAGGTTCTTTCCGTACTCTCACAATTCAATCCTTGATTAGCAGCATAATATGTAGTATTGTTTGTTAGTGCAGTATTTGGAGGTAACGGATTCACACTGTTCGGTGATGAATACCAATTTACATTTGTTGAGTTAATCGATAAATCACTTAAGGTTAATATCGATTCATTTTCGAATGGTGCACAAAATATTTGCACTACATCAGAAACGTTTGCTGTTGAAACAGATTCTATATAAACTTCTATTGGTAAACGGATAGATGAAGCACAAGTAGCACTTACAATTGCTCCATAATAGGTCGTACCATTATTTAAAGGTGTCTCAGCAGGTAGCTGAACGCCTCCTGTTGGATTTATAAACCAAACAACATTTGCAGAGCTTACATTTATATCGGCAACAGTTGGATTGTTTTGAGGGCAAAAGTATTGTGTATTTGCTGTTGTTGTTGGCGTAGGTAAATCGGAGATTGTCGTTGTGATTTCTAAACGTGCAGAAGATTCACAATTGGCACCTGTCGACGAGGCATAGTAAGTTGTCGCATTTACAACTAATGTGGAAGGATCTAGTAAAATATTGTTTTGGTCATACCATTGAATATTTGAGCCATCAATTTGTAAATCACTCAATGTTGCTAAATCTTCTGTACAGAAAAATTGATCGTTACTTAAGGTAGTTGGTGCTTGTTGATCTAAAATTGTAGGGGCAAAAGCTAAACGTTCAGAACTAACACATACAGTACCTTGTGTTGCGGCATAGTAGGTTTGGTTAGGTTGTAAAACAGTTGTTGGATCTAATTCTATATGAGAGTTTGCCGATCCATACCAAATAACTGTGGATGGTGTCGTTGAAATATCAGCTAATGTTGTAGCTTCAATTAGACAAGTTGCCGGAAACAAGGCATTCAACTCAGGTGCTGGTTCGTCCTGTAGATTTATCACTATATTCGAAAGACTACCTGGGGCACTCCAACAAGTGCTATTTTGATCTCTTACAGATAAATATACGGTTAAGGGATTATTAGCCTGTGATGCGCCATAAATATTTAAATCAGTGCCATTGTTTGATATGAAATAATGAATTCCATTTACAGTCGTGTCGGTGTTGATTATTTGATTAAATGAATTGGTCAAATGCCAACGTGTAGTTCCACCAGATGCTGAAATTGGTTGAAGAGTTATCGTATCTTCGGCACAATAGATCGGTAATAAGTTGGGTATTGACAGGTCTGATGCTAATGGTCCAGGTTTTACAATTATGGGTATTTCAACTCTAATTGATTGGAATGGACACCCAGGGAATCCACTAGCCGCATATATCGATGTTGAATTAAAGAAAGCTCCAAATGTTATTGCTTGACCAGATGGTGCTTGAGCAATTGGAGTCGTCGATGTTAAATCAGAATAGTAATAAATTGTAGCGTTAGGAATTGTAGTAGTTGCTAATGCCGTAATTGGTGTGCCTTCACAAATTGTAGTTATACTTCCTCCTGTATTTAAAACTGGAGAACTAGGTCTTTTAATAAATTCATAAAGGTCAATTTGTTGGGCTACATTTAAGCCTACGATTGAAGTATATTCAAAGGTAATTTTATCGACACTTGCGTTTGGAGTAAAATAGAAGGTTGTCTTACCATAATTATTTAGGGAATCACGATCTCCTGGAGTAATTACATCTTGTAAGCTTTGGTCGTAAATAATTTGTGTCCCCTTTAATCCCTTGATTCTAATATTAGAAAATAGATTTAAAGAGAGTAGATTATTTGTGGTTCCAAATCGAATTCCAAATTCTTCACCAGGTATAGAAGGCGATTCAAAATGTGCACGTTGTATGACAGTTGTTCCGATAGCTAAAACACCAAAACTCAATGTGGATGAGGTGTTCATGTCTCCATCTATTGCGCGTTCATTGTTTGCTGTAACATTACTTAATTGTAGAAGGTCTAAGTTTAAACCTGTTACATCATAAGAAGTGAATTTTGGATCATTACATAAATCAGGTTGGGAAACATAATAGACATCCCATAATTCTAAAGTACGCTCATTACCTAGGCCTAAAAGCGCGTTAAGATTATTTGTTATTCGAACTCTATTGTAGGGTTGGCTAGGAGTAATAGCTAAATAATAACGGCCATCAACATCACTAACTAGTTTACCTGAATCCCCAGAAAAGTTGGCTAAGAAACCAGAATACAATGACATTACTTCAGTTGTATTGTTTTTAACTGAAACTGTAAAGTTTTGAGATCCAGCAACTAATCCGCCAACGACTCCTGAAAGAATATCTCCTAGTGTGCCTCCTAATAAAGCATCTAGAATATTATCTTCCGTGTTAATTCTGACATAAAATGTCTGATTGGCTGGTACCATTGTAGGAAATTCGACTTCAACATGTCCGTCGTAGCTTCCAATTCCAAGTAATATTCCTGCGTTGGATGTAATAATAGATCGAGTGTTTTCATTTCCATCCACGTTATTTCCAACGTTTGTGGTATGACTACTCGAAACTAGATTGGTGGCGTACACTTTGGTCTGCGCGTAAGCCTTAACCCCTAATATCAAAGATACTAAGAGTAGTAAAGGTGGTAAAAATACCTTCATACTAATTTAATTAAAATGGTCAATAATTTGAGTGGTAGATACTCAAAATAAGTAGAGAGTTAATGGTCGGTTCTCTACTTAATCTAACAAAGATAAAATAAATCGTTTCTAAAGGTCAATATTGAAAATAAAAAAAGTTAAAATTTAATCAGTAAAGTAAAGTGAAGATACTGTCGTAAATTGCATTTTGTTCGTAAAACTCTATTAGTTCTTTAAAGAATTTGTCATGACTTAATGTGGAGCTATCTCCAATGATGTAGAGTTTGGATTTTGAACGAGTTAAGGCAACATTCATCCTTCTGTAATCAGATAAAAAACCTATGTTTTTTGATGAGTTTGAACGTACTAAACTAACGATTACGTTCATAGATTCTTGTCCTTGTACTCCATCAATTGTAGTGGATTTAAAGGAAGGGAATGCGGTTCTTAATCGGGAGACTTGTGCAGAATAAGGCGAGATTATAATTGTATCAGCAGCATTGAGTTCTTTTTTATCAATCAGTAATTTAATAAAATTGATTTCTTCGTCATTATAAATAGATCCATTTTCTTCATCGATCCTTTCTAATGCCTCACTTCCTGCTGTGTCGTAAAAAGTGTATTCACATGCGGATTCTTCTATCCAATTAGAAGTTAATTGGTTGTCATAGAAAACTTGATTAGAGTATTGCATCATTACATCAGGCATTCTGTACTGAACGTTTAATAATTTTGCTTCTGGGTGTTTAATTAGACGATCTAATAAAGTTGTTTTAAGTTCATTATTTGAAAGAACAGTTGGGGGGAGTTGAAATGGATCGCCAATAAGAATTAATTGATGGGCCAAAGGAGCGATTGCCCATATCAAGGGGTCTAAACATTGTGCTGCTTCATCGATAATAAGGGAGTCAAACGAGTCATATTCTAATCGTGCATCGTAAATAGCGACAGGTGTACCTATGATCACTTTTGTTTTATTTAATGAGTCAGACATAAAGTCACTCTGTAATTGTTGAATATGTGCTCTTATGTTTTTGACTTCTTGCAATAAAAGTTTTCGTTGATCTCGTTCATCTTTACCAAAATTACGTTTATAGCTTGTGGCCATCTTGCGATATTGGTCGGATTGAATTCTTAATTTTTTTATTTGTTGTTGTAAATTAGATTGTTCCATTTTACCTTCCATTGTAAACGAACGGATTTGCTCATCTACCTTGGAATTGTTTCCTAAACGAATAAAGTCAATTGATTTGTTTTTAAGCTGAATACCGATATGGTCAATTGCGGCATTACTAGGTGCGCTTATTAGTATATTTTGATCTTTGTTAATCTTCTGATAAACAAGTTCAATTATTGTTGTTGTTTTTCCTGTCCCAGGAGGTCCTTGAAGTATTCCAAGGGGATTTATTGTTGTGAAAAATGAAACGGCGTCCTTTTGGCTAGGATTCAAATTTTCATTTTTAAAAGCAGTTATTTCTGTTTTTTGTAGATCTAAACCAAAATTCAAGTTGGCATATATTTTATTGAATAGTGAAGCCGTCCTTTTATTACTGTCTATGTTTTTAATGGCATTAAGCATAACTTCATTGGTGTGTTCATCAAAAGCTATACGTAGACCTATGGTTCCATCATTTATTTCATCTGGAAACTCTGATTTGTAGATACGACATTCTCCATTTTTTCCATCAAAGCTTATTAATAGCGCCTTTATTCTTTCTGTTGGTGTGATTATTTCTATCGGGGATCCAGATTTGAATAATTGGCCATTTTGTTGATAGGGAACTTTGAATGTAAATTCTGGATAATCAAGGTATCCATAACTTTTTTTTCCTACATGAATAGGGTGAAGGAGGAGTCCATCCTTTTTTAATTGGTTAAAGTTATCCGCCGATTGAAATCGTTTTCGTTGAACTTGACTTTCTTCTTCAATTAAATGTAAAATTTGTTCTCTATTCATAACATAAAAAAAAGGGAGCCTTAAGAGCTCCCTGATTTGATATTAAGATTTATTATTTCTTTCCATCTACTTCAACAGTAGCCAATTCCTCTGATTGGTATTCACCATTTTCTAACTTCACTTTCAATTTCTTGAATGTTTCAATTGTATATTCAACATCTTCAATACTGTGAGAAGCAGTTGGTATAATACGCAACATGATCACGTCTTTTGGTACAACAGGATAGATAACGATTGAACAGAAGATACCGTAGTTTTCACGTAAATCAAACGTTAAGTTTGTTGCTTCAGCCAAATTACCTTTCATAAATACTGGAGTAACACAAGTATTTGTTTTACCTATGTCAAATCCAGCTTGACGGAATCCAGTTTGAAGAGCGTTTGTTACCTCCCAAAGTTTAGCCTTAAACTCAGGATGTTTTTTGATTAAATCTAAGCGCTTGCGAGCACCAATTGTATTTACCATTGGTAATGCTTTTGCATAAATTTGAGATCTCATATTGTAACGTAAGAATTCTATAACGTCTTCTTTTGCACAAATAAAACCACCTACAGAAGCCATTGATTTAGCGAAAGTTCCAAATAAAATATCGATTTCGTCTTGCACTCCTTGCTCTTCTGCAGCACCTTGACCTGTAGCACCTAGTGTACCAAATCCATGTGCATCATCCACAAAAAGGCGGAAATTATATTTCCCTGATTTCCTAAAATCTACAATCTCTTTAAGTTTTCCTTGGTCACCTGCCATTCCGAAAACACCTTCAGTAATAACTAAGATCCCTCCACCTGTTTTTGCAGCTAAAGCAGAAGCATTTTTCATTTGTTTATCAAATGATTCCATGTCATTGTGTTGGAATACGAAACGTTTACCTGTATGTAAACGCATACCATCTAATATACAAGCATGAGATTCACTATCGTAAACGATTACATCGTTTCTTCCAGTTAAAGTATCAATTGCTGAAACCATTCCTTGGAAACCGAAGTTCAACAAAGTTGCATCTTCTTTCCCCATGAATTCAGCGATTTCTCTTTCGAAAGCTTCATGTTCTGCTGTTTGTCCAGTCATCATACGAGCTCCCATTGGGTAAGCCATTCCGTATTGTGCAGCGGCTTGGGCATCAACTTCTCTTACTTCAGGATGATTTGCTAATCCTAAGTAGTTATTTAAAGACCATACTAAGCATTCTTTTCCTCGGAATGTCATTCTTGGTCCAATTTCCCCTTCCAATTTAGGGAAAGTAAAATATCCATGAACTCCTTTAGAGTATTTTCCAATAGGACCTCTGTTCTGTTGGATTTTATCAAATATGTCGTTTGCCATATTAAAAAGTTTTTGTTTTCTGACTGGACTACTCTATAAAGTAGTTGGTTGCGAAGTTAATGTAATTACTCTTTAATAGAGCTATTTCAGTTAAAAAAGTAATAAAAAAAAGCCCTTCTAGAAAGAAGGGCTCAAGTATAATATCAGTTCTTGATTAGTTTTGGAACTTCAAGAATTCACGATCTTTAGCATATTTTGCTTTCCATTCAGGATTTTTAGCGATAGCTTTCTCGATGTTAGACAATGATTCAGTTGCGTTGTTTTGACGAGCTGCAATGATTGCTTTTAAATAATATCCTTGTCCAGATTCAGCATCAGGAGATTGGTTGATTGTTTTAAGAGCAGCATCATTGTTACCGTTTAACAATTGCGCTAATGCTTTGTTGAATGTAGGCTCATTTCCAAAGTTAGAAACTGCAGCTGCATATTTTCCGTCTAATACATCTAAGATTCCTTGGTTGTATTTAACTTCTTCACCAGCTCCTGCTGCTTGCTTCAACAATTCTTGTGCTTTTTTACGATCTCCTTTAACACCTGCGATTGCTGCCAAGTTGTTTTTTGAAACTGCATTATCTTTCATAGAGTTTGCTTTTTCAAATTCAGCTTTTGCATCATCGATTTTGTTTTGTTGGAAGTAAACTGCACCGATGTTGTTAACACAACGGTAATCTTGAGGGTATTTTTTAGCAGCTACTTGGTACAAACGAAGTTTTTCATTTAAGTCGTTAGTTAAAGTTGCTGTAAATAATAACTCTTCTAAGTTTAAGCTATCAGGTTTAGAAACAGATATAGCTTTTAATTCTTCATCAGAATATCCTGTTAAAGCATAATTAACGTGAATTTCAGAACGACGTAAAGCAGGGAATATGTCTTTCTCCAATTCGTTGAAAGTTTTACCCATTGCACGCATTTCCTCATCACGCTTATTCAAGTCAGAATACATTTCTAATACACGGAAGATTAAGTTTTTCTCATCTTCTGGGAACTTAGTTGATGCGTTTAGCTCTTTTTTGAACCCTTCGTAATCTTCACCTTTACCTTCTAAACGGTAGATTTCAGTTTGTCCTTTAGCGTTTTTAGCGTCTTTTGCTAATTTAACAGTAGCCGTTTTTGCAGTTTCAGCACGCTCAGTAGATAACGTGTTATTGAAATCTTCTTCTCCTTCAGGAGATGCATAACCAACAATTGTTATGTTTTTTAAATCAATTTTAGCATTGCTTTCAGCTCCTGCAAACCAAGATTGTAAAGCTTTGATGTCTGCATCTTTTAATTCTGCTGGACGTACTACAGGAGATCCTTTCAAATAGTTGATTTGAGCTAGACCTTTTTCTTCTGTAACTCTCTTGAATTTATCAGCATCATAGATTACTTTATAGTCTGCGTTTACTAATAAAGGAGTTATAATCGTTCCGTAAGCAATTATTTCAGGTCCAAAAGCTGCTTTTTCTTTTTCTTTACCGCCTTTGTATACACGACCAGAAATTGTCAATTCAGTGAATTCCATGTCTGCTTTGTAAGGAACTACATCTGTAAATGTAACTTTTCCTCCAGCTTTGTATGGAATAACAGTACCATTTCCTTCTGCTTTCTCTCCTTGAATGTTAATTGGCTTCAATGAAGTAGAAGCTAACATTGGTTGGATTTCTGCAGATGCTTTCTTATTAATACCTTTTTCTGGTAAAGTTACCTCAACTTTAACACGTACGGAATCTCCATGCATCTCTAATGGACTAGGAGTAACTGTGTAATCAAGATCTTTTAATAGGTTACAGCTAGTAACTAATGTTCCAGCCATTGCAACAAATGCTAACCCTTTGATACTTTGTTTTTTCATATTCATCTTGTAATAAATTCTTACCAAATATTGTTGCAAATCTAAATAAATTTTATTCTCTACCAAACTTTAATTGATATTTCATTTCCCCTTTTTTTTAACCAAAACCATGTAAAGACTAGGATTTTAGCTTAGTATCTACTTTTAGTGAAATGTTAAAAAAAAATAATCAAAATAAATCTTTTAATTTTTCTATTCATTTTAACCTATTTATTTGATTTAACGATTGAATATTTGCTTTATCAAATGCAATTTTCGTATTCAAAATACTTATTGTTTCACCGTTTATTTTAATTGTATCTAAGATATCTAATAAAGGGTTAATAACAAAATTTCTACTCTGCCAATGTGGGTGTGGTATCGATAAATTGTGCTTATTTATGATATAGTCGTTAAAAAAGAGAATATCGATGTCAATTGTTCGGTCTTGGTAATCGTTTTTTATGATTCGTCCTAATTTTTTTTCAACTTTTTGTGTATAAATTAATAATTCAATAGGAGATAAATAGGTCGAGGCTTCTAAACAGCAATTCACATATTTTTTGGTAGATTCATATCCCCAAGCACTCGATTCATAAAAAGAAGAGGTCTTTTCGACTACTATTTTGCTATCAATCCCAAGTTCAATAATTGCTTTTTTTAGATTATTTAAAGGGTTCCCCATGTTGCTCCCAAGGGATAAGTAGACTTTGTTTATTTCCATTCAAAGGTATTGATCAGGTGTTCTAAATCTTTCGTTACGTAATCTATTGATGTCTTTAAGGAATCGTAATTTGGAACAGAATTAAAATAAAGCATACCTGAAAAGAATTGACTTGTAGAGTCTGTTAAGTAAAATTGTATAGGCGTAGCAACATTTCCTTGTATTTCAAATATGGTCCCATACACTTTTTTCTCTGGGTTGACATAGTTTCTAACATTTTTCCCACTTGCTTTAACGAAGTGTTCCTCTACCTTATCGTTAATATAATTCACGTACGAGGATAAGGGTTCTTCCATTTTTATATAGGAAAGATGAAAGGTTCCGTTGAGTTTACCTAAATCAATTTCTCTATGACAAGTGTTCGCTAATTGATTTGGAACATTTATAATTGAATAATCTTTGTTTATTTCAAAGCTATAGGGGCAGTCCACTTCAATTGGTTTGTATTCTTGAGATGGATATTCTGTCCTTAAGTATAAACTCGGTTTAGGCACCACAATGTCTGAGCTACAAGCCGATAGAGTTATCGAAATCGTACTAATTAATACTATTTTTAAAAATAAATTACGCATCTAATAATATTATTTTAACCATTTTTATTCTTTTTTTATCGGATGATTCAACAATCATTTTTATTCCGCTGAAGGTCAAATGTTCGTTGTTTTTGAGGATTCTACCTGCATTTTCTGTAATGAATCCACCTAAAGTTTCAGAATCTCCTTTTTTTGCTTCAAACGATTTTCCGTCGATTCCTATGACTTTGTAGAAGTCTACCAAAGCTGTTTTCCCTTCAAAAAGAAATGTTTTATCGTCTATCTTTGTGTACACAATCTCTTCATTGTCAAATTCATCTGTTATTTCACCGACAATTTCTTCAAGTACATCTTCTAACGTTACAACTCCGCTGACTCCTCCGTATTCGTCTACTACGACAGCAATGTGTATCTTCTTGGATTGGAACTCTTTTAATAAGTCGTCATTTTTCTTGTTTTCAGGGACAAATATTGATTGTCTTAATAAATCTTGCCACTTAAATTCTTTCCCTTCAGATAGGTAAGGAAGAAGATCTTTTGAGAAAAGTATTCCGTTAATGTTATCTAAATTTCCCGTGTAAACAGGTATTCTGGAGTAGCCAGATTCTAAGACAACAGCAATTGCTTCAACGAAAGACGCTTCATAATTTATGGCAACGACTTGTGTTCTAGGACACATTATTTGTTTAACATCTGTATAGCCAAACTTGACAATGCCTTCCAATATTTTTTGTTCTTCATCGGACGCATTGTCGTCCATTGTTAGTGCTAGGGCAGCTTCTAATTCGTCGCTTGAAATTTTAAAGCCTTTTTTACCAGCGTATTTATGTATGAAATTTGTTCCATTTACAAGTATCGAAATGAACCAGTTTATAGGAGGAGTTTTTGTTAAAAACGCTATTGGCCTAGCCATAAATTTAGAAACGGAAAGGGAGTTTTTTGCTCCATAAATTTTAGGAGTAACTTCACCAATTAGCAAAAGAATAAATGTTATTAAGACAACTTCAATCAACGATCTCACTAGGTTACTGGTAATAGCTTCTAATAGTGGGGTAAGTAGATAAGATGATAGTATTACAATACCAACGTTTATAAAGTTGTTGAGTATCAGAATGATTGCTAATAATTTCTGAGGAGCATTTAATAGATGAAGTACTATTGCAGCGTTTTTAGAGGGGTCTTCGCGTAGCTTTAATCGGTCGTTTGGACTTAGGCTGAAGAATGCGGATTCTGAGCTTGACATTAGAGCTGAGCCCAAAAGTAAAATAATGATTGTTAATGAAGTAAGCACATCACCTGTTGTTAAACTGGTGTGTGCAACCATGACCAGAGGGTCTATATTTTGGGTGTCTTCTAACATAGTTTATTAAAATGGTAAATCGTCATCTTCTGCATTACTAAAATCTCCAAAGTTAGGAGTAGGTGAAGGGGACGTTGGGTAAGTATTGTTTTGAGGTTGTTGTACGTTATTTATGGGTTGAGGTGATTGTGGTACACCTTCGTTTGAATAAGGGGCACGATTACCACTTTGAGTTTGGTTCTCGTTTTTCGGTGTTAATATTGTTAAGTTATCAGCTACGATTTCTGTGGTATAACGTGTGATATTATCCTTATCTTGATACGATCGACTTCTTAATTTACCTTCTATATATACTTTTGTTCCTTTAAAGACATATTTTTGAACAACTTCGGCTAATCCTCGCCAAACGACAATGTTATGCCATTCTGTCTGCTCTCTTAGTTCATTTGTATTTCTGTCTCTAAAAGATTCTGATGTAGCAATTGGGAAATTTGCCACTACAGCACCATTTTCAAGATGTCTAATTTCGGGGTCTCTTCCTAAATTCCCAATTAATATCACTTTATTTACGCTTCCTGCCATAACAAAATTGCCTTTTATACAAATATATGAAATTGTTGTTTTGTATATGGTACTTTAAGTTAATTGTTCTAAGTATTTATCGATTACTCGCGGTAAAGCGTGGTCTTCAAAGTGTTTAACAGTTTGTTCGTTACCTACTAATTTCGGGTGTTTGTCTATATGAATAAACTGAACGTGTAAATGTTGATGGCTTAAAATGTGTTTTATAGGTTCAGATATTCTTTCATAAGTTTTGATTTCTCTTTTTTGAAGGTATTTCTCAATTTCCTCTTGTAGTATTGGCGTTCTTTTATCGATTAGGGGGAATTCGTAAAGACCTTGCCATATATCTTTATCCTTTCTTTGCTGTAGGATAAATCGTTCATCGCTTTTAAAAATGAAATAAGTTAGATAGCGATTGGTCACTTTTATTTTTTTTGATTTTACGGGTAAGGAGTAAATAGTGTTATGAAAATAGGATTGACAATCCATTTGTAATGGACATTCGTTGCATTTAGCTTGTTTTGGTGTGCAGACAGTTGCGCCAAGCTCCATTATTGCTTGATTAAAGATGTCTGGGTTTTTGTCAGGGATTAGGTTGTCAGCTAAAAGTTGAAAATGGTTTTTACCAATTGCAGTGTCTATTGGCGTGTCGCTGTTGTAATATCTACTTAATACTCGATAGACATTTCCATCGACGACCGCTTTTTTTTCATTGAATGCAAAACTAGCTATAGCAGCCGCTGTGTATGGCCCAATTCCTTTTAGTTTGATTATCTCTTGATAGGAGGAAGGAAAAATCCCGTTTAATTCTGTGTTGATATATATGGCCGTTTGATGCAAATTTCTTGCCCTGGAATAGTATCCTAATCCTTGCCAAGTTTTCAAAATATCATCAATATTTGCGTTTGCTAAATCTGAAATTTCAGGAAATTGATCGATGAATTTTTGGTAGTAAGGTAACCCTTGAAGTGCTCTTGTTTGTTGTAAAATGACTTCCGACAACCATATGAAATATGGATTTTTCGTGCTTCTCCATGGAAAATTGCGTTTATTTTGGTTGTACCAGCTTGTTAGATGTGTTTGAAAATCAGGCATTAAGTTGTTTTAAGAAAAAAAAAACATTGTTAAACAAAGATATAATCTTTATCTGAGTTAATTTTGCAGTTGGAAATCAAATTGTTGAATTAAATAAGATAGTATCATGACGAAAGCAGACATAGTCGCTGATATCGCGGAGGAAACTGGGTTAGAAAGAACAGAAGCATTACAAGCTGTAGAAGCATTCATGACATCCATTAAAAAATCCCTTTCGAAGGGGCAAAATGTTTACTTGCGTGGTTTTGGAAGTTTTATCGTTAAGGAAAGAGCTGAAAAAACTGGACGTAACATTTCTAAAAACACGACAATTATCATCCCTGCTCATAACATTCCAGCATTTAAACCTTCAAAGACTTTTGTTGAAGAAGTAAAGAATTCTGTAAAAGTTAACTAAGGATTAAGTCAACGAAATTTAAAAGCGCCTTTTTTTAGGTGCTTTTTTTGTGTTTACAAGTTGCTGTTTTGTAAAAGGTTAAATATTTATCAATAATATTTGCGATTTATATTTCCCAAATCAAATGATTTTACTATTTTTGCACGCTCAATGGGTTAGTGAAAGCTACTCGATTGCTTAAAAGGAATTAACTGAATTATTAATATAAAAATTTTTTGAATTATGCCAAGTGGTAAAAAGAGAAAAAGACATAAGATGGCAACGCACAAGCGTAAGAAAAGACTAAGAAAAAACCGTCATAAGAAGAAGAAGTAATTCTTTGGTAACACATTTTGAAAAACTTAGTGAGACTCACTTGCTAAGTTTTTCTGTTTTATTAACTTTTTAAAATAGCTTTCGTGAGTTTAGAATTAGTAGTCGATGTCAGAGTTAATGGCATTTGGCTTGCTTTACTGCGTGATGGAAAGCTGATTGAGTTACACGAAGAACAAGGAAACACCGACTTTGCAGTTGGTGATATCTATTTAGGTAAAGTTCGTAAAGTCGTTCCGAGTTTAAATGCTGCATTTGTTGATGTAGGATATGACAAAGATGCTTTTTTACACTATCTAGACCTTGGACCTCAGTTTAATTCTTTAAATAAATTTACCAAGGATACATTACGCGGTAAGCAAGGTGTAGCTGATCTTCTTTATTTTAAAACAGAAAAGGATATATTAAAGGAAGGAAAAATTAATGAAGTGGTTTCTTCTTCTGCTCCAATTCTTGTACAGGTTGCAAAAGAGCCTATTTCTAGTAAAGGACCACGTTTATGTGCCGAAATCACATTAGCGGGTCGTTATTTGGTTTTAGTGCCTTTTTCTGAAAAGGTTTCGATTTCTCAAAAGATCAAAGATTCGAAAGAACGCGATCGTTTAAAAGACTTAATCGAGGCAATTCGACCTAAGAATTTTGGTGTAATTATTCGGACTGTTGCTGAAAATAAAAAGATTGAAGAGCTCGACCAAGACCTTAAAAAACTCTTAGACAAGTGGAGGCTGATGCATGCCAATGTAAAAACGGCAACACCACCTAAACGTGTCTTAGGTGAATTGGATAAAACTACTTCTATCCTTAGGGATATGTTGAATGGAGATTTTAGCCATATTCATGTAAATGATGGAGTAACCTATGATGAATTGAAAGATTACATTCATGGGATTGCGCCAGAAAAGGAAAGGATTCTGAAATTGTATGATGGGAAATTACCCATTTTCGAAAAATTTGGAATCAGTAAACAGATTAAGACCCTTTTTGGTAAAAAAGTACCGCTACAAAGTGGAGGGTATTTGATTATTGAGCATACAGAGGCAATGCATGTTATCGATGTAAACTCAGGTAATCGAAAAGGTGCTGATGGACAAGAGAATAACGCCCTGTTGACAAATATGGAGGCAGCGGACGAAATTGCTCGAGTACTACAACTACGTGACATGGGGGGGATTATTTGTATCGACTTCATTGATATGCATGATCGTGCAAATAATAAAACTCTTTTTGAACATCTGAAGACGGTGATGAAAAATGATCGTGCCAAGCACAACATTTTGCCTCCCTCTAAATTTGGTGTAGTTGAAATAACTAGACAGCGTGTTCGTCCAGAGACGGATATTAATACTTCTGAAAAATGTCCTACTTGTAATGGTACAGGTGAGGTACAAGCAAGTATTTTGTTTGCGGAAGAAATTGAAAATAATTTACGCTACTTAGTAACGGAACGTAAGTTGAAAGGTATTACCCTTCAGGTTCATCCATATCTAGAATCTCATTTTAAAAGAGGATTGATTTCTCGACAAGTAAAATGGTTGTTAGAATATAAAATGTGGATACCTGTACGAGGTGTGACAGCATATAATCTATTAGAATATGCTTTCGTAGACAAGAATAATAATGAAATTGCACTTTGATCATGGGATCGGAGTGCAATCTCTCTTTTGAGGCAATTAAGCTCAAACTCGAAGCTTATTGCGCGTATCAAGATCGTTGTACTTTTGAAATACAACAAAAGCTAAGTGAGTTCTCACTAACTGAAGAGCAAAATCATAAAATTATAGAAGAATTAAGAAGTTCTCGTTTTTTAGACGATGAGCGTTTTGTCGAAAGTTTTTGTTCTGGAAAGTTTAGAATAAAAAAATGGGGTCGATTAAAGATTCGTCAGGCTTTAAGACAAAAGAAACTTAGCGATGCACAAATTAATCGAGGTATGTCCGAAGCTATTGATCCAGATAAGTATTGGTTAACCTTGGAAGAGTTGAGTGAACGGAAATGGGAGGAATGTAGCAATGAAAAGGATTTCTTTAAGCGTAAAATAAAATTAATTCGTTTTTTAGCGCAACGCGGTTTTGAACAAGATCTTATTTACGCTGCGCTAGAAAAATATTCTTAGTGACGAACGTAAACCACTTTTTTCGTTTCAAAAAATTCTTCGTCGAAGATTTGATTTAAATCATTCATCTTATAATATTTCTTAACTGGGGCCATTTCTTCGGCTAAATCGCCACCTTTAAGATAGAGTATTCCATTGTTTAGGGGGTTATTATTTTCCTTTTTGAATTTGTCTTTTGTCCATTTCAGAAAATCAGGCATTGCCGTTACTGCTCTAGATACGATGAAGTCAAATTTTTTGTCGATATTCTCTGCTCTTTCATGAATACCTGTTACATTTTTTAATCCAAGTTCTTCTGCGACACCGTTGACTACTTTTATCTTCTTTCCGATTGAATCAACTAAAGTGAAGTTGCAATTTGGGTATAATATGGCCAAAGGAATACCAGGAAATCCTCCACCAGTTCCAATGTCCAAGATATCTGAACCATCGTTGAATTCCATTATTTTTGCAATTCCAAGCGAGTGTAATACGTGTCTTTCGTAAAAATTATCTGTATCTTTTCTAGAAATGACATTTATTTGTTCATTCCAAGTGTAATACAAATCTTTTAAACGACCGAATTTTTCTATTTGATCCGCAGTTAAATCTGGGAAGTATTTTATAATAATATCCATTGCTGTTAAATAACGTCTTTGGTTTTTTCCATCATATTCGCTAAAAAGTCTCGTGCTCGAAATAATTGCGCTTTAACCGTCCCCAAAGGTAGATTTAATTCTTCAGCAATTTCTTCATAACTCAATTCTTCAAAATATCTTTTTTCAATTAATTCACGATATCGTGGTTTTAATCGTGTTACTAGATCTCTCATATGCTTGATACGTTGATCTTGCTCTAAAGACTGTTCTGGGTTTAATGTGTCTGAATGCGCGTCATAATATATGGTTACTCCTTCCTGTGTTTCGCGGCCAGTATCCATAGAGGTGATGTGTATGCGTTTTTTCCGGATGTAGTCGATGCAGTTATTAGATGCTATTTTAAATAGCCATGTGCTAAAAGCAAAACTAGGTGAATACTGTTCTAATCGACTAAAGGCTTTACCAAATGCTTCTATGGTTAAATCTTCAGCATCATCTGTGTTTTTAACCATTTTAAACATCATGTGGTAAATGGTTTCACGGTATAGGCCCATTAAATCAGCGTATGCGATTTGACTTCCTTTTAGTGCGAGTAGAACCAATTGGTAATCTCGTTTGCCTTTGTCCGATAATTGTGCTGAATCTACCATTTTTTGTTATTGTTTTTATCGCTTAGGTAGTAGATGATTGGACTCAAAAAAGCGTATAGGAAATCGTAAAATGGAAATAAATAAATCCATTTGTTTTCTTGTAATTTAGCATAACACTTTCCTTGAATCCACCATTTTATAAGTATTATTACTATGAAAATGGACATGCTCAACCAACGATAATCTTCGCTAAACAACAAAATAATAAAAGAAAGTGCTAATAAAATGAGTGTCAATGGATATATTCCTAACAATCCTTTTTTAATAACATTATAATGGCCAGAGGTTGTATAGTGTCTTGATTTTTGTCGAAACCAACTTTTCCATGTTGATTCAGCTGGAGAAAACATGTAGCTTACAGGGTCGATGTTTATCGTGTAGTTATTATTTTTTGCTGCGCTTTGTATAAATAAATCATCATCCCCTGATGGTAAAGCATAATGACTTTTGAAACCATTTGCCTTGTTGTATGCAGTTTTTGTATAGGCTAGATTTCTACCTACGCCCATATAAGGTAGTTTTGTTAAGGCAAATGATAGATAATTAATTCCAATATGCATCGTGTCTAATCGGATGAAGAAATTGAGTAAACCTTTCGTTTTTTTATAGGGAGCATAGCCTAGTACAATTTGCTTTTTAGGCGTAAATTGGGAGGCCATTGATTTTAGCCATTCTCTATTTTGTGGTTTACAATCGGCATCTGTGAAAATTAGATGTTCATTTTTTGCAGCCTTAATTCCAATGGATAGGGATAGTTTTTTACCAGGACGCAAATGTTTATTTTTTTCAATTACAGATAGTTTTAAATGCGGGTAATGTTTTTGATAAGCCATTAAGATATGCTTCGAATCATCGATTGATTGATTGACAATTACTATTACCTCATAATTAGGGTAGTCTTGTTCAAGTATCATAGGGAGGTGATTGTAAAGGTTATCAGCCTCATTTCTTGCTGCTATAATCACAGATAGGGCTGGCAGTTCCATTGTAGAAAAGTCTTTATTATGTTTGAAAAAAGCTAGACGTGAATAGATCAGTACAACATATAATAGTTGTAAAAATGCGACGATACTAAATCCATAAAAAAGTATGGATATAATATCAAAACCAAATTGTGGCATCATTGACATGAGGATTCTTTGAGTACAAAGATGCTACTACAATAGTTTAGCAAGGATGCCGTGTGTGGTTATTTTTCAACAATCTTTTACACGTAAAGTTGTGTATCCATGGAATTAATTGAAGGTTAAGTTTTAAGCGTGTAGTGAATCGTTGTGAATTTGATTTAAAAGATGTAAGTAATAAGTGTTTAGGAGGGTGGGTTATTTTGATGAGTTATATGTAGAAAGATGAGCAAAAAAAACTCCCAAACCGTTTGATGGTATGGGAGTTTTGATGATTATCAAATAAAGTTAAAGTGATTTGATATACATCCATTTTTGCTCAACTGTAGTATGACTCTTAATTTCTTTATTCATTGATTTCAAGCGTTCTTTATCAGATACTGATTCATACATGATCTTATACATCTCATATAATTCAGTAACTTTTGTAGAAAACATTTCAGAAGTTTCTTTACTGTCATATTGCTTTACTTCTTTTAATTTCCAGTTCCAAACTTCTTTGTAACCGTTAGATAATGCTGCTAAAATAGGTGTGTCTACAACTGGAGCTCTAGATGCTTCAATTTTTGAAAGAACGTCTCTTTTAAAATAATCGTCATTTCGTGTAACATCATACTGATCACTTGCATATCTTTTTGCTTTAGCAGCCACGTTATATGCATTAATTTGTTCAGTAGGATAGTGTGCAATTAAGTCAACATATCCCAATAATTCTAATTCGGAAACTTTATTTCTCCATTGGTAACGATCGTTTCTGTCAAAATATCCTTCTTCTCCAGTAATGTATTGACCATAAACAGCGATTTTACGAACAATATCTTCTCCTTCGTATTCTACTTTATCTGTTGCTAAAACTCGAAAATCAGTTTCCTTGAATTTTTTATTGTCAAATGCGTAAACCGGAATTGTTCCTTTATTTCCATATTTCTTTGAATTTAACATCGATTCAAATTCATGATCTTGACGGTGAAGTAGGTATCCATTTTTTACGTATCCTACAGTAATAATGTCGTACTTGTAGGCGTTTCTACATGCTGCAATATCAATTTCTACAACGACGTTTTGTTTTACAGTACCATTTTCATTGATATACACATCTATTTTATCCCCGGCTTTAAGTGCTGTTTTAACACCGTCAGCTACATTGATTTTTGAGAATTTGAATTGAGCAAAAATGGATTGAGAAAATAAGAGCACAGCCCCAGCAAGAGCTAATTTAAGTAGTGGTTTTTTATACATTATATAATTAATTTAGAGCGTCAAATGTAATCAAAAAACAATTCGAGCGTATTTTATTTAGTTTGTTTTTTTAACACTTTTTTAAAATTTTGTTTTTATTAGATTGAGGGTGTTCATTTTTGACGTTTAGAGATTCCATTGTTTGTTTTGAAGTTGTATAAAAACGTTGATTATTGAGGGTCTTTTAATTTGTTTTTGACAAGTTGAGGATTGAATATGTTAAATTCTGCATTTTTTTGTTGATATTATGTAAATGTATTTTGAGTCTTTAGTTTATAAGCTTGGTTAAAACATTTATCTTTGCTTCTTCTATTTTAACAATCATATGAAATTTGATTTAATTCATTCCGATCCAGCAACTAAAGCAAGAGCCGGAGTTTTACATACGGATCACGGTGTGATCGAGACGCCAATTTTTATGCCGGTAGGTACAGCTGGTACGGTTAAAGGAGTTCATCAGCACGAAATTAAAGATGATATCCAAGCACAAATTATCTTAGGAAATACTTATCATTTGTATTTACGTCCAGGTCTAGATGTAATTGAAGGAGCGGGTGGTTTACATAAATTCAATGGTTGGGATCGACCTATTTTGACGGATTCCGGAGGTTATCAAGTGTACTCTCTCGCAGGAACTCGAAAAATTACAGAAGAGGGTGTTCGTTTTCAATCGCATATCAATGGTTCGTATCATCATTTTACTCCTGAAGGGGTAATGGATATCCAGCGAACAATTGGAGCAGATATTATCATGGCATTTGATGAGTGTACGCCTTATCCGTGTGATTATCGTTACGCCAAGAATTCAATGCACATGACACATCGTTGGTTAAAACGTTGTATGGATCGGTTCAATGAAACGGAACCTAAATACGATTACCAACAAGCACTTTTTCCCATTGTACAAGGAAGTACTTACAAAGATTTAAGAATGCAATCAGCGGAGAAAATTGCTTCATTTGATGCTGTAGGTAATGCCATTGGTGGATTGTCTGTTGGTGAACCCGAGCATGATTTGTATGAAATGACAGATATTGTTTGTGACATTTTACCTAAAGATAAGCCTCGTTATTTGATGGGAGTTGGTACGCCTTGGAATTTAATTGAATGTATTGCATTAGGTATTGATATGTTTGATTGCGTTATGCCTACCCGAAATGCACGTCACGGTATGTTGTTTACTTGGGAAGGAACGATGAATATGAAAAATCTAAAATGGGAAAAAGATTACTCGCCTTTGGATGAACATGGGACGTCGTACGTGGATAGTTTTTACACAAAAGCTTATGTTCGTCATTTAGTTAAGTCTGGCGAGTTGTTAGGAGCGCAAATCACATCCATTCATAATTTAGCTTTTTACCTTGATGTTGTTAAAACGGCAAGAAAGCATATATTAGCAGGTACATTTTCTCAGTGGAAGGATGAAGTTATTCCTAAACTGAAACAAAGACTATAATGTTCAAAATACTCGACCGATATATCATTAGTAAATTCTTGACAACCTTCTTCTTTATGTTGATGGTCATCATGATTTTGGCCATGGTTTTTGACGTTGCTGATCGTTTATCTGAGTTTATTGAAAGAGATGCACCGATTTTCGACATCATTTTTGTCTATTATCTTGGTTTTTTCATGTTTTATGGAAACATGTTTTCTTTCTTAATTGTTTTTATTTCGGTTATTTGGTTTACCGCTAAGATGGCTCAAGATACCGAGATTATCCCTATCTGGAATAGTGGAAAACCTTTTTCGAGATTCATGCAACCTTATATCGTTTCAGCAACGATTCTAGTGATAGTCAGTTTAGTCGTAAACCACTTTGTTTTACCTACAACTAATTTGAAAAGGTTAGATTTTGAGGAGAAATATTATAGAAATACTTATGCAATAGGGAATTATTTTGCTGACTTTCCTGATGATCGAACTATTCAGTTTCATTCTTTTAATGCGCAAGATAGTTTGGTGCAACAGTTCATATTACAGCAATTTCATGGAAAAGATTCTTTGGCTTATTTATTAGTGGCACAAAGCGCTAAAAATAAACTAGGAACCAATGAATGGAGGTTGACGAATTATTTTGAGAGATGGGTCGGATATCCAAATGATAGTATTGTAGAAGGACAAGTCAAGGATACGATACTGCCTTTCAAGGTGGATGATATGGTTAGTCGAAATTCAATTTCTTCTGCTATGAAAACGCCCGAATTGAGGAAATATATTGAAGAAGAAAGAGCTAAAGGATCAGCTTATATACCTTTTTATGAGTTAGAATTATATCAGCGGACAGCCAATCCTTTTGCGACTTATGTATTAACAGTTATCGGAGTTGCAGTTTCCTCTCAGAAGAAGAGAGGAGGAGTAGGAGCGAATATAGCCATCGGTTTATTGATTGTTTTAATCTATATTTTCGCTATGAAGATTATGGCTGTTGCCGCCGAAAACGTAGGATTTCCAGCCGTATTAGCAGCTTGGGTACCGAATATGTTTTTTGGAATTATAGCTATTATAATGTATCGATTAGCTCCAAAGTAATCACAAGAAACAGAACTTAATTATATTTACGAAAACGATTAAGATGAGTAAAATATTAATCATAGACGATGAACGTGCAATTCGTCGAGCATTAAGAGAAATCCTTGAATTTGAAGGTTTTGAAGTCGATGAGGCGGAAGACGGAAAACAAGGTGTTGACAAAGCAACCAATGAGTCTTTTGATGTTATTTTTTGTGATATTAAAATGCCTAACATGGACGGAATGGAAGTCTTAGAGGCGTTTCAACAAAACAATGTAGAAAGTCCAGTTATTATGATATCTGGTCATGGAAATATAGATACTGCTGTTCAAACGATTAAAAAAGGTGCTTTTGATTTTATTGAAAAACCCTTAGATTTAAATCGAATATTGGTTACTGTTCGCAATGCCACTGATCGTGTTGCTCTTGTGGAGGAACGGAAGGTCTTAAAGAAAACAGTTCAAAAGATTAAAGGTACAGTGATCATCGGAGAGACGGATGGCGTTCAGCAAATTAAAGCAATGATAGAAAAGGTTGCTCCGTCTGACGCTCGTGTTCTTATCACTGGACCAAATGGGGCAGGAAAAGAATTGGTGGCACGGTCATTACATGAATTATCCAATCGAAGAGACCAACCTTTTGTCGAGGTGAATTGTGCTGCGATTCCTTCTGAACTAATTGAAAGTGAATTATTTGGTCACGAAAAAGGTGCTTTTACCTCTGCGATAAAACAAAAGAAAGGTAAATTTGAAATAGCTTCCGGTGGAACACTTTTCCTTGATGAAATTGGGGATATGTCTGCATCCGCGCAAGCTAAAGTTCTACGTGCCTTGCAAGAGAATGTTATTCAGCGTGTAGGAGGAGAGAAAGATATTAAGATTGACACGCGTATTGTTGCCGCTACCAATAAAGATTTAAGAAAAGAAATCGAAGAAGGACGTTTTAGAGAAGATCTTTATCATCGTTTGGCGGTAATTTTGATTCATGTTCCCTCTTTAAATGATAGAAGAGACGATGTTCCTATGTTAGCTGAACATTTCTTAACAATGGTATGTAATGATCACGGAATCGCACGAAAGGCTTTTACTCCCGATGCTTTAGTTGCCTTAAAGGAAATAGATTGGACAGGAAATATTCGTGAATTACGTAATATTGTCGAACGATTAGTAATTTTATGTGGAGCTCAGATTAATGGGCAAGAGGTGAAAATGTTTGCGAATCCTAAATCAAATTAAACTACACGAATGAAAACTTTTTTCAAAAATAATTGGCAACATTTTGCTGCAGTTGCAGTAATGTTTATTATTTCCTTGATTTATTGCAGTCCTGTAATGGATGGTTTCAGTGTGCGTCAACATGACGTTACGCAATTTAAAGGGATGTCTAACGAAATCAACCACCATCGAGAAGTTACAGGCGAAGAACCTTTGTGGACAAATGCGATGTTTGGAGGAATGCCTGCAATGCAGATTTCAGTAATTTATGCAGGAAATGTTATTCGAACTGTACTCAGTTGGTATGAAAATCTTTTAGGACGTCCTTTAGGTTTGGTGTTTATTCACATGTTAGGGTTTTATATTCTTGCATTGTTTTTACGTATTCGCCCTTTAGTTGCAATGCTTGGAGCTATTGTTATGACTTTTGCCTCTTACGAAATCGTAATTATTCAAGCAGGACACAACTCTAAATCAATGGCAACTGCTTTTATGGCGCCAGCTTTAGGAGCATTTATTTATGCTTATCGAAGTCAAAAGTTAAAGCTGTGGGCACTTGCACTAGCCGGAATATTCATGGCTATGCAGTTGGCAACTAACCATATTCAGGTGACGTATTATTTTGCCTTCTTATTACTTGGTTTAGGACTGTATTATTTCATTGATGCAATCGTTAGAAAGAATGTTAAAAACTTTGCAATTACCACAGTTGGTTTACTTGCTGTTTATGGTTTATCCGCTTTAGTGAATTGGGGGAACCTAACTTTATCTAATGATTACGCAACGCATACAACACGTGGAGGAAACGATATTACTATAAATCCAGATGGAAGTCCAGTAACGAAGGTTTCAACAGGATTAGATAGAGATTATATTACGAATTGGTCTTACGGGATTGGAGAGTCATTTACCTTGATTGCTCCAAATGTAAAAGGTGGAGGTAGTTTTGGTTTTGCCGGAAGTCAGTTTGAAAAGTATGTGGATGAAGCTTATGAGAATGATAAGATTTCTTCAGCATCCGTGGACCGCATTAAAAGTTACCCCGTTTATTGGGGTGAACAACCGTTTACTTCTGGACCTGTTTATCTTGGAATTGTGGCTTCTGTTTTGGCTATTTTAGGAATGGTTTTCTTACCAGGTAAGTGGAAGTGGATTTATTTGGCAGTTGGTGTTTTGGCCTTAATGCTTTCTTGGGGTAAAAACTTTATGGGATTAACCGATTTCTTTATTGACCATGTACCTGGATATGCAAAATTCCGAACGGTTACGATAGTTCTTGTCCTCTTAGAGCTTATCGTGGCTGTATTGGCAATGGTTTTCTTGGATTATTTCTTGTCTAATAAAGAACAATTTCAGTTAAAGAAAAAGCAGATTTTTATTACCTCTGGCGCTATCGTTATATTTTTGCTTTTGGTAAAAATAGTTGGTTTAAAAGATGGTTACACCAATGAGTTTGATAAAAAACAGATCGCTGATTATGAAAATTCGGTATATCAACAACTAATGCAAATGGGACCAGAACAGGTGCAGGCGCAATTAAATATTGATTTGAATAATCCGCAACAAGTACAGTTAATCATTGATCAACAATTAAAAGGATTCGAGGAGACATTGGATGGTGTAAAAGTGGTTCGTGCCTCTATTTTTGACGCTACAATGAATCGTTCTATTGTTTTCACGATTTTCACCCTTGGTATTTTGATTAGTTTTCTTTTTGGAGTACCAGCGTTTGCGGTTGCTTGTGGTCTTGTTTTATTAGCTTTATTGGACTTGATTCCTATTGCTAATGACTACCTAGGTACGCAAGAAGTCGATGGTGAATACAAATATTATGTTGATTTAAATGAACGAGAATATCCATTAGGTGCTACAGTTGCTGATATGCAAATAATGGAAAAAGAATTGGCTGCAGATCCAAAATTAGTAGCAAAAGTGAATGCAGCCAAGCGAGAGGCTGAAGCGTATGTTTTAGAACATGATTTTTCTCCAATGGCTGCTGCAAATTATATCGATGCAAAGCAATTCTTAGCACTTAACGATCAAACAAATTATCGTGTATTCGAACCTCAAGGTGGGTTTAATAGTTCCCGAGCATCTTATTTCCATAAATCATTAGGTGGTTATCATGGAGCTAAATTGAGAAACATACAAAATTTGGTGGAATTCCAATTAGCACAAGGAAATAATAAAGTATATGACATGCTTAACGTCAAATACATTATTCAAGGTGCTGGAGCAAATTCTACTGCTCAAGAAAATCCAAATGCTGCTGGTAATGCGTGGTTAGTGAAGAAAGTGGAAACAGTTGAATCACCAAATGACGAAATCCGTAAGCTTGGAATGGAATTTTTGATTTCAAATTCTGGTCAAGGAACGTTGTTGGTTAATGGTTCGGAAATGAAAGAAGCAACCATTTACGGAACGGAACAGTTGAACTATTTCATCACAGGAATGGATACAATTACCATTACAATTACCAACGGTATTCCTGAAGGATTGGAAACGGTTTACGTAATGGATTCAAAAGGGAAAACATCTTTTGTTATGCCAGAGTTGTTTCAAAACGATACTGCACGGAACTCTTTCTTACGTTTGGTGAATGTTAAAGCAGTTAATGATTTTAATTTTAAAGAAGAAGCGATTATGTTAGCTTCTGAAGCTAAAAAATTAACGCAACGTGAATTTACGGCTGAAGGATCAGTAAAAATGATTAGTTACGCACCTAATAAAATGGTTTATGAAGCCGATTTAGTGGGTAAGCAATTAGTCGTTTTCTCTGAAATATTCTATGACGGTGGATGGAAATTATTCGTTGACGGAAAGGAACAAGAAATCTTAAAAGTAGATTATTTATTACGTGGAGCGGAAATAGATGGTGGTAAACATAAGATTGAAATGATTTTTGATGTACCAGCTTTTAATAAATCGAATCGTATTTCTTTAATTGCTTCTATCCTTTTACTTGGATTATTAGCAGTCGGAATTGTTGTTTCAATGAAAGGAAATAAAGAATGAAAATTGTCTATTTTTTTCCAAATCAATCCACTTTCATCAATGTGGAAATTGAGGTTTTGGAACAAGTAGGAACTGTCAAAACATTTTGTTTGAATCAAGGGAGTAAAATAAAGCTCCCTTTTCAACTAATAAAACAGTTTTTTCAAGGTTTATGGAATATACCGCAATCGGACTTTGTCGTATGTCACTTTGCTGGTTATGCTTCATTTATTCCTAATTTACTAGGACGTATTTTCGGTAAACCTCGTTTTTTAATCATCGGTGGGACTGATGCAGCTTCAATGCCTGAAATCTTTTATGGTAGTTTTGGAAGAGGAAAAGCATTGGAATGGGTTACAAAAATGGCTTATAAGCATGCAACACATATCCTTCCTGTTCATGAACGTTTAGCTTTTCAAGATTATTCTTACCATCCTTTTGGTGGTAAAGTACAGGGATATCAGCATTTTTATCCAGCAGCGATAAAAATTCCGATGACTCCGTTTTATAATGCTTACGATACGACGCTGTTTCAAATGGATAAAACGACAAAGCGTAAACCCAATAGCTTTATTTCGATTGGTAATTTGGGTGTTTCGACCACATTTGTGAGGAAAGGATTTGATGTAATCATCGCGTTAGCCAAACAAAGGCCGGATTTGAATTTTACGTTAATCGGATGGGACGGAAAAACGGTTATTGATGCGCCTGAGAATGTTAAGATTTTGCCTTTTATGAATCAAGAAAGCATCGTACAACAATTGAATCAACATGAATATTATTTTCAGTTGTCGTTGATGGAAGGATTCCCAAATGCTTTGGTTGAAGCGATGTTGTGTGGATGTATTCCAATTGGATCAGATGTTTCTGGGATTCCATTTATTATTGATAATACGGGATATGTCGTTAATAAACATGATGTGGAGGTACTTAATTCAGTTGTGACAAAAGCACTGGCTGAAGGTTATTCTTTGGAAAAAGGGAAAGCTGCACGAAAAAGAATAGAAGATAACTTCACTTTTGAGCATAAACGAAAAGATTATGAAGAATTGATTAAACAATATGTAAAGTAAAAGAAAGCGGTTCACTTCAAAATGAGCCGCTTTTTTTGTTCTTTTTCTTTTTATGAAACTACTACAAAATAGATACAATTAAATAGGTTTGTTAGGGAGTAACATTTTATAAATCAGCTTTTAAAACGGAATTGATGCTATTTTACATGTCTACGTTCTTTTATTTTAAGTGTTGTATTTATTGATTAAACGGTTGTTTTATTGCTTTTATTTGTGTTTCTTTGTAATGCTTAAGAATTGAAACTACTTTATAAAAAGTTTAAAATAAAAGAATTGAAGGCATTAAGTTAATCTAAATGCTAAAAAGGGATTTAGATGCATTATGAATTTTTCATATAATTAGTTCTGTCTGTGAAATTAACGCTACTTACATTTTTAAGTTTATTCTTCACCATTCAAATTAGTGCCCAAACCACTTTTTTTGTAGCTCCCTTAGTTAATATGAAAGTTGATTTTTGTAATTATGGAGGTATGGTGAGGTGGGGACTCTTTAATTCGGAATTACAGCATACTCAACATCAAAATCCTTATTACACGTTTCATGCTAATAGAGTCAGTTTTCAGCCTGATATAAATATTGGTATTAGAGTGGGGGCTTCTTTCAAAAGTAAGAAACATTTGGTTATGTTTGAATGGGCACAAGATGCTGCTAGAATTGCTAGTAAAGTGAATTCGTTTCAAACGCCTAATACATTTGGAGCGGTAGTGCAAGATGAAGGAGTGAAAAATTATATTCATGGTACTGGTTATTTTAGTGCAGGTTTTGTGTATGATC
>JAZQRM010000062.1:0-124926 GCA_045629585.1 Taishania sp. | reverse complement strand
ACTTGTGCGTTCATATTTGCACCGTCCATGTACACTTGACCACCATTTTCGTGGATGATAGAAGTAATTTCGCTAATTCCTTCTTCGTATACACCGTGAGTTGACGGGTAAGTTACCATCAAACCAGCTAATTCTTCTTTTAATTCGATTGCTTTAGCACGTAACTCATCGATGTTAATGTTTCCATTTTCATCACATCCCGTAACTACTACTTCGAAACCAGCCATAACAGCAGATGCAGGGTTTGTTCCGTGAGCAGAAGAAGGGATGATGATTTTTGTACGGTTAAAGTCTCCATTTGCTTCGTGGTACGCTTTGATTACCATCAAACCAGCGTATTCACCTTGTGCTCCAGAGTTTGGTTGTAAAGACATTCCTGCAAATCCTGTACACTCACACAAATCTTTCTCCAATTGCTTCAACATTGCTTGGTATCCATTGGCTTGATCCATTGGAGCAAATGGGTGCATGTTTGCAAATTGAGGATTTGTGATTGGCATTAATTCAGATGCAGCATTCAATTTCATTGTACATGAACCTAATGGAATCATAGAGTGAACCAATGAAAGATCTTTGTTTTCTAAACGTTTTAAATATCGCATCATTTTAGACTCTGAATGGAAAGAGTTAAATGTTGGATGTGTTAAAATGGCATCTTGACGCAAGAAGTTAGCAGGTAATTGAAGGTCTACTAAAGTAGCTTCAACTTTTGCTTTACCTTCTGCTTCAGTTATGATGTCCAAGATTGTTTGTACATCAGCAATTGTATGTGTTTCGCCGAAGCTTAACGTAATTTCAGTTTCAGAAACATAGTTGAAGTTCATTTCTTTCGCTTCCGCTAATGTTTTGATTTTTGTTGTGTTTACACCTTTTACCAAAATTGTGTCAAAGAAAGGTACATCACTTACTGTTATTCCAGCTTTTTTCAACCCTTCAGCTGCAGAAGCTGCTAATTGGTGAATGTTGCTCGCGATTTCTTTAACCCCTTGAGGACCGTGGTAAACAGCGTACATAGAAGCCATAACAGCTAATAATGCTTGTGCAGTACAGATGTTTGAAGTTGCTTTATCACGCTTGATGTGTTGCTCACGAGTTTGTAGAGCCATACGTAAAGCCAAGTTACCATCGTCATCCTTAGAAACTCCGATGATACGCCCTGGAATCGTACGCTTGTACTCATCTTTCGTTGCAAAGAATGCAGCGTGCGGACCACCATAACCCATTGGTACACCAAAACGTTGTGAAGTTCCAAATACCACATCTGCTCCCAGTTTACCTGGAGCGTTCAACAGAACCAAAGACATGATATCAGCAGCTACAGCTACACGAATATTGTTTATTTTTGCGTTAGCAATAAAACCAGCCAAATCATTTACACGACCAAATTGATCTGGATATTGGACCATGGCACCAAAGAAAGTTTGATCACCTTTGAATTCTGCAGGGTTACCAAAAATTAAGTCAATACCTAAGTTCTTAGCACGTCCAATGATTACGTCTTTTGTTTGAGGGAAAAGATTTTCTGAGGCGAAGAATTTGTTTACTCCATCTTTCACCTCTTGACGAGAGCGAGAGTTGTAGAACATGATCATTGCCTCAGCAGCAGCTGTTCCTTCATCCAGTAAAGAAGCGTTTGCCAATTCCATACCAGTCAAGTCCAAAATCATTGTCTGAAAGTTCAACAACGCCTCTAAACGACCTTGTGAGATTTCAGCTTGGTAAGGTGTATATGCTGTATACCATCCTGGATTTTCTAATACATTACGTAAAATTACCGAAGGGACGATCGTTTCGTTATATCCTAAACCAATAAATGATTTAAAAACCTTATTCTGGTTGCCTAATGCAGTGATGTGTTGCAAATATTCTTGCTCACTCATAGCATTATCAATCGCTAATTCGTTATTTAAACGAATGTGTGAAGGGATAGTTTTTTCGATTAATTCGTCGATTGAACTAACTCCGATTTTACCTAACATATCTGCCTTTTCTTGTGAATTTGGCCCGATATGACGCATGGAAAAAGTACTCATTGCAACGTGTATTTTGTTTGTGCAAATATACGTACGATTAAGCAATAAATTGGGATATAGCTAAAAAACTTATAAACCGATTTACCTGTTGGTTTTTAGTTATTTTCTTCTTTTATATTTCTTGTAACGGTTTTTGTAAACTTTCCAGAAATCACCTTTTTGCAAGTACTTCCTTTTTTGAAATTGATTTTTTGAGTAATAATACGGATAGCCAAACCCTAAATGTAATTCATGTGATGTTGCCGCAAAAGCGCTGTATCGATTTAAATTATAATTGAATGAATATCCAATTCTAAACATGTTGCCAATCATGAAGTCCAATCCTCCAATCAATGCATTCGAACTACGGTAGCCTACATTTATTGAAGTTACGCCATTTATTATGTTTCGCAGAATGATATCACCCTGAATTGGAGCATTTGGAACGTATTTTATTTGAAAACTTGGGTTGAAAATATAGCTTTCATCTTTGTTAGGGGCATAGAAGCCTGCCGATAAATACTGATGCCACATAGCTGGTTTAATACCATTTTGTTCTCCAAAATTGATATTGTTAAAGAGGAAAGGAATTGAATAACCTATGTACATTGAAGGACCTCTGTAATACATACCAAATCCAGCTTGTAGGTTCATGTTACTGTATCGTTGGCTGAATACTTCGTCATCTTGATCGATAACGTATATTGAGCTGTAGTCATTCACAATATTTTCAAATCCTATGTTAACACCAAATGTTAAACTTTGGTCATCGTTAAAATTCAGATGATAGGCATATCCAGCTAAAAACTGATTGGATTTGGCAATTCCAATTTGATCATTTAAAAAATTCAATCCAATAGAGTGATTCGGATTTATTTTGTAGCTTCCTGTAAAACCAAATGTAGCTGGTGCTCCCTTATGAGTAGACCATTGATTTCGATAGATAAGATCAAAAGACAAATCAGCTTCACTTCCGTAGGCTGCAGGGTTGAGTAAACTTTTAGCAACGTTAAATTGTGAAAATCTAATGTCATTTTGTCCAAAAGTATATGTACTAATTACAATTAGAATAGCGGTAAGTATTTTATGCATGACTTATCTCTTTAATGTAATATTTCCTGTAATTGTTCTTTCTTTGATCACTAGCGAGTAGAAGTATGTTCCATCGGGTAATTTTTTATCTCCTATGCATAGTTGTCCTTGACATGTTCCGTCCCATGTGTTTTTATAGGCATCTGATTCATAGACAATATCTCCCCAACGATTCCAAACTTGTAGTGAAGCGTTGTAACGCACTATTTCAGGAATTACAAAAAAATCATTCTTTCCATCGCCATTAGGTGAAAACCCTTCAGGAATGGTCAAATCCATCACTTCAATTCTTATGGAATGGATTAAAGTACAATTTGTCGTCGCATTGTGACCATTAAATATGATGTCAGTAGATTCTGAACCTGTAAATCCTGTTGTCTGACCTGTTACGGAAGTGATTTCATTACTAGGGCCCCATTCATAAGTATCCATAAGAGGGCCTGTGATGTACACAATTTCTCCAGGCATGGCAAATATTGTATCAGACATAGTATGTGTAGGCAGTGGATGAACAATTATTTCAATCGATTTTGTTTCAATGCATCCTCCCGATTCAATGGTAACTTGGTAGGTGGTATTTAAAAGTGGTGCAGCTACAATTTGTGGAGAATTTTCACCTGTTGACCAATTATATGCTTGTCCACCATATGCTTCTAAACGAACAGATTGTTGCGCGCAGATTGTATTTCCACCTACGGCCTCCACTCTAAAATCAATTGGAAGAATTTCGATAGAATCTCTCATAATACAACCATTTTGATCCGTTACATCTACCCAATATGTTCCTATTTCATTTACATCTATGCTGGTACTGGTTGCGCCATTGCTCCATTCGAAACCTATAGGATTATATGCTGTTGCGCTTAGGATTGTTGCTCCTCCTGTTTCGCACATTGTTAATCCATTACTTGAGGAGATTTCTGGATTGCTGTTTATTAACCAATAACTGATAAATATGGAATCTGTGGATGTACAATTGGTTAAATCGGTTGCGGTTACGTATATCCAACCTGTTCCAGTAATTGTTGCTCGCGATTCATTTCCAATAACATTTCCTGTCCATGAATAATTAGAAAGGTTTGATGTAGATGTTAAGAAATTTTCCACATTACCACATAAATTAATGGTTTGACCTTGATCAATCGCAACGGATGTTAGGCATTGTGAAAAAAGCATTCTACTTGTTGCAAAAAAAACAAGTAGAATGACATAAGACTTATAAGAAGTAGTTTTAATAATATGCATAGTTTTCCTTAAGACAAATAGTTTTAAGCCTTAAAGTTAATCAACATAGCTTAATTTAACCATATTTGATTTACCTAATTCTTCTAATGGGATAGATGCAATGTTGATTACTAGGTCTCCATCCTTCAATAATCCTTTATCTTTCAGTAAATTTTTAATATCCGCAATGGTATGATCGGTAGATATTCTTCTATCGTAATAGAAACCTTGAACACCCCAAATCAAGTTGATTTGTGTTAAAATGCTACGGTTACTAGTAAATACATAAATCGGTGCTTTTGGACGCTGTGAAGCTATTTTGTACGCTGTATATCCAGAGAATGACATTGTAAGTATGGCATCTGATTCCACACGTTGGGAAAGACGACATGCGTTAAAACAGATGGAATCGGTAATAAAGCGAGCTTGATTCTTTTCAGGTAATTCTTCTTTATTGTAGATTTGGTCAAAACTTTCCATTTCTGTAACAATATTAGCCATGGTTTTAATCACTTCAATAGGGTGTGCACCAACAGAAGTTTCACCAGACAACATAACCGCGTCCGCACCATCTAATACCGCATTTGCTACGTCATTCACTTCTGCACGTGTCGGCATTATGTTAGTAATCATGGACTCCATCATTTGTGTAGCTACGATTACTGGTTTAGCATGCATTCTTGCACGTTGGATGACTTTCTTTTGGATTAAAGGAACTGTTTGGTAAGGAACTTCTACACCCAAATCACCTCGAGCAACCATTAATGCGTCAGATTCTTTGATAATTTCTTCAATTTCAGCTACTGCTTCTGGTTTTTCAATCTTCGCGATAACCTTAGCTTTAGCACCTCTTGAGGCAATTATGTTCTTTAACTCACGAACGTCTTGTGCTGAGCGTACGAATGATAGGCCGATCCAATCCACATTATGTTCAAGTGCAAAATCCAAATCTTTTCTATCTTTCTCTGTTAAAGAAGGCATGGAAATAGACGTGTTTGGAAAGTTTACCCCTTTCTTGGATGATAATAAACCTCCATGGATAACCTTAGCATAGAAAGTCGTTTCTTTATCTGTTTCCGTAACTTCTAACATTAATTTACCATCATCCAAAAGGATACGTTCACCTGGATTTACATCTTGAGGTAATTGGCTATAATTAATAGAGAAATGTTCGGCAGTCCCTAGTACTGGGTTCGTTGTGATTTTTACAATTGTATCATTTACTAATAACACACCATTATTTTCCATTTCATTTGTGCGGATCTTAGGCCCTTGTAAATCAGCTAAAATAGCAACGTTAGAAGCTAATTCTTCATTCAATTCACGGATATATTTGATGACTTGTAAGTGCGCCTCGTATCCTCCATGCGAGAAGTTTAGTCTGCACACATTTAATCCTTCAAGTATCATATGTTTCAGCGTCTCTTTACTAGAGGAAGCAGGTCCTAGGGTTGCAACAATTTTTGTTCTTTTCATAGCTAAAAAAAAATATTTTCTGTAGAAGTAAAATCTTGGGGGTTGAATTTAAATACGGCCAAGATACTGGGCACCGCTCTTAGTTTTTTCAAAATCTCATCAGTATCTGCCATTTCCTTTTCGTGGATAAAAAGAAAGTAGTCAATCGATGCACATTCTGAAATAAGTAGTTTCCCTGCTTCTTTGTTTTTAATTAAATAATAATTTACCTTATTTTGTTCGTCAAAATAATCAAACATCGTAAAGTTTAGTAACTCCTCAACTTTTTTACGAGTTACCTTAATTTGAAACGGCTCCATTGATGAGCCAAGCTTAAAATCAAGATGTTTATTAATATTCCAAGCAAGTCTAAAATCGTGATGATGACTAGAAATACCAATCATTTCATAGTCATATTCAGGGTCGAATGTTAATTGATATTTTTTGACTTTAGCCATAAGGTTCTTCAAATTTAAGCAATTTGGATGAATTAATTTTTATTATTCAAAGTAGAATATATTCTTAATGATAATTTGATACATAAACTCATGGTTTGATCTTTCAAAAACTTTGTATTAACATAAAAAAAATAGTGTTGAAAACGGGTGTGAATTATTTTTTTATTACTTTTACATTTGGATATACAAATCAAAAGGAAATGAGCATTATTGGAATATTAACGTTTTTAATTATCGGTGGATTGGCATTCTGGATGCTTTTCTTCTTACTAGGTTTTATCCTTCCATTTTGGATTACGTTAGGAATTCGTGAAAAATTACGTCCTAAACGTATCTTTGAAAAATAAGCCAGTACGAAAATTACGATATAAATAAGCCCATTTTTATGGGCTTTTTTTATTTACAACAGTCCTATCTCGCTATCCAAATACTTGGATTTAAACTTTGAAGGGAACTACCGTTTATTAAGTGAATTTCGAAATGTGCGGTTGAAAAAGATTCACCCTCTTTTGCCAATAAGCTACCGACAGCCTGCTTTGTGGTTACTTTATCTCCTTGTTTGACGTAGACATTATTCAAATTACTATATACCGTTCTGTAGTTTCCGTGTTTTACAATTACAACCATTCCAGCTCCAGTTATAGGCATTACTGAAGAAACCTCTCCGTCAAAAATTGCTCTTACATTTGCATTTTTAGCAGTTGTTATATCTACGCCATTATTTTGTGTATAAACTCCTGCCAATGTGGGGTGTGCATTTTTACCAAAACCTTCTGTTATACTTCCTTTCTCGACTGGCCAAGGAAGTTTTCCTTTATTAGACTCAAATCCTGAATTTAGAGCAACTGTTTCCTTAGTCTCTGGTAAAACTAGCGGTTTTTCACTTTCCGCATCACTTTTTTTATCTAAAGGTTTTGGAGGGGTAGTTGTATTTGTTTTGTTGGCATTTTCGGTTGCTTTTCTTGCTGCCTCTGCTTTTCTTGCTGCTTCTGCTTTTTTCTTTGCCAATGCCTCCTCTTCGAGTTTCTTTCTTTTTAATTCTGCTTCCGCTATTTCTTTTCGTATTGCAGCGTCAATTTGTGTTTTGAGTTGAGCTCTTTTCTTTTCTTCAATTCGCAATGACGCTAAGATAGAACCCTCTTCTTTTTTCAATACTTGTAATGTACTTTCTTGAATTTGCTGATCTTCAATAAGAGCATTTCGTTCAACTTTTTTTTCAGTGAGAAGGCTTTGTTTGTACTCTTTCTCTTTTTCTATTTCTTTGATTTCCTTACCAATTAATTGTTGGTGTTGTTCAATAATAGTTAATTGCTTTTTTAGAAGGATCTGTATTTTGTCTATGTATTTTGCACGTTTGATAGCCTGATAATAATCTTCAGATGCAAATATGTACATCAACAATCCATATTTATTTCGGTTCTTATAGGCAAACTGTAGTAGTTTAGCATATTGTTCCTTTAATTGTTTGACTTCAAGTGTAAGTGATTCAATTTGATTTTTTTTATCTTTTATTCTTACCTCTGCATTTCTGATTTGGTTATCGAAATTTCTTAATAGTTTTTCTCTATTTCCAATTTGTGCATTTAAAAGCATTAATTCCTGCTGATTTGCCTTCATTGTATTTTTAGTTTTTTCTAAAAGCACCTTTGAACTAGCGATAGAATTTTCTAACGCTTGTTGCTCTTTTTTTAGTTTTTCACTTGTCGTTTGACTAAATAGAGGAAAAGTAAGGAGGAATGCGGAAAGGATGAGAAATTTATGGGCAAACAACATAATTATCTGGAATTACTACCGACATATCACGAGGTGAATTAACCTCTATTTTTTCATATATCAATGCAATATTTGTTTTTTCTTTTGGCGCTTTAATAAATATTTTGATGTTTTTTGGCAATAGGAAATTATCCACTTCTTGATGCTCTAAAAAATCGATAGTTACGTATGTTGATTTATCAGCAGTGAATAATTCGACCTTTGCTAATGACTTAAGATCTTTGTTGATGTAGTAATTTATGATTAGATTATTGTCGTCGACTTCATTGCGAATCGCTTTTTTATTATGGGTCGAAACGACATAATAACGGTTGTCTTGAAGGATGTATAGATCACCATTGGGGTCGAAATCAATTGGTCGTCCCATCAGTATTTCCTCAATATTTTTATAGTCAAAATCTACTCCAAAATTAGATTTTATGAGTTCAAGATCTTTTATTGTGTAGCATTTGTCTCTTCGGTTTACGAGTTTAATCGTATCCTTATCAATATTTGCGGTAAGAATAGGTATTTTTAAATACGTTACCAATGCATTAATGGCAGAATCTTGAGCAATTTTTAAAGAAATCTTAAAGCTGTAATTCATTGTTGAATTATGAAACTTTGCATCAATTTTGCTGTATATATGGGATGGGTAGCTATTCTGTAATTCTACTAATGCTTCAATAAGTTCTTCATTTTTCAAGTTCTTGAGCCGTTCTTGAGCTAATGGAACGGTTGTTTTTGGTGAACATGAAAATAATATTATAACAGAGATGATAAACATCCAAGTACTACTGTTCTTCATAGTATGTTTTACTATTAATTTTTTTATCGAGTATTTCAGAAACCCTTCCTTTTTCTTTTGCGTGATTCCAAGCAGCAATTGCTTTGGTTGTGTTTCCATTTAAAGAATAGGAATCCCCTAGGCGTTCATAATAGATTGGAGTCATTTTTTCATTTGGTGGAAATAGTATCGTTTTTTCTAAATCGTCTATTGCTTTGTCGTATTTCTTTTGAGCGAAATAAACTAAACCTCTTACATAATAGTAATGTGCTACGTCTGGGGAGGCTTCAATCGCTTGATTTATGCTTGTTAAAGCTTCATCCAAATGAATTTTGTATTTTGCCATTTGTTCAGCAAAAATACTTTTGATAACATTACTTTTAGAATCTTTCTGAATGGCTGTTTTTAGTAATTTATAACCTTCAGCTTGCTTGTTTTTCAGGAGATAGGCTACTCCTTTTTGAGCATCTAATTCAGCGATGTATTCCACGTCAGTGCTAGGTAGTAATACTCTTGCACTTTCGATCGATTCAATGGCCTCATCAGGTTTATTTAGTTCGATTGCAGCTATTGCATTGAAATAGAAAACGGTGGCGTTTGTAGGGAAATATTCACTACATTCCTTAGTAACAGTATAGAGTCCTTGAATGTCATTAAGTTCATACATCATCATGTATGTTTGTTGCCATATGGCGAATATTTTCTTTTCGAATTTTAGAGCCGTGTTGAAGAGGTTCTTGGCTAATTCGAATTGCTCGTCATATATTGCTTGATCGGCCGCTAATGTGTATGCTTTTGCTTCTCTTGGGTGAATTTTGAGGATAATTGCGATCAATGTATCTAAACGATCATCAGTTACCTTTTCTGATTCTTGTATTTGAATCACAAAATTCATTTTAATATCTATTTCTATTTCTGGATCTTCAAATCCTTTTTCGAAATAAGTAAATGCTTGATCCCAATTTTTTGTTCTTAGATTGTATTCCCCTAATGCTACATTCGCCCTTCCATTAGTTGGGTCCGCTTCTTGTAATTTTGTTAAGTAGCTAAATGCTTTTTTATCTTCTCCTTTTTTAAAATAGTGATCAACTAGAATCGCGATTAATCCTACTTCTTGTGGGAATTCTAGCAGTGCTAATTCGACTTCTTTTACTGCTTGCTCTTCTCGTTTTACACTCATCAGAAGATTGTATTTTTCGGCAATTAGTTCTGGGTTTTTACCTAAAATATTTTCAGCTTGAGTAAGTACTTTTATGGTTTCATCTACCTTTCCTGTGCGCAGTAGACAATCGCCATAAATGTAGAGCCATTTAAGATTTTGTGTTTCGTATTCTACTAACTTTTTGAAGTACGGAATAGCTTTTTCAAAATCTTTTGAATCATATAATAAATTGGCAATTTCTTCTGTGTACCAGATGTTTTTTTGGTCGATCTGATGGGCTTTTTGTGTATATTGAAGAGCTTCTGCTAGGTTGTTTTGTTTATGAGCAATTTGTGCCAAACTAAAATAAACGGCGTCATCATTTTGGCGGGTTGCTAAACAGTTTTGAAATGCTTTTTTTGCTCCTTCGAGATCTCCCCGCATAGACAAACGTACACCTTGATGAAATGACTCGATGTAGGGAAAATCCTTTGATGAGAAGGAGGAAGGAATAGTTGTTTCCGTTACCTTTTTGGAGGCATTACAAGCAATAAGTAAAAGGAATGCAGGTATTATTAGGAAACAACTTCTCATGATTTAAGCTTTTAAATTTGTGTAATCACCAATGGATAAATCAGATATCTCTCTAGCGAAAGATGCATTTGACCCAATCATTGAATCTGCTATAACAGCATTTTCTAATTTACTATTATTTTGGATGATTGTGTTTTTTATTATCGAATTAACGATTTTTGTACCTTCTCCAATGGATACATGTGGACCAACAATTGTGTTTTCGAGCATTACATTTTCACCGATATAACAAGGCTCAATTATTAAACTGTTGTTAAGTTGAAGATTCGTTCTTGACTGAGTAGTCTTCTTCTCTAAATCGTATTCAAGTACGCGTTGATTTGTAAAGACAGTTACTTCTCTATTGCCACAATCTAGCCATTCCATTACTTCTCCTGGTTTAAATTTATAACCAGCTTCGGTAAGCCTGCGTAAAGCATCCGGTAATTGATATTCATCACCTTTTATGATGTTATTGTCAATTAGATATTCTAGCTCTGCGCGTAATTTTTCGCCTTCTCTAAAATAATAGATACCGATCATTGCTAAATCAGATACAAATGTTTGTGGTTTCTCTACAAAGTCAATAATCTCACCTGATTCATTCATTTTTATTACACCAAATGCGGAAGGATCTTCGATTTGTTTAACCCAAAGTATTCCATCTGTAGTAGGATCTATTTTGAAATCTGCTTTAAACAATGTGTCTGCAAATGCAACTACTGTTGGCCCTTCTAATAATTCTTTAGCACATAAGACAGCGTGAGCAGTTCCAAGTGGTTCTTCTTGATAATGAATAGAACCTTTTGCTCCAAGGCTCTCTGCAACTGCTAATAGTTCGCTTTCAACTTCAGTTCCAAAATCACCAATAATAAATGCGATATGATCAATTTTTTGATCCAAAACAGCGGCAATATCTTCTACTAGACGATGTACGATTGGTTTTCCACCCACCGGAACGAGTGGTTTAGGAACGGTTAATGTATGTGGACGTAAGCGACTACCGCGTCCAGCCATAGGTACTATGATATTCATGTTAATTCTTTAAATCAATTATTGTTTTCCAGTGCTCCCAAAACCGCCTTCTCCACGTTCTGTTTCGTTCAGTTCGCTCGTGTTTGTCCACTCAATCTGTTTGTAAGTAGCAAAAACAAGTTGAGCAACTCTTTCACCATCTTCTATTACAAATGGATGGTTCGAGAGATTGATTAAAAGCACACCAATTTCACCTCTGTAATCTGCATCTATCGTCCCTGGTGCATTTAATACGGTTATTCCATGTTTGAATGCCAAACCACTTCTTGGACGAACTTGACATTCGAAACCTTCTGGTAATTCGATGAATAGTCCAGTTTTTACTAGTACTCTTTCCATTGGTTGAAGCGTAATAGCTTCTTCTAAATTTGCACGAACATCTAATCCTGCAGATTGTGCAGTTTCGTATTTTGGTAATTCGTGTTTACTTCGATTGATTACTTTTACTTCCATTGGTTTTAAATCTCGTCAAATGTACAAATTCAATACCGTTTTTTTGATGTATTGAATTGGAGTTGTGAATAGTTTTTTTGTTTAGAACTTACGTGTTAGTGGGAGTTCTTTGGATGGAGAGGGTTTCTCGATAAAAACGATTAGTCCTAAGTAAATTAAAATGATTGCATTGTGTGTGAAAAATTGTGTCATTCCATCTGAAATCGCAATCCATTCCATAATTTTATATAACAATAATGCTAGACCTACATAAAGTACAAATTTCCGTATATTATATTTTATAGGATAGTGTTTTTGACCCCAGATATAACTAAGAACCATTTGAAATCCATAAACCAACATCGTTGCCCATGCACAAGCAATATATCCGTATTTTGGTATAAACAGATAGTTCAGGATGATGGTCAAAAGCGCTCCGCTGATAGCAATATATGCACCATATTTTGTTTGTCCTGATAATTTGTACCAAATACTTTGGTTGTAATAAACAGCCAAGAAAATGTTCGCCATTAATAGTATTGGTACAACTGTTAATCCGACCCAATAGGCTTCGTTAGGTATAAAATACTTAAAGATTTGAATATTTAAAGTGACTAGTAAAAAGACTGTACAAACTGCTGCGATGAGATAATTCATCACTTTGGCATATAGTTTATTTCTGTCTTGATTTTGGGAATTGCCAAAAAAGAATGGTTCTGCAGCATATCTATATGCTTGTAAAAATAAGGTTACCAATACTGCTAGTTTATAACATGCACTGTAAATACCTACTTTTCTGGCAGCCTCATCTTGTGCTAGTTCAATAGTCATATCGGGTAGGGCAATGAGAGAATCGTAGGTTAATCGCTGTAGTAAAATTCGATCTATCGTTTCGTTGATAATTCCCGCAAATCCTGCAATAACTAATGGAATTGCATAAACTAACATTTGTTTTGTCAACTCCTTATTGAAATTAAATCTCCATGATATAACGTCCTTGTAAACAAATAAAAATTTTGTAGCTGAAGCAATTAAATTAGCGATTAAAATATAGGCAACACCTTCTTCTGGTTTTGAATTGTCAAAGAAAAACAAAAGCAAAATAAGGTTAAAAGCAATATTTACGAAGATGTTCGTTATCTGAGCAGCAGCGAATTTAGCAGCTTTATTATTTGCTCTAAGTTTAGCTAAAGGGATTGAACATATTGCATCAATACAAACGATCGCGCCTAATAATCTCACAAAAAGTGGGTATTCTGGAATAAGCATCCAGTCTGCAATAGGCTGTGCAAATAGGTTTAGGAGGACAAAGAAGAATAGATTGAAAACGATTACCGTTGTAAATGCAGTATTAAACACTTTTTTTTCATCCTCCTTTTTGTCACTGAAGAATTTGAAAAATGCAGTCTCCATTCCAATTGGAAGTAGGACGATTAAAAAAGCTACCCAAGAATAGAGTATAGATATAAGTCCATAATCTTTTGGGTCTTTAAAAACGGTGACATAAAGGGGTACTAATAAAAAATTTAAGGCCCTACCGACGATAACGGTAAGACCATAAATTGCTGTTTGTCCTAAAAGTTTTTTTATAGGATTTGCCATTAACCTCTAAAATTCGGTTTGCGTTTTTCTACAAATGCAGTTGTTCCTTCAGTAAAATCTTTTGTGCCGAAGCATTTACCAAACTCTTCAATTTCGGTATCATAACCATTAACACCGTCAATATAATTAGCATTTATTGCTCTTATAGCTGCTGTTATGGCAGCTCCAGAGTTGTTTAATATCTTACTAGCAATTTCATTTGCTTTGTTTAATAATTCTTCTTGGGCAACAACCTGATTTACTAATCCCCAAGATAAGGCATCTTCTGCTGAGATCATTCCAGCAGTGACAACCATTTCCATCGCTTTTCCTCTGCCAACTAATTGTGCTAAGCGTTGAGTACCTCCGTATCCTGGTATTACTCCTAGTGACACTTCTGGCAGTCCCATTTTTGCGTTAGTTGATGCAATTCGAATGTGTGATGCCATTGCAAGTTCTAAACCTCCGCCTAATGCAAATCCGTTTACAGCGGCAATTACGGGTTTAGTAAGATTTTCAATTTTGTTAAAAAGTAATTGTTGACCTTTATGGGCTAACTCACCACCTTGAGCAATATTGAAGTTTGCAAATTCTTTTATATCTGCTCCTGCAACGAATGCTTTTTCACCAGAACCTGTCAAGATGATTACACCAACACCATTGTTCTCTTCTAAATTTGTAAGTACATTGCTTAATTCCTCAATGGTTTCTTTGTTCAATGCATTTAATTGGTTTGGACGATTAATCGTCACCGTAGCAACGAGTCCTTGAATATCTACTAAAAGGTTATTGTACATGTTTATTATCTTTAGTAGTAAAGATAATAAAAACCCTAAAAATAGATTATAAATACTGTATTATAGGATATATGATTTTCTATATTTGTTGAAAGTTACTCTAATATACAGATGATCAAATTAATACTACGAAACGATTGGGCGCTGCCATTGTTGTTTGCAATTCTATTGGTAGGATTTAATATTAAGTTAAACTGGACTCATTTTAATTCATATCCACAAAGTATTCATGCCTGGGCCCAAGCGGATTATTATGCCATGGCACAAAAGTTTTACATGCATACATGGAATCTTTTTGAACCGCAAAGTTGGGTTTTGAATAAACAGTTCCCTACGGATTGGGGCTATATTGCTGACGACGCACTAACTACGGGTAATATTGCTATACATCCTTATATCGTGGGTATGTTGATGCGCCTACTTGGTACAGATGCTCCAATTATTTATAGAATTTACTGTTTTTTATGGGTAATCCCTTTCTTTTTTTGGTTTTGTAAGCATCTGCAAATCAGTAGCTACTGATCTTTTGGTACGATTGCTAGTGCTAATTATGGTAGGGTTATCACCTGTTTTTATTTACTATTCAGCTAATTTCCTTAATGTAATTCCTTGTTTAGGACAAACAATGGTTGGTTTGGCTTTTTATTTCTCCTATTTACAAACGAATGACAGAAAATCGTGGTGGTGGGCGATAGTCATTTTGGGTATTACACCATTAATTAGAACGACTTATGTTATTCCTTTGATTGCCGTTTTGTGTACAGAGGGACTTCGGTGGTTGACCAAACAGTTGACATTTCGAGATTTTTTAAAACAATTTGGTGGGATAGCCATTTTTATCGGATTTCTAGCTGTTTGGTTTGTTTGGAATAACAAGATGATTGAGAAGCACAATACTATATTTCTAAATGGATTAGCTTATGTCGGTAGTTGGAGTGAAATTAAAGTACTTTTGGTACAGATATACGATATTTGGAATGGGCATTATTTCAATACAAAATTCGTAATTATTTATTGTTGTATTTTAGTAATTGGATTGGTTATCAATCGAAAAAAGCTCAGAAGTAATGAACTCGCATTTACGGTTATTTTGTCGCTTGGTTATATCCTGTTTCTTATTGCAATGATTCGTCAATTTAGAGATCATGACTATTATTTTTTAGACACCTTGTTTTTACCTCTAATCTTATTACCAATCGTTATTTGGAAGGATTATCAATTTATAGGTCGGTTCCCAATTATATCAGCGATTTTAGCTTATGTCTTCCTTAGTTTATACAAACAGAATGCGACGGATTATATGGCCTGGAGGTATAATTTGGAATATATGGATCCGAATAGAGCCAATTATGAGGTATATGAAGGTGTTCAAATGTGTTTAGAAAAGAATGGAATTATGTATAATGAACCAATATTCATTATTTCTAACATGGCTCCTAACTTAAATTTGATGCATGTACGACATAATGGAGTGATAGCGCGAAATTTTGCAGAGCAATTGTTTGAGCAAGCAAAACAGAAAGGATTTAATTACTTTCTAATTGCTAAAACAGAGGTTGGAGAAGAATTTAAACCTATTTTAAAAGAGCTTAAAGTTATTGACAAATGTGGCGATGTCCTTGTAATGACTTATAATACGGAAGGAGAGGTTTGGAGCCTTGAAGCATTCAAATCTTATTAAAACAAAAAGGGGATTCATATTTGATTCCCCTTTTATTATTTCTTTATTGGTGTTGATTCTTTAAACGAATTCGTTTATATATTTTGATAAGAATCATTAAACCTACTGCAGTTCCAAAGAAGCCAATTACTCCTGACATCCAATTCATCGCATTTTTGGTTATTACGATAAACACAATGGCCACAAGTGCTAATGTTGCTACTTCATTCCATAGACGGAGTTGATCATTTTTCCAATTATAGATTCCTTTTTCAAGGTGTTTCATGATACTCTGGCACTTGAAGTGATAGAATAGGAGTAGAATAACGAACGCTAGTTTAACATGCATCCATGGTTGGTGAATTAAATATTCGTGACCAGGATAGAGTAACATTGTCGTTCCAAATAGAACGGTTAACACCATTGCTGGAGTTGTGATGATCCACCATAATTTTTTTTCCATTTCAACAAATTGTGTGGAAAGGATTGTTTTATCTGGTTGGGGCTTATCTTGTGCCTCTGTGTGATAAATGAATAAGCGAACAATGTAAAAAAGTCCGGCAAACCAACAGACCATAAAGATAATGTGTAAGGCTTTTACTGTTTCAAAACTCATAGGGCAAAAGTACACGATTTTTGGACAAAAAAAAAGGACTCCGAAGAGTCCCTTAAATCGAATGTGATTGCTAAGATTAGTTTTTCACAATATTTTTATTGATTAAGCCATTTTCCGTTTGGATTTTCACGATGTAATATCCATTAGGTAAATTGGAAATATTGATATCAGTTGATGTTGTGTTTTCTATTGTATTCATTACTGAACGACCAGCAGCATCTACTATTTCAATTGATAGAATGGTGTTTTGAGCTGTAATAGTCAATTTACCTGTTGTTGGATTCGGGTATGCATTAGCATTTGCGATATCTAAATCATTAACACTTAAGAAAGCGTTTTGAACAGTACTTGAATATGAACAACCATAGATATCCGTTAAAATAACAGAATAAGCTCCAGAAGATGTAATTGGCATTACGCTATTTTGAGTTCCTGTAATTTCGTTGTTATTCACATACCAATGTATAGAGTGATTTGCTAATGCATTTTCAATTTCCAATGTATTTAAATCACTAACTGTAATCACAGGTGTGTAATCTGTTAAACAAATTGCTACTAAAACTTCAATTGATGTTTCAGTACAACCTCCTTGATTTGCTACTACTACTGTGTAGTAACCAGAAGTTGTAGGTGTGTAAGTTGTTTCCGTAGCTCCTTCAATAGCAACACCATCCAAGATCCATTGATACGTTACTGTTTCTTCAGTAATTGCAGATAATGTTCCGTTCTCGTACGTAATTTCAGGTACTAATGTCGCTCCATACACACGAATTGTATCACGAATAATCATATCAGAAGTTGGCATGTGAGGGGTTGCTGTAATATTCCAATTGATTGTTGATGTGGAAGGAATTACTGAACTTCCGTTCACAAATGGGAAGCTGATTGTGTGTGCACCACAATTATCGTCTGCATCAGCTTGATCATATTCATAAACTTCAACTCTATATGTTTTTGTTGGATCTAAGTTTAAGTTGATATTGTTATATTCGCGTGGTGCTCGACCATTAGGTGTATTTGCAGGACTAGTAGATTGGTAAACAAAACCTGAACGTCCTTCTTCATAAATAGTAATATAAAATTTAGGATTCATATCAAATAACGCCATATACCATAAGCTTTGTTCTACATAGGTCAAATTTATCGTGTTTAAAGTATATGTGTATGTAGTGTCAGCATTACCGTATGCTGTATAAGAAACGATATACTCACCTGGTTCTTCGTAGGTAACGTTCTCTGGATTCTCCCCCCAATGTGAGTGTCCGTTACCAAAATTCCATTGGTAACCATCCATTCCTGGGTTGTTATTTAAGAAGGACACATTTAAAGGAGCGCATCCAGTTCCTGTACTCGTACTGAAACCTTCGTTTGATAATCCATTTTGTGCAGCGGCAATTTCTAAAATCGTTGAAGCTTGATTAGCGAAGCCGTTAAGACCTTGAATACCTAATGTTGAATTGATTACAACTGTAAAAGTACCTAATGAAGCAGGTGTTCCGAAGATACGGATACATGCTTGAGCATTTACAGAAGGATTATATTGACAATCTGGGGTTCCACATTCCCAATTTAATCCTTCTGGTAATGAAACATCATCTATTACAGCGGATACAAGTGGATATCCTAATGTGTCAGTAGGGAAAACAACCGTTAAGAATTGTTCATAAGTGGTTCCAACGGTTCCAACTTCCATTGTGGCAGGAGAAGCCCCGATTGTAGTTGCATTGGGATCTGGAGTACAAACTTGTGCAATTGCAGAAGCACTCAGAAATAATCCCAAAATTAATGTACCGATTATTCTCATAATATAAAAAAATTTTGGTAAATGTAGTTAAAACTGTTTTGAAAATAGGTTTTTTTAAGATTTTCAAAAAAAAAATAACAAATCAGTAAAATTGAAAAACCTATCTAAGTAAATGGAATTTAGATGATTGTGTGGTTTTTGAGTTTTTTTGTTTCTTTTTGTTATAGGGTTCATGACCATAGTCATTTTTTATTTACTCCTTAATTATTGCCAGTAATTGGTGTAAAGTTTGTCAGTGTGTGGAGTTTCTTATTGTTGTAACTTTTCTATGTCACATTCTTACTTTTACTATTCCTTGAATTGTATTTATCTCCACTCTTTAGTGTTTATCTTCAGATGAAGCTTTTTTGTTTTTACGGGCTATTTTTAATCTTGAGGTACTTATGCTAAAGTTATTGTTAATTTTGAACTGTTTTAACTGTTATTGTTTACAGAAACTAGTTAGTGAATTGATGAGCGTTTTTCTTGTTGTGTGATCATTTTATCCACTCATTTATATTTATTCGTTTTCAATTCAAACAATAGTGTCGTAATTTCGTTTTAGTTTACTGAGATAAAGATATTCCGCTGTTAAATTTTTGATAGTCGTAAATGAGTAATTAGTGTTAAAGGCCAGATATATAGTATTATTTTTTCTTTTACTGTCTTCCCTATCTTGGTCGCAGTCCTCTAATTTAAGACGGAAAGAATTGGTTTTTACAGGTGATACGATTCGTATAGACACCTTATCTATCTATACACCCTCTTTTGTTGTCTTATGTAATGGTAAACCGCTCTCTAAGGATCGGTATCATCTAGACGCTGCATCTGCAACTTTTTTCCTTCATTCTCCTTGTGATACCAACCTTGTATTTATATATAGGGTTTTTTCTCATGATTTTTCAGCTTCTTATAGCGCTTATGATACTTTAATGGTTTTTAAAGTGGAAGGGGATAATAATAGGAATGTTTATATGCAGTCGGCGAAACAGACCGCGACTGATATTTTTGGGAATTCCTCCATAAAAAAATCAGGGAGTATGTCACGCGGTTTAACTTTTGGAAACGCGCAAGATATGGGAGTCAATTCTAGTTTGAATTTAGAGTTGTCAGGAGAAATTGCCCCAAATTTAAAAGTACTCGCAGCTGTAACAGATAATAATTTACCGATTCAACCTGATGGGAACACTAGTAAACTTCAAGAATTTGATCAAGTGTTTATTCAGTTGTATAATGATCGGTTAAAATTAATAGCGGGGGATTTTTGGATTAATAAACCGACTGGTTATTTTATGAATTATAAAAAAAGAGGACAAGGTCTTACTTTGCAATATGATTTTAGAAATGAAAAAAAGATTGGTTGGCAAACGCAGGTTTCTGGCGCGATGTCAAAAGGAAAATTTAATCGGCAAGTAATTCAAGGGGTTGAAGGTAATCAAGGACCATATAGATTACTTGGAGCCGATAATGAGCCTTTTATTATTATTCTAGCAGGAACTGAAAGGGTTTATATTGATGGGAGGCTTTTAGCTAGAGGACAAGAGAATGATTATGTGATTAATTACAACACGTCTGAAATCACATTTACAGCACGACAACAAATCACGAAGGATACGCGTATCGTTGTGGAATTTCAATATTCGGATCAAAATTACGCGAGAACACTAATCCAAACTGCAAATGAATATTCTGGCGCTAAATTCGATTTTTGGTTAAATGGTTATTCAGAACAAGATGCTAAAAATCAGACTATCCAACAAGATTTATCACAAAGAGAGAAAATGCTTTTGGCTAATTTGGGGGATTCAATACAATTTGCTTACTCCTATAAAATTGATTCCATCGGGTACTTAGATAATCAGGTGATGTATCGTTTGGTGGATACTTTGGGTTATGATTCTGTTTTAGTCCATTCTGTTAATCCTAATTTGGCTGTTTATAGAACCACTTTTCAGCTTGTAGGTACGAACCGAGGTGATTATGTTTTACAGGAATATATTGCCGTTGGAAAGGTGTACAAATGGGTTGAGCCGGTAAATGGTGTTCCACAAGGTAACTATATACCAGCGCGACTTATCATAACACCTAAGCAAAGACAGATGGTCACAAGCGGTGCACGCTATCGTTTTACAGATCGATTTGCAATTGAAACAGAATTGGCCTACACAAATAATAATATTAATACATTCTCAAAAAAAGACAAGAAAGATGACGGTGGCCTTGGAGTACGAGTGAAATTAAATGGAAATTTTGATTTGAAAAAAAAGGATTCTATTGTCAATTGGACAGTTGATACAAAGGTCGATTTTGAGGTTCTGGACAAGAATTTTAACCCCATTGAATTATACCGTTCAGTCGAGTTTGATCGTGATTGGAATACTCGCAACAAAGGATATGCTGGAAATCAAATTTCAACAATTGCGGGTGCCAATTTCAAGCATAAGAAAAGGGGTAATTTGAATGTAGAGGCTCAGAATTATCAAATAGGGTCATTTTATAAAGGTTATAAAGGTAGGTTGAGTGGGGAATGGGCTCAAAATGGTTTTAAAGCATATTGGGATGGAAGCTTCTTAGGTTCTTTCGCTTCAGAGTCGAGTACCTACTTAAGACATAAAATAGATGTTTCAAAGTCATTCAAATGGTTTAAGGTTGGGTTTAAAGATGATCAAGAAAGGAATGTTTTTTTGGATGAACAGAGAAATCTTAAGGCAAATGCCTATCAATTTTATGATTATCAGTTTTATGTTGAAAATCCGGATAGCTTGAAAACTAAATTTCGAGTTTTCTTCAGAGAAAGATATGATGGCGTTTCGAATGAAAATAAGATTGAACATGCAGCAAAAGCTCAATCTCTGGGGGGTGAGCTAAAGTTACTTAATATCAAAAATCAACGCCTAAATGTGTTAGCAAGTTATCGATCACTTAAAATAGCCGATAATAATCTGATTAATCAGAAGCCAGAAAACACTTTGTTAAGTCGAATTGATTATGAATTCAAATTATTCAAAAGCGCTATCCAGTGGAATACATTTTATGAAATAGGATCAGGGCTGGAGCAAAGGAAAGAATTTTTATATGTACAAGTAAATACAGGGCAAGGGATATATACATGGATAGATTATAATGGTGATGGGATTAAGGATTTGAATGAATTTGAGGTTGCTCAATATGCTGATCAGGCTGCCTATATTCGAGTTTTTACTCCTAGTAATCAATATGTAAAGACGTATTCTAACGAGTTTAACCAATCGCTGAGTTGGCGACCAGAACGTATTTGGAATAAGAAGAAGGGTTTTCTCGGAGTGCTAGCAAAATTATCCACGCAGACGCGTTTTAGAGTGAATCGGAAGACAAGTGATTTTAATGGTTTTAATAGTTTTAATCCTTTTTATGGAAGAGTGCAAGATACAAGTTTGATTTCCACTAATTATAACTTTAGAAATACGGTCTATATCAATCGAACGTCAACAATTTTTTCTTTAGATTGGTCGATTCAAAATACGAGATCTAAAACGCTACTCGCAAGTGGTTTCGATTCTAGAGTTCAGTTTTATCATGAAATGAATGGACGATGGAATATAACGAAGAAGTTTATTCTGGAGATAGCGTCTCAGATTGGAGATAATTCGTCTTATGCGGATTATACCATTGGTCGTAATTTCGAGATCAAATATTTCTTTATAAAACCGAGTTTTAGCTATCAGCCTAATACCGCTTTTAGAATTACACTTTTAGGGAGATATCAAGAAAAACACAATCTTCCTGAGCTTGGTGGGCAAAATGCTTTTATTTCAGATTTAGGAGTAAATATAAAGTTTAATCAAGCTCAAAAGGGAAGTTTACAAGCTGAGTTCAAGCTAGTGAGTATCGTATATGATGGTATTCAGAATTCAGCATTAGGATATGAAATGTTAGAATCTTTACGACCAGGAATTAATTACACTTGGAATTTAGGTTATCAAAGAATGTTATCTAAAAATCTGCAAATGTCGCTCCAGTATTTAGGTCGTAAGTCAGAAGGAAATAAAGTAATTCATACAGCTGGTATGGAAGTGAGGGCTTATTTTTAAAGGTTATCGGCTAAATGCTTTTTATGCAAATTATAAATAATCCCATCAGAAAGGCCAATTTTTGGAACTACTATTTCTGTGATGTTCGCGAATTGCATAATAAATAAGTAAATATCGAGCGCCGGAATAATAACATCTGCTCGATCTGGTTTTAATTGATATTTATCCATTCTTTGTCGAACGGATAATGGTGCCAATTGATCATGTAATTCTTTCACTCGTTCAATAGAAATAGCATCCATGACCTGACCACCTAACATTTTATGTACTTTATTAATGTTACCACCTGTTGCATAGACTGTTCTTATATTTTCAGATAGGACATATTCAGTCATCCATTCCTTAATGTCGTTCCATATTTCAGGATTAGTCTTTTCTTTAAGTAGGCGTAAAGTTCCAATGTCGAAGGATTTTGACACCACACGTATACCTTCTTTAAATAAGGATACTTCTGTACTTCCACCACCGACGTCAACAACAATAAAGGGCAGAGATTTATCAAAGTTTAAGAGAAAGAAGGTGCTAAAGATGAGGTTAGCTTCTTCATCACCAGATATGATTTCAATTTCTAAACCCGTATCTTCCTTGATTTTCTTTTTGATTTTAGCTCCATTTTCAGCTTCTCTCATTGCAGAAGTAGCACATGCCCGTAATTCTGTCACGTCAAAAATTTCCGCAAGTAATACGAATGCTTTCATAGTCTTGCGGAAATGGATGGCTTTTTCTTTTGATATTTTTCCTTTGGTGAAGACATCTTCGCCTAATCGCAATGGTATGCGTGTATAGGAGATTTTATTGACAAAATTATGTCCGCCTTCTTCAATCAACTCTCCGATTAAAAGGCGTGCTGCATTTGTCCCGATATCAATTGCACCAAATCGCATATCTTTTATTTTTTACGGAAGAAAATCTTAATTGGAACACCTTCAAAGTTGAAGCGTTCACGCATTCTATTTTCTAAGAATCGTTTGTATGAATCTTGGACGTATTGCGGTAAATTACAGAAGAAAGCAAACGCTGGAGCGTGTGTTGGCAACTGTTGAACATATTTGATACGGATATACTTTCCTTTTACGGCTGGAGGAGGCGTGTGTTGGATGATTTCCAACATGATTTCGTTTATTTCAGATGTTGAAATTTTACGAGTTCTGTTTTCATAAACCTCCATTGTTTTCTCCAACGCTTTGTGAATTCTCTGTTTTGTCAAAGTGGAAGTAAAAAGAATCGGAACGTCGTTAAAAGGTGCAAGCTGCTCACGAAGTCTTTCTTCGTATTCTTTCATCGTTGTGTGATCCTTTTCAACTAAATCCCATTTGTTAACTAAAACAACTACCCCTTTTGAATTTTTTTCAATGATGTAGTAGATGTTTAAGTCTTGCTTTTGAAGCCCTTCCGTTGCGTCAATCATGAAAATACATACATCTGCATTTTCGATTGTTGAGATGGAACGGATAACGGAATAATATTCGATATCTTCTGTTACTTTAGCCTTTTTACGGATTCCGGCTGTATCAATTAAATTGAAGTCAAAACCAAAAGCATTATATCTTGTGTTAACTGAATCACGTGTTGTTCCAGAAATATCTGTAACGATATGGCGCTCTTCACCGATTAGGGCGTTCACCAAAGATGATTTTCCAACGTTTGGTTTTCCAACAATTGCAATATTCGGTAGATTGTCAATTTCATTAACCGTTTTATCTTCTTTGCTGAAATGCTTTACAATGTCATCTAATAAATCACCTGTTCCAGAACCACTTGTTGCTGACATATCATATACGTCACCTAAACCAAATTGGTAAAACTCAGAGGATAATCCAACTCTGTTTGCCGTATCTACTTTATTTGCTGCGATATAAACAGGCTTTTTTGTCTTGCGTAACATTTGTGCTACCGTTTCATCTAGATCAACGATACCAGTCATTACGTCTACAACAAAAATTATTACGCTAGCCTCTTCAATAGCAATTTTTACTTGCTTACGAATTTCTCCTTCGAATATATCATCCGACCCATGTACATAACCTCCTGTGTCAATCACAGAAAACTCCGTAGAATTCCACTCTCCACGTCCGTATAATCGGTCACGTGTTACCCCACTAATTTCTTTAACGATCGCTCGTCTTGACTCTGTCAATCTGTTAAATAATGTAGATTTCCCAACATTTGGGCGTCCTACAATTGCAACGATATTGCTCATAATTTGTAAATGCTGTTGTTTCTCAACAAGTTAATATCCGTATTTCTTTAGTTTTTGATCTGATCCACGCCAGTCTTTGTCGACTTTAACATAGGTCTCAAGAAATACTTTTTTATCAATAAATTTTTCAATTTCAATACGTGCTTCACGACCAATTCGTTTTAGCATTTCTCCTTGCTTACCAATGATGATACCTCTTTGAGAAGTGCGTTCAACAATAATTAATGCACGAATACGTGTGATATTTTCTTCTTCAATATATTCCTCAATCTCAATTTGTGAAGAGTATGGAATCTCTTTTTGTAAATGAATAAAGATTTTTTCTCGAATGATTTCCGAAACAAAGAAGCGCATCGGTCGGTCAGAGATAGCATCCTTATCATAATATGCGGGTGATTCTGGAATTAATTCCAAAACACGGTCCATTACACTTTCTATGTTAAATTTGTGCAATGCAGAAATAGGATATACTTCGGCATTTGGCAATTGTTCCTTCCAATAGGCCATACGTTCCATTACCTTTGGTTGATCACCTAAGTCTATCTTATTTATTAAACAGATAACTGGAACTTTGAGTTTTTTAATTTTCTCAAGTGTTTCAGCATGGTTCATATTATCTTCCTTTGTGTCGGTAATGAATAAAAGAACATCTGCATCTTGTAATGATGTATTAACATAATCCATCATTTGTTCGTGTAGTTTGTAGGCTGCATTAACCACTCCTGGAGTGTCAGAGAAAACGATTTGATAATCTTCTTCATTTAGAATACCCAAGATACGGTGTCTAGTTGTTTGTGCTTTTGATGTTACAATGGAAAGCTTTTCCCCCATTAATTGATTCATCAAGGTGGATTTACCAACATTTGGACTTCCTACTATATTTACAAAACCTGATTTGTGCGCCATTATATATTATATGAATTGCAAAGATAGGAAAATATGTGCTATTTTTTTAATTTGTTTTGTACTTGATTAACAGATTGATTCACCTGCAAATGCAAGTTTTGTGAAAAAAAATGAAAAAAAATTAGGTTTAATTAAAACAAAGTACGTATCTTTGTGCCACACAAGTCGCAACGGTGACTTCTTAAAAGAAAAGTAATTACTTTAAGATATAGTGTGGGGTGGAGCAGTTGGTAGCTCGTCGGGCTCATAACCCGAAGGTCGCACGTTCGAGTCGTGTCCCCGCTACCATTAAAAGGTCATTCAATTTATTTGAATGGCCTTTTTTTATGTCTATACTTTTGGAAACTGTAACCATCGCTTCTTTGATTTGTCCTATTTCAAAGTTTTTATTATTTCTACTATCTTTTTATCATCAGGTCAAATTTCTTTATCTCAGTTCTTGGCGTTTTAATTGTTAAAAAAACACAAGGAAATTTGAGAAGTAGCACTTTCAATTAAATTCGTTAAAAAATCGGAATGTGGACAAGTTTAGAATTAAGTTAGTTGTAGTCGTTGTTGTTATTGCAATGGTGGCATTACTAATCATTCAGGCAGTCCACACAAAAGGGGTGTATATTCAAGAATCCTCTCGTTTTAAAGACAAAGTGCAAGCTACACTTTATCGAGTCGCGATTCGTCATGAAAAAGCAGAGGATATTAGACATCTTTTTAAGTTAACAAACACCGATTTCAATGGGCATTACAAGGATATTCTAAACGAAGAATATCAGAATTTATTGACAACGAAAGATGTAGTTACTATTACGGATACGGTAATTTTTGAAAATGGCATTCCCGAAAATTACATACACATCACTGGTGAAGCGCAAGATTCTATCGTAGGGGTTAAGGCAGAACAAAGAGTTTTAGCAAGAGATGTTCGTAAAGTTAAAGACTTCTATTTCGCTCCAGTTGATGGTGGCAAAGGTGATCAAAAGTTGAACCAATGGAATCAAAAAGTGGTGTTGAAGATGTTTGAGAAGGCGAGGTTCATCAATGAAATGATGGTGCAAGCTTTTCGAGATAATGTAATTGATAATCCAGAGGCTAATTTAGATCTTGTTTTCTTAGATTCAGTTATTAGGAATGAATTTAGAGATGATCATCTGTCTTTGTCATACAAGTTTATGATTTCAGATAAGGAAAATAAAGCGTTGAGGGGTGGGGATGAGCTTTTGAATTATGACACAACGATTGTTGATGAAGCTTACCATAGTGTAAACTTATATCCACGAAGTTTATTTAATAAACAATTAAAACTTAGTATACGGTTTACCAACCAGACCTCGGAATTATTAAAACTTTTGTGGGGACCATTGTTAGTGAATCTATCGTTGATGTTGATTATTGTGTCCACTTTGGTTTATTTGTTTCGCACAATAATGACACAGAGGAAACTAGCTGAATTAAAGAATGACTTTATTTCCAATATGACTCATGAGTTTCGGACTCCAATTTCAACAATATCTTTAGCCTGTCAAGCAATGGAGGATCCCGATATGGGGGTTGTTCACACAGGAACTTTACCTTATGTGCGAATGATAGAGGCGGAAAATAAACGTTTGGGAGTATTGGTTGATTCAATTTTACAATCCAATACAATTGATAAAGGAGAGATTAATCTGAAGAGGGAAAAACTCCTGGTTAATGAGGTCATTTTAGAAATTGTTGATAAAATGAAGTTTAAGGCGCAACAAAGAGGGGGTGACGTCAAGTTGATAATGGGGACTGAATTGATATATATCAATGCTGATCGAGTGCATTTTACAAATTGTATTTCCAATTTAATTGACAATGCAGAAAAGTACTCTCCAGATGTTCCAGAGGTTGAATTAGAGGTGGTAAATATGAATAAATCTATATCGGTGACTGTTAGAGATAAAGGTTTAGGTGTTAAAAAAGAGCATATTAACAAAATTTTTGATAAATTGTATCGTGTACCTACGGGTAATTTACATAATGTGAAGGGGTTTGGATTAGGATTGAGTTATGTAAAGGCGATATGTGATCTCCATCATTGGAACATTTCTGTTCAAAGTAAATATGGAGAAGGATCAACTTTTACAATAGAAATAAAAAAGTAATTTTATGAAACTGAACATTTTACTAGCTGAAGATGAGGAAAATTTAGGATTGCTACTCAGTAACTTTCTTAAATCAAAAGGATTTAACGTACATCTTGCAGTAGATGGTAAGGCAGCGTTAGATCTTTTTAATACTGGAAATTACAACTTTTGTATTTTTGATGTCATGATGCCGAAAATGGATGGCTTCACTTTGGCAAAAGAAATTCGAGAGTTGGATCGAAAAATACCTATTGTATTTTTGACTGCAAAGGCAATGAAGGAAGATAAATTGGAAGGTTTTAGCGTAGGTGCCGATGATTATTTACCTAAGCCTTTTATAATGGAAGAGTTACTTGCAAGGATCGAAGCGATTACGCGAAGAATGGAATCGAATGAGGATTCTGAAAATGCAGAAATGTACATTGGTCAAATTAGATATGAACCAGAAATTCGAATTTTACATACGGAGGAGGAACCTAAAAAGCTAACAACTAAAGAAAATCAATTGCTTCACCTTCTTGTGAAGAATAAAAATGAAATTTTAGATAGGCAAGCTACATTGCGCGCTATTTGGGGGGATGACAATTATTTTAACGGTAGAAGTATGGATGTTTACATCGCCAAATTAAGAAAGTTACTTAAGGAAGATCCTGCAATTGAAATTATGAATATTCATGGTAAAGGATTTAAGCTTATTATTAAAAATTAAATAATTTGTTTTAAAAGCTTAGGGTGTGCAATAGCATGCCCTTTTTTTTGTCGAAAATTAAAAATAGAATAGTTAATTTTCCGCATGCAAAAGAAATTTCTCTATAATTTAATACTTCTGCTAGCGGTAAATCTTATCATCAAGCCACTAACAATTTTGGGAGTAGATACAGAGGTCCAAAATAGAATGGGGGTAGAAGATTATGGGATCTACTTTACCTTATTTAATTTCACAACCATTTTCAACATTCTTTTAGACCTTGGAATTAATAGTTTTACAACTCGTAATGTAGCACAGCATCCACATATCTTAAAAAAATATATGGGCTCTATACTTATTCTTAGAGGGATACTCATCGTAGTCTATCTGCTTTTCTGTATTTTTTTAGGTTACATAATAGGGTATAATTCGGCAATGATTCCGCTATTAATTTTATTTTCTTTTCAGCAAATTACATACAATATCATTAGTTATAGTAGGGCTTATCTAACAGGGTTGATGTTATTTAAAGAGGAGGCTTTACTCTCTATTTTGGATAAGTTGTTGGTATTGATTGTGTGTGGCTCATTGCTCTATGCTGGGGTCGATTTTAACTTTACGATTTATAATTATATAAGTGTTCAACTTATTTGTAATGGAATTGCAGCTTTTGTTTCTATTTACCTGTTAATGAGACGAATCGGGAAGGTGGAGTTTAAATGGCGGCGTCCGCTTTTTCATTTTATCATACGCCAAAGCTTACCCTATGCACTTTTCGTGATTTTGATGATGCTCTATACTCGCATGGATTCTGTGATGGTGGAAAGATTGCACCCAAATGGAAATTATGAGTCCGGAATTTACGCCCAAGGATTTAGATTGGTGGACGCTGGCTTTATGTTTGCGATGTTGTTTGGGTCCTTATTGTTACCTATCTTTAGTAAGATTCATAAGGATAAGGAAGAAAGTAAGAAGCTTGTGATGATGGCGAGTAAGCTACTTATATGGCCAGCTATCGGGATTTCAATGATTGTTTATTTTTATGCAGACCAGATTCTAAATTTTCTATATATACATGTGGCACAAAATGGAGTCGAGTTGTTTCAAGTTCAATTTTTCACATTTGTTTTTATGTGTGGTACTGTGCTTTTTGGGACTTTTTTGACTGGTGTTGGCGATATGCGCTTGCTTAATTACATAGGTTTACTTGGACTGGTCACTAATTTTGGCTTAAACCTGATTTTAATTCCATATTATGGCGCTATGGGAGCGGCAATTTCAACATTAGTCACGCAATCTGCAGTTACTCTTATTCAGTATTGGCAAGTTAAGCGCTTTACGGGGATGTCTTTAAATTGGGTAGGATTGATTAAATTGGTATTCTTTACTTCATTAATTGGGGTTTTTAGTTTTCTCAGTTTAGATTGGACCTATGGTTTAGCTTTATCGATTTCGTTTACCGTATTCTTGTTTTTTGTTTTCAAAGTCATCGACGTTAAAGCATTTGTACAATTAGTTAAAGGAGGAAAATGACCTTTATTTACTAAAAAGAACAATTTTAAATAGGCTACAACGTTTTTTGAATTAATTTCGCATTTATACATTAAAATACTATGCAAACGGATTCAACTGATTTTAATCAGAATAGACAATCTTTACTTCAATTCTTGTGGAAGAAGAGAAAAGTAATCATCATTATCACTATTATAGGTGCTGTATTAAGTTTAGGAATTTCTCTTTTATTAACTCCTGTTTTTAAATCAACAGCCATTGTTTTTCCCACTGCTACCAGTACGGTGTCATTTTCTGAACAACGTAATGCGAAGGCAGGAGCAATGGATTTCGGAGAATCCGAGCACGCTGAACAATTATTACAAATACTACAAGCTTCGGTTATCCGTGAACGTTTAGTTGCTGAATTTGACTTAATGAATCATTATAAAATCGATTCTAATGATAAGATTAAATATCATAAGTTAACGAAGATGTTCAACGAGCATTTTTCTTTTAATAGAACGCGTTACGGTTCAATTCAAATAGATGTTTTTGATACAGATCCGGAAAAAGCAATGTTGATGGCGAATAGAGTTGTTGATTTAATTGATACGGTGAAAAACGAGATGATTCGTCAGCGTACTTCTGAAGCTTTCAAGGTTGCTCAACGGAAAAAAATAATTTTGGAGTCGGAAATAAAAACCGTTACTGATAAGATTGATTCCTTAACTAAGTTAGGGGTTATAAATATTGATGCCAGAGCAGGTTTGTATCAAGCTTATGTTGATGCGAAAAATGCCAATGAAAAGACGGAAATCAAAGAGAAGTTAGTTGCCAATGAAAAAGACGGTGCTATTTTTGATCAAATGGAACATGTAAGACGCGAAAAGATTACCGCTTACGAAAAATTCATGGAGATCTATGAGCAGGCGGAGTCAGATGCATTTGCAGATTTAAACCATAAATTTGTTGTTGAGAAGGCGGTTATAGCAGATAAAAAAGATAAGCCTAAAAGAAGTGTCGTTGTAATTCTTGGGACTATAGGGACTTTGATTTTTGTGATTTTTGGTTTGTTGATTCAAGATAAAATTCGAGAATTAAAAGCAACGGAAGCTTAAACTTATGCAAGAACTTAAATCCAATAAATGGCTGTTTTTTAGCAGCCTTATTTATTTTGTGATTTCAGGCTATTTAATCTGGAATAATTTGTCTTATCTGGCATTGTTTCCAATTGGTTTGGTAGCTATATATTTAGCCATTTTTCATACACAAACAATTTATTTAAGTTTAGCATTCTTAGCACCTCTATCAATAAATATTGAGGAGTACTCTGATCGTTTTGGCTTGTATTTACCAACCGAACCGTTATTGTTTGGGTTGATGCTCTTAGCCGTAATGTATGAGATCAAGAAGACTTCTTTAGATCGTTTTTTTTGGAGGTCACCGATAGTTATAGCTGTTGCTTGTTACATAGGGTGGATGTTTATAACATCGATAACGTCCAGTATTCCCATTGCATCATTTAAGTTTTTACTAGCACATTGTTGGTTAATTATCCCAATGCTTGTTTTGGGATATCCATTATTTAAAAAAACGGAGAATATCATACTTTTTTTCTGGTTATTTACAATCGGTATGGCTATTGTCATAGTTTACACCGTTTCAATACATGCAACTTATCGATTTGGAGAACGAGAGAGTCATTGGGTGATGTGGCCATTTTTTAAAGATCACACGATTTATGGTGCGGCTATAGGATTGGTAGTTCCAATTGTTTTTGGGTTGTATTTTTATAAAAAGCACACCCCATTTGTTCAAGCAATTTTATTGACTTTAATAGCCATCATTATTACGGGATTATACTTTTCGTACACTCGGGCTGCTTGGTTGTCAGTAGTTGCCGCAATAGTGGTTTGGTTATTAATTAAGTTTAAGATTAAATTCTCTTGGCTAATGTCTTTGGGTGTTGTTGGATTAATTGTTTTAGCTTCTAATTGGACAAATATTCAGCATACACTTGAACGAAATACACACGAGCATACAACAGAAGATTTCGGTAAGCGAATACAATCGGCCGCAAATGTATCTACTGATGCATCTAATTTGGAAAGGCTTAATAGGTGGCAGTGCGCATTGGACATGTTCCAAGAACGTCCTATTGTAGGTTTTGGTCCTGGAACCTATGCATTTGAATATGCTCAATTTCAACGACCAGAGAATCTCACTATTATTTCTACTAATTTTGGTGATGGCGGAAATGCGCACAGTGAATATTTAGGAATCATGGCAGAAAGTGGTTTTGTAGGTTTGCTTACATTCTTGTTTTTAGTAGGAGCGATATTTTATCAATCCATCACTTTGTATGTGAAATGGCCGAGTGAGGATACTGAAATGAGAGCTATAATTATGACAATTATCTTAAGTTTAGTCACCTATTTTGTACATGCATTTTTAAATAACTACTTAGATACCGATAAGGCGTCTGTACCTATTTACGGTATGTGCGCAATGATTTTAGCACTAGAATATAAATATAGTATCAAAATCAAAAATGTAAACCTTTGATTTAGGTTATTCTAAAAAATTACGGAATATACCAAGGTAGATTTTTGTAATTTTGTAACTCAAAATGTACACATTAAAATGATCGAAACAGATATTATTATTATCGGAGCAGGGCCAGTAGGTCTTTTCACTGTATTTGAAGCAGGGTTATTGAAGTTGAAATGTCATTTGATTGACTCATTGCCTCAACCAGGAGGTCAGTGTTCGGAGATTTATCCCAAAAAGCCTATTTACGATATACCAGGATTTCCTTCTGTTTTGGCTGGTGAATTAATTGATAACTTGATGGAGCAAGCAGCTCCGTTTAAGCCTGGTTTTACTTTAGGTGAAGCTGCTGTCGATATACAGAAAACGGATGACGATAAATTTATCGTTGTAACAGATAAAGGAACTAAACATATAGCGCCAAACGTTATTATTGCAGGAGGATTAGGTGTTTTTGAACCTCGTAAACCACCAATCGATAATATAGTTGATTTTGAAGATAAAGGTGTCGAATATATTATCAAAGATCCAGAGTTTTACAGAGGAAAAAAAGTGGTAATAGCTGGAGGTGGTGATTCTGCTCTTGATTGGTCTATTTATCTAGCAGATAAAGGAATTGCAAAAGAAGTGGCTCTAGTACACCGATCTTCTTCCTTCCGAGGACACTTAGATTCTGTCCAAAAAGTTATTGACCTTGCTGAATCTGGAAAAATTAAGCTTATTACAGAGGCAGAAGTTACGGGTTTAAAAGGAAATGGTCAGATTGAAAATGTTGTCATTACGCACAAAGCAGATGGTGAATTTGATTACCCTACAGATCATTTTATACCTTTGTTTGGTTTGAAGCCAAGTTTAGGACCAATTGCGAATTGGGGGCTTGAGATCGATAAAAATGCAATCAAGGTCAACACACAAGATTATTCAACGAATATACCGGGTATTTTTGCAGTGGGTGATGTGAATCAATATGAAGGAAAACTGAAATTGATCTTATGTGGTTTTCATGAAGGTACTTTAGCTGTACAAAGTGCCTTTGCACGTATTCATCCAGACAAGAAGAATGTCTTAAAATACACCACTGTAAACGGGGTTCAAGGATTTTAATCAGAAATTAAAAGGGTTGAAAAAAAACAACCCTTTTCTAAATTTATAGAAGATGAAAAGTATCACAGTTAAAGAGCTTAAAGCTAAAGCGGATGCAGGTGAACAAATTGTTTTAATTGACGTTCGTGAACAAGATGAATTTGATGCGGCGCAAATGGGAGGTGTTTTGATTCCTATGAGTCAAATCCAAACGCGTTTTACCGAAATACCTAAAGAGGGTGAGGTTGTTATTCATTGTCGTTCGGGGATGCGTTCAGCAAATGTTATTCAATTTTTAACCCAACAACACGGTTATACTAATTTGACGAATCTGCAAGGTGGTATCATGGCTTGGGCGAGTGAAATTGATCCGACTATTCTGATCTGATAGATGAATCCTAAGGCGATACGTTTAGTCATTATTTTAGGTCTTGTGGCAATGCTTAGTGTTTTGTTCACTCAAGTCGTGTGGATTCAAAAAACCATTGATTTACAAAATAAAGCCAAAGCAATACAAGAAAAACGTCAAAGCCTTAACCAAAAGCATTTCACAGAACAAGTTAATATTGCGTTGAGAAATGTTTTACAACAAATCTCTATCGATCATAGTGATGAGTCCGATTTATATGGTGCAGTTCGTCAAGTGTCAATGAATTATTTTATCGTTGATATTAATGAAGAATTGCATCCTTTCTATCTGGAAACATTACTAAAAAGAGAGTTTTACGGTCAAAATATACAAACGGATTTTAGATATGGTATATATGACTGTTTTACAGATTCTATTGCCTACGGAGATTTAATTGAATTTACTCTTGGACAGTCTTTTTCCTCTAAGGGAGGTGAAAGAGAAGGGTTCAAATTACAAGATATTCATTGGGCCAATGATGGGCACTATTTCACGGTCCATTTTCCTTATATAGACGACGAACTGAACAAAGTTACTGGTCAAGAATTTACCTGGAAATGGTATATGTTATTCGTTGTTGCACTTCCATTAGTGTTTTTTAGTTATGCGGTAAGTGTAATCTTGAAACAAAAACGAATTGCTGAGGTCAAGAATGATTTCATTAATAATATGACCCATGAACTAAAGACACCGATTTCTACCATTGGGCTGTCTAGTGAAATGTTGCTACGTGGTTCGGTTAAAGATCAAGAAGGTGTCTTGCGATACGCGAATATTATCTATAAGGAAAATAAACGGTTAGAGAATCTTGTTGAAAGAGTATTGAAAATAGCAAAGTTAGATAAAGATAAGGTCGAGCTTACCATCTCTGAAATTGATATGCATGAGCTTTTAGAAGAAATGCAAGAAACTTTTCAATTCGTACATGAAAGCGAAGATGGGGTATTTGAGGCGGAGTTAAATGCGCAGAACCATTTCATAATGGGGGATATGATGCATATTTCTAATATTATGAATAACCTTTTTGAAAACGCTGTTAAGTATTCTGCTGGACCTCCAGTTGTTAAGGTGAAAACGTTTAATGAATTTGATTATTTATGTGTGGAGATATCTGACGAAGGTATAGGTATGAAGAAAGAAGATTTACCTTTAATCTTTGATAAGTTTTATAGGGTCTCTACCGGAAATGTTCATGATGTCAAGGGGTTCGGACTAGGGCTTTATTATGTTAAAATTGTGGTGGAAGCGCATGATGGTTTAATAGAGGTGCGAAGTACACTTGACAAAGGAACAACCTTTAAAATCAGTCTTCCATTAGCTTAATTGTTTTAGCTTTTTTCTTGGAGAGTTTTAGGCATTCCACTTGGGGTTGTGGTTGAAGAGCGTCTCGAGTTAGTGTCTTTCCATTTTTTTGTATCATATATCGATCTCTCGTCGGTATTCCAGGATATTGAACTTCCAGTACGCTGTATTTTTTTGTGCTAAATAAGACAGTATATTCTCCTTCATAGGTTTTATTACCTATTTTTAATTTTAAATCATTCGCTGTCAATTGAACAATAAGTGGTGACTCTTCAACAGAAAATACATTATTTCCATCATTTACTAAGTAACTATCTAATACTCCTAAATAAGTTCCAAATTGTTTTTTTGACAAATTATAATCAACTATTTGTCCAAGTGTAGTAGAGTAATAGCCAATAGCGATAAGTAGTCCTATGAGTTTCTGCATAGTTTAAGATAGATAAATTTTATTAATTAGTCGGTTAATATTTGTAATTTCACCATTCAAAAATAGTTAACCATGAAGCAATATCACGATTTATTAAAGCATATTTTAGAAAATGGAACAAAAAAAGAAGATAGAACTGGAACAGGTACTATTTCTACTTTTGGTTATCAGATGCGCTTTGATTTATCGGAAGGATTTCCTGTAGTCACTACTAAAAAGGTTCATCTTCGTTCAATTATTCACGAATTATTGTGGTTTTTAAAAGGCGATACCAATATCCAATATTTAAAGGATAATGGTGTAAGTATTTGGGATGAATGGGCGGATGAAAATGGAGATCTTGGGCCTGTTTATGGTTATCAATGGAGAAGTTGGCCTTCCCCGAATGGAGAGTCAATTGATCAGATCAGTAATTTGATTCAGCAAATAAAGAACAACCCTGATTCTAGACGGTTAATTGTTTCGGCTTGGAATCCTGCTTTAGTAGATGATATGGCTTTACCTCCATGCCATTCTTTGTTTCAGTTTTATGTAGCAAATGGAAAACTGAGTTGTCAACTTTACCAACGTTCCGCAGATACTTTTTTAGGAGTGCCTTTTAATATTGCTTCTTACGCTTTATTAACTTTAATGATTGCTCAAGTGTGTGACTTGGAGCCAGGTGAATTCATTCACTCTTTTGGAGATGTACATATTTATTCGAATCATTTAGAACAAGTTAACCTACAACTTTCTCGTGAGTGTAGATCTTTACCAACGATGAAGTTAAATCCCGAGATAAAAGATATTTTTGACTTTAAATACGAAGATTTTGAACTTGTTAATTATGAACCACACCCTGCGATTAAAGCACCTGTTGCTGTTTAGTCTATTTGTAGTTTCACACTTTTTTTTATTTGGACAAAAGGTAAGTCTTGCTTTTGTTGGGGATGTGATGCAACATGGCCCTCAGATTAAAGGAGCTTATAATGAAAAGTTGGATCAGTATGAGTATGACCCTTCCTTTCAGTTTGTAAAGCCATATATTGAAGCTGTTGATTTAGCCATCGCAAATTTGGAGGTGACCCATAATGGAAAACCCTATTCAGGATATCCGCAATTTTCTGCTCCTGATGATCTCTCTGACGCCTTAAAAAGAGCTGGTTTTGACGTACTTTTGACTGCCAATAATCACTCGTGTGATGGTGGTGCTAAAGGTGTTATTAGAACACTAAATGTTTTGGATAGTTTAAAAGTGGCGCATACAGGAACGTTCAGAAGCAAGGAAGAAAGAGATCGAAATTACCCTTTAATAATGGAAAGAAAAGGGGTTAAAATTGCAATTCTTAATTACACATATGGTACCAATGGCTTGTTTGTGAAAGCTCCTTTGATTATTAATTATTTAGACAGTACTACTATTAAGCAAGATGTAAAGAAAGCACAGTTTGAAGCGGATTATGTAATCTGTACGGTACATTGGGGGAATGAATATCAATCTAAACCCAATATTTACCAACGTAATTGGGAAAAGTTTATCTATGAACAAGGGGTAGATATGATTATCGGAAGTCATCCGCATGTTATCCAACCAATAGAACGGAAAATAGTCGATGGAAAAGAACGTTTGACTGCATATTCATTAGGTAATTTTGTTTCTAATCAAAGAGATCGGTATAAAAATGGAGGTCTTATGGTTTTTCCTGATATCGAAAAATCTGCAAATGCTACGATCTTGAAAGATGTGAATTATCGTTTTGCTTATGTTCACACAAAATTGGTAGGAAACTTTAAGCACTATTATATTCTTCCGGCATATTCGTATGAGAAAGATTCTGGGTTTATAGGTGGTGAAGATCTGAAAGCGATGGATTTGTTTTTAGCAGATTCAAGAAAGCTATTTAAAGAGAATAATAAAGGTGCTATAAAAGAAACAGTAGGTGACACGAATACTTTTATTGATGCTTTATTGATTGGTTATTATACCGTGTTGATTACGGAACAAACAAAGTATAATAAGAAAATGGAACGTGAGAATTTAGATTATGCGCATAGGTATGTCGATCCAACAGGTAGAGCTTTTTGGCTTTGTGGAATGAATAATTCTATGCAAGCAGCAATCAACAATCGTTTTCTTTTAGAGTCCATGAAAGTCAAAGGTGAGCTTAAAATTGCGTTCGTTACCCGTAATGGAATAAAAATAGTAGAATAGAATGATGTTTTGTACTTTAATTGTTGCTGTTGACGAAAAAGGTGGTATCGGAATGGATAATGATTTAATGTGGCATTTACCTACTGATATGAAGTTTTTTAAAGAGACCACTAATGGGCAGGTTGTCATTCTTGGTCGAAAAAATTATGAGTCTATACCAGAGCGATTTAGACCTCTTCCAAATCGGTTGAATATTGTCATTTCTAGAAACGACACCTATGATACTAAAGGAGCCGTTCTTGTAAATTCGTTACCCAAAGCCATTGAATCTGCATATAAACTCCAACCAGATAAAAAAGTGTTTATAATTGGAGGGGGTGAAATATACCGTTGGGCATTGGAAGAGAATTATATTAATGAAATGATTATAACTCACGTTCATCATCAATTCGATGCGGATACCTTCTTTCCGTTAGAATCAACAAAAGGATGGAAAGAAGAAGTGATTTCAGACCATCCCGAAGACGAAAACAATTGCTATTCTTTTACAATCAAACGTTATTGGAAATAACACATTAGATTTCTTCGTCAGTAAATAATTTTTTAAGGTTTACTGCTGCAGATGGTTTCATTTTTCCAGCTAAGATTAAACTCAGTTCTTTTCGACGTAAAGCAGCATCAAAACGAGCTATTTCTAGTTCCGTTTCTGGAATCAATTTTGGAACTTGTATAGGGAATCCATTTTGATCGACCGCGACAAAGGTATAAATGGCTTCGTTCGATTTTGAACGTGCTCCAGTTACGGCATCTTCAACATATACATCTACGAATACCTCCATCGATGAATTAAATGCTCGGGATACTTTCGCTTCTAAGGTTACTATGGAAGCTTGTGCAATCGGTTGATTAAAGGATACATTATTTACACTTGCAGTTACAACTACTCTTTTACAATGTCGGTGAGCTGCAACACTCGCAATTACGTCCATCCATGCCAATAATTGACCTCCAAATAAATTCCCTAATGTATTGGTGTCGTTAGGTAATACAATTTTTGTGGTAATGGCTAAAGTTTCTATAGGTGTATTTGCTTTCATGCTATTAGATGTTCGTTTTTCATTGTAAAAGTACGCACTTTAGGGGTATTGGTTGTAAAAACCTCTTTATTTTTATTCGCATAGGTTTTTTAATCATTTATCCCTTGTAGATAAGCTATTTTACTATCTTTACCCTTTCGATTTCTAAAGAATTCATGGATAAATTGATTACTGCATTCCAAAATAACATATTGGAAGCTCTTACGATTGCAGAAAAAGCAGAATTTAAACCGCTAAGCGAAACGATTACAAATGTCGTTATTTGTGGCATGGGTGGTTCTGGTATTGGTGGTAAAATGGTTGGTATTTGGTTACAAAACGAATTGCCAATTCCTCTTATTTCTCATCATGATTATACCGCACCCTATTTCATCAATGAAAATTCATTGGTAATTGCAAGTTCTTATTCAGGAAATACTGAAGAGACGCTTATTTGTGTGGAACAGGCGCGACTAAAAGGTGCTCGTATCATAGGTATTTGTTCTGGTGGTGAATTGTATGATTTCTGTGAAAAGCATGGATTCGACATGGTTAAAGTTCCTGGTGGAAATCCTCCACGAACAGCTCTTGCATTCTCCGTAATTCAGGTGACTAACGTGTTTGTTAAACTAGGATTAGCTTCTACTGAAAGGTTAAAAGAGTTGCAATTAAGTCATGATTTACTGATCAATGAAATTGATTGTATAAAGGCGGAAGCAAGAGATCTAGCTACATTTATCGGAAAGAAGACTCCTGTTTTTTATGCTGCCGCTAAATATGAAGGTGTTGCTGTACGTGCGAAACAACAATTCAATGAAAATGCTAAAATCTTGTGTTGGTATCATGTTTTACCAGAAATGAATCACAATGAACTTGTAGGTTGGGGCGGTGGAGACACTCGTTTTGCACCCGTTTATTTCGACACAGGTGATTTAATTCCTAGAAATCAGAAAAGATCTGAGATTTCCTTGGAGGTTATTAATGAAAAAGCACCGGTTATGGTGGTCCAAGCTAAAGGTAACTCCCTGATTGAAAAATCCATTTATCTCATTCATTTAATTGATTGGTCTTCGTTTTACCTTTCTGAATTGATGAAGGTTGATCCTATAGAAATTAAAGTTATTGATCATTTAAAAGCGGAATTAGCCAATTTTAAAGAGAAGTAATGACACCAATTGTGAAGTTTGAGCAGCTTGGATTAATTGATTACAAGCAAGCGTGGGATTATCAAGAGCAGCTTTTTAATGGAACTGTTCAAAAAAAAATAGCTATCAGAAAAGGGGAAGATGATGAACCTACATCTAATTATCTGCTTTTTTGTGAGCATCCACATGTCTATACTTTAGGAAAAAGTGGTCATATTGATAACTTGTTACTATCAGAAGAAAAATTGACGGAGCACAATGCTTCTTTTTATAAAATAAATAGGGGGGGTGATATTACTTATCACGGACCAGGTCAACTTGTTGCATATCCGATCTTCGACTTAGACACTTTCTCTCCAGATATACATAAATACATGCGTAACCTCGAAGAAGCAGTGATTTTGACGCTTTCTGAGTTCGGAATTACCGCAGGACGTTTGGCTGGAATGACGGGTGTTTGGTTAGAGCCAGATTCTATTAAAGCTCGAAAAATTTGTGCAATGGGTGTTAAGAGCTCTCGTTGGGTGACCATGCATGGAATTGGTTTTAATGTTAATTCCGATTTGAATTATTTTTCGCATATCGTACCTTGTGGAATTCAAGATAAAGCAGTAACTTCCATGAATATAGAGCTTGGACGTGAAGTAGACATGGAATTGGTGCAGAAGATTTTAAAGGAAAAGCTCGCTGAAGTTTTTTCTTTTGAATATGCAGAATAAAAAAAATAGATTTTTAGCTAAAAGCTTTCTTACAGTGGTTGTGCTAGGTGTAATAATAGCTGGCGTCACTATTTACAAGTATCCATACGTATTTCATGCGATTAATAGTACTTACCTAAATGGACAGTCTGGACCAGGTATTTACGATCTGGATATTAGTCCTTACAAAAAAATAGCTTCCGCTAATAGCCAGGACCTTATAGTCGACTTAAAGCATATTTCTCCAAATGAAATCCCAAATTTCATTTCGTTTAATGAGAAAATGGGAACTGTTGCTTTCTTAGTCTCTACAAATGATACTTTGATTTTTGAATATTATGATGAGGAGCATAATAAGGATATGGTTTCAAATTCTTTCTCAATGGCAAAAACCGTTGTTAGTCTCTTAATAGGGATAGCTGTGGAAGAAGGGCGAATTAAAAGTTTGGATGATCCTATAACAACGTATTTACCTGAATTAAATACACCTAACTCCTCAAAAGTGAAGATTAGACATTTATTGCAAATGGCCGGTAGTTCGGAATGGGATGAGTCTGCAAAAAATATATTCTCAGACAATGCATCTGCTTATTATGGCAGTGACTTAAAAAGTTTGGTCTTTAGTAAAGGTTTTTCAGATAAACCAGGTGAAGTGTTTGATTACAAGAGTGGTGAAACTCAGTTTTTAACTTATATAATTGAAAATGTGTACGGACAGTCCTTAAGTTCTGTTGTGGAAGAGAAAATATGGATTCCTATGAAGATGTCAAGTCCAGCGTATTGGAGTACGGATGGTGATGATGGTGATGAAAAGGGGTATTGTTGTCTATATGCTACAGCAAGAGATTTTTTAAAGTTGGGGGATTTGTTTATTCAAGAGGGAAAATTTGGCGGAAATCAAATTGTACCGTCATGGTATATTAATGAGATGCAGGTTTCTAGAGCACCAATATTCGGAAAGATAGGTACTATAAATAAGTTGTATGGTCTTCATGTTTGGCTTTATCCAAGAATTGAAGATCCTTTAATTTATTTCAGAGGAATTCTCGGTCAATATATTATTGTTTCTCCAGATAAGAAATGGATTGCTGTTCGATTGGGACATAGAAGAGAGGAGGCGATTGTCACACGGGGTAAAACAAAGAATCAAATTATTAATGAAGGACATTCAACGGATTTCATTGAGTATGTTAAATTTGCAGAGAAAATAATTCAATTAAGTAAGCCGTAATATGAAAAAAGATATAATAAACCCTAAGGTGGAAGGTGTAGCAATTGCTATCGCTGAGGAGATGTTAGAAAATAATGAAATGGGTTATCAAGTTTATTTATTGAACTTACGTGAAGATATTATAGAAGGAATTATTGTTACGAGTTCGGGTTTTGGTGTGGATCAAGTAAGTGGTGAACAAGTAAAAACCTCTACTTTAAGACGCGGTATAGAATTACTTTTGCCTAATGAGGGGGCACGTATTGAACCCATTATGGAATCTGTTTTTGGATTGACAAATCAATTTATGGTTAGCTTTTGGGTAAATGACACCTTGTTTGATAAGAAATATGTTTTTGAACCAGGTACCATAGTGCCTGAAAAGATGGAAATTATCCCTCTTTTAGGAAGAAAAGGGGTGTTAATAAAATAATTCATTTTTCTTATATTTAGTTGTACAAATATTTATATTTGCTAAATTGCAAATCAGCACAAAATGAGGTTTACCCCACTATCAAGAAAGGCTTTATATATTTTTCTAATTACAGTAGAATTGGGGGCAGTGGCTTCTTTATATTCATGTCGTGACAAAAAAACTGAAGTGGAAACTGATTTATTGGAAGAGTATTATGAATTCAAAAAAGTTGATTTAACAGATTATGAATTGCCAGCAACCATAATGCTACCTGATCAAACGGCTAGTATCGGTGCTTCAACCAAACTAGAGGTAGATCACAAAATGTCAGATTTTTATTGGGATCTAAGTGTTGGTCAAAACTTTCAAATTCATATTGAAGATTACGGGGATAATAAAAATCTTGTTCAAGAGCATAAACGTAAATTAGCTGATTTTTCTTTTTATGACATTAATTATTGGACAGATGAAGACGATCTTATAATTTATGAGCAAAAATTAAAAGTCAGAGGAAATAAAAATGCGCCAAATACTGTCGGTGTGGAACACGTATCTTATCACGTGTACGGTGTGAAGGAAATTAATGGAATTTACTACGAATTACGCAGTCGTGATGAAGGAGTAGATAAACCGATCGTTGAACTGATGGCGAAATCAATTCGATCCTTTCAAGGAAAGTAGCCAAAATAATTATGTAATCACCCATGAGGGAATTTATTGTTAGTTGCATACTATTGTTGTGCACTTTAGGTGTCGATGCCCAAGATCGACCGCAAAATGGTGCTGAGCCATCTAAAATTGATCACTATATTTTTAAAAATGCTACTATCTATGTATCACCGCAAAAGGTGATTCAAAAAGGATTTATTATTATCGAGAATGGTGTAATCAAAGAAGTCGGGTCAGGTTCAACAAAATCGGTAAATCACATTGAAGTAGATTGTGAAGGTCAAGTGATTATGGCTTCATTTATTGAGTTTTTTAGTGATTTGAAAACACCTCCGCTTAATAGTGATTTGCGAGCTTACCAAAATCGAAATGGGGCGTATAGCTGGAATGATGCCATATTGCCAGAACGTTTAGGCTCCTCTTTTCAGCAGGAAGATAAGACGGAAAGTGAATCATTGTGTAAAAAAGGATTTGGACTTGTTCACAATGTCCCAACGAATGGAATCATTGCGGGGCAAAGTTATCTTCGTTCCACTTTGTCATCTAATACAGGTAATGTTGTTTGGAAAGATAAAACGGCGATTTCTTTCACATTTGATAAAGGATCAGCCAAACAAGCATATCCATCCTCTCAAATGGGAGCAATTGCTTTGCTGCGTCAAACATTATATGATGCTAAGTGGTATTCAAACGCTAACCAGAAGGATTATAACATTTCACTTGAAGCACTTAATGAAGCCCTTAAAGGAAAGGTTGTTTTTAAGGGTAGCGATGCCAAAGAGGTATTGAGAGCACACAAAATTATCGCAGAATTCGGTTTGGATGCATTCTATTTAGGTGGTGGAGATGAATATAAATTTGCAGAAGAACTAAAGAATAAAAACGTAAAACTTATTCTTCCGTTAGCCTATCCACAAGCATATAATGTTACAGATCCCTATGTGAATCAATATATCCCTCTTAGTCAGTTAAAACAGTGGGAACTTGCACCCGCGAATCCATCCATCATACAGAAAGCTCAAATCGAGTTTGTCCTTTCTGGAAATGGAGTGTCAAGTGATAAAGAGTTTTGGACCAATATTAGAAGGACGATTAATCATGGGCTTTCTGTGGAAAATGCGCTTAAAGCTTTAACAGTAACACCTGCTAACTGGTTGGGAATATCGGATGAAGTAGGGACTTTAGAGGCTGGTAAAAAAGCTTTTTTTACTATTTATTCCACTAATCCTTTTTTAGAAGAAGGGTTGGTAATGGCTGTGGTTAATAGCGGAAAGGTGGAGCGCATCAATGAGAAAGTTGTGGAAAATCTTGAAGGAAAATATAATTTTCAAATTGAAAATAAACAGTTTGTTATTGAAATTTCTAAAAAAGGCAATAATTATGAGGCCAAAAGAATTGACGTAGCGAATAAAAATTTGGAAAAGGTTAAATTATCTGTAATTCAGAATGACATTCAGGTTGCATTTATGGATTCTACAGATAATTGGAATGGATATTTCTTACTTCATGGAAAATTTTACCCCAAAATGGGTGTCCTAGAAGGGGAAGGTACCGCACCAAATGGACATTGGAGTAAATGGACAGCAATCAAACAGAAAAAGACAACTCCTCTAGAGTCGAAGTTAGTGGTTAACCATGCAGATTCAATCGCTGCAACGACAAGATGGTATCCAAATATGGCTTTTGGAGCAACTGAAAAATTGAAGCAAGCCAATTACGTTTTTAAAAATGTAACCGTTTGGACAAATGAGAGAGAAGGGCAACTGAAGAATGGAGTTGTTATCGTTAAAGACGGTAAAATTGCGTATGTGGGCTCTGAAAACACCAAATATCCTATTGATGCAGAAGTGATAGATGGGGCAGGAATGTTTTTGACTTCCGGAATAATTGATGAACATTCTCATATAGCTATTTCTAAAGGAGTAAATGAGGGGGGGCAAACGGTAACAAGTGAAGTTTCCATCGCGGATGTGGTAAGAGAAGATGATATTAATATTTACAGGCAGTTAGCGGGGGGAGTTACAACCGCTCATTTGTTACATGGCTCGGCAAATACTATCGGAGGGCAATCAGCTTTAATTAAATTAAAATGGGGTTATTCACCCAATGAAATGTTATTTAAGGATGCGCCTAGTTTTATAAAATTTGCATTAGGTGAGAATGTTAAGCAAACGAACTGGAATGCAGGGGCGCCTCGGTTCCCAAATACAAGAATGGGGGTAGAGCAGGTTTTAATCGATGCTTTTTCTAGAGCGAGGGAGTATCAGATAAAGAAATCGCACAAACAAAAGGATTATAGGGTCGATTTAGAATTGGAAGCTTTGGTGGAGATCCTCGAAAATAAACGATTTATTACTTGTCATTCATATATTCAATCAGAGATAAATATGTTGATGAAAGTAGCGGACTCCTTTGGTTTTAAGGTGAATACATTTACACATATATTGGAAGGATATAAAGTGGCTGACAAAATGCGCGAGCATGGTGCTGGAGCTTCGACTTTTGCAGATTGGTGGGCCTACAAGTTTGAAGTTTTGGATGCGATTCCTTATAATGCGAGTTTGATGAATCAACAAGGTTTGGTCGTCGCAATTAATTCCGATGACGCTGAAATGGGAAGACGTTTGAATCAAGAAGCTGCCAAAGCAATTAAATACGGTGGGATGTCAGAAGAGGATGCATGGAAGATGGTCACCTTAAATCCAGCAAAACTTTTACAGATTGATGAGCGAGTTGGGAGTATAAAAGTGGGTAAAGATGCTGATCTAGTGTTGTGGAATGCTAATCCTCTTTCCATTGCCGCAGTGCCTGAACTGGTATTAATTGATGGGATCCCTTTCTTTAGTCGATCAACTGATATCCGTTTACAATTAGAGAACGAGAAAGAACGTTCGCGCATCATTTCAAAGATGATTAAATCAAATCAACAAACAGGTGATAAGGGAAAGGTGTTTGAATACAAGATTCCTGGTTTCTTCCATTGTAACACTTTAGGTGAAGAAGGTTCAACGGAGCATAATGAGCATTAATATGAAAATGAAATTTATACATTTGGTTTGTTTACTGATGACTTTTGTCGGGTATTCTCAGAAAACACTTCTAAAAAATGGATACCTACATGTAGGGGACGGAACAGTGATGTTTAACGCTGCAGTTGGTGTGGAAGGAAATAAAATTACCTTGGTTCGTAACAATTTAGCTTATACGTATTCGGTTTCTGATTGGGATACGATTATTGATTTGAAAGGTGCACATATTTACCCTGGATTTATCGCAGCTAATTCTACTTTGGGATTGACTGAAATTGAAGCTGTGTCAGCAACCAACGATTTTGAAGAACTTGGTAAATATAACCCACATGTGCGTTCACAGGTAGCGTTTAATGCTGAAAGTGAAGTTATTAAAACGGTAAGAACGAATGGCGTCTTACTAGCGCAAGTTACTCCTCGTGGGCATCGTATTGCAGGTACATCTTCTGTTTTTTTTATGGATGGTTGGAATTGGGAGGACGCAACAGCATTCGCTAATGATGGTGTCCACGTCAACTGGCCCTCGTCCTTAAGACGTATGAAGGAAAACCGACAAGTACACCAAGCAAACGATACATACCAAAGGGAGAAAGAGGAATTAGTGGAGTTCTTCAAAGCTGCAAAAGCGTATTCAACTGGGAAGAAATCGGCTAATGATATTCGCTTCTCCGCTATGAAGGCTGTTTTTTCAGGTGAAAAGCGGGTATATTTTAGAGCGGATGGTTTGCAAGAAATGAACGATATTGTTGATTTATGTTTATTGTTTCAACTAAAGAATGTCGTAATTGTGGGTGGGTATGATTCTCCTTTGATTGCAAGAAGGTTAAAAGATGCTAAAATTTCGGTGATGTTAATGCGTCCTCATAGTTTACCGTTAAGGGATGAAGATCCCGTTTATAAGCCATACATGTTAGCGGCAAAGTTGCAAGCTGAAGGGGTACTTTTTTGTATTCAAAATGAAGGTGATATGGAGGCTATGCAAACGCGTAACTTACCATTTCTTGCGGGTACAGCCCAAACTTTTGGCTTGACAGAGGAGGAAGCTGTTGCTAGTATTAGTTTAAATGTAGCAAAAATAATTGGTTGTGATAAAGATTTTGGGAGCATTGAAGTAGGTAAATCGGCTACTCTTTTTGTTTCTAAAGGGAACGCACTTGATATGCGTACCAATGATGTTACTATGGTGATGATTGACGGAAAGTGGGTAAATTTACAGAATAGACAATTTGAACTCTATCAGCGCTACAAGAATAAATATAATCAACAGCGCGTTAAAGCTAAAAAGTAGATGAAAAAATCGACAACCTTTTGGTTCTATTTATTGAGTATATATGTGTTTGTACAGTTTGTTTGGTGGGGCGTTCTTTTGAATAGTATGCACCATGAATTGTATGGTCGCGAAGTTGCTACCAAACGTACTTTCATGATCATTGGCGAAGGTTTCGTGTTTTCCTGCATACTTATTTTCGGCATCATTCGAATCCATAAAAGCTTTAAACGAGAATTAACCTTCTCAAAAAATCAAAATAACTTTCTGTTGTCCGTTACTCATGAATTGAAAACGCCTCTAGCAAGTAGTCGCTTGTATTTGCAAACGCTTCAAAAGCATGATTTGCCAAAAGAAAAACAAAATGAAATCTTAGATAAAGCATTGCAGCAAAATGATAGACTTGAAAAGCTAATCAATAATATTCTCAATGCTTCAAGATTAGAGAATAGAAAATTGGTTCTGAATATCGAGGATGTAAATGTTTCAAAGTATCTAAACCAAATTGTTGATAGATATATTAGGCAGTATAATGCTTATGAGTTTAAAGTTGATATAGCGAGTGATATTATTTATCCAATTGATCCATTTATCTTCGAAACAGTGGTCAATAATTTAATCGAAAATGCAATAAAATATTCTTCTGAAAAACCAATTATCGGCATCCAATTAAGTTTTGAGCATAAGTTAAAACTCCTCATTGAGGATAACGGGATTGGAATTCCAGCGGATCAGAAAAAAAATATTTTCAAAAAATTTTATAGGGTTGGAAACGAAGAGACAAGAGACAAGAAGGGCTCAGGATTAGGCCTGTTTATTGTAAGTGAATTTCTACGATTACACAATGGAACAATAAAATATTTACCAAATCAACCGAATGGTTCAACTTTTGAAATTGTAATATAATATGGAAAAGCACATTGGATTAATTATTTTAGATGGTTGGGGAATAGGAGATGGTAAGGCATCTGATGCTATTGCAAATGCCAAAACACCCACAATGGATTATCTTTTATCTAAATATCCGAACGCTACACTTACAACGTTCGGGGAAGAGGTTGGCTTACCAGCAGGACAGATGGGGAATTCAGAGGTGGGACACTTAAATATAGGAGCTGGTCGTGTTGTTTATCAAGAATTAACACGAATTAATAAGTCCATAAGAGACCATGTTTTTTTTGAAAATAAAATCTTAATCGAGTCCATAAATTCTGCAATCAAAAAAGGAAAAAAACTTCATTTCATGGGGTTGGTTTCAGAAGGTGGAGTTCATAGTTCTCAGAGCCATTTGTATGCTTTATGTGATTTGGCAAAACAATTGGGGGCACAAGATGTCTACATTCATGCTTTTACCGATGGGCGAGATTGCGACCCGAAATCAGGACTTAGCTTCATAAGTGATCTTGAAAAGTATTTATCGCATTCCGTTGGACAAATAGCAACTGTTGTAGGACGTTACTATGCAATGGATCGAGATAATCGTTGGGAGCGAATTAAAGTGGCATATGGCGCAATGGTAAATGGAGATGGTATTTCTGCATTATCTGCATCCGATGCAATTCAAGCGAGTTATGATAAAGGTATTACAGATGAGTTTATCACTCCAGTTATTGTGTGTGATAAGGGATTAATCGAAGAAGGAGATACTGTTATATCGTTTAATTTCAGAACGGATCGTCCTCGTGAAATTGTAACTGCTTTAACGCAAAAAGATTTTCCTGAATACGGGATGAAGAAGATTTCGCTTAATATGGTGACTTTCACTAACTATGATGCCAACTTCAAAGATATTCAAGTTGTATTCGTAAAGGATAATTTAGCAAATACATTGGGGGAAGTGATTGCAGCCAACGGCCTAAGTCAATTGCGGATTGCCGAAACTGAAAAATATCCTCATGTCACTTTCTTTTTTAACGGAGGAAGAGAATTAGCGTTTACCGATGAAAATCGCATACTTTGTAATTCACCTAAAGTAGCTACTTATGACTTAGCCCCAGAGATGAGTGCTCCAGAAATTTGTTCAAATGTGATACGAGAAATGCAAATCAATAAGCCCAATTTCTTCTGTTTAAACTTTGCAAATCCTGACATGGTCGGTCATACAGGTGTTTATGAGGCAATTGTTAAAGCAGTGGAAACGGTTGATACTTGTTTAGGTGAAATTGTTAATGTTGCTCAAGCAGAAGGATACGAATTGTTGATAATTGCAGACCATGGAAACGCTGATTTCGCGCTAAATCCCGACGGTACACCTAATACAGCACACTCTGTTAATCCAGTTCCTGTAATTCTATTGACGGTGGAAGAAAATATTCGGTTGAGAGACGGAATCCTTGCAGATGTAGCAACAACCATTTTGAGTCGTTTACAAATAGAAAAACCTGCCGAGATGACAGGTTCAACTTTAGAAATATAGGTCGTTATTTATTTAACGATCTTTTCAATTATTTGTGTTGTAGAGAAGCCATCAACAAATGGAATGGTGGCTACTTTACCTCCAGTTTTATCCATGATATCGGCACCTACGATGTATGATCTTTTAGTAGAATCACGCTCGTTCTCGTCATAATCGCCGCCCTTTATTACTACATCTGGACAAAGGGTCTTGATTAACTCAAGTGGTGTTTCGTCATCAAAGAGTATTACGATATCAGCAACGCTAATTGCAGCCATTACTATTTGACGTGATTTTTCTGAATTAATTGGTCTGTTATCAGCTTTACCTAATCTTTTTACAGACTCGTCTGTGTTAATAGCAACTACTAATCGATTTGCAAGTTCTGCAGCATGGTTTAAATATCGAACATGACCTTCGTGGATAATGTCAAAACATCCATTAGTGAATCCAATTTTTAGACCTGCATTTCTCCATGTTCCTACTCGTCTGATTGCTTCTTCGATGTCTACTATTTTGTTTAATAAATTGTCGGTTCTAGTTAAATTTTGCATCGGTTTTATAATTTTTAGGCAATAATATAAGTGAGATTAGTCCTAGGACGACTAATAATATGGTTTGAGCAGACCATACGATCATACCTAGCGCTTTTCCAATTCCCTCTGCCTCGGCAGCTGGAAATGCTTTAAGGTAGAAAGCTACTACCATACCTACTAGTAATGGATAAGCACCAATTCCACCATTTGTAAATGTAATCCCGATAGATCCAGCTACGAAAGCAATCATCATACCGCTTAATGGAATTGTTGATGTTTCTTCCCAACAGTAAAAAGGAATAATAAATTCAACAACATAACACCCCCAAATAATGAACGTGTGCATTATGAATTTCCCTGGATGTTGACTTTTGAAAATGGCTAGTACCCCTTTGGTTACGTTCTTGGTAAACTCGATTGCTTTAAGTCGAATAGATTTGATCGAGAATGCGATAATCATCCCAATGATAAATAATGCTGTTAGAACGTATTTTACCCAAGTATAATTCGATTCAGTGGATGCTTCTTCTGGTCCGAGTTGAGTTTTGATGTTTTCGAAGATGGTAATTAAATCAGCATATCCGATTAATAATGTAAAACCAAAGATGGAGCATAGCATGATCAAATCTACCGCTCGCTCTGCAATGATGGTACCAAAGGATTTTGAAAATGGAATATTATCCGATCTCTGAAGCATAAGTGAGCGTGTTGGCTCTCCAGATCGGGGGATCGTAAAATTCACTAAATACCCTATCATCACTGCATGATATCGATTTTTCCAAGGAGATGTATATCCCATTGGTTCTAGCATGTATTTCCATCTTTCTGCTCGTGAGTAAAGTGCTATCCACGCTAGGATTAAGGAAAATACGATATAGATATAGTTTGCTTCCTGTACTGCTTTTTTGAAACTAGCAATATGTTCTTCAGACATACCATTGAAAAAGAGCCAAACTAAATAAATTCCTATTGCTAAAGGTAAGATGGTTTTAGCTAATGTTCCAATGGATATCTTTTTCATACTAGTCGATTAAATTGGTTTTTTCATTCGGGAATACCAAAGAGGGTTTAAATGATTTTGCTTCTTCAAAATCCATAAATCCATATCCTATGATAATAATGATGTCGTCAACAGCTACCTTACGAGCCGCTGGACCGTTTAAGCATATTGTACCGGTATTTCGATCTCCTTTGATTACATAGGTTTCAAAACGTTCTCCATTATTAACATCTACAATTTGTACACGTTCTCCTTCGATTAAATTGGAAGCCTCCATCAATGCTTCGTCAATGGTAATACTACCAATGTAATTTAAATCTGCTTGTGTAACGCGTACGCGATGAATTTTGGATTTTACTACTTGAACTAACATATTTATTCTAAAATTGAGCTACAAAGTTAGTTATTTATAATCGAACCGTCCATTTGGTTGCTTTATATTTGCACTTCCTTTAATTAAGAACCATATTATCCAATAAACGAACCTCGCCACAATAAGCAGTGACGCAGCATACCGCACCTGAAACCCAATCATTTTCAAGGCTAATTAATGTTTTCGGGTCAACTATGGATATGTACTCAACAACTAAGCCGTGGTTATTGATAGTGTCTACACCTAGCTTGACTAATTCCCAAGGTTTTGCGGTCGCTGTTTGGTTTTTTAGCTGCACCAATGTTTGGTAAATGATTAAAGCTTGATCTTTTTGCTCGTTGGACAGTCGTGCGTTTCTAGAACTTAAAGCTAATCCTCTATTGTTTCTCACTATTGGGCAACTGATTATTTCAATATCTAAATTGTAATACGAAACCATATGTTGGATAACAGCTACCTGTTGAAAGTCTTTTTGTCCAAAATAAGCGCGCGTTGGTTTAACTAAATCAAACAAGCGTTTAACAACTTGGACAACTCCCTGAAAATGGCCAGGTCTAAATTCTCCCTCCATAACGGTATCCATAACACCTAAATCAATTGGGGTGTATGTGTAATTTTCAGGATACATAGTTTCAACTGTTGGCGCAAAAACAAAATCAACACCACCAACTGTTTCTAACAATGCACAATCGGCAGGTAATGTCCTTGGATATTTTTGTAAATCAGTAGCATTGTTAAATTGCGTTGGATTGACAAAAATGCTGATCACCGTGTAATCATTGTCATTTTTGGATCTTTCTACCAAAGATAAATGCCCTTCATGCAATGCTCCCATAGTTGGAACAAAGCCAATATTCTTCCCCTCTGCTCTAAGATCTGAGATAACTTTTGCTAAATCAGATGCATTTTCATATATTTTCATTGCTTTCCTCCTACTGAACTAAAAGAGCAAAACTATTTTTTTTCTTGAATTTCCGCAATTTTTTCATTAATTTTGTAAAGTTTTTTTGCAAACACAATCTTCAATGGAGAAAAAGAAAATACTTTTCGTATCACAAGAAATCTTTCCGTTCTTACCTAAGAATGAAATTTCAGCAACGGCTCGAAAACTTCCTCAAGGTATACAAGAAGGGGGTAAAGAGATCCGCGTTTTCACGCCTCGTTTTGGGGCAATAAACGAAAGGAGGCATCAACTCCATGAAGTGATTCGTCTTTCTGGAATGAATATTGTCATCGATGACAAGGATCATCCGTTAATTATAAAAGTTGCATCTATTTCACAAGCTAAAATGCAGGTTTACTTCATTGACAACGAAGAATACTTCAAGCGTAAAACAAATGTAGCAGATGAAAATGGCCTAGAGTTTAACGATAATGACGAACGCTCTGTCTTCTTTTGCCGTGGGGTTTTAGAAACGGTGAAAAAGTTAGGATGGCAACCCGATGTTATTCACTGTCATGGTTGGATGACATTACCAATGGGACTTTACCTTAAAAAGATCTATGCTAAAGATCCTCATTTTGCGAATACACGTGTAGTTTACAGTATGTATAATCAAGATTATTCTTCTGATTGGGATACAAGACTACCAGAAAAGTTGAAATTTGACGGTTTTGAAGCTGATGTCACAGATAAATTTCAAAATACTGATTTTCTGTCAGTTACTGAAGGTATGTTGAGTTACGTAGATGGTGTAAATGTAGGGAGCGAAAATTTATCTGAAGGATTACAAAATATATATTCAGATTTAGCGTGTATGAAGACACCGTTTGTTCCTGAAGAGTATCAAACGAAAACACTTGCTGAATTTTTTGATAAAATTATTGAAGCAGAGCTTTGTCTGTAGCTTATGAAGAAATATAATCATTTTGATAAGTGGCGGGGGGTAAATGTACTTTCCGCTACTTTTTTGTTAACCCTTTTTTTAGGGGTCGTATCTTGTAAAAAAGAAGAATCTGCTGTTGGTAAGGAATCCTTTCCTGTAGATTTGTTATTAGGATCTGGTGGGATTGACACTTTTTCCCTAAAGACTTACACTTTTGTAGATGATACAGTCTTCTCTAATAGGCAAGCAACTGCTGCTTTAGGGATGATGAATGATCCTGTGATGGGAGCTATAAAAATTGGGCTGTATGCGCAATATGAGCTTGCATACCTTAATCCAAATATTCCTGCTGGGGCTGTATTAGAGGTGGATTCATTTGTCTTGGCTTTGGATTTTAATTCATCTTATGGTTTGATGAGTAAGCAAAGACTTGAAGTATTTGAAGTTGATCAAAATATGTATTATGATACAGTGTATCGTAATAATAGAAGCTTAAATGTTAAAAACGAAAATTGGGTAACTGCACCTCTTACTTCTTTTGACAATATTACTTCTGTAGTTGTCGGACAAGATACTTTACCTCCTCAGTTACGTGCTAGACTGAATAACGCTAAAGCACTTGAAGTTTTACAACACGTACAAAATAACCCAAGTGTTTTTTCTTCGAATAGTACTTTTAAGGAGTATTTAAAAGGGTTATATATCACCGCTTCTGCTGTGGATGCTGGTGGGATTGGTATGATTGGATCGTTCAATATTGTTGATAAAGATTCAAAAATGACGATCTATTACAAAAAAGATGGAGTGTTACAAGAGATGAGTATGATTATCAGTGGCTCTTCGGCTTATTATAATCATTATGAATTTGATATTAACGGAACAGATTTACAACAGGAATTGTTTAATCCTTCATTGGGATTAGTCTCTTTCTATGCCAAGGCCGGAAGATATAGAGGTGCTGTTGAAATGAATTCAATTAAGGATATTCCTAAAAACTCTATCGTTCATAGTGCATTCTTGTATTTGCCAGTTGTGGATGATCCACTTTCTCCTTTCCGACCAGCGAGTATTGTTACAGGGATTTACAAGACTCAAAAATTTGCTATAAATGGCTCTTCGACTGGGTACGAAAGCTATATAAAAGGATATTTGATGGATGTCAAATCATTTGTACAAGCGGTTGTTACAGGAGCAACAACTGAAAATACAATATTGATTTCTCCAAACGGTTTTACTAATACTGGTAACCGATTGATATTTAACGGACCGAATACACAAAATAAATTCCGTCCGCGTTTAGTAATTACTTATACTGAATTTTAAGATATGTGTGGAATTGTAGCATATATAGGGACCAAACAAGCTTTTCCTATTATAGTAAATGGTTTGAAGCGTTTGGAATATCGTGGATATGATAGTGCCGGTATTGCATTGTTAAATCCAGATAATAAACTTAATATTTATAAAAAGCAAGGCAAAGTCGCGAATATGGAAAAGTTCGCACTTGAAAATGATATTACTGGAACAATTGGGATTGGACATACACGTTGGGCTACACATGGTGAACCGAACGATGTAAACGCACATCCACATTATTCAGAAGGTAAAGATATTGCCGTAATACATAATGGTATTATTGAGAATTATGATTCTCTACGCAAAGAATTAATTAATCTAGGATATCATTTTAACAGTGAAACGGATACCGAGGTATTGGTTCATTTAATTGATGAAATCCTTAAAAAGGAAAAGGTTTCAATTGCAGAGGCGACTCGTTTAGCCCTAACACAAGTTGTTGGTGCTTATGCTATCGTTGTTTTAAGTAAAAATGATCCGAATCAATTAGTTGCAGCTCGTAAATCAAGTCCTTTGGTGGTTGGAATTGGTCATGAAAATGATTTTTATTTAGCTTCAGATGCTACTCCTATCGTTGAATATACAAAGGATGTAGTGTATTTGAATGATCATGAAATAGCTGTAATTGATCGTGCTGAAGGATTGAAAATCTATGGCATTTTTGACAGTGCGGAGAAAAGTCCTTTTATACAACATTTAGAATTGCAATTGGAAGCTCTTGAAAAGGGTGGATATGAACATTTCATGTTAAAAGAAATTCATGAACAACCTCGTTCTATTCGTGATTGTTTCCGTGGACGTCTTAATGCGACTGAAGGTTGGGTAACGTTAGGAGGAATTAAAGATTATGAGCAAAAAATCATTAATGCACCTCGTGTAATAATGGTTGCTTGTGGAACATCATGGCATGCTTGTACGGTTGGAGAGTATTTAATCGAGGAATTAGCACGTATCAATGTGGAAGTTGAGTACGCTTCAGAATTCCGTTATAGAAATCCAATCATTAATGAAAATGATGTAGTTATCGCTGTTTCTCAATCGGGTGAAACTGCCGATACTTTAGCAGCATTGGAATTAGCAAAAAGTAGAGGTGCAACGATATTAGGGATATGTAATGTGGTCGGTTCTTCAATTTCTCGTATTACAGATGCTGGATCTTATACGCACGCAGGTCCAGAAATAGGTGTAGCTTCAACAAAAGCCTTCACGGCGCAAGTTACGGTATTGACTTTACTTGCTTTATCTTTAGCTAAACGCAAAGGTACATTAAGTGAATCGCAGTTTCGAATTATCTGTAGTGAATTGGAAGCTGTTCCGACTAAAGTACAACGTATTTTGGATACCCAAGATGATAATTGTAAGGCAATCTCTGAGTTGTATTACAAATCAACTAACGCCTTATATTTAGGACGTGGAAATTGTTTTCCTGTCGCTTTGGAAGGTGCACTAAAGTTGAAAGAAATTTCGTACATCCATGCGGAAGGTTATCCAGCTGCTGAAATGAAACATGGACCTATCGCTTTGATTGACGAAGAAATGCCAGTGTTTGTTATTGCAACTCAAGGCCCTTCTTATGAAAAGGTATTATCTAATATTCAAGAGGTTAAGGCCAGAAAAGGTAAGGTGATAGCAATTGTAACTGAAGGAGATGTGAATGTAAAAGAAATAGCTGATCAAGTTATTGAAATACCTGCATCTAATGAAAACGTAGTTCCTTTGTTGGCCACAATTCCTTTACAATTATTATCCTATTACATGGCGGTGAAGCGTGGAACAAACGTGGACCAACCTAGAAATCTTGCAAAATCTGTAACGGTTGAATAAAACCACAGATGAATATAATTTTGATAGAGCCGTATGTGAGTTGGTGAAGCTGGTTCCGGCTGGCAGAGTAACCACATACGGAGCTATCGCTAAAGCATTAGGTGTAGGTCGCAGTAGTAGAATGGTGGGTATGATATTGTCTAAATCTCATGCTTATGTAGATTCTGTACCTGCTCACAGAGTGGTAAATAGAAATGGGTTTCTAACAGGAAAGCATCATTTCGAAACCCCCTCGAAAATGGAAGATCTACTAAAGGCTGAAGGGGTGATGGTGGTAGAGAATCAAGTACAAAATTTTCAAAATATACTATGGAATCCGATCGATGAATTGGATTTGTAGCTTTCCTTTACATTTATAATAAATTCTTATTGTACTTTTGAAACTGAACAAAAAAACAGCATGGTAATAGTAACAGGTGCAACAGGATTAGTAGGAACTCACCTCTTGGTCGAGTTAATTCCTCATCATACTACTATTATGGCTTTCTATCGTTCAGATAAGAAGAAGGAAGAAGCAAAAAAGGTATTGAAGTATTATGGAGTTTCTGTTTCTACTATGGAGCAGGTCGTTCAGTGGGTACAAGTTGATTTACTTGATTTAGTAACTTTAAAAACCCTTTTTAAAGGTGCTAGGCAAGTCTATCACTGCGCCGCTTTGGTTGCTTTTCATAAATTAGACTATTCTGATCTTTTATTGAATAATGTTCAAGGAACTGCAAATGTTGTTAACATGTGCTTGTTCCATAAAGTAGAGAAACTCGTTCACATGAGCTCTGTGGCTGCATTGGGAGGAAGTGATGAAAATGGTTTTGTTACAGAGAAGTCCAAATGGATCTCTTACGAAGGTAAATCTGGATACGCGATTTCCAAAAAACATGGGGAAAGAGAAGTCTATAGAGGTATAGAAGAGGGATTAAATGCGGTAATTGTTAATCCTACAGTGATTTTTGGTGCTGCAGGTTTAAAGCAAAGTTCAATCGCTATATTTGACGCAGTACTCAAAGGACAACCGTTTTATACTTCCGGTTCTAACGCAATTGTTGATGCCAGAGATGTGGCTAAGGTAATGCGCCTATTGATGAACAGTGAGTTAAGTAATGAAAAGTTTTTACTAGTAGGTAAGAATACTACTTTTCAAAACATCATGAATGAAATTTGTAAGCAAAGTGGAAAAAGGAAGCCTTTCATTAAGATATCAGGAAGTATCTTGATACCATTTGTTCGTGTAATAGAAAATATCGGAAGACTTTTCAAATGGAAACCTTTTATGGCTGTTGATAGTGCCAGTGCATCCGTTTCTTCAACCTCCTATTCAAATGCGAAAGTGGCTACTTTATTAGATTATGATTTTATCACTTTAGAAGAATCAGTGAATAACGTTTTAAAATATAATAAGCGCTTAAAGGATTAATAATAGTCATATTCGTTATAACGTAAAATCATTATAAAATCGGTCAAAACTTCTCTAATTATTACGGAGGTAATTAATCTGCTTTTTGCATTATATACGATTTGTGTATCTGTTGTAAACACCCCTTTTTTATAGTAGTGAGTTTGCGTTAAATTTCCAAAATCATCATATTCATATTCGAACGTTTCAGTGGGTTCTTTACTATTGTCAAAAATATTTAGAACGGCTAAATAACCTTTATCATTGTATTGGTATTTCTTGATAAGGTAATTCTGAGTACGCGTCATTCTTCGTTCTGTTGATACTAAGTAACCAAGTGAATCATAGGTATCAACCTCTTCCATGTAAGGAAGGTTATAGGAATTAAAGTATTTCTTACGTTTTGTATTCAAATAAGTTGAATTTTCAATCCGTTCTGCATTAAATAACAAACGATTAAGTCTTCCAGTCGAATCTAATGATTCTGTCCAATATTCTTCACGGATGGTTTCTTCGCCATCATGAATGTATAAATTAGCCGTTTTCCCTTGCGCGTTACCTTTTTGATGTTCTATTAAATGGTTGCGATCATTATAGATATAGATGTTCCACGTGGTGTCCTTCGTTCCATCATCTTTCCTTGTTTCATAGGTAGAAGTCAGTTTACCATTTTCATCAAAATTATATACGTAGAAATAATTCTGTTCAATAATTGCTTGACGAGATTTCTTGTAATTAAATTGTCCTTTAATCGTTTTAATCTTGTTTATGCGGATAAACTCTTCATTAAAAAAAGGCTTATCTGTAAATGCTTGACCTTTTGAATTATTTAGAACTTGTCCAAAAGCAAGTGTATTTATGGTAAGTATGATTAGTATTAAACTACTTTTTAAGCGTAACATATATTGTATTAATAACGACATTTTTCAATCCATCCTTCTTGTTCTAAATTTATCGTAGAACAAGAATTTATGGTACAGAGTAGGGTTTCTTTTTGTTGATTGTCCAAAGTTACAATTACGTTTGGTAAATAGGATGCCTCTATTTTCGAGTTTTCAGCTAAAGATGTGTTAATTTTTATTTTCTTCAGTTCAAATCCAAAATGTAAGGCCAGAATAGCCCAATTGGAATAAGCTGAACCATAATGTGGAATATCATTTATCACTTGTGCTAACATCTTCTTTGATTGCTCAACGTATTTCGGTTCATCAAGAAGTATTCCAATTTTGTAATAGACATTGGCAATAATTGAATTTGCCGATGGAATTACATTGTCACTAACATCTATTTCTCGGTAGAAAAGGTTGCTTTCTTTGGGGGTAAAGAAAAATAGGGAAGAATGCTCATCTTTAAATTCCGCTTCAATTTTTGTAATCCATTTTTGTACTTGTGAGATTGCATCATCGTTTTTAAATAAAACACCAAATTCTAAAAATGCATCCATCAAAGTTGCGTAATCTTCCAATGTACCTTCTAATTTTGCAATATCGTTCGTTACTGTTCTGTAAACACCAGTAGAAGGAACGATATTTTTAGATATCCAATGGTAAAGTTCTTCTGCACTCGTCTTATATCTCGGTTCAGAAAAGACACGGTAAATGGTGGTGAATCCTTTTAATAAAAGTGCATTCCAACTGGTTAATTGCTTATGGTCTAATCCTGGATAGATTCTTTTTTCTCGAGATTTATTTAATAATTGCGAAATGGATTCAGCTTTCGTTTCTATTTCTTCTAATGAGCAGTTAAGCACTTCCTGGATGTATTCAAAATGGGTATTACGTCTCAGTATGTAATTTCCGTCTTCCCAATGGGCTGCTGGCGAAAAGTCAAAGATAAAGGATGCTTCGTCCCATTGATTACCGAGAATGTTTTGTAATTCCTCTATTTTCCAGACATAAAATTTACCTTCAACGCCTTCTGTGTCGGCATCGTATGCGGCGTAGTAGCCTCCATTTTGGGCGAGATGTCTTTTGTGGATGAAGTCAAACGTTTTTTTAACTACCGTTTTATATACTGGTAGAGGATTAATTTGATACGCGGTCGAATAGGTCGTCAGAAGCTGGGCGTTATCATAAAGCATTTTTTCAAAATGGGGGACTTTCCATTCATGATCAACCGAATACCTTGAAAAACCTCCTTCTACATGATCGTAGATTCCACCCAAAGCCATTTGAGTGAGTGTTGTATGTAGGTAAGTGTCCAACGATTTATCGGCTCTATAGACGGAATAGTAGAGCTGAAAATCGATATTATTTGGAAGCGGGAATTTAGGCGCTCTGTTTAAACCTCCGAATTCATAATCCAGACGTTCTTTCCATTTAAGTACCGTTTCGTCAATGATTGATTTAAAATCAAGTGATGTTTCCTTGTCAATTTCAACAAAAGGTCTTGTTTGACTAAGCCCATCTTGTAATTGTTGTGCATATTCTTCCATTTTCGCATATTCGTTCTGTTTCATGTGCGTAATGGACTTTAGGATGTGGATCCATTGGTCTTTAGGGAAATATGTACCGCCATATACTGGTCGACCATCTGGTAAGGTTATGCAATTTAAAGGCCAACCTCCTCTATTGGTCATTATTTGAACGGCGTTCATGTACACTTTATCTACATCGGGATGTTCTTCGCGGTCTACTTTTACGCAAATGAAATTTTCATTCATCAAGTCTGCTACTTCTTGATTCTCAAATGATTCTTCTTCCATTACGTGACACCAATGGCAAGTCGAATATCCAACGCTAATTAATACTAACTTGTTCTGATCTTTAGCTTGTTGAAAAAGATTTTCTGACCAAGCTTGCCAATGAACCGGATTTTGAGCGTGCTGGAGTAAGTATGGTGAGGACTCCTTTTGTAAAGAATTTGAAGATTGCATATCTTAAAAGTAGTGAAGTTTCACCTAAAAGCAGTGTTTTATGCCATAAGAATACTTAATTTTGCGTGCTATAATTGTGTAAACATTGTAAGAGTTAGAAAAAAGACATTTTATTCGCTTTCTTAACATTGAGTTAATATTGCGTGAATACTTTTGCAACATCAAAATAAGTTATGAGTAAGACATTAAACAAGGTATTGCAGTTTTTAGTTCCAAAGGATACTAAATTTATGCCGTTATTAGAGAGAGCATCTCAGCAATTATTAGATATTGCAACTACGTTAGATCAAGCGATTAACTCTCCAAAAAAGGAGCGTGAAGAATACTTTAATAAAATTAATCGTTTAGAAGCGGCGTGTGATGAAACTGTACGTGAGGTTAACTTAGAATTACAACGTAACTTTTTAACTCCATTTGATAGAGAGGATATTCATGCCTTGATTCGTTCAATGGATGATACTTCAGATTCTTTATGTGATGCAGCTTCCCGTTTTCAATTATACCAAGTTGAGGATATCACCAAGTCAATTCGTAAGTTGACGGAGATAAACCAAGAATCTTGCGAGTTGATTAAAAAAGGAATTGGGTATTTAGCTGGAAATAAAAAACTGGCAAATATCGCTGTTATCTGTAAAAAGATTAATGAATTGGAATTGAAAGCAGATAAGATTCATGATAAATCAATCGCTGAAATTTTCGATAAAGAATCCGATTTTAAAATGATAATCAAGCAAAAAGAGGTACTAACAGCATTAGAGACAGCTACAGATAAAGCGAAGGAAGTATCTAATGTGTTAGAAGGTATAATGGTGAAATACGCTTAATATTTCTTGACATACACAATTATTTGTAGGATATGGATTTTACTTTTTTAATTGCAATTATCATATTAGCTTTTGTTTTTGACTTCATCAATGGTTTCCATGATGCGGCTAACTCAATTGCTACGATTGTTGCAACACGCGTTTTAACACCTTTTCAAGCTGTACTATGGGCAGCATTCTTTAACTTCGTTGCTTATTTTATTTCTGCATACGTTATTGGAGAATTTAAAATCGGTAACACAATTGCCAAAACTGTTTTTATCGACTTCATTAATTTAGAAGTTATTATTTCTGGACTAGTAGCCGCTATTTTATGGAATTTAGTTACATGGAAGTTTGGTTTACCTTCATCATCATCGCACACATTAATCGGTGGTTTTATGGGGGCTGCAATTACCTTCGCTTTCCAAAAGCATGGTTTCGATTTTGCTGTCGCTGAAGTAGTGAATCTAGCTAAAGTTATTCCGATTATATTATTTATCTTTTTTGCACCAATGCTGGGTATGATAATGGCCTACTTCATTACCGTTATTATCATGCATTTATGTAAAAAAACAGCTCCTCACAAAGCGGATAAATGGTTTAAGAGATTACAATTAGTATCTTCTGCATTATTTTCATTAGGACATGGTGCAAATGATGCTCAAAAAGTAATGGGTATTATTGGAGCTGCGGTGATTTATTACCACTACAATGTCTTAAATGACGGAGTTTATTTTGGGGATGCCGGAGATTTTCAATTATTCACAGAACATTATGGATGGGTTCCGTTAACTTCATTCGTAGTTATTGCAATCGGTACAATGTCTGGTGGTTGGAAGATCGTAAAGACAATGGGTACAAAAATTACGAAGGTAAACTCACTAGAAGGTGTGTCTGCTGAAACTGCCGGAGCAATTACTTTATATGTTGCGGAGCATTTAGGAATACCCGTTTCGACAACACATACAATTACAGGGTCAATCATTGGGGTAGGAATCACAAAACGTGTTTCTGCTGTAAGATGGGGAGTAACTGTTAAATTGTTATGGGCTTGGATTATGACGATTCCAATTTCAGCAATTGTTGCATCATTAACTTATTTATTGGTATCATCATTGACGTAATTTAGTCTCAAGAAGATATAAAACCCTCCTGTAGAAATTCTATAGGAGGGTTTTTTGTTTTATTACAGAAAAGTAATTACTTTACACCGTTATATGAACTCTTCTATTTATCTACTATGCGTAATCTACATTATTTTCTCTTTATATTATTATCGACTTCAATCGGCCCGTTTGTATTCGCACAAGTCGTTCCTGAAATTGAAGTTTCTGGTTCTTTTTTAACAACTAATAATTCCAATTTTAGAGGACAAGGAGGAGTCGGAGCTGGAGTGAATCTTAGCATTTTTGATGATAAGCCGTTTAATCTTGTTGTGGGGCTAAATTTCGGAGCGAACTATTATTGGACAAACCTTGTTAGTGGAGGTAAATATGAACCTTATAAAGAGGGGAAAGATAAAGCGAGTAGTATTTATGTACCCGTCTTGTTAAGATACAACACAAGTGGAACGACCAAATTCATTGCAGAAATAGGACCCGCGTTAGAAGTTGCTTTAGATTACTATAAGTCATATTTCATTGCTGGTCACGTTGCTTTAGGAGTACGTTTTCCTGTTGGCACGAATGAAATGATTGCTAAAGCATTTTATCATTATACACCTGGAACTGTGACTTTAGACAACACAGGTAGATGGTATTTTAATGCAAGTTATGTTGGTTTGTCTATTGGATATCGAATATTAAAAAAATAGTGTTTTTTATTCTCAATCTATAATTAAAGTTAAAGGTCTTCATTTGTGAAGGCCTTTCTTTATTTAAAGGAATATATTTATGTAAAAACTTACTATTCTTAGTTTTCATTTATATTGAATTAATCATGAATAAACTCCAATTATATTGTTTGCTATTTTGTTGTTTTTTGTTCCGTTTCTTAAACGGTCAAGTAGTTGTTAGTCCTGAGTTTGAAGTGGTGGGAAGTACTTTAATTACAAAGGCTAATGCAGAGAATTTCAAAAGTCGTGGAGGCTGGGGGATAGGTGTAAACGTTTCTATATGGGACAACCGTATGTTTAGTTTGGTGATGGGAGCACAGTTTAATAATAATTTTTACTGGACCAATCGAAAGGGCGGAACAGACGGAGTGTATTCTAGTGGTACCGAGGCGGCGAATGCGATAGCTTTTCCTATTTTGGTACGGTATGGTGTTGGCGGTCAAACCAGATTCATTGCCGAGGTAGGACCTACTGTAGAAATCCCTTTGACATTTGATCCTACGTATTATGTAGGAATTCATGGTGGCTTAGGAGTTCGATTTCCTTTAGGATTAGAGGAAATGGTTGTGAAGGCTTTTTACCGATACAGTTCTGGTTGGGATAATGCAGACTTTAATAATGATTTTCGTTTTAGACCTCAATTTATTGGTATTTCTGTAGCTTATAAGTTGATTAAATAATTCGTTTACTTTTCGGATTCCGACTTTTGAATAATTGGAAGTTTAATATCTCCCTATTTTAGTTTTTTTTATTTTCTGTCACTTTTTGCATTCTTAAGACACTTACCTTAGAAGTGAACATTATGAGCATATTCAAAAAGAGAAAATTCATGAAGCTGTATAGGCCTGTACATGACCGATTCGAACGGTTTTGTAAGGCGCGCGCGTACGGTGAAATGGAATATCAAGATTTGATGCAGGAAAGTATTCGCATTGCTTTCGAAAAACTGGATGAATTAAAAAATCAGGAAGCCTTTCTTCATTTCCTCTTTGGAATCGCTACGCGGGTGTTGAGTAATGCTCATAAAAAGCGACGTGAAGAACGTTGGAACGATCAGTTGGAACAAACATTTTGTAATGAAAATAAAGGCGAACACATATTGGAAGTGGAAGAACTCTACAAAGCGCTTAGTAAATTAAATGTAGAGCAAAAAGAAGCCCTCATTTTGTTTGAAATTACAGGTTTTTCCATCAGGGAAATTGCCGTTATGCAGGAAGCAAGTGAAGATGCAATCAAAAAACGACTTTCTAGAGGTCGTAAAGAATTAGCGCTCTTGATGTCTGATGAGTCCATTTTTTTAACCAAAGAAGTATCATGAGTGAAATTAAACTAGATCAGCTTTTTCAAAAAGCAAGAGAGGAAGCTCCAACGACTTCGATTGCCGAAGTGCAGAAATGGATTGGATATTCAGCAGCTCTTGTTTTGTTCATGGGTTTACTCCAAAAGCTTAAAATATTAACCCTAAAAGGAAATGCTATGTATGCAACAATTATTGGAGCAGTTGGAATGGCAACGGTTGCCCTCGTATATTCTACTTCTGCACCTAAAATAGAAGAAAAAATCAGTTACCCAGAAAAGCGTACGCAACAAGTGATGACTGCACAATTGGAGGATGAGCTAGACGAAGAAGCAATTGATGTAAAACAAATGTTCATCTCTTCCAAGCCCATTTTTCAACTATTTGAAATGCCGTTGTTACCTTTAGAGACAATGGGATTAACACCTTTAGTAGCCCCATTACATGTGGTTTCTTCGCCAGTTAAAGTTGCTCAAGTGCAAGGGCAGTTTAATCAAATCGTAGCAAAGGGAATGTTTACACTTGTGATTGAACAAGGGGAGGAGAGTGGTTACCGGGCGGAAGGTGATTATAATCATGAATCGTTGGTCGTTAGGTTGGATGAAACTAAAAATGAGCTAACGGTTTCTTATAATTTTAAGAGCGGAAAACAGAAAAAGAAAGGTAAAAAATGGGTTGTTGACGATACAAACGTGGATAATATGACTTTTTACATTACTGTTAAAGAGTTGAAAAAATTAGACATCAGTGGTATCGTAAAAGTTCAGTATTCAGGAAAATCAGAGATAAACCGATTGGATGTTTCGATTAGTGGAATTTCGACTTTGCGAATGAATACTGAGATTGAAAATTTGACGGCTAATTTGTCAGCGAAGAGCACCTTTATCATGAATGGTGATGTATTTTTATTAGATGCGGATATTTCAGGTATGGCCCAATTTACAATTCTTAAACCAGTTGTGATGAACCGATGTAAGATTAATACTTCGGGGATGGCTAAAGTTAAGTTAGAATTAGAAGGGAAATACGTTGAGTTAAATAATTCTGGTGCTAGTGAAATTAATTTAAAAGGAACCGCTAAAATTGCTGAAATTAAACTTTCAGGATCAGCTAATGTTAAAGCTGAAAACTTATTAGTTGAAATATTAAATGCAGAATTAAGTGGAGCCAGTATTTTAAGTATTTATTGTAGTACAGATGCTAAAATTAATGCTTCTGGAGCTAGTTCTCTTAGATTGGGTGGCTTCCCTTTTCGGTCTATAGAAAAAATAACGGGAGCTGCTAGTGTTAAATATATTAAAGAATAAGTACAGCCAATTCTTATTATGTAAAAAGCCTCTCTATTTTCACTAGAGAGGCTTTTTGTCATCTTTTTAAATACAATTCAAAGAATTGATCTTTTAGCTGCTTGAGTTCTTCCAATGAATGAGAGAGTTGATTGCGGTCAATGTAACGTGTTAAGTAATCATCGTACATCATTTGTCTCCATTCAAAGCCTTGATGCGGATCTACATGGTGTTCACGTACAATCAATTTCCCTAATAGGTCCAAAATGTGCTGGTCGTTTCCAACCGTTACACGTTCGTCTCCGCATTTCAAGTATCCCAACACAATAGGCAAGGTTTGATTCGGCAAGTCCGCTAGTACTTCCTCCATTTCAGGAACAATGCGCGCATTCAACATAGCAAATCCGACAAAAAATCGGTTTTTGTCTACGCCGTTTTCAACGGACACACGTGCAAAAAAGGCATTTTTAGCAATGTTACTTGCTATTTCCTGCTCCAAAATGTTCAGTTCCGTAGAATCATTCGCATCGGAATCTAAAGCAATGTTGTGAAGCCAATCTTTTAGCTCAACATCATCACCAATCGATTTTTTAAGCAAAAGCTCACTGAAATAGCCTTTTTCTATTTTAAAAGGGAAGTTTGAATGCATTTAAGTCTAGTCCTAAGTCTTTTAATGGCATGTTTTTAGTAAAATTGAAACTTTCCGTTTTGTTGAAGCCCGCGACACTTCCTTTTATGTCACCTTTAATATTAACTTCAAGACTATTAAGTCCTTTCATCCCTATTGCGGCTAATTTCATCAAAATACCTTTATCTAGATGTATCTCAACTGGTACATCAACTTGGTTGGTTACCTTTTTCGTTAATTTAACTTTCTCTTTTAATTGTACTTTTCCAAGATATACACCATTAACGGTCAAATCTAGTTCAGAGGGTTTTATTTTGATGTTGAATTTATTAGGGTTTGCGATGGATAAATTAACGGTTGCTCCCACTTTTTCTTTAGTGAAAGAGGTATTACTTAATCCATTGATTCCTTTAAATTCAATGTCGCTATAGTTACAAGCGCTCACAGATATTGCAAGCGCTAGTGCTAAAAATATTTTCTTCATTATTTACTTAATTCAGTAAAATTCTTGTAGAAATACGGAATGGTTTCTATTCCTTTATTGTAATTGAAAATTCCATAATGTTCGTTTGGAGAGTGAATCGCATCGGAATCTAAACCAAATCCCATCATGATTGTTTTAAGACCTAATATCTTTTCGAACATCGCAATGATTGGAATAGAACCTCCAGAACGAACCGGAATTGGCTTTTTACCAAATGTAGTTTCGTAGGCCAATGACGCTGCTTGATATCCAATAGAATCGATTGGTGTTACGGCAGCTTCTCCACCATGGTGAGGATGAACGGCTACTTTAACGCTTCCTGGTGCAATTCCTTCAAAGTGAGTTTTGAATAATTGTGTGATTTCTTCAGGATCTTGATCAGGAACCAAGCGCATAGAAATTTTTGCAAATGCTTTGGATGGAATAACCGTTTTTGCTCCTTCACCGATATATCCACCCCAGATTCCATTCACATCTAAAGTCGGGCGAATAGATCCACGTTCTAGGGTAGAATACCCTGCTTCTCCGTGCACTTCTTGTATGTCTAACGCTTCTTTGTATTTATCTAAAGAGAAAGGTGCTTTTGCCATTTCTGCACGTTCTTCATCCGTTAGATCAACCACTTTATCATAGAATCCTGCGACTGTAATTTTCCCGTTTTCATCATGTAAAGACGCGATCATCTGTGTCAAAATGTTGATTGGATTGGCTACACATCCACCGTATAATCCAGAATGAAGATCTCGGTTTGGTCCAGTCACTTCTACTTCAACATAACTTAAACCACGTAAACCTGTTGTGATTGAAGGTACATCATTGGCGATCATTCCTGTGTCAGATACTAAAATGATATCTGCTTTTAGTTTCTCGACATTTTCTTTTACGTAAATGGCTAAGTTTGGAGAACCAATTTCTTCTTCCCCTTCGATCATCATTTTAACGTTACAAGGTAATTCGTTAGCGGCGATCATCGCTTCAACAGCTTTGACATGCATAAACATTTGACCTTTGTCATCACAAGCTCCTCTTGCGAAAATTGCACCTTCTGGATGAATTGGTGTTGTTTTGATAACAGGTTCAAATGGTCCGCTTGTCCATAATTCAATAGGATCTGCTGGTTGAACGTCGTAATGACCGTAAACTAAAACAGTAGGTAAAGTTGCATCGATGATTTTTTCACCATATACAACCGGATGACCAGCTGTTTCACAAATTTCTACTTTATCTAATCCAATTGCTTTAAAGTTTTCAGCGATGGCTTCAGCTGTTTTTGCAACCTCTCCAGTGTAAGCACTGTCAGCTGAAATGGAAGGGATTTTTAATAGATCAATTAATTCTTGTAAGAATTGTTCTTTATGTGAGCTTATATATGCTTGTGTATTCTTCATTTGTTACTTTTTATTTCAGATTTAAAAGTAGTGAAAATATTGATTAGTCTAGAGACCTTATCGTCTTTTGGGAAGAGTTATTTTAAATCTTTTAGATATAAAAAAAGAGACCGAAGCCTCCTTAAAATCGCTAAATTCAATTGAATGTTAGTATAAAAAGTTGTTGTAAGGATATCTTTCTTGAAAAATATGCTTAACAATTGTGTAAAGCTCAGCCTTTAATTCTTCGTTATTCGTCTTGTTGGTTGCTGAAATAAAAACGCATTGATGCTTGTTTGATTTGGTAAGCCAAACTTTTTTGAGTTCTTCTAAAGATGGAAGGTCTTCATCCAATTTTGCTTTTTCTTCGTAAGCGTCTATTTTATTAAACACCAATAGAGTGGGTTTCTCTTTTTTATCAATTTCATTGAGTGTTTCAACAACAACGTTATAGTGATCCTCAAATTGAGGATGAGAAATATCCAAAACATGAACAAGTAAATCTGCTTCACGAACTTCATCTAAAGTTGATTTAAAAGACTCAACTAACTGGTGAGGTAGTTTTCGGATGAATCCAACGGTATCCGTTAACAAAAATGGAAGGTTTTCTACCACAACTTTTCGCACCGTTGTATCTAATGTTGCGAATAATTTGTTTTCAGCAAAGACTTCAGATTTGGACAACATGTTCATGATGGTGCTTTTACCAACATTTGTGTATCCAACTAAAGCTACGCGGACTAGTTGGCCACGGTTACTTCGTTGAACTGACATTTGCTTGTCAATCTCTTTTAACTTTTCTTTTAGCTGCGCAATTTTAGTTTGAATGATTCGTCTATCTGTTTCAATTTGAGTTTCACCAGGTCCACGCATACCAATCCCTCCTTTTTGACGCTCAAGGTGAGTCCATAAACGGGTTAGTCGGGGTAGCAAGTATTGTAATTGTGCTAATTCAACCTGCGTTCTTGCATGAGAAGTACGCGCTCTAGAAGCAAAAATATCTAAAATCAGGTTGTTTCGATCAAGTACTTTTATGTTTAATTCTCGTTCTATATTTCGCAGTTGAGAAGGTGAAAGTTCGTCGTCAAAAATACAGATATCGATGTTATTCATTAATATATATTGATGAATCTCTTCTAGTTTCCCTGTACCTACAAAAGTCCTTGAGTTTGGCATTTGTAATTTTTGCATAAAACGACCTTGCGTGATTGCGCCAGCGGTTTCAGCCAAAAATTCCAACTCATCCAAATATTCTGTAGCAATCTCTTCATTGATGCCAGGTGTAATCAACCCAACTAATACGCAGCGTTCTTCAACTGCATCTACCAACACGTGTTCGTTCGTCATCGTCCTCTCATTTGCATTACATATTCAACTACTGCATCTACTTCTCCTTTTCGTCCCAATATTTCTTTGAAACGAGGCATCCCATTTCCACCACCAACTTCAATCATTTTGTGAACTTCATCATAAGAAAGTGTTGATTGCTGAAGGTTTTTTGACCCAGCTTTCCCTAATGTGCCATCAGCTCCATGGCAGGCGATACAATTTTGTTTGTATAATTGTTCACCATTTGGAACGTAGTTAATGTCAGAAATAGCAGTGTCGGTTGATGTATTACAACCAACAACTACCATTCCTAATGTTAAAATTGTTAAATATCTTAGAACCATGATCCTCCTAGTGCAGCTCTAAATGGCCAAGGAATACCCGCTAAAATCAAAATCAATGCAATGGTGTAGAATGTTGCAATAACTCCAAATTTCTCTCTAGATGTTTTGGCTTTCTTAGACTTTGAATGTCCAACAGTTATTAAAATGAAAGCAAGTGTCATCATTAATGGGTGCTCTAGTCCGTAAAAACGGTACATTGAATCCTTCATCCATCCATCAAAGAATTGTACTTTATTAGATGTGAAATATAGAATCCAACCAATTAAGAATTGAGTGTGAAACGCAATCATCGCAAATAAGTTTAATTTACGATCTCCTTCTTTGTATTCACCAGCCGATTTTTTGCTGAATGCGTTGAAAATTGCGGCTACCAAAAGAATCAAAACGATCCAACGTAACCCAGAATGTGCATGTATAAGTCCGCTCATAATAAATTTTGTTTTATCCAAAAATACATTTTTTGTACTTGATTTTAGCGATAAGGTTACACTTGCTTTTATAATAAACGTGAAATCATCGTTAAACCCTTTCATTACCACTGAAAATTTAAGTAATTTTAGGGTGAATTTTTGAATATGGAATTGAATAGAGAGAACGTCTTGTTGGTGCTTGGAAACATCATGGAGCCGGAACTGAAGCAAGATATTGTAAGTGCGAATTTGGTTGAACAACTTACATTAGAAGATAATAAAATAGTAATTAAGGTATACGCTGCTAATCCTGCAATGCATGCTAGAAAGCGTTTGCAAGAAGCGATTATCTTTAATTTGCAACGTGAATTTGGCGAAACTTTAGAAGTAGAGTGCCAAGTTGCAGCGATGCCGCAAGAAGCGAAGAAAGCTCAACGTAAAATTTTACCAGAAGTGAAGCATATAATTGCCATTGCTTCGGGTAAGGGAGGAGTTGGAAAATCTACGGTAACCGCAAATTTAGCAGGAGGTTTAGCAAAGGCTGGTTATAAAGTGGGGATTATTGATGCGGATATTTACGGTCCGTCAATGCCAACAATGTTTGATGTTGTGGGGGAAAGACCTACTATGTTAGATGTAGAAGGTCAACCTAAAATAAGTCCAGTTATCGCTTACGGAATTTCAATCTTATCGATTGGATTTTTTACAGAACAAGATAATGCGGTGATTTGGAGAGGTCCGATGGCGGCTAAAGCGTTAACGCAAATGTTTACAGATGCGTATTGGGGAGAATTAGATTATTTGTTAATCGATTTACCTCCAGGAACAGGTGATATCCATTTATCTTTAGTTCAAACTGTTCCTTTGGATGGAGTTGTTATCGTGTCGACACCTAATGAAGTTGCTTTAGCTGATGCTAGAAAAGGGATAAATATGTTTAAATTGGATTCTATCAACGTTCCTGTTCTAGGTGTTGTAGAAAACATGGCATGGTTTACTCCTGAAGAATTGCCAGATAACAAATACTTCATATTTGGGCGTGATGGAGCTAAAAACTTGGCTGCTGGAATGAATGTTTCTTTGTTAGGACAATTGCCTTTAGTACAAGGTGTTCGTGAAGCAGGAGATATTGGTAAACCAGCAGTATTTCAGGAAAATACCCCAACAAGTGCAGCATATGAAGAATTAGTTCGTAATTTTGTAAATGAAGTTGCAAAAAATAAAAAACATTAAATAAGTACTATGGCACTTGATAAGATAGCATTAACAGTAAAGATTAACGAAGCATTAGAGCAACTTCGTCCGTATTTAAAAGAAGATGGAGGAGATATGGAGTTAGTCGATATCACTGATGAAGGCGTTGCACAAGTGCGTTTATTAGGAGCTTGTAGTGGTTGCTCAATGTCTGCAATGACTTTGAAAGCTGGCTTGGAAGAGCAAGTGAAAAGAATGGCTCCAGAAATTGTTGCCGTTGTTGCAATTAATGCAGATGAATTTGTTGTTTAAAGAACAGCTATTATATTTTTAAAATCCCAGTCTTTTAGATTGGGATTTTTTTTGACCAAATAAAAAAGCCACCCTAGTGGATGGCTTTAGTTTATTCTAAATAGAGAATATTATTTTGCAGCGTTATATAATTGGGCTACTTTCTCCCAGTTTACAACGTTAAAAAATGCGTTGATGTAGTCAGGGCGACGGTTTTGGTAGTTTAAGTAATAAGCGTGTTCCCAAACGTCTAATCCTAAGATTGGTTGTCCTTCACATCCAATTCCGTCCATTAATGGATTATCTTGGTTAGCTGTAGAACATACTTCTAACTCACCATTTTTAACACATAACCAAGCCCATCCTGATCCAAAACGTGTAGCTGCCGCTTTAGCAAACTCATCTTTGAATGCTTCAAATGAACCAAATTTAGCGTCAATAGCTTCTGCTAGTTCACCTGTTGGTTGACCACCTGCATTTGGAGCCATGATAGTCCAAAATAAATTGTGGTTATAGAATCCACCTCCATTGTTGCGAACTGCTGGTTTGTCAGCTGCAACTTTTAAGATTTCTTCAATTGTCTTACCTTCTAATTCTGTCCCTGCGATTGCAGCGTTTAGATTAGTTGTATAAGCTTGGTGATGCTTTGTATGGTGGATTTCCATTGTCTTTGCATCAATATGTGGTTCTAATGCGTCGTACGCATAAGGCAACTGTGGTAATTCGAATGCCATGTCTCTTTATTTTTAATTGTTATACTCAAATTTAATCATTCCTTTTGGCTTTATCAACTCAAAAGGTTGTTAAGATTTTGAAATTAATACGCACGCTCGTTTTTACCCTCGACCCAGTTGATGAAAGCTTTGTTAACGACTTTGTTTCCTCCTGGTGTAGGATAGTTTCCTGTGAAGTACCAATCTCCTTTATGAGAAGGACAGGCTTGGTGTAATCCATCTATTGCTTGGAAGACAATTTTTACGTCAGCCTTTAAATCTTCTGGCGTTAAAAGTTGTGCAATCTTGTCAGATATCTCTTCTTCTGTAAATGAAGCATAGATATCCTTTACATGATTAACAATTTGTTCTTTAGGAAGATTGGCTTGTGCTAAGCATTTTTGATATACTTCTTCGATAAGTTGTTGCTGACCTCTGTCTTTCAATAAAGCAATAGCTGCCTCAAATGCTATAAACTCTCCCATTTTTGCCATGTCTATTCCATAACAATCAGGGTAGCGAATTTGTGGTGCGGACGAGACAATTACGATTTTAACTGGATCTAAACGATCCAAAATGCGTAAAATGGATTGCTTTAATGTTGTTCCACGAACTATACTGTCATCGATTGCGACTAATGTATCCACATTTCGTTGTACAGATCCGTAGGTAATGTCGTACGAATGCGCAACGATGTCATCACGTGAATCATCCTGTGTGATGAATGTACGAAGTTTAGCATCTTTTATGGCTATCTTTTCAATACGTGCTCGCTGAAATAGTATTTTTTCTAATTCCTCTTTGGAAGGTACTTTTCCTAGTGCTAATACTTGTTCCATCTTCTTTTGGTTCAAGTAATCTTCCAATCCCTTGATCATCCCATAGAAAGATGTTTCGGCAGTGTTAGGTATAAATGTAAATACGCTATTGTCTAAATCGTGATCGATTGCGTCTAGTACTTTTGGTACTACATTTTTACCTAGATTTTTACGTTCTTCATAAATAGAGGCATCATTTCCTCTAGAAAAATAGATGCGTTCGAAAGAGCATTGTAATTCTTCTGTAGGTTCATTGATTAGTACTTCTGCAACTGTTCCCGATTTTTTTATGATTAAGGCATGTCCAGGTGCTAATTCTTGAATTTGTTCCTTCTTTAATTTGAATGCCGTTTGTATAACAGGACGTTCTGAAGCAACTACAACAACTTCATCATCTTCGTACCAAAAGGCAGGCCTAATTCCAGCGGGATCTCTAAGTACAAAGGCATCACCGTGGCCAAATAGTCCGGCCATTGCATAACCACCATCCCAATCGTGTGAAGCACGTTTTAGGATACGTTCGATGTCTATCTTTTCAGCGATTTTTAATGTTATTTCTTGATTAGATAATCCTTCAGCCTTTAGATCATCAAAAAGTGTTTGATTTTCGTCATCAAGAAAGTGTCCTATTTTTTCTAAAACGGTAACTGTATCTGACTTTTCTTTAGGATGTTGTCCAATTTCTAAAAGAACATCAAATAAATCGTCGACATTGGTTAAGTTAAAATTACCAGCAACAACTAAGTTTCTTGTAATCCAGTTGTTTTGTCTTAAGAAAGGGTGACAGTTTTCAATGGAATTTCGGCCGAAAGTACCATAACGAAGATGACCTAAAAACAATTCCCCAGTAAAACCAGCGTTTTTCTTTAAGTAGTCGATGTCTTTAAGTAGTTCTGGGTTAATGTTGGCGATTTCCTGGAAACGAGTGTTGACGTGGGAAAATATATCTTGAACAGGTTTGCTGTCTATCGAACGATATCTTGAGATATAGCGTTCTCCAGGTTTCATGTCAAATTTAATATTAGCTAATCCCGCGCCGTCTTGACCTCTGTTAATTTGTTTCTCCATTAACAGATGCATTTTGTTTACACCATAAAATGCGGTCCCATATTTATCTAGATAGTATTGAAGAGGTTTTTTTAGCCTCACCATAGCAATACCACATTCGTGTTTTATCGCGTCGCTCATCAGTTGTTCAGTATTGGAAGTGCAAATTTACAGTTTTAAATTAACCGATTTTGTAAACGTCTATTTTTTTCTTCATTTAGTTAATTACTCTCCAAAATAGACATCTTATTCAGTCATCAACCGTCTTTAAGTAGTTTAACTTTTTTAATGTATAAACTTTTAGTAAATTGCTCTATAATTTAGATGGATGCGTTATTCACTTGTATTGTTTTATTGGCTCTTAGCTTTGTCCTTTTCATATGGGCAAGAGGATGCGTTGTGGCTAAATCCGAACAAAGGACAATGGGATAATCGAATCCAATATGAAGTTAAAGCCAATGCTGGAGCTGTATTTGTTGAAAATGACGGATTGACTTACGTTTTTCATGATGCCGGGCATGACCATCACGAAGTTTCTAGCCACGAGCATAACAATGGTCAAATTAAATATCACGCTGTTTGTTCAAAGTTCTTAGGTGTAAATGAAAATTCTATTCGGCAGGAAACAATGCCATCACAGCATTACAATAATTATTTTCTAGGGAGTAATCCGACCGGTTGGAAATCAAATGTTTTCAGTTTCCAACAAGTAGTTTATCAAAATTATTATGAAGGGATTGATTACATTTTAAGTACAAGTAATCGCCAATTGGAATATCAATTTCTTCTTGCGCCATCAGCCAATCCAGATCTTATAAAGAGAAGTTTTAAAGGTGCTGATCAGGTTCTTATTGATAAGAATGGTGATTTAATTGTTAAAACGTCGCTTGGTGAAGTTCGCGAGTCTAAACCTAAAGCTTTTGAGTTAAGTGAAAATGGAAGAAAGGAAATAAAGGTTGAGTTTAAGTTGAAAAAAGGCATATTATCTTTTTATTTTCCAGATGGATACGATACAAGTAAAACGTTGTTAATAGATCCAAGTTTAACGTTTTCGTCTTTTACAGGTTCAACAGCCGACAATTGGGGTATGACAGCCGCACCAGGACCTAACGGAGAGTTAATTGGTGGCGGAATTGTGTTTGGTGTTGGATATCCAGTGACCACAGGTACTTTTGATAATTCTTACAATGGAGGGGAGGCTCAATCAGTGTCAGGTGGATTTGACATCGGGATTTCCAAATATTCAGGAACAGGAAATCAATTACTGTTTTCAACATACATAGGTGGGAGTAGAAATGAATTGCCACAAAGTATCGTGAGTACAATAACTGGTGATATTTATATTTTAGGTATTACATCTTCAGGTAACTTCCCAGTTACAAATGGATCCTATGATACTAGTTTTGGCGCTGGAACTTCCGAAGCAGCAAGTGGATTATTGTTTAATGGGACCGATTTATTTGTGTTAAAACTAGCTGTCGATGGACGAAGTTTATTAGCATCTACATTTATTGGGGGTAGCCAAAATGAGGGTTTTAATGTAGGTGGTTTGCAATATAATTATGGAGATGGTTTTAGAGGTGATATTATTATTGATGGAGAGAATAATGTTTACGTAGCCAGTAATTCGCGTTCATCTGATTTTCCAATTACAACAGGAGGTGCACAACTTGGAGCCCAAGATGCAATTGTCTTTAAAATGAATAGTAATTTGTCAAATCTAATTTGGTCGCGTCGCTTAGGTGGGAGCGGTGTGGATTGTGCGAATTCATTGATTCTTTCAAATGACGGGAAATTGTATGTAGCAGGTGGGACAATTTCTAATGATTTCCCAGGAATGATAAATACTGTAAGTGGTGGAGCTGATGGATTTTTGACGGAGTTAAGTGCCGTTGACGGAAGATTTATAAGAGGAGTTTATATTGGGACAAATGCCTACGACCAAGTCTATTTCGTTCAAACGGATGTGGATAATATGGTTTATGTATTCGGACAATCCGCAGGGGCAATACCGATTACGCCAGGTAAGTATAGTAATCCAGGTGGAGGGCAGTTTATTCAAAAATATAATCCTAGCTTTAATTTACTTTGGTCCACACGTCTAGGCGGAGTTAATGGAGCTCCTCAAATTTCACCAACTGCTTTTTTAATTTCGGATTGTTATGATATCTTTTATTCTGGTTGGGGAGGGCAAGTTAATTTATCCTCTTTAGCCACGCAAAGTACAACCAATAACTTCCCTGTTACTCCTGATGCCTTTCAATCCATTACTAATGGTTCAAACTTTTACTTAGGAATTTTAAGTCAAGATGCGAATTCGTTGGTTTATGGGACTTTTATGGGGGGGACAGCGAGTAGTTCAAATCATGTGGATGGGGGGACCAGTCGTTTTGATAAATCAGGAGCTGTTTATCATGCTGTTTGTGCGGCCTGTGGGGGAATGGATAATGGATTTACAACTACCCCAGGATCTTTCTCAACAAGAAATCCTAGTCCGAATTGTAATATGGCCGTTTTTAAATTTCAGCTAGGAATGCCTTATTCATTAAGTCCCGATAGTGAAATGTGTTATGGGAGTACCTATCAGTTGAATGTTTCTGGAGGAACGAGTTATACTTGGTACCCAGCAACAGGATTAAGTAACCCTAATATTTCCAACCCGATTGCTAGACCTACGGAAACAACTGTATACTATGTCAATATGGATTTTAACGAAGGTTGTTCAATTGTTGATTCGGTTGTCGTAACTGTTGTTAATCCTCCTACCGTGGAACTAATTAACAATGTGACGATTTGTACGAATGATGAAATCGAAATAACAGCTTCGGGAGGTGTAACATATAGATGGTTCCCTGATGTTAATATTAGTGCTACTGATACAAGGACAGTGAGGGTGAGTCCTACAAGATCTATGTATTATTATGTAGATGTAAGTAACGATTGTTTTACAACTAGAGATAGTATATGGGTGGAAGTTAGACCATTGCCTGAAATTATTTTAGTGCAAGATACTGTTATTTGTAAGGGAGATGCGATTGTTTTAAATCCATTAGGAATGGACAATATTCAGTGGAGAAATCATAGTACCTTAACGACTTTAGAAAATAATCGTGCAAGAGTGAATCCGCGAGTTGAACAGTTTTATTACGTGAGTGGAACAGATTTGCATGGGTGCGAAAATGTTGATTCCGTTTTTGTACGCTTTTTCCCAATTCCGAATTATTCAATTTCTCCGGACACCACCATTTGCCTTGGAGCTACTGCTAATTTGTGGGTTTCTGATGAGGTCAATGCCATATGGATGGAAAATGGTTTTACTCCTTCTATCGATATTCAAAGAATAAGTGTTGAGCCTAATCAAGATGTTTATTTTTACGTGTTATTAGAGTATTTGAGCTGTGAGATGAAAGATAGTGTTAAGGTTCAGATTGTTTACTTGCCAATTCCTGTTCTTCCGGACTCAATTGTTGTTTGTGAAAATGTACCTATCACTATTTCGGCACAAGGAGCAACTAGTTATCTATGGAGCCCTAGTAATCAATTAAATCTAGATTCTCTTGCAACAGTTATCTTCAGAGGTAAGGAGGACCAATTAATTCAAGTTGCTTTTACCAATATTTGTGGAACTGTTTTTAGGACTTTGTTTGTGGATGTAATTAATCCATATGTAAAAGCATACGGTGATACGATCATCTGCCCTGGAGAAAGTACTGCTATTTGGGCGGAAGGAGCCATGAGTTATAGATGGGAACCTCGCGATAGATTAAATACCTATAACGCTTCGAGTGTCATTGCTAATCCGAATGTAAGTACTTTGTTCTTTGTCTATGGTACAGATATGCATGGTTGTGTTGCAATTGATTCAGTACTAGTAAATCTATATCCGCAACCATTTGTGCATGCTGGAACGGATCTTCATGTTATACAAGGAGATTCTGTTGTACTTATAGCAATAGCTAATGGTCCTGGGATGATAAGTTGGTCTCCAACGGAATATCTAGGTTGCGTTGATTGTCCTTCTACTTATGCAATTCCAGAAAAGGAAATGGTTTACACCGTTACATTTATAGATTCCAATAACTGTGTAGCACGGGATATAATTCAGGTGTTGTTTACTCCTTTAGTATATATACCAAACACTTTTACACCTGATGGAACAGGAGTAAATGATTGGTTTAGGGTGGTGGCTAACAATATCTCCTCTATGGAGATAAATATTTTTAACCGTTGGGGTGAGTTGATTTTTAACTCCCAAAATGTTAATGATGGATGGGATGGTACTTATAAAGGTGTAAATTGCCCGGACGGAACTTACACCTGGAAATTAAAATATGTTGATCTTAGAGGAAATGAAAATACTGCAGTTGGACATATTAATGTTTTGCGTTAGATATAACGTTCGTCCGCTTGCATAATATGACCACAATTTTTACAAGTTCTCAGCTCTTCACTCGTGTAAAATTCTTTAAAACGAGGAAGAAAGTCTTTTTCAATATTTTCTAATGGAAAGCGATATTGGTGTAAGGGGGTATTACAGGACTCACAAAACCACATCAGTCCATCTTGCATATCTGTATCTCGTCTTACTCGTTCGATAACTAATCCTACGGAGCCAGCTGGACGGATTGGATTATGGGGTATTTTAGAGGGTAAAAGAAATAACTCTCCTTCTTTGATGTCTATTGTAACTGCTTTACCGTCTATTTGAACTTTAACTTGTATGTCACCTTCTAATTGATAAAATAATTCTTCAGATTCATTGAAATGATAATCTTTTCTAGAATTTGGTCCACCAACAATCATTACGATAAAATCACCTGCTTGATGATATAAGTTTTTGTTGTTAACAGGTGGTTTTAATAGATCACGATTATCATTAATCCATTTCTCAAGGTTAAAGGGCATTAACATACTTGCTGTTTTTAGTTTGCTTTAAAGATACAAAAAAGGAAAAATTGAGAAGGATTCCTTCGTTAATTTCATTCTTTTTGAGGATAATATTTATCTGAATGTTTTTTTGCGGTATCTCTATGTTCATTTAAGATTGTATTTTTGAGTAAAGGAGAATAGACAATGAAAGGGAAATTTGTTTTAGTGTGCGGGAGTACACAAGGAATAGGCTGGTCAGCAGCCAAACAATTTGCGTCAGAGGGAGCAAATGTTATTTTAATGGCTCGTAATGAGGAGAAGTTAAAGAGTAATATCACTCTTTTAGATAATGATGGAACGCAAGAACATAACTACTTAGTAGCAGATTTTACAGCACCTTTTAAATTGCAAGAAATCGTTAGTGACTGGGTGATGAATGGCAACAGAGTAGATGTATTGGTTAATAACACTGGCGGTCCAAAAGGTGGTCCAATCTCTAATGCAGCACCTCAAGAATTTTTAGATGCTTTTAATCAGCATTTGATTTGTAATCATATTTTAGCCACTGCTTTTATTCCTAAAATGAAAGAAAATGGATGGGGTAGAATAATCAATGTTATCTCAACCAGTGTTAAGCAGCCTTTACCGAATTTAGGGGTTTCGAATACAATTAGGGGCGCGGTTGCAAATTGGAGTAAGACTTTGGCAAATGAGCTTGGTGCCTATAATATTACGGTAAATAATGTACTTCCGGGAGCTACGAATACAGGTCGCCTGCAAAGTATTATAGAGACTAAAGCAAATGCGATTAGTGAATCGGTAGATGCAGTTAGAGAAGAAATGGCAGATGAATCTCCAATGAAACGAATTGCTGAACCAGAAGAAGTGGCTAATGCTATATGCTTTCTAGCCTCCGACAAAGCTAGCTATATTAATGGAATTAATATTCCAGTTGACGGAGGAAGAACCAAAAGCCTTTAAATGTTCGATTATCGCAGGACATTTATATGTCCTGTGATGGTCTCAAACCAACCACTAGAAGCTACATATTTTATTTTGTAGGTATATGTACCATCAGGAACCAATTTATCATTATAGGTTCCATCCCATCTAAAACGCGTGTCTTTCGATTGGAAGATATTTTCTCCCCAGCGATTGTATATCCAAATTTCAAATTCTGTAATATTTACAGTCGAGATATTAAAAGTCTCATTAAATTGACCTCCATCTGGAGTAAATGTATTCGGTACATAGATGTAGTGCTCAGGAATTATTATCGTCCATCTATAAGTGGAATCAATACAACCTTTATCATCCCAAGCGGTTAAGTTTATCGTGTATTCACCGGGTTCTGTATAAGTTACCTGAGGGTGTACTTCAGTTGATGTTTGTCCATTCCCAAACTCCCATAAATAGGTAATACCGTTTGTTGTTCTATTTTCAAATTGCACGGGTAAATTATTGAAATAAGGCATGTTTGTAATTATCTCAAAATTTGCCTCAGGTTTTACAACAATTACTCGTATTGATTCCTCCACTGTAAATGTTTGACATTCATCTGAAACAATTATTTTATACGAAGTAGTTTGCATAGGGTTAACCCATACGTTTGGTGTTGTTTCAGCTGAGTGCGGCCATATATAGTAATATTGGCCGTAACCTCCAGTCACAATTGATGATAATTCGATACTATCACCTGGACAAATTTCGGGTACATCCTGAATTTTTACTATTAACTTCGGGCTTGTTACTGTATAATTTATTGTGTCACGTGTAATTTCTCCACAAGCATCTTTAACCGTTAAAACAAAGTAGGTCGTTTCTTCAACGCGTGTGTTTACATATTGATTTTGACTAATTATTTCTCCGTTTTCATTTTGCCAAGTATAGGTGAAGTGTCCTGAACCACCAGTAGCACTTCCCTCTAAAAGATGAGGTACAAAAGGACAAATTTCAACTATATCTGCTGGAGCAATTGCAACAAGTGGTTGAATATCTGGATAATCAACGGTGTAATTTCCTGAGGCAAGTATATTGTCACACGCATCACGTACAACGACTGAGTAAGTTGTTGTTTGGTTTGGACTAACGGTAATGGTAGGTGTTGTTGCCCCTGTACTCCAAAGGTAACGTAATGTGTTCGTCTGTGATTCTGTGTTAGTTCGAATAATTACTTGATCGCTAGGACATATCATTTCATTTGCCGTCAAATTTAAAGTAACTGGCGAAAGATCCCTTATAATAAAACTTAATTCCTTCGTTCTTTCTTCATTACAATTATCGACATAATCAAAAGTTAAGTTTATGGTTTCATCTCCTTCTGTAAGTTGATCAAAGATGGTACTGAACCTATATTCAAATACACTTTGGCCTGCGGGTAATGTAATTATGTTGGGAATGTTTGTGTAATCTACGCCATTTATAGCTGAACCTGACTTTTGAACTCTTATGTTAATTGGAGCTGCAAGATTACAATTTGTTCGTTCAAATCTAATTGTAGCCTCTGTGCATGGTTCACTCATTATGTTTGGTTCTTCATACAATCTGCTACTTAAAGAATAAGTAACTTTTAAGGGATCGCTTGCTTTGAATGATTTGGCTTCTAAGAAAATTCCAGAATCATAAATCGGGTCCCCAACATCTGCAATTGCAAATGTTAAGCGGTAGGTCGCATCACATTGTACCTTTGCTTTTGCGGTTAATACTCGAGTAAATCCATCGTATTGTAGGTAGATATTACTCAAATTATAAGGCGGTTGACTTCCATTTCCATTCCAAACGAAATATTGTGGATTGGTAGCTGGTGCAGGATTCACTCCCGCTGCTGGTTGATTATTCCCGTTGTTTACCGTGTTTATTGCAACAACAGCTCCGTTGGGAAGACGTGCAATATTTTGTTGTCCTGTAAAACCGGGTCCTGAAATAAAGAAACCAAAAACGTCGTTGAACTCCGAACTTACATATTCCGGATATTCTTCTGATGCAAATACATATCTAAATTCAATTGAGTCGGAGCATGTCGTAAAGTCAAATGATAATACCGAAGCATTGTAGGTTTGTCTATTTACTAATGATGTTAAATAGGGATAGCCTGTGTATCCATTATCAAAGCCAGCATCATCTTTATTGTTTGGCCCATGTGGCCCGTTTCCGTTATTTAAGATGGTGCCAGTGGTCATGACTATTCCTGATGAAATTCCCAGGTTGGTATTAGGCGCAGTAAAGCTTCCTAGGGCTTGAGGAGAACCTTGAAAAGAGATATTTGTTATGGTGATTCCGTCATCTCCTAACAAAACATCTCTTACCAATTGCTCGGCCGTTTGGATCTGCGTAACCAATTGAGTTTTACCTAAGAAAGGTATTAGAGAGATTAATAAGATGGTTACATATTTACCCATAATTCAAATTTAATAAAAATGTATACCATTTCCGAATACAAAAACCATACCTAAAGCAAAAGAGTGTTAAAGCAATGCGACTTAATGAATCCCTTGTAAATTAGATAGATGTGCGTAGGCACCATTTAAACGCATTAACTCTTCGTGGTTCCCTCGTTCAATGATTTCCCCTTTTGAAAGCACTAATATTTCATCTGCATTCTTGATGGTACTTAATCTATGTGCGATTACCAAGCATGTTCTGTCTGCTAAAAGATTGTCTAAAGCATCTTGTACAAGTTTTTCACTTTCAGTGTCTAATGCCGAAGTTGCTTCATCTAAAATTAGTATCTCTGGATTTTTTAAAAGTGCTCTTGCTATTGAAATTCTTTGTTTTTGACCACCAGACAATTTGTTACCTCTATCTCCTATATTTGTATCGTATCCATTCTCTAGTTCTTCAATGAAATGGTGAGCATTTGCAATTTTCGCTACTCTTATAATTTCTTCACGACTAGCATTCTGTTTACCAAAAGCGATGTTTTCCGCAATCGTTCCATTAAATAAGATAGATTCTTGATTAACTATACCTATAAGACGTCTAACTGAATTTAGGGATGCCTCTCTAATATCTAATTGATCAAAACAAATCGAACCCTCGTTGACATCATGAAATCGAGGTAGTAGATCGGATATGGTGGATTTCCCACTTCCTGATTCACCAACTAGCGCTACCGTTTTACCTTTGGGTATAGTAAAGGAAATGTTTTTTAGTACGTTTTCATCCTTGTAAGCAAATGACACATTTTTAAATTCTATTTTTTCTGATAGGTGCTCAATTTCTGTTGCATTTGGTACTTCTTTTATTTTTGAATCTGTATTTAAAATGTCATTTATACGCTGTTGTGAAGCCGACGATTTATTTAAATAAGCAATGGAATTTGCTACCCCTTGAATCGGACGTAGTAATTGTGAAAACACGATTATAAAACCGATGAAACTTGCTCCATCAAACCCATTGGTAGTTCGGTTCTCTAATATCATAGTACCGCCATACCAAACAATGCCAAGCATTACACCAACTGTCAGGAATTCATTTAGAGGAGAGGATGAATCCCTCTTTCTGAAAGATTTAGTGGTTAATTGCTGATGCCTGTCATTGGTTTCTTTAAAAGATTCTTGTATGACTTTTTCTGCATTAAATGCTTTAATAATCCGGATTCCTCCAATTGCTTCATCTAATTTGGAAAACAAAACCCCTAATTGAATTCGTTCTTTCCCTGCCGTACGCTTTAAACTTTTCCCGATTTTAGATATTGCAAATGCACTGAAAGGAAGAAGTAAGAAGGAGAATAAAGTGAGTTTTGGGCTCCAATATAATAAGGCAGCTATATTAATTATTATGGCAATTGGCTCTCTAAAGAAAAGTTCTAAAACAGCTACAACAGCTAATTCTATTTCATTGACATCACTTTGAATGCGAGCCATTAGATCGCCCTTTTTCTCTTCATTATAATAAGATAGAGGTAATGAAATGGATTTGTCAAATAATCTTTGACGAACATCTCTTACGACAACCATTCTTAATTCTGACTGAAACCAAATCGCTCCATATCTAAAAATATTTTTAAGCAAAAAAGCTATAAGAACGGAGAAACAAACAAACAATAGTGCTTCCTTTGGGTCTTTTTGAACCATTGTTTGCATGAAATAATTGTAATACTCGGCTGCATAATTAATGAAACCTTTAAAGGTACCATCTGAAATTGGTTTAACTAATTCTTGAGGAGTAGCCTGGTTGTCTTTTGGGAAAATAATTTGTAAAAAAGGTATAAATAATACCATTGATAACAAATTAAATATTACAAATAATAGGTTACACAATATGACAAGAATTGCTGTCGTTTTGTATTTAAATGTCCAACGATATATTTCCCAAGTACTATTCATAGTAACAAAATTAATTCAAATTGTGATTTACTTCTGTTTTATTCGATAATTAAATAAGATCTACAGTTGTTATTTACCTGATTTGTTTGATTGTTTCTTTTTTTGGTTCAATAAGTTACATTTTATTCTGTTTTAATTCTTGGTGATATGTTTTAGAAATCTTTAAATTTGTATTCCATATAAGTTAAACAACTAAACCGTTTTATTTTAATTAAAGGTTGATATATGGCGCAAGAACAGGAGAGTCCAAACCAATTTTCATTTTTAGCTGAAAACATTATAGGATCCGAGATCATCAAATTGGCAGCAGAAGTTAATTTGAAAATTAAAAATGGTCAACCAATAAAGAATATGACTATTGGGGATTTTAATCCCACGGAGTTTCCTATTCCAGAAGTACTATTGGACGAAATCATAAATGCTTATAGAGCACAACACACCAATTACCCACCAGCTGATGGTGTTTTAGAGTTGCGTGAAGCTGTAAGTAAATTATTAGCGAAGAAAACTAAGATAAACTATTCCGCTGATGAATTGTTAATAGCTGGTGGTGCAAGACCAATTATTTATGCAGTTTATCGTGCTATTGTTGACCCCACTGATAAGGTCTTGTTTGCTGTTCCTTCTTGGAATAATAATCATTATTCTTATTTGAATGGTGCTGAGGCAGTGGTTTTACAAACTACACCTGAAAATAATTTCATGCCTACTGCGGAAGATATATCTCCTTTTATCGAAGAGTTAACATTAATTGCAGTGTGTTCCCCTCAAAATCCAACGGGGACGGTTTTCACTAAAGAAGGATTGAGCAATATCTGTCAACTGATTTTGAACGAAAATAAACGAAGAGAAGGGAAGAAAAAGCCTTTGTATTTGATGTATGATCAGATTTATTGGGAGCTAACAATGGAAGGTGTCACGCATTATAATCCTGTTGAGTTATTTCCAGAAATGAAACCCTACACTGTTTATGTTGATGGTGTTTCTAAATCTTTATCAGCGACTGGTGTAAGAGTAGGGTGGGCCGCAGGGCCAAAAGGACTTATATCCAAAATGAAATCAATTTTGTCTCATGTCGGAGCTTGGGCGCCCAAAGCGGAACAAATCGCCACAGCTAAGTTTTTAGACAATGAAGTCGCCTATGAAAAATTTCTTGTAGTGCAAAGATCCCGTATCGCAGTTCGAATGACTGGTCTTTATAAAGGTTTTTCTGAGCTAGAAAGTGAGGGGTTACCAATAAAAGTGATTAAACCTCAAGGTGCGATATATTTAACGTTACAATTTGACTTAAAAGGTTATTCTACCAAAGAGGGGCAATTGATCGAGTCAACTTCGGATGTTACTAATTATATTCTTAATGAAGCGAATTTAGCGATAGTTCCTTTTTATGCATTTGGTGCAACTCCAGATTCAACATGGTATCGTCTATCTATCGGTACTTGTAGTGTGGCAGATATAGATGTAATTGTTAACAACGTTAGAAAGGCATTAGAGCATTTGATAAAATAAGTGAGAAAAGAAAAGGGAGCTACAATTAGCTCCCTTTCTGTTTAGTTTTGTATTGCAATTCGGCTGAAAAATATTCCTTTAGAACTTGTAATCTTTAGCGTATAGATTCCGTTTGAACAATTCGTAAGGTTAATTTTATTCTCTCCCGTTTTGATTGTTTCTTCTAAAATCATTTTACCGTTTATATCTACGATTTGAAATGAAGCGTCCATTTCAGATTGAATGGTTAGCAGTCCACTTGTAGGATTTGGATAAATAGACCAGATAAATTGAGATTGGGTGATCGAGGTTGTTGGTTCCTCAATTGTATTACAATCAAATGTTATAGCTGGTGATGTTAATTCACATTCAGCTGTGCTATTTCCTCGTAAAACCACATAGACTGTTTCTTGTGAAGCAAAAGGTCCAACGACGTAGTCCCCGTTTTCATTAACAATTAAGTTTTCTACTGCAATGCTTGAATTACTCCCCATATCTAAAATAGCTACAGATACGTAGAATTGGTTATTCTCACAATTTTCTACTGAAGTAAAGTTTGCTTGTGGCAATTCACAAGTTGGACAAGTGTAGGTTAATTGTTCAGAAGTTAAAATACAGTTGTTTGTTGCATTTCCAGTTAAAATAATCGTATTTGTTTCTCCACTTGAATACGGACCAAATTGGAATTCTCCAGTATTCTCGATTATTTGATTGTCAGCGACTAAGTTTGTATTGTTTCCTAATGAAGTCACGTTAGCAGTGATGAAATATTGTTCGTTTTCACATGCTGGTACTGTTTGGAATGTTACCGTTGGCAATTCACAAGTAGGACAAGTGTACGTTAATTGTTCAGAAAGTAGAAAACAGGAGTTACTTGTATTTCCTTGTAGTCTAATTGTTACTTCTTCTGCTGATGCGTACGGGCCAAAAGAGTAGTTTCCAGCTGTTGTTATTACGATATTGTCAAAATTTAATAAATCGTTACTACCAAGAGAAATGATGGAGGCGTTTACGAAAAATTGATTTTCATCACAATCTGGTGAAAGCTCAAACGAAGCTTCAGGTAATGCGCATGGTGTGCAATTAGAAGTGATCGTTTCTGAGGAAAGGAAACAAGATAAATTCTCTTCATTTATTAAACGGAAATTTAAACTCTCACCTATTTCATAACCAGTGAATGTGTATACTCCTATCTCTGAAATGGATTCCAAAATTAAATTCCCATTAGAAATTGATACGTTATTTGCACTTCCTAAATCTGTAATTGATAATGTAACAGAGTAGGTTTGTTCTGCGCAGTTGTCATTAATTACAAATGATGCTGATGGAGCGATACAAGGAGTACAAGTGGATGACAAGTTTGTGGATGTAAGAATACAGTTTTCATTCTCGCTATCGATTAATGTTAAGACTAAATTTTCACCGACACTAAATGGTCCAACGATATAGTTTCCAGTTGCAGATACTGTTGTTAAAAGAGTATTGCCATTTTTGATTGCTAACTCACGAGCTGTTCCTAAATTAGCTAGTGCTACTTGAATAGAGAATTCACCATTTAGACAATCTTCTATTGTATTAAATAAAGCGCTTGAAGGTGTACATGGTGCGCATCCTGTAGTTAATTGGTCAGATGAGCTTGAACAAGTTGGATTTGAGCTATTCCCAATATTGAAGTTAGAAGTTGTGTTTGCCGCAAATGGTCCAAACGTATATGTACCTGTTTGTGTTACTGTTTGTAAAGCGCTACCATTATTGGATATTGTAAGAGTTGAACTTGTCCCTAAATTTGTAATATCAACGATTACTGAATAATTGTTTTCGCTACAATTATCTGCTACGCTATATGTTACTGTTGGAGCAACACATGTAGGACATGAAAAGGTTAGGTTTTGTTCTGCACCTGCGCATGACAGGTTACTTGCGCTAGCAATGTTTATGTTTTGCGTTGTTCCAGATGTAAATGGCCCAATGTTAAATGTTCCTATAGAGCTAATTGTTCGGAAAGTATTGCCATTTATGGTAATAGCAGCTGAATTTGCAGTGCCTAAGCTTGATACTTCTGTTTCAATGGAGTAACGATTGTTGTCGCAGTCAGGAACGAGTGAGTAGTTTGCCGCAGGTGGCGTGCAAGGACAAGTGTAGGTAATTGTTTGAGCAGTTGATGTACAATTGGCATTTGCCTCATTTGCGATGGAGAGGTTTAACGATGAACCAGAAGTAAAGGGTCCTAATGTAACATTTCCTGTAGTAGTCCGTGTTTGCAACGTTGTAGTCCCATTTTTAATAGCTACAGCTGTAGCATTACCTAAAGAGGTTACATTAGCAGTAATGTTAAAGGTATTTGAACCGCAGTTAGGTTCTACTGTAAAGTCTCCTGTTGGAGCTGTGCACGCTTGACCATTTACTTGGATGAGATAGTCTATACATTTCACCTTAGCTGACCCAGGACAAGGGTTGGTGAGAGTACTATTATTTGCGAGAATTCTTAAACGATATTGACCAGTCGCGGTGTTTGCTGGGATGAATACATTTGCTGTATTTTCAAAGGTGTAAGTTGCAGAAGAAGTATTTGTCACTCTGGTGTAAAGAGTTGTTCTTTCTTGCACTTCACGCTCAAACGTTCCATCACTATTGAAATCAATATAAGCGGAAACCAAAGAGGTGTACCCAGGCATAGATCCAGAAACATAAATCTGTAAATTAGAACCTGCATTTACAGTTGCTATGGGGCTTTCAAGATTTGTAGAATAACCTTGATTAGCAGTTGGTAGACTTGGAGTGGCTGTTCCAATTCGTAATCCATTAATTAGATTTACCGTGGAGGATGAAATCGAAGTTGGAGTACAATAAGTTTGAGCCAAACTATTTTTAATAGTAATGGCGAGAAGAACTGTTAGTATGCACAGTACCCTCCATTGAGCAGTTTTCATAAGTGATATTTTAAATGTAGTTTAGTGCAAAGGTGTTAAAATTTATACAAGTATTTCCGTATAATACATTTTGATTTATAAAAAAGATGTTCAAAATTTAACAATTTGATTTTGTCGGAGGAAATATGAATGGAAAGAAGTCCATTAATTTACAATTCTGTACCTTTGTAGTATGAGTTCAGTACGTCAAAATAAAATAGAAGGAGTAGTTCAAGAGGAATTATCAACGTTTTTTCAGCGTAATGCGCAAGAGGTTTGCCTGGGTGCAATGGTCACGGTTACTCAAGTTCGTATTACATCTGATTTATCTTTAGCTAGATGTTATTTGTCCATTTTTGCAGGACCAAATAAAGAGGAGGTCTTAAAATCCATCCAAATTCATTCTTCAGAAATCCGTTTTCAGTTAGGTAAAAGATTGAAGAATATGCGAAAAATTCCTGAATTTGTTTATTTCATAGATGATTCATTGGATTACGCGATGGAGATTGAAGAACTTTTAAAAAAATAGAGCGCCATTAAAGTTTCGTTGCATATTGCTCAGAGGTATTTAGCTTCCAAAAAGAAAAGGAATCTTATTAATATAATTACACGTATTTCAGTTGTTGGAATTGCTGTAATTACAGCCTCTTTAGTGATATTGTTGTCAGCATTTAATGGTATTGAATTGATGATTCAGAAGTTGTATTCTGACTTTGATGCAGCAATTACTATTTCTGCGGCGAATCAAAAAACATTGTTTCTTCAATCAGAAGATAAAGATAAAATTGCGCAAACGAAAGGTGTGAAATTGCTTTCTGCGGTGATTGAAGAGACAATCGTTGTTCGTCACGAAGACAGTTGGAGCAATGCACAGCTAATAGGAGCCGATTCATCTTATCTCAGAATTACAAAAATGGAAGAGCATCTTTTGGATGGGTTTCCTGCGTTAAGTGAAAATGGGGTGGATGTTGGTATTATTGGAGCTGGATTGTTAGATAAAATAGGGGGGTATATTTCTCCAATTATGGGGGGTGAGCATGTGTTGATATACGTGCCCAAAAGAAATGTGAAAACCAATAGCTTCGCGAATCCTTTTAATTCGAGTGGATTAAAGTTGATAGGACGAATGAATTATAATAGGGAGGTGAATGCCTCTTCAATTGTAGCGCCGGTAGAGTTTGTGTCTAATCTTGTTAATTATAGTGCTTCTGAATACACTTATTTAGCTATTGACGTTGAGCAAGGGTTTGATAAATTCGCTGTAAGGGATGAGTTGAAAAAAAAACTTGGAGATCAATTTGTTGTAAAAACAAATGATGAAAAAAATGCTTTGATTTTCAAAACCAGTAAAACTGAACGATTAATTGTGTTAACGATACTTGTTTTTATTTTCATCTTGGCTTCTTTCAATTTAGTTTCATCTTTAACTATGCTATTTTTTGAGAAAATGGCAGATATCAAAGTTTTACGGTCATTAGGTTTGGATCGAAAAGGAATTTTTAATGTTTTTTTCTTTGAAGGTTTATTAGTATCTGGTAAAGGAGTGTTTTGCGGGTTGATGGTAGGTTACCTTGTCTGTTTTGCTCAATTATATTTTGGAATTATCGAAATGCCTAATTCTTATGGTGAGTTTTTTCCGATGGCATTAAAATTCACCGATTTTCTGCTAATTTTTACTCTTGTATCTCTCTTAAGTATTGCTACTAGCTATCTAACCGTTTCTATCTTATTTAAACGTAACGGGATCGAGTCTTAACTTTTTGAAGCTAAAAAAGGATGGGTTACGCACCTTGGTTTTCCTTCTTTAGCATTTCTGTTATAATTATTTATATAAATATATAGATATTAAATTTTCAGTTTATCAAATATTATGTATCTTTGCGCCCAAATTGGAATTTATTCAAAATAGGCGGTAAATGTCGGTGATTAAAGGTAAAATAGCACAGGTAATTGGTCCTGTAGTAGATGTTAGCTTCGACAAAGGAGTGGAGCTTCCTAAGATTTATGATGCACTTGAGGTTCGTAAGAATGACGGAACTCGCGTAGTATTAGAAGTACAATCACACGTAGGGGAAGGTTCTGTACGTGCTATCTCAATGGACTCAACTGATGGGTTTACAAGAGGGATGGAAGTAGTGAACACTGGTTCAGCAATAAAAATGCCTATCGGGGATGCTATCCGTGGTCGTGTTTTCAACGTAGTTGGAGAAGCGATTGATGGTATCAAAGAAGTAAGCAACGAGAATGGTTTGCCGATTCACCGTGAAGCGCCGAAGTTTGAAGATTTATCTACAGCTACAGAGGTGTTGTTTACAGGTATCAAAGTAATTGACTTGATTGAGCCTTACGCTAAGGGAGGTAAAATTGGTTTATTCGGTGGTGCTGGTGTAGGTAAAACTGTATTGATTCAAGAGTTGATTAATAACATCGCAAAAGGGCATGGTGGTTTATCTGTGTTTGCTGGAGTAGGTGAACGTACTCGTGAGGGTAACGATTTACTTCGTGAGATGTTGGAATCAGGTATTATTAAATATGGTGAGGATTTCATGCATTCTATGGAGAATGGTGGATGGGATCTTTCAAAAGTTGACATGGAAGAAATGAAAGAGTCTAAGGCTACTTTCGTTTTCGGACAGATGAATGAGCCTCCAGGAGCACGTGCTCGAGTAGCTTTATCAGGGTTGACTTTAGCTGAGTACTACCGTGATGGTGAAGGAGATGGACAAGGACGTGATATCCTTTTCTTCGTTGACAACATCTTCCGTTTTACACAAGCAGGATCAGAGGTGTCAGCGTTATTAGGACGTATGCCTTCTGCAGTTGGATACCAACCAACATTGGCAACAGAGATGGGGGCAATGCAAGAACGTATTACCTCAACTAAAAACGGATCAATTACTTCAGTTCAAGCGGTATACGTACCTGCGGATGACTTAACTGACCCAGCGCCAGCTAATACATTTGCTCACTTAGACGCAACAACAGTATTATCTCGTAAAATTGCTGAGTTAGGTATTTATCCTGCAGTGGATCCTTTAGATTCAACTTCTCGTATATTAACTCCTCAGATCTTAGGCGATGAGCATTATGACTGTGCACAAAGAGTTAAGATTACTTTACAACGTTATAAAGAATTACAAGATATTATTGCAATCTTAGGTATGGATGAGTTATCTGAAGAAGATAAATTAGTCGTACACAGAGCGCGCCGTGTTCAACGTTTCCTTTCTCAACCTTTCCACGTAGCGGAACAGTTTACAGGTATCCCAGGGGTATTGGTTGATATTAAAGAAACTATTTCAGCATTTAATGACATCTTAGATGGTAAGTACGATAAGTACCCAGAAGCAGCTTTCAACTTGAAAGGTGGTATCCAAGATGTAATTGAAGCTGGAGAAAAAATGTTGGCAGAAGCTTAATTATTGAGATTTAAAAGTTAAGAAAATGCAGTTAGAAATAATCACTCCAGAAGGAAAGGTCTATGCAGGTCCGGCTGAGGCGGTACAAATGCCAGGATTACATGGTTTATTCCAAATCTTGAAAGGTCACGCTCCAGTTATCTCAGCCTTAGGAAGCGGAGTAGTAAAGATCGATTTACCTACTGCGTTTGTAGCAACTGAAAAAACAAGCTCTTTAATCGAGGTAGATGCTAAAGACGCAAAGGTTATCCGTGTTAATATAAACGGAGGTGTTATCGAAATGAACGACGGAAAGATCGTTGTTCTAGCAGAATAACCCCAATAAATAAAATTTAAGAGGGATTTGGGAGACCAATCCCTCTTTTTTTTGCAAAGTATTATTAAGTTTGAGCTTTATTCAATTGTTAATACAATTTTGAATAATTTATTTCGTTTTAGCGAAGAGAAAAAGAATGGATATATCACAAATAGATTTGAATAATGTGCCTAAACACATAGCTATCATTATGGATGGTAATGGTAGATGGGCTAAACAGCAAGGTGAAATGCGCTTGTTCGGTCATAATATTGGGGTAGAGGCTGTTCGAAATGCACTTAAAGAAGCACAACAGTTAAAAGTAGAATATCTTACTTTATACGCTTTTTCTACCGAAAACTGGAGTAGGCCCAAAGATGAAGTGGATGGTTTAATGACGCTTCTCGTAAACACGATTGCTGGTGAGGTAGATGAACTATTTGATTCGGGTGTGAAATTGCATGCAATAGGGGATATACATGGATTACCTGAAGATTGTCAGATGGAATTGGCTAATGCCATAAAAAAAACAGAACAGAACACAACAATAACTTTAGTTTTAGCGTTAAATTACAGCGCACGGTGGGAAATCCTAAATGCGGTTAATAATTTAGTAAACGAAGTTAAATATCATACTTTGGTCAATGGGCCAATTACAGTAGAAAAATTTGAATCTCATTTATCCACCAAAGGTATTCCTGATCCAGAATTATTGATCAGAACAAGTGGAGAACATAGGTTAAGTAATTTTCTTCTGTGGCAATCAGCTTATACCGAGTTTTATTTTACTCCGGTTTTATGGCCTGATTTTACTGGAATGCATTTGCGTGAAGCGGTCTATGATTATCAAAATCGAGAAAGACGTTTCGGAATGGTTTCTGAACAATTAAAATAAAAGAATGAACTGCAAAATTGTAATTTTCACGCTACTTATTAGCTCACTTTGTACACAATTATTTGGACAAATCGTCGTTGGCACTTCTGCTGACGGGGATTCTTCTGTTGTTCAAACAAATGTTGTTTCTTCTTCTGTTGAATTAGATTATCAAAATCCTAGAGAATATACCGTTGGCCCAATTAACGTTATTGGAGCTGAAGGGTATGACGTAAATGCTATTCGTTTAGTCGCTGGTTTACGTTCGGGACAAAAGATTGTTATTCCTGGAACAGCACTATCTGACGCCATCAGAAATCTCTGGAAGGAAGAACTTTTTTCTGATATTCAAATTTATGCAGATAAAGAGTTAGCTGGAGTTATCTATTTAACGATAAAGGTTACACCTCGTCCAAAGCTGGCTAAGTATAAGTTTAATGGGGTGAAAAAACGTGACGCAGATAAAATCCGCGAACAGATTGACTTGTTTACCGGTAAAACAATCTCTGAAAATATTTTGTTCACCACGCGCCAAAGGGTTATGGGATATTTCAGGGAAGAAGGTTATTATGACGTAAAGGTTGATATTCAAAGAAAGCCTGATGAAATGATGCTGAATTCGGAGGTGTTCGTAATTAATGTTGACAAAGGTAAGAAGGTCGGAATTAAAGAAATTATTATTCACGGTTCTGAAACTTTACCTAATGGTAAGCTTAAACGAGCAATGAAAGATACCAAGCAGAAATCTTTGTTGCGTATATTTAAAAAGTCTAAATTTTCTGAAGTAGCGTTTAAACGTGATAAAGCAGCACTGATAACTAAGTTAAATACGGTTGGTTTGCGAGATGCAAAAATTGTTAAGGATTCCGTCTATTTGGTAGATAAAAAGAACCTGGTTATTGAATTGTTCTTAGATGAAGGTGAAAAATACCATTTTGGCGATATTACTTGGGTAGGAAATACAAAATTTAGATCATCCTACTTGGATACAATATTGGGAATAAAGCCGGGTGACGTATACAATAAAGAATTGCTAGAAACGCGTTTACGTATGAGTCAGGACGGTCGTGACATTTCTTCTTTGTATATGGATAGAGGTTATCTATTCTTTGACATTCAACCAGTAGAAACTGATTTAACGGATAATCGAATTAGTTATGAAATGCGTCTACGAGAAGGGAAAGAAGCGCGCGTAGGACGTATCATCATTAAAGGAAATACGAAAACGAATGATCACGTTATTTTGCGTGAAATTAGAACTAAACCAGGTGATTTATTTTCTAGAAATGACATAATTCGGACACAACGAGAATTATCACAATTAGGTTATTTTAATGACCAAGGTTTCCAGATCAATCCTATTCCAGATCCACAAAGAGGGACTGTTGATATTGAATACACAGTAGAAGAGAAATCTTCTGACCAGATAGAATTATCTGGAGGATACGGTGGACAGAATATTTATTATGGAGGTCGTCCCGTAATTATGGCAACGGTAGGGGTTACGTTTAATAATTTCTCTATTAAGAATATGTTTAACGGCTCTGCTTGGAAACCACTTCCTGCAGGGGATGGTCAGCGTCTATCATTGCGTGGTCAAACAAATGGTAAGTATTACCAAGCTTATAATTTTTCTTTTACAGAACCATGGTTAGGAGGTAAACGTCCGACTTCTTTAACGGTTTTTGGGACACATCAATTAATTGGTAATGGGCAAAAGAGAGCGTCAGGTAATTATAGTGGTATTGCTATTACAGGAGCTGGTGTAGCGTTGGGACGTAGATTGAAGTTTCCGGATGATTATTTTTCAGAGTCTTGGGAATTTGCATATCAATATTATAATGTTAATCAAACGAATGGCACGCAATACGTTTCATTTGACGGTGTAGAAAAGGGATATTTTAATGATATTTCACTGAAATATACGATTCAACGAAACTCTATCAGTTCGCCTATTTATCCGCAATCAGGAAGTGTTTTGTCTTTATCAGGTAAAACTACATTACCTTATTCTGCTTTTGGTTCTACGAAAGATTATGAAAACATGTCCGGTAATGAGCGTTATAAATACCTTGAGTATTTTAAAATTAAGGCGCACGCGGAGTGGTTTTTCCCTTTGTCTCCAGATGGTAAATTAGTACTGCGTTCACGAATTGGGTTTGGTTATATGGGTGCTTATAACAAAGATAAGGGACTTACACCTTTTGATCGTTTCTATATGGGAGGTTCAGGGTTGACAGGTTATGGTGCGATTGGTGGTCGTGAAATTGTAGCCTTAAGAGGTTACGAAGAGCGTTCATTATCATCGTCAGTTGGGGATCCAATTGCGACAAAACTGACCTTTGAGTTACGTTATCCAATCTCTCTTAATCCTCAAGCAACTTTTTATGTTCTTGCGTTTGCGGAGGCAGGTAATACTTTCCCAAATTTCAGAAACTTTAACCCGCTTAATCTTAAAAAAGCAGCTGGTTTAGGTCTTAGAGTATTCCTACCTATGTTTGGTATGTTAGGAATAGATTATGGATGGGGATTTGATCGTATTGATCCTTGGGGATATCAAAATAGTGATTATGATAAAATCAATAGTGCAATCGGCCAAAAAGGATACTTTGGTAAATTTACATTCACTATTGGGATGAACATAGGGGATTTATAAGAATAGGTTGAAGATTTGTTATTTTGTTAAAATGTAAATGGATTTAAACATGAAAAATTACTTTTTATATCTTTTGTTTTTCCTTTTTGGCACAAGTTTTGTTTCTGCTCAAAAGTATGGTTATATAGATTCGGACTATATCTTAAATAAGATGACGGACTACACAGATGCAAAAGCGCAGTTAGATCGTTTAGCAGAACGTTGGACTAAAGAAATTGAAGAACGTTATGAAATCATTAAGAAAAGAAGGGATCAATATAATCGAGAAGAAGTTCTTTTACCTACGGAGGAAAAAACAAAGCGACTAAATGAGATCAAACAATTGGAGTCGGATGCAATGGAAATGCAAAAAACGCGTTTCGGTGTGCAAGGGGATTATTTTCAAAAAAGACAGGAATTAATCAAACCAATACAAGATAAAGTTTACGATGCAATGCAACAAGTAGCATCCCGTAAAAATTATAGTTTTATCTTTGACAAAGCAAATCAAAGTAATTTGGTTTATGCGGATGGTAAATTTGATATCAGCGATGATGTTGTAAAAGAACTAGGAGTAAAATAAAAATTAAGAATTTAAATTAAAATTACGAAGAATGAAAAATGTATTAGCTGCCTTAATGATGGTTTTAAGCTTTGGTGCAATGTCTCAAGTGAAGATTGGTTTTGTTGACACACAGCGTTTATTGGATACAATGCCATCTAGAAAAGTGGCTATCGTTCAATATCAAGAGCACGAAAAATCTTTACGTGAAGAATTACAAACGATGAGTGTTGATTTGCAAAAGATGTATGAGGATTATGAAAAAAAGCAAAATGATATGACACCTGTCTTACGTCAACATGCTGAAAAGAAAATCATGGATAAGCAAAGAGCTTTTGAAGAACGTCAACAGTCTATGCAAGAAGAATTACAAGCTTACGGTGAAGAATTAAACAAACCGATTTTGGCAAAAGTACAAAAGGCAATCGCTGTAATATCTGATCGTCAAAAATTAAGTATGGTTGTTGATGTTACGACAACTTTATATTATGCACCAGAAATGAATATTACTACTGTTGTTGCAGCAGAATTGATGAAGTTGGAGAAATAATGATTTCAATTATAGAATATACTAAAACCGCAGGATTAAATCTTGCGGTTTTTTTTGTTATTTTGTAATATGATTGAACGAGGGGCTATTGGTGTTTTTGATTCGGGTTACGGCGGGTTAACTGTTTTACAATCCATTCGTAAGTTATTACCTCAGTATGATTATCTATATTTCGGAGATAACGCTCGAGCCCCATACGGCGACCGCCCTTTCGAGGAAGTGTATGAGTTTACAAGAGAAGCCGTTCAATATTTGTTTGATCAAGGTTGTCCTTTAGTTCTTCTAGCTTGTAATACGGCCTCAGCAAAAGCTTTGCGGTCCATTCAACAAAATGATTTACAGCAGATGGCAGCAACAAATAGAGTTTTAGGTGTAATTCGGCCGAGTGCTGAAGTTGTAGGCGGATATAGCAAGAGTGGAGTGGTTGGTTTGCTTGCTACTAAAGGAACTGTTCAATCAGATTCGTATCGTTTAGAATTAGAAAAATTTAGTCCAGGTGTAAAATTGGTGCAGAAAGCTTGTCCAAATTGGGTAACAAAAATTGAAAATGGTTCTATTCATAGTGAGCAAGGCTTGAATATGATTGCGGAGGATGTGCAGTCGTTGCTTGAGATGAATGCCGAAATTGATACTATTCTTTTAGGTTGTACGCATTATCCGATCATTAAGTCTGAAATTGAAAGTGTAGTAGGACCGTCGATTAAAGTGGTCTCTCAAGGTGAAATAGTAGGTGAAAGTTTAATTGATTATTTGGATAGACATCCTGAAATTGAAACGCGTTTGTGTAAAAATGGAAAATTGGAAGTTAGAACCTCAGGGTCTGTTACAGATTTTAATCGTCAAGTCAAACAATTGTTAGCTATTCAACTTGACGCTAAATCCATTTAGAGGTTATTTTTAGAGGCAATCTTCGATTGTATTGTCCATCCAATTATATTTGCACGCTGTATAGCTAATTGCGCCTTATCTCCTTCAAAAAGTTGATCTATTGTTTCTTCAAATAGTGCTAGCCAACGTTTAAAATGATTTTCTTGTAAATGCATGTGCATGTGTTTTGCAGTAACATCAGTTTTATAGCCGGTATGATCTAATAATACAAAGCACCAAAAGTCAACCATTAAAGGTTTATGATGATCAAAGTTTATAGCTTTAAAAAAAGGACCTATTGTTTCATCTCTTAATACTTTGTCATAAAAATTATCCACTAGTTGGTTAACATCCTCTCTAGTAGAAATTTCCCTTCTATTGTTCATCTTTAAACCAGCTTGAATAAAGAACGTAATTGTTCGCAATACGTTGCACCTCGCCTTTAAATAATTCAGGGCTTAATGTTTTTACTTTTTTAGCAGGAACTCCTGCATAAACACTCCATGATTCAACACGCGTACCTTCCAAAAGGACTGCTCCTGCGGCAATGATTACATTGGATTCAATGTAACAGTTATCCATGACAATTGATCCCATGCCGATTAAAACATTATCTTCTACCGTGCAACCGTGTACTAAGGCGTTGTGCCCTATAGAAACGTTATTACCGAGCGTAGTTTTTGTCTTTTCATAGGTAGCGTGTATACAAGCGCCATCTTGAACGTTCACTTTATTCCCCATTTGGATGCTATTGACATCACCTCTGATTACCGCATTGAACCAAACCGAACATTGGTCGCCCATTATCACATCACCTACAATTGTTGAATTCTCTGCGAACCAACAGTCTTCTCCGAAAGAGGGTTCAAAACCTCTACATTTTTTAATTAAAGCCATATTGAAAACTTGAAAAGTAAAGATAAAAAAAAGGGGAGTTAAACTCCCCTTAAAACTATTTTGATTCTACACCAATTTGGTACATTTCATCTAACTTATCACTGTTCGTATAGTGTGTTTTAAGATCTTTTACGATACCGTCAGCAATGCCGTAAACCCAACCGTGTAAATGTACATCTTGACCATTGGCCCATGCATTCTGCATGATAGACGTTTTTGCTAGGTTCTCTACTTGTTCTTCAACGTTGATTTCAACAAATCGGTCAAAACGAGCTGTCTCATCTGTGATGTTATCAAGTTCTGTCTTTCTGAATTTATACACATCTTTGATGTGACGAATCCAGTTGTCAATTAACCCAACTTGTTTATTTGTCATAGCAGTTGCTACTCCACCACAACCATAATGTCCACAGACGATTACGTGTTTTACCTTTAAGACATTTACAGCATAATCTAATACAGAAAGCATACTCATATCAGAGTGTACTACCATATTTGCAATATTTCTGTGTACAAAAACGTCACCTGGTTTTGCTCCAATTATTTCATTTGCGGGTACACGCGAATCGGAACATCCAATCCATAAAACGGGTGGCTGTTGTCCTTTAGCTAATGTTGAAAAGAATTCAGGGTCAAGTTCATTTTGTTTTTCAACCCACTTTCTATTATTTTCTAGTAATTGATTATAAGACTTTAACATACTATTTTATTTTAATGACCTCCAGCTCCAATTAATTCTGGATCAATGGTTGGTACGTTTATTAAATTTACTTTTATATTTCTTTCTTTGCTGTTAATTTCTGCAAATTCCCAGATTAGTTCTATAACATCGTGATCAATTACCTTTGAATAAGAACAATCTATAGTTAACTCAGCATCATCTTGTATTTCTGATAATGCGGTTAGTATACCTGCTTTATTAAGGAATGAAACCTCTTCCGTTAAAATAATCGTTGTGTGATTCCCCTCTTTTTGTAGTTTGAAATCGTTCTTAAAGTTCTTTCTTAATATAAAAAATATCGCCACTGCTACACCTACACCAATTCCAAATAAAAGATCTTTAAAGACTACACCAACTACGGTTACTATAAATGGTAAGAACTGATCCCAACCTAGTTTATACATTGCTTTAAACAAAGAAACTTTAGCTAGTTTGTATCCGACCATAAATAATACTGCAGATAAAGCTGCAAGTGGTATCATGTTTAAAACTTCTGGAATTAATAACACACACAATCCTAGTAGTACACCATGCAATATTGTAGACATCTTGGTCTTCACTCCAGCATTTACGTTAGCAGAACTTCTTACAATTACTTGAGTAATCGGTATACCTCCAATTAAACCGGATACTATATTTCCAATTCCTTGAGCTTTCAACTCTCGATTTGTTGGTGTGATACTTTTTTCCGGGTCAATTTTATCTGTAGCTTCAACGGATAAGAGTGATTCTAAACTCCCAACTAATGCGATAGTACCCGCAACAATGTAAATTTGAGGGTTTGTGAATTGACTAAAATCTGGATGTTTTAATACTGTTCCTATGTCAGTTATTGAACTCAAGACAGGTAAGCTTACCGCATGCTCTCCGAATAGATGTAGCGCTGGTGCTGCTGAACCGAAGAATTTATTTAAAAGAATACCAACAATTACAACGATCAGTGCTCCAGGCACGAATTTCATGAATTTTAGTTTTTTCATGAAAGCCATATCGAAGATGATAAGGATAGTTAAAGATATGATGAAGATCAATATTGCCCCTAAATGAATTGCATTATCAAACGCATGTTGAATTGCTGTAAAGGTATTTTCTCCATTTAATTGGAAGAACGATTCGTCCCCAAAATAATCTTTGTCATATCCAACTGCTCTTGGGATTTCTTTTAGTATCAACGTGATACCAATAGCAGCTAACATTCCTTTAATTACACTTGAGGGGAAGTAGTTACCAATCACCCCTAATCCTACAAATCCAGCTATGATTTGTATGACGCCTGATAGCACTACTGCTAATAAGAAGGCTTCAAATGACCCTAATGAGCCAATTGCAGAAGCGACGATTAAGATAAGTCCTGCTGCCGGGCCAGAAACGCCGACACGTGAGCCAGAACAAATACCAACGATAATTCCACCTACTATTCCAGCGATTATGCCAGAGAAAACATTCGCTTCCATTCCTTCAACACTTGTTGAGGATAAACCAACACCTAGACACAATGGCAATGCCACTAGGAATACGACCAAACTTGAAGGAAGGTCACTTCCCAAGTTTGCAAATAATTTTTTCATAAAATTTTTAATTGATAAAGATTTAAAATGGATTTACCATTTTTTACGATAGATTATTTACTATGGTCGGGAGGTGTTTCTAAGCATGTTAAAAACACATCTTCATAATCTATGTCTGTATCAAAAAATTGTGATTTTGAGGCTAGTAGTAAACAAGTTTCTGTATTATTGGTGCTATACTCAGTAAAAATACATTCTTTTAACTCGTAGGATTTCCCTTTAGTTTCCTCTTCTTCTTCAATTGCTGAAATCTTTACATCTAATTTATCTTCATAGCGCAAATACGTATTTGCTGCTAAACCTGCAGTAAATAATATTATTAGACACGCCGTGATAAATTGTCTCATAGTAGCAAAAATACAAAAAAATAAAAATTATATACTTTGTATTAGATATTAAATTAATGTTATCAATTGTTTATTTGGACCCATTTAGTGTTGATTGTCTAGTGTTTATGTGGTTTAAAATCCTTTGTGTGAGTACTTTAATTGTTGCACATTGATTGTGCTTAGATCTTTAGTTTCTTTTATAGGCTATCAATATGAATGGATTGTCCTATTATGGTTAAAGAAAAAGGGCGATACAAAATCGCCCTTTACATTTATGAAATTACATTTAAGGTTTTACCTACTTTAATGAAAGCTTTTATTGCTTTGTCTAAGTCGGCTTTGGTGTGAGCTGCCGATATTTGTGTTCTTATTCTAGCTTGGCCTTTCGCTACTACTGGGAAGAAAAAACCAATTGCATATACTCCTTCTTTTAGAAGTTCGTCAGCAAATTTTTGTGATAGAGCTGCATCATATAACATGATAGGTACAATCGGAGAATCACCTGGTTTAATGTCAAATCCAGCCTCTATAATGGCTTCTTTGAAGTAAGTTGTGTTTTCTTCTAGGCGATCACGTAATTCCGTTGTAGAACTTAGGATATCAAAGACTTTATTTGCTGCACCAACAATTGATGGTGCTAATGAATTTGAAAATAAGTACGGACGTGAGCGTTGGCGTAAAATTTCTATAATTTCCTTTTTACCAGTAGTGTATCCACCCATAGCTCCTCCAAGAGCTTTACCTAGTGTACCAGTAATTATATCTACTCGATCCATTACGTTGTGGTATTCTGGCACACCGCGTCCTGTTTTTCCGATAAATCCTGCCGAATGACATTCATCCGTCATTACTAAAGCTTCATATTTATCAGCAAGGTCACAAATTTCATTCATCTTAGCTATATCTCCATCCATTGAGAAGACTCCGTCTGTCACAATAATCTTGTGGCGACAATTTTTAGCAGCGATTAACTGAGCTTCTAAATCAGCCATGTCTGAATGCTTGTAACGGAAACGTTTAGCTTTACAAAGTCTTATTCCATCAATGATTGATGCGTGATTTAACTCATCTGAGATAATTGCATCTTCTTCGCCAAATAGTGGTTCAAAAACTCCGCCATTCGCATCAAATGCGGCTGCATACAAAATGGTGTCTTCTGTCCCGTAAAACTTTGCGATTTTCGACTCTAATTCCTTGTGGATATCTTGTGTTCCACAGATGAAACGAACGGATGACATTCCAAAACCATGTGTGTCAAGCGTCTCTTTTGCTGCTTTTATTACATCAGGATGTGAGGACAGACCCAAGTAATTGTTAGCACACATAATTACTACTTCGTCTCCAGAATTCACTTTAACCGTAGCACCTTGAGGTGTGATTATTACGCGTTCTTTTTTGTATATGCCTTGTTCTTCAATAGAAGAAAGTTCTTCTTTTAAAAAGTTTTTTAGTTTTCCGTACATGTGTTTTTATTATTGAAATTGAGTTATAAGTCTCTTATTCACTGTATGTTTAGGGACTAGATAATCGATTTAATTATTTTTTTCTTTGCTCTTCAGGAATATGCATTTGATTTTTGAAACGTCGAAACATCATGCGTTTAACAAAAAACATAATAAAAGCCAAAGCACTAAAAACGTACATAAATGCCCATTGCTTAAATCCATCCGTAAATCCTCTATAGGTACAATATAAAGCTGTGATAATTCCTAATATCAGCCAAAATCGGGAGGATATTTTCATGTATAATTCCATAACTACTTTTAATTAAATTCGTATTTACCCGTTGGGTGTGTAACTTGGTAAGAGCTAAAATCTTGTCTTGCTTTAAAACTGTCCCCATAACCAATTCCTTTTTGTGAAACCAATCGAACTTTCTCATTGGTATAAATGAGACTGTCTTTTTGATTCCAAAAAAGAATGGTAGTGTACATGTGCCTATCTTCTGCTAAATTGTGAAAATGAACTGAGTCTTTTACATACATTTCGCCTGTGGTAAAATTAAATTCGCCATACTTTGCATATAAACAAGATTCTATTTGGCCTTCCGCATTAAAAAAGTCAATCTTTAGACTGTCTTTTAGTTGTGTTATTCGTTGATCAGAAACATAGGTCTCGGCAATATCTGCATAGATGCCAAGGCGCATTGTGCCGTATTCATTAAAAAGTAAATGAAAGTTCTTAATTACTTCATTAGGGGCCTTTTCATCACCTTTTATTACCTTCATGTTTTCCATATTACTACAGGAAAACAGAGTGGTGAAAAATAATATAATGAAAAAGAATTTCATTTAGTCTAGTTTTTTCTTGATAAACCAACGGTCGTTAAATCCAGGAGCAATCATTATACCTATGTTGAACTGGAAGGTGTTTTCTTGGTAATCACCTGCATTTCTTTTCCCCATTCCAACTGAAAATTGCAATGACGAATCCATTCTTCGGTCAATCACCATAGGTATTCCCATTCCAACTGACGCGTACCACTCTTTTAACTGATGACCTCCAACAACGAAAGGTAGTGTTTTGTCAACAAAACCAAGTCTATAAGTTGATCTATTAAATAATTTTATAATGTTGGCTCCTTCGATTAATACTTGTGGTGTGAATTCAGTACCAACGTTTATACTTTGTACATTTTTCAAATCGAATCCTAGTGCCTCATCTTTTGTTGGATTCGCATCTGTTCCATACATTTTATTTACGCTAAAATCCTGGTTGCCGTAATTAAATGAAGTGGACCAAAGCGAGGTGCGGATACGTTCGCTTTTTGAATTTTGGTTGATGAACGTCCTAGAGTATGTCGCTCCTACTTTCCATGCAGCACCATATACGTATGTAACTTTTCGCTCCCCTAATTGAGATATAGAATTATAAGTTGATGGTTCGTTTATATTTGTGGAGGTCATCAGTAATGTATTTGACTTACCACCTAAATTTGTTTGAGGTTGAAAGTAAGCCCCGAGTGTTAATTCGTCTGTTTTGGTAATCTTTGTATTCACAATGGTTCCAAAATCGATTAAAAATGCTGCAACCGATTTATTGGTCCATTCAATTCCTCCCAAAGCATTTGCTACTGTTGTTACTTGTGCTATTCGTTCGTCTCGAACTTGACCAAATACTGCGCTTGCATTTGTTCCAACACTCCACTTTACTTTGTCCCCATTTAAAATATTAAATGCCAAACCTCCAAAAAATTGATTTAAAGAACCAGTACCTTGATATTTATGATAGATTGAGTCGGTACCAATTGCACTTGTTTCAGAAAATGAGTAACTCTTTTGAGTAAATGGGCGTAGTCCAAATGCTATTCCAAACCTTTTAGCAAAGGAGAGACCGATAGCTATTTCTGGTAAACCTGTATAATTAGTAGTACTTTTTCCGTCAGCAGTATTAATTGAGCTAAATCTTGTCCCAGTTCCTATTGAAAAAATTGGAAATTGATATTTTAGAAAGGAATAAGAGGCAGGATTTGATGTGTTTAAAATCGATTCCTTTGCATAGGCAACGGATGCATCTCCATACCCTGAGAAAGTAGCGTTGTTAATATGGTTCTTTTCTCCTAGACCATTAACTGTATAGGAGTTATTTAGTTGGCTTATCCCCAAAAACGGAATTAAGGTTATGCAAACGCTAGCAAATTGTTTAAACATTGTATGTATATATTTGGTGCAGACCAATAAATGTTAAATTATCTTGTACAAAGATGTTATTTTTTGATGCGATTTCAAAATGGTTAGCATCACCACCGGTAATAAATATGCTTAAAGATGGGTACATTTCCTTATAACGCTCGATAAAATAATTTATTTCGCCTTGGATTCCATTTATTACACCTGACCTAAGAGCGTCTTCGGTATTGTCTGCAATTATAGATGTATGGTTACAATCTTGTATATAGGGAAGCCTAGCTGTGTAGGCATTTAAGCTTTTATATCTTAATTGTATCCCTGGCGATATGGAGCCGCCTAGATAATCATCATTGTCAACGAAATCAAATTTAATGCACGTACCCACATCTATCGCTAAAGCTGCAGTTGTTTTTTTTAAGCTTTGAATTGCAACCGCATTTAATAGCCTATCCCATCCTAATGTGGATGATTTATAAAGATTGTTAATTGGGATGTTATTGACCTTAGATACATTTATACAATTGGGGAGTATTTTTTCTAAGGCTTCATTATCCTCTTCTGAACGTACACTGCTATAAATACCTTTTAAGGTAACAATTTTTTTAATGGTACTGTGGGACAATAATAATTGGTTAAAGTCATATTTCTCGACTTTAAAAATTTTATTTTCAAAAAAATGGGCAATTTTCACTAGGGTATTCCCCATGTCAATTGCTACAAAATCACTAACTTGCGTCATATGGCCACAAATATACTTCGAAAAAAATTAAAAATTCTTTTAAAAAATGCTTGCAGGAACCAAAAAAGTACTTAACTTTGCACTCGCAATAGCGCTGGTGCCTTAGCTCAGTTGGTAGAGCAAAGGACTGAAAATCCTTGTGTCCCTGGTTCGATTCCTGGAGGCACCACCAGCAAAGGAGACTTTTACAAAGAGTCTCCTTTTTTTATGGATTAAACATTATTCACTGTATTCTTGGTTGCGTACAGTCCGTTGATTTTAAAGGCTTACTTATGATAGATTTTAGAAATAAGATTTTTGATCTTTGTTTTCTGTTTTTATTACACTCAATCTTCTCTATTTCATACGCACAAACTATTTATACTTCATCAGGTACATTAACTGTTCCAAATGGCGTCTGTAAAATTACTGTTGAAGTCGTTGGCGGCGGCGGCGGCGGCGGTTATTCAGATGACAGAGGGATGGCTACTGGCGGTGGTGGTGGTGGTGGATTTGCTATGGCTACATTAAGTGTTACAGCAGGTCAGAGAATCTCATATGTAGTTGGAGTTGGTGGAAGTGGTGGTTCAGGCACTGGAAATGGTGGTGATTCTTGGTTTTTATCTACAACTAGTATTCTTGCTGAAGGTGGTCGTGGAGTTGTGAACAACTCAACTACTGGCGGGAATGGAGGTAGTGGCTTTGTTAATGCTACTTATGAATCTATTTTGATCCGTACTGGAGGAAGAGGTGGAAATGGATCTGGTGATGGTGATTGTAATGCAACTGGTGGTGGTGCTTCTGCTGCTGGGCCAAACGGTAATGGTGTAAACGGTGTAAATGGAAATCGAGGCTCAGGAATAACTTGTAGTGGAAAACAAGGAGGGAATGGCGGTGTATTATCTAACGCATGGTTCGCAAGTGTAGGTGGAAGAGGTAATGAGAATGGTGTTGGAGGACAGGGTGTTGTAGGTAATAATGCCTCTGGTTTTGGTGCCGGAGGCGGCGGCGGTAAGCGCGGTAGTGCTTTGATTCTCGAAGGAGGAGCAAAAAATGGTGGAAATGGATCTCAAGGAATTATTCGTGTCACCTATCATAATGCACCAACGGTGTCGGTTACAGGACCTATTGATATTTGTTCAGGTGGTTTCGCAACCTTAAATACAACAGCTGTAAATACTGCTAGATATTCTTGGAGTCAAGGAGCGACTACAGCTTCTATAAATGTTTCTCCGATGAACAGTACATTATATACTGTGACTGCATATAGTGATAAGGGGTGTGTAGCAACGGCTAGTCATACGGTAAATGTTACTACAGCTTCTGTTAAGCCTGCTAGTATATCTGGTATCGGTCAATATTGTATTGGAAATGAGGTGACACTGACGCAAGTCGGAGGCTTTACAGGCGCAAATTTTGAATGGTATTCTGAATCGTGTGGGGGTACTTTATTGGGGGTTGGAAATTCAATTTCAATTACACCAACTGCTAACATGAATGTTTTTGTTAGAGCTCAGCAAAATGGAGTTTGTCCTTCTAGCTTATGTGAGTCTGGTGTTATTGAGGTAAATCAGGTTGGAAATACGTTAGCTCTTGATAGAGATATCGCAACTTGTCCAGTTCGAGAAAATAACTGGGTGCATTTTTATAAAGATAATCGCTTAGTAGCATCAATTAATAGTGGAGGTCAAAATCTTGGTCTTGTAACGGCAACATCTTTCGTTGACCCTACAAATCAATTGATTCCTGCTTGTGAACATTTGGATAATGAATTGTTTATGACTTCTGTAATGAATCGTCATTGGGTGCTAACTCCCGAATTTCAACCAAATTTGCCAGTACGTGTTCGACTACCTTTTTATAATGGTGATTTTGATAATTTGATGGACGCTTCTATTGGAAATTTGAATCCTACGGATAATGTATATACAGTAGGTGAGGTTTTTTTGAGTAAATATCATGGAACGATTAATGTAAATGATGATGCCTTGGATAATTGCGCAGGACTTGCTTTTGGTGGTGGAACAGATTTATTCGAACAAGCTGCAAGTGGTGCTGTTTCTGCATATGCACCAATAGCAAATGCACAATTTGTAGAATATGTAATCCCAAATTTTTCCGAATTCTGGTTGCACGGTAGTTCTGAGCTTTCTCCATTAGGGAAGTTTTTGAATGATTTTGATGTACTATGTGGTAAAATGCCTACAGTTCAAATTGAATTGGAACAAATAAACCTAATCGCTTCGGCTGTTTTGTATTCAAGTAGGGATGGAAATTCATGGATTAATATTAAGGAATGGCAATTAGGACAAAATAATAGCAATAATCTAATTATTTCGCACGAAGATATCTTGGGGAATAATCCGAAGTACTACAAAATTGAATTGTACGGACATACAGGTAAGCAGCTTCTGCATAAAATTGTTACCAGCGATTGTCTAGCGACCATATCTGATTTACAACTTTATCCAAACCCTGCAACTAATAAGGTGCATGTTAAGTGGGCAAGTGAGTCATTGGAAGCTGACTATTTAGTTTTGAGTATTGATGGTAAAAGTGTGATAGAGGGTTCTGTTAAACGTGCCGAAGCAATAGATGTTGAATTCTTGGCTGCTGGTAGTTATACAGTTATGATTACACTAAAAAGTGGAGAAAGGGCAATGCAGCATCTAATTAAACAATAGAAGCTTATAATATTTAATAGAGAGAATAGGAAAGTACAGAGTTATTTTCCTATTTTTGTTTTAGTTCATTATATAAACTTATGAAGAAAGGTGGAGGGACCGGCCCTGTGAAACCTTGGCAACCTATCGTTTACGAAAAGGTGCCAAATCCTATTCTGATTTGATCAGAAAAAGATAAGTTGTGGAATAGTTCTTATTCCTTTTTTCATAGTTTGAATTTTTACGTACACTATGGAAAACATTCAACAACTGATTCAACAAAGAATTTTAATTCTCGATGGTGCAATGGGGACCATGATTCAACGATATCAACTTTCTGAAGATGATTTTAGAAAAGGATGGTTTGAAGGACATCCTTCTCCTTTGAAAGGAAATAATGATTTGCTCTCGTTGACTCGTCCGGATATAATTAAAGAAATTCATTCCGCTTATCTTGAAGCAGGTGCAGATATACTCGAAACGAATACTTTTTCTGGTACAACGATTGCCCAGGCTGATTATGATCTGCAAGATTTTGTATATGATATCAATTTTCAAGGTGCAAAGATTGCTAAAGAAGTTGCAAACTATTATACAGCGAAAGATCCTTCCAAACCTAGATTCGTTGCTGGTTCTATTGGACCAACTAATAGAACGGCCTCTTTATCTCCAGATGTCAACGACCCAGGCTTTCGAGCGGTATCTTTCGATGAACTCGTTATTGCATATAAAGAACAAGTTAAAGCTTTGGTTGATGGAGGAGTCGATATTTTACTTGTAGAGACTGTTTTTGACACGCTAAACGCTAAAGCTGCTTTATATGCAATTCAAGAAGTGTTTGAGGAGATTGATACATCTTACCCAGTGATGGTTTCGGGAACAATTACAGATAACTCTGGACGTACCTTGACTGGTCAAACTACAGATGCTTTTTTGATCTCCTTAGAACATTTCCCTTTATTATCAATCGGGTTAAATTGTGCCCTTGGAGCGGAAATGATGCGGCCTTATCTGAATATTTTAAGTAAGCAAAGTCCTTTTGCGGTTAGTGCGCATCCGAACGCTGGCCTTCCGAATGCTTTTGGACAATACGATGAAACGCCTGAGCTGATGGCTGCGCAAATAGATGTATTCTTTCAAGAAGGATTAATTAATATTATTGGCGGATGTTGTGGAACGACACCTGATCACATTAAGGTTATGGCGGAACTGGCTAAAAAATATTCACCTAGAAAAATTTCTCTTTAAACGATGACTAGCTTTAAATTACGATTATCTGGTTTAGAACCTTTGGTGATTACGAATGAAACTAATTTTGTTAACATTGGTGAGCGTACGAATGTAACTGGTTCAAGAATATTTTTAAAATTAATTCAAGAAGGTGATTTTGACAAAGCGTTGTCCATCGCTAGAGATCAAGTGGAGGGAGGTGCACAGATTCTCGATGTTAATATGGATGAAGGATTGATCGACGGTAAATCTGCAATGGTTCGTTTCTTGAATTTATTAGCCGCAGAACCTGACATTGCCCGAATTCCAATCATGATTGATAGTTCCCGTTGGGAGATTATTGAGGCAGGATTGAAATGTATACAGGGTAAGGGTGTAGTCAATTCTATATCGCTCAAGGAAGGTGAAGAATTATTTATTGAACAAGCTAAGAAGATTAAAAGATATGGTGCTGCCGTTGTAGTTATGGCATTTGATGAGAAAGGTCAAGCAGATTCTTTTTCACGAAGAATTGAAATCTGTAAGAGATCTTATGATATCTTGGTTAACATCGTTAAATTTCCGGCTTCTGATATAATTTTTGACCCTAATATTTTCCCTGTTGCAACAGGAATGGAGGAGCATAACAATAATGCACTTGATTTTTTTGAAGCAACAAAGTGGATTAAAGAAAACCTACCAGGTGCATTGGTTAGCGGCGGGGTATCAAATGTTTCATTTTCATTTAGAGGGAATAACAAAGTGAGGGAAGCGATGCATTCCGCTTTTCTATACCACGGGATTAAATATGGGATGGATATGGGTATTGTCAATCCCTCTATGCTTGAGGTTTATGATGAGATTGATCCCAAATTATTAAACTATATTGAAGATGTATTCTTTAATCGTAAAACAGACGCAACGGAACGCCTGTTGGAATATGCTCAATTAGTTGCAGGTGATGGTAAAAAGAAGGAGGTCGATTTGTCTTGGCGTAGTTCCGATTTTTCGGATCGAATTTCGTATGCTCTAGTAAAAGGTATAAGTGATTTTATAGAGGAGGATGTTGAAGAAGCACGTCATCAGTTTGCACATCCTATTCAAGTGATTGAAGGACCGCTAATGAAAGGGATGAATGTCGTTGGAGACCTTTTTGGTGAAGGAAAAATGTTTTTACCTCAAGTGGTCAAGTCTGCACGTGTTATGAAGCGCGCTGTTGCTTATTTGTTACCATTTATTGAAGCGCAACAAGGTTATGACATTCAGAAATCCGGAAAGATTATCATGGCAACGGTTAAAGGTGATGTGCATGATATTGGTAAGAATATCGTCGGCGTCGTCTTGGCATGTAATAATTACGAAGTAATCGATTTGGGGGTAATGGTTCCTGTCGATGTGATTATTAATAGAGCTATTTCTGAAAGCGCTGATGCAGTTGGGTTAAGTGGTTTGATAACTCCTTCTTTAGATGAGATGATTGTTGTGGCCAAAGAGATGCAGCGTGCAGGTCTTAGTATTCCTTTGTTAATTGGAGGTGCAACAACATCAAGAGTACATACAGCAGTGAAAATAGAGGAGTATTATCCAAATGGTTCTGTTATTCATGTTTTAGATGCTTCACGTAGTGTTACTGTAGTTGAACAATTATTGGGTAGAAATAAAGAGCAGTTTAAGTCAGAAATAAGAGAGGATTACAAGACAGTTAGAGCGCATTATAGAAACCATCTGCAACGAAAGGATCTGTTGTCTTTTAAAGATGCAAGGATTAATCGCTTTCAGATGGATGCTAATTACACTCCTGTAAAACCTAATTTTATGGGTGTAAAGGTTGTTAATGTCAGTTTGGAGGAGTTACTTCCTTATTTTGATTGGACCCCCTTTTTTCAAACATGGGAGTTACATGGTAAATTTCCAAATATTCTAACAGATGAAGTTGTGGGTGAGGAGGCGACCAAATTGCATGAAGATGCAATGCAACTGATCGAGAAGGCAATCAGGAATAATTGGTTTGAGCCGAAAGGGGTTTTTGGAATCTTTAACGCTATAGCTGAGGGAGATGATATTTTTATCTTGGATGAAAACCACGTGGTGATTGGAAAACAACATACTCTTCGTCAGCAAGCGAAGAAAACGAAGGGGCAACCTAATTTAGCTTTGGCGGATTTTATTTGTTCCAATCGCCTTGATTATATTGGAGCGTTCGCAGTCACTGCAGGGGATAAGTATCTTTCTGTTTTAGATCAGTTTGAGAAAGAATTAGATGATTACAACGTTATACTCTTAAAAGCCATCGCAGACCGTTTGGCAGAGGCCTTTGCAGAATATTTACATCAGAAGGTTCGTAGAGAATGGTGGGGGTATTCAGCCGATGAATCTTTATCAAACAAAGAGTTAATTGCAGAAAAATATCAAGGAATACGTCCTGCTCCCGGTTATCCTGCTTGTCCAGACCATACTGAGAAATTAGAATTGTTTCGTTTGTTAGACGTTGAAAGTGCAATTAATATTCAGTTGACTGAATCTTTGGCCATGTATCCAGTTTCCTCTGTTTGTGGTTGGTATTTTGCTAATCCAGAAGCTAAGTATTTTGGTGTTGGAAAAATTAATCAAGATCAAATTGATGATTTATCAACTAGGAAAGGGATTTCAATAGAGGAGATGACAAGATGGTTGACGCCAAATTTGAACGCATAAAAAAAACGGTTTGGAATCCAAACCGCTTTTCTAACCTAACCTAACCACTATTCACTGAAAAAGATTTTTGGTAATATTGACATTGCTGCCTCAACCGTCTTATACAAAATTAATGCTTTAATTGACATACACGAATTTATTTCGACAAAACACCTGTTTTTTTAGATGATTTTATCTTTAAAAAAGAAAATTCTAATTTTCAGTACGTATTTATAGTTGATTTTTATTTTTTTTATTGTTTATTGAGGAAATCTATTTTTTTGTCTTTTTTTATTCTAGTATTGCATTTATGGAGCGTAAAATTGAAATTTATACAGACGGTGCTTCTCGCGGAAATCCAGGACCAGGTGGTTATGGTACAATTTTGTTGTTTTGTGAGAGTAATAGTAAGGTTTTAAGTAGAAAAGAATTGTCTCAAGGTTTTAGAAAGACCACCAATAACCGAATGGAATTACTTTCTGTTATTGTAGGAATCGAAGCAGTTAAGTCCAAAAGCTATCCAATAACTATTTACTCTGACTCTAAGTATGTTGTTGATTCGATCAATAAAGATTGGGTGCTAGGTTGGATGAAAACTGGGTTTAAAGGGAAAAAAAATAAGGATTTATGGCTTAGATATATGGAGATATCAAAAGGTTATGACATAAATATACAGTGGGTAAAAGGGCATAATGGTCATCCGATGAATGAGAGATGTGATCAATTAGCTGTTGAAGCGGCCTTGGGAAATGACCATCTTGTAGATGTAGGATATGAAAGTAGTGTTAATGAGGCTTTAAATCTGGATTAATCCTTTATTGCCCATCCCAATCTTTATTAATGTGTAAATTAAGGGGTGAGGCAATTCTCTTGTCGACGTTATTTGAGGACAATAAGCTGTTGCTAAGAAAAAAGGATGCCCTTGAAGTGAGATAACTTCTGGTTCTTCAAATTGATTATACGCTTCTATGTCTATGATAGTAGGTATTATTTGCTCTAATAATTGAGGGTATATGCTGAATCTAGAAGATGAAAATTCATCGATTTGGTGATTTTTTAGAAGCTCGATAAATATCTTTGAATGTGGAATAACATTAATTTTCTCAAAACTATTTCCACTAATTAAATTGTCTGAAATTAGTTTTTCTTGTTGAGGATTTAGGCTATTATTCACAATAATTACATCTATCAAAGTTTTAAATGCATCTCCAGTTATTAATACTGGTATCTTTAATTTTGAGAGCTCTTTTATTATACCATGTAAGTAAAAATAATTATTAAATGGACCAGGTGAAATCCAAATAGCATCATATTGATCCCATTGGGATGACTTAAATAATGTTGCTTCAGATGTCCGAATCCAATAATAACTTATCTCTATGTCTAAAAATATAGACGTATGATCCAATGCTAAATTAGTCGCCTGGTGGGAGTAATATGTAAAATTGTATTCGCCTATAATGGCAACTTTTAGCCGCGCTAGCATGCCTTATTATTTAACGTTTGTACCAGCCTGTATAAGTGGCGTCTGTAATGTTTAAGGATAACTCTGTTGTTTGATCCAAAAGGGCATTGTACTCATCTCTATATAAGGTTACGGAAAAATTAACCTTAAATAATACGTAGTCCCCTTGCGCATCTGATTGTATATCCATCCATGTGTAATTGGCAAATAATGGACCAGCGTGATTTTGTGTACGAGTGGACCATACTTTACCATGAACATCACGGTACTCTACCGCAAATCCATTTTTTCCAGCATTCATGAATTCTGGATCCATATTATTTGGATAGAAAGAATTAAAATAAGCGATAGAAGGTTTGTTTGTAGTGGAGGCATCAAACAATATACTCCCATGCATTACTTTTATGTATTGTAAGGTTTGTTCAGAGAAAAATTCCGATTGGTAGATAGCCGAGTCAACAACGTCTGGATAAACGACGAGGGATACATCGGATTTACCCGTGTAACCGTTGACATTTTGGGTTAATGTAACATCACTGTTGTCTATTGTCGCTACAAAATGATTTTTTAAATCAATCTTGCGTTCTGGCGCAGGTATGATTTCTCTCTTATTACAAGAGATAATTGTTAGACCTGTAAGTATTAGTAAGGCGTATTGCTTAATTTTTTTCATGAGTGTAGAATTTAAATCAGTTTTCTCCTTCTCGGTTATATCGCTTAAATCTACGTGAAAAATTTATAAAAGTTACTGTATTAATGAAAAATTACGCTCTTATTTTCATATATGTTTGGTTTAGATGAATATCCGACATGTTAAGTGTCTTGTTTTTTAAGGAGGTAGCTGTTATTGTTGTAGCTGAGTAATCCCCATACTCTTCGCTCTGGGTGATCGTTTCTAACTCAATTGTCGGGTTTGTACGAACTAGTTCGTTCAAAAAGATATTTAAATCAGAAAAGTTTACAAACATTTCTGAACGATAGGATAGATGTTCTTTGATGGTTTCACCTTTAATTAATACCTTAGTACTCGTGTTATCATAATGAATACTTTCTAGACGGAAATGATTTGAATGTGTTTTCATTTTAAACGATTTTGAATGATTAATGAAACAAAGTTCGTGTAGATGACCGTAAAGTATTTACGTTTTACTAATAATTATGTTTTTATGAAATATCATCGAATTAATAGAGACCTATTTGTCGATAATAGAGTACGATTTACTGCGCAAATGGAACCCAATTCACTAGCTGTTTTTAATAGTAATGATATATATCCTATCTCCGCTGATAGTACCATGCCTTTTCAACAGCATAGGGATATTTTTCATTTATCAGGTGTTGATCAAGAAGAAAGTATCTTGGTACTTTTCCCATCTGCTAAAAATGAAGCGCACAGAGAAGTTTTGTTCTTAAGAGAAACCAACGAGCATATAGCTGTGTGGGAAGGTGAAAAATTAACGAAAGAGGCTGCTTTTGAAGTGAGCGGAATTAAGACGGTTTATTGGTTAAGTCAATTTGAGACCATTTTCAAAACATTAATGGCTGAAGCCTCAGCGATTTATTTAAATACAAATGAGCATCTACGCGCGAATGTGGAAACACAAACTAGAGAGGATCGTTTCATTGATAAAGTAAAACGTGAATTCCCGGCACATCAGGTACGTAAAAGTGCGCCAATCATGCATTATATACGTAGTATAAAACAGCCCATTGAATTGGAATTAATGCAAACAGCATGTGATATTACCGAAAAAGGATTTCGTCGCGTTTTAAATTTTACCAAACCAGGAGTTTGGGAATTTGAATTGGAAGCGGAATTTATGCATGAGTTTTTGCGTAATCGATCTAAAGGTTTCGCTTATACTCCGATTATTGCATCAGGAAATAACGCAAACGTTTTACATTATATTGAGAATAATCAACAGTGTAAAGATGGAGATCTAATATTGTTGGATGTAGCTGCAGAATATGCAAACTATTCATCAGATATGTCAAGAACAATTCCTGTTAATGGTCGATTTACAACACGTCAACGTGATGTCTATAACGCTGTTTTAAGTGTTAAGAAGGCCGCCGAGCAATTATTAACACCAGGTGTCATTTTAGCGGAGTATCATAAAGAAGTTGGGGAGTTAATGACCGCTCAATTATTACGTCTTGGATTGATAGACTCTACGGATGTGAAAAAGCAAGATGCAGCTTGGCCGGCATATAAGAAATATTTCATGCATGGAACTTCTCATTTTCTTGGGCTAGACACTCATGATGTCGGATTATGGAATCAGCCCATTGAAGCAAGTATGGTATTTACTGTCGAGCCTGGTATTTACATTCCTGAAGAAGGTTTCGGGATTCGTTTGGAGGATAATTTAGTAGTGCAAAAGCAAGGGGCACCTTTTAACTTAATGAGAAATATTCCTATTGAAGCAGACGAAATTGAAACACTGATGAATGAATAAAATAAGTATAGATGTTTATAATGAAGATGCGTTAAAGACACCTATTATTTGTTTACATGGTTTTTTAGAATCCAAAGAGATGTGGAGTCAGCTACATCTCTTTTTTTTGGACCACCCAATTTATTGCCTGGATCTACCTGGACATGGAGATAGTCTGCTGGAGGAGAAGGTAAGCCCTACAATGGAAACCCTGGCGCAAATGATCGTAGAGGTCTTGGATCGACTCAGACTAGAAGAATTTCACATTATCGGACACTCAATGGGCGGTTACGTAGGTCTGTCACTTTTGGAATTGTTAACTAAGCGCGTCAAATCTTTAGTGCTACTCAATAGTAATTACTTAGCCGATTCGGATCTTAAAAAAGCCGAAAGAGTTCGATCTTTACGTGTAATGTATTCTAGACCAGACTACTATTTCAAGCAGGCTTTTCAGTCGCTTTATGTTCAGCCAGAGCGATTTGCAGCAGATATAGAACTTCTTTCCAAAAGAGCGTCAAGTTTTGAGCATTTTGGTATAATTTTAGCTATGGAATGTATTACGAATAGAAAAGAGCAAAGTGATCTTGTGAACACTCACAAGAAAAAGATTTTTTATATTCAAGGTGAAAAAGACGGGATGTTTATAGAACCTGATTTTTCTGTTTTGGACCAAATTCACTGGTGTTCTGTTCCTAATAGTAAACATATGTCTCTGTTCGAGAATAGAGATTTTGTGATAAGTTATATACAGCTTATATACAGCAGTATTGTTTGCGATGAGAATAATTGTGAAAAATAGGTGGTTGTTGTTTGGAAAAAGTATATTTTAGAAACAATTATATTCTAATATGAGTACAGGTATGAGATTAAGAGCTTTGGTTGTTGACGATGAGGAATTCGCAAGAAAAAACCTTGTAATGATGTTGGAAGAGTTTTGTCCCGACATTGAGGTTATTGGTGAAGCCGCTAGGAAAGAGGAAGCAAAAATGTTAATTCAAGCCTCTAATCCAGATGTCGTATTTCTCGATATCCGTATGCCTTCAGGAGCTGAAGGATTTGAATTACTGGAAGAAATTGAGGATAAGAATTTTCAAGTTGTTTTCGTAACGGCTTTTAAAGATTATGCAATTAAAGCATTCAATGCTAATGCTGTTTATTATATTCTCAAGCCTATTGATATTGAAGAATTGATTTTAGCGTGTGAGAAATTAAAAGCAACTAAGCAGATATTTGCTGAAAATGCGGATGGGTATACCAATTATTTTCAGTCAATAAATAATTTATCAGATAGATTATTACATAATAAATCGAATAACCGAATTGCTATTTCACATACCAAAGGATTGAAGATAGTGGAAGATGATTCAATTAGTCATTTAGAGGCTTCAGGGAATTGTACCACCATTTTCTTTAAAGATGGAACACGGTATCTTGATACCCGTACATTGAAGGTGTACGAAAGTATTTTAGATGAAACTAAATTCTTTAGGACGCATAAATCCCATATCATCAACTTGAAAGAATTGACTGAATACTTAAATGATGATGGTCATTATGTTGTATTGAAAAATGGAATTAAAATACCAGTTGCACGAAACCGAGTAACCGATTTTGTCAAAATGTTAAAGGCCTGATGAAACATTTCATTGTTTTATTTATTCTTTTTTTTCATTTTTTTGCAACAGCCCAAAAGGCCTCGTACAGTTCTTTTTCTACCATCGATGGATTAACACAATCGCAAGTTGTTGGTATCGTCCAAGATAATCAGGGGTATCTGTGGTTGGGGACCTATGGAGGCTTATCCCGTTTTAATGGAGGTAAGTTTTCTAATTACACTTCAACTAATGGTCTATATGACAATCATGTTGTCAGCCTACAACTGATAAACGGAGAAATATACGCAGGTCATATTGGAGGGATTTCTTATTTCAATCAAGGTGTTGTTAAGTCCATTAGTTTACCTACCTATGCAAGACAGCACCCTGTAACTTGTATAATCGAATATAATGGTCGGATCTTAGTTGCTACTAACGGAGGAGGTTTGCTGGAACTTAAGAATGGTGTGTTTCAGAAAATTAACACACGTAGGAACATGGAGTTTATACGTGATCTGAAAATTCACAAGAATAAACTTTGTATTGCAACCTATGAACAAGTTTGGGTAACCGAAGATCTCTTTCTTTATGATTCTTTGGTTATGATTCCCGATGGTAATATTATTAGTCTATTTCCTTCTCTAAATGAATTGTTGATTGGGACCTACATGAATGGACTCTTCTCATACATTTGGAGTGAATCACGCTTAGTAGAAATAGAAAACACTCTTCGTTTAAGTATTAAGCAATTCGCGCAAGCTAAATCAGGTGTTATTTTAATCGCTACCTCAGGGGGGTTGTTGGAATATAGAAATCGAACGATTAAGTTAAAATCAGTCGAAAATGGACTACCGATAAACAATATTTCCTCTATCAGAATTGATCGTAATGATAATGTTTGGATTGGTAGTCAAGGTAAAGGTGTTTTGTTGGCACCAAATGAAAATATTACTTTTTATGATGGACAATCTGGCCTGCCAAGTGATTTGATCATCTCTGCTTTTCAAATGAAAAATGGAACTTATGTATTAGGAACAACCGATGCAGCACTTCATTTCACTAAGGATTTCCACAATTTCTCTAGTAAAGCCATTGATATACCAGCATGGGTAATACTAAATGACGTGGATGGCCGTTTTTGGTTTTCTTCAATGGATGGAATAAAAGGAGAAGATCAGGAAGGAAATAGTGTAGAATATACTTACCGTAATGGATTAGCTTTTGGAAAGGTCAGGCATTTACATAAAATTGATCATAATCAAATGTATATTACTTCTGAGGCAGGAGTTGTTTTATATAATAAAGGAAGATGTTACCCGCTTACAGATTCAGAACATTCCATCGATGTATTGACGTGTGCTTATCCCTTTAAAGGAGTTCTTTTAGTTGGAACGGAGAAAGGGATGTATTACGTTAAAGACAAGAAATATACTTATGTACCAGGTATTCAGTCAAAAGTGAATAGCTTTCAACAAATTGATGATGGGAGATTATTTGTGGGTACTGAAGAAGGAATTTATTTGTTTGACGGTGTCAATGTAGAGCGGATAAACTTTTCCCCCTTTAGTTCAACCAATTTTATTAATTTCCTAATTGCCAAAAATAATGATTTAATAGCTGGTACAAATAATGGTGTAGTTGTTTTAAGATTTAAAGGCAATAAGTTTACCGTTACTAGATTGACTCGTAATAATGGATTAATCGATCCTGAGACTAACGCTGGCACCGCTTTTTTTGATAAAAACGACATCCTATGGTTTGGAACACCATCTGGGTTTGTTCGGGTCGATTATGAATCTTTTGTCGCAAATAACGAACATGTAAGCTTACTTTTTAAGGATGTTAGGTTAAATTATAAACCTTTTGATATTGCTAAATACCACGGAAGGTATATTGACGGGAAGATTGTTGGTTTAGTATTCCCACATGATAAGAATAATCTCCAATTCGACTTTGATATTATCGCTTTAAAGGATTATGAAAATATTAGTTTTCAATATAAATTAGAGGGATTAGAGACAGAGTGGTCACCTAATACTTCAGCGCTTACTGTAACCTATTCTAACCTGCAGCCTAGAGATTATATACTCAAAGCTCGTTTAGTGAACGAAGAAGGAGTTGTTTTAGACGAATTTTCAATGTCATTTATAATTCGACCAGCTTATTATAAAACATGGTGGTTTATTTGTTTGGTAAGTATGTCTCTTGTTTCTCTTACGCTAATTTTTGTGCGAGTTCGAATTCAACGAGAAAAGATGCAAGCCGAATTAGAAAAAGCTGAAATGAGAACTCGTTTGGTACAACTTGAACAGCAATCATTAAACGCGAGTATGAATAGACACTTTATTTTTAACTCTTTAAATAGTATTCAATACTTTATTAACATATCGGATAAACTGTCGGCCAATAAGTATCTTTCTAATTTTGCGAAACTAATACGTAAAAATTTGGACACCTCTTCTGAAGATGATAATATGATCTCTTTGGATCAAGAAATTGAAAGATTAAGATTGTATCTCTCCCTTGAATCAATGCGGTTTAATGGAGCGTTTACCTATGAAATTATTAGTACGGTTAACGATCTAGAAGATATTAGGATTCCTGCAATGATGGTCCAGCCATTTGTTGAAAATAGCATCATTCATGGTGTGTTACCTCGTAATGATAAGAATGGTCGAATTATTGTTGAAGTGAAAGATGATAAGGGAGATCTTATTATTTCTGTATTAGATAATGGTATTGGAATTGACGAAAGTTTTAAGAAAAAGCAGAAAACAAATGGTGATCATACCTCAAGAGGGATGGATATTACGATGAAGCGCATAGATCTAATTCGTAAAATTTCTGATCAACGCTTGTTTATTAGCGGACCGTATCAATTATTTAGTAAAAATGGAGAAAGTATCGGTACCGAAGTACAAATTAAAATTGTTCAAATTGGTAGGATAAAGTAATGAGGTATGTTAAATTTTATTAATTCAGTATTAGCTAACCCTCTGTATTCGCCTAGTGTTAATTTTTCACCGTCTTTATTTCTGTTTTTTTTTGTTTTTATTCTGTTAATTAGTAACTTACATTTTTAGTTTAGATATTGTCTAATGTAAAATGAAGGAAATTACACAAATTAGCTATGAACAAAAATCTATTATTATTAGTGTCGGTTGGTTTATTGATCTTTGCATCTTGTCGTAAGGAAGAGGTCAGACCTATTAATGAAGCGGGTGTTGATACTACAGAACAAGTAGGCCAGACACTAAAAAATGGAACTGTAGTGCCAGTTGGTGATACAGGTACGACAACTAGTTCGCCTGGTGGTGACGGAACTTCAAAGCCAAATGCTGAAGGTAATGGAGAGCCAGTAGTTATCCCTGATAAGGAAGTACTAGACCCCTCTGATCCTTTCATCCGTAAACCAACTAAACCATAACCGGGTTTATGAATTTTATAACTATCATTAAAAACAAAAGTGTTCGTCTACAAATGAACTCTTTTGTTTTTAATGATAGAAAGGTAAATGTGGATTTTAGATATGTCTCCAACCTTGTGCTCTTAAAGAAATAGCGCTTCCGTTTTTATCGATAAAATAGGTTCCGTCTGATTCATTGGTGATATGTCCTATAATTGTTAAATTTGGGTTGCCTATTATTTTTTCGTAGTCACTTTGTTTTACCGTGAATAATAATTCATAATCTTCCCCTCCATTTAGTGCAGCTGTAGCTGGATCAATTTCAAATTCAATTGCTGTCATTGAGGTGGATGCATCTATAGGAATTTTTTCATCGTAAATGTGACATCCTACTTTACTTGCTTTGCATAAATGTAAAATCTCAGAAGCCAATCCATCGGAAATGTCGATCATGGATGTAGGCTGTACATCCAGTTTGTCTAATAATTCAATGATATCCACACGTGCTTCGGGTTTTAATTGACGATTTATTATATAATCAAAACCATCCAAATCAGGCTGAATGTTTGGATTCGCTTTAAATACTTCTTTTTCGCGTTCTAATATTTGTAATCCCATATAAGCACCGCCAAGATCACCAGAGACAACTAGAAGGTCAAATTCTTGTGCACCGCTTCTTTTTACAATTTTATCAGTTTTGGCACGACCAATTGCTGTTATACTAATGCATAGTCCCGAATAGGATGTACTTGTATCTCCTCCGACTAAATCTACATTATATGTGTCGCATGCTGCTTCAATTCCTTTATAAAGTTCTTCTATAGCTTCTAATGGAAATTTGCTCGAAAATGCGATGGAGACAGTAATCTGTTCCGGTTTTGCGTTCATCGCAGCGATATCTGATATGTTAACAGCAACAGCTTTGTACCCCAAATGCTTTAATGGTGAATACATGAGGTTGAAGTGCACACCTTCAATTAGGATATCGGTTGATACAACCAACGATTCTTGATCAGAAAGTTTTATGATTGCAGCATCGTCTCCAATTCCTAATTGTGTGGTATCGTTTTTTTTAATTTCAAAGTTTTTGGCTAAATGGTCAATTAATCCAAATTCACCTAACTCTTCTAAATTTTTTTGATTTTCTGTCATGTGTTGGTATTATCTAATGTAAAATTACGATTTTTTATAGCTCATCGTTTAAAAACATGGGTGATGGAAGAAAACTTTAGGTGTATTTCGTTTATTTCAAAATATTATTTGGATTTAAAGAAAGGAGTATATATATTTGAATTATTAAATAATGTTAATCACAACCAACTAATTACTGAAAAAGGAACTTTTACACGCTTCCTTATTATTTGTTGGCAAAAGATATTCACTTAGGTGAAAATGGCGCTTTTTATAAGCAGTAGTTTCAATTGTTAGGCAAGTTAGGTTAAGGAAGGACGTTTTAAACGTCCTTTTCTTTTTTAAGTCAATACTATATAGTTTTAAATTCCTTTTTTAAGTTTTCATTGTAGCTATTTTGGACTATAGGCTGCAGTTGCTCTATTATTTCACGGGGTTGTTTATATTCAAATTTACTTGCAAACCAAAGAATATTTTTTAGCATCTTGTGTTCCGGCTTTGCGAGGTTACTTGCGAGTTTTGCTATCGCATTATCTTGTCTTTTAATTAATTCGGATTGGTAGGAGGTGTAGTAGCTTAATTTAGACCCAAAGTGCCACGCGCCAGACCGTGCTAAGGAAATACTAAAGTTAGCTAGTAAATCTTCGTTCCCTTTGCCTACTTTCATTGCAAGCCATATCAAAGGAGAGACTTTTTGTAGGTTTTGTTTTACGGAGTCAATCATCGAATCTAAGATGCTGTTTATAAGGTCAAAGTCCGCCAATATTGGTTCGATGGATGGCTTATCATTCATTGTTTCTTTTGTTGCGATACCTAAATCTAGGTTTATATGCGCGTTAATTCCCAATAGCATTTGTTGAATCACTAATGTAGAGTTGTTTTTTGTGGCATCAAATGCAATTTTCCAACTGTCTGAAAGTTCTTCCTTGTTTATCCACTGTTTCCATGCGTTGATGTATCTTGTTGCAAATATTACATCTAGCAGTTCCATTCTCTCATTGTCTTGAAAATCTCCATTGGCTATACCTGATTGTATACGCTTGGTGACCATTTGATACAGTACAGCAAAATAGCCAACTCTACTATTGTTGATTTTGCTCCATTTTATTATTTCATCCATTTCCAATATAGCCTGGTCTATTGTTAAGATAGGAGTGATAGGGTATTTTTTCATTATTGTAGTTTTTTCTACAATAATATCCAACTTCTATTTTATAAGATATAGTGGAAATACCTGTATTTGTAGTTTTCTACACTTAAAATAATAAAAACCTTCCCAAAGTTTTGTCGTGCAACGAGTAGCGCTGACAGTTTCAATCTTCCTTTTAAACTATATATGTATGTAATGAACTATATAAATATACATGTAATGAACGGTCGCGACCGTTCACTATAGTACCCACGTCCCAACCCAATCATAAATCATAAATCATAAATCGTCAATCGTAATTCGCACTTCACCTTACTCCTTAGAACTTAGAACTTAAAATCGTAATTCGTCAATCGTCAATCTTAAATCGTACTTTGTGCTTCAAGAAGCTCTGCAAAGAGCTGAAGATAGAGCATAGGCGATCTCGCGCCGTAATGCGATGGACTTCGTATTTCGTACTTCGTATTTCGTACTTCACCTTACGCCTTAGAACTTTGAACTTAGAACTTAAAATCGTCAATCGTCAATCTTAAATCTTAATTCGTACTTCAAGAAGCTCTGCAAAGAGCTGAAGACAGAGCATAGGCGATCTCGCGCCGTAATGCGATGGACTTCGTACTTCGTACTTCGTATTTCGTACTTCGTACTTCACCTTACGCCTTACGCCTTAGAACTTACAACTAAAAAACTCTTCACATAACGGTTACTGAGCGGAGCCGAAGTGCCGTTTTGTCGAATTCCTCCCCATAACACCACTCAACCCACAGGATATTCAGGATTATCAAAAAAACTTTTCGGTTTAACATGTTGGTTTCTAGAGTTAGCAATAAAAATCAGCAAA
>JAZQRM010000061.1:0-2265 GCA_045629585.1 Taishania sp. | reverse complement strand
TCGGACACAACAGCATTAAGACAACTCAGATTTATGCAAAGGTCTTGGAGCTAAAAGTAAGCGAGGATATGGACCTACTGAAAGAAAAACTATTTGGAAGCACTTCTTCCAAGAAACAAAAAGAGGGGTAACCCTCTTTTTTTAGCACAGTAAATAAAATACACCTTTAAAAACACTAAAAAGAACGGAGGTTAGGAGATATCCGATTGATTTACAATTAATTTAATTTGCTTTTACCAAAAAACAATTCTAAGTTTTTGTTAACAATTGAAACTTACTACATATGATTAATTTAGCTAAAATGCTATTGAGTCAAATTGAACTCGAGGAGCAAAGAAATGTCACCTGTAAGCAAGAATCTCTTAATCAGGCGACAAAAATGAAAGCAATCTGTCACCAGCTATCCAACCAGCTTAGAGACAAATTAATGCATCATCAGTTTAAAAGTGAAGAGGAAGAAATCTATTTCTTTAAATACTGTAAACCGCTTGTTTTGGCGAAGTTGATTTACTATTGTGAATTATTTCAGTTTTATAGATCTGGCTTATCAACCGACCCGAAGATTCAAAAGAAATACATCAATAAACGATTAAAAAAAATACAACGTTTCAGTGAGGAACAATCTTCATTGCTGTATTACCTGCAATCTGGTAAAACTAACCACGATCAGGATTACTTTTTACGTAAAAATTTTGATCCTGTTAATATCCCTCATCCTTCACTTTGGAATATTAATTCACTTTTAGCTACCAATAAAGATTATTTAGTAGCTCGTTTTATGGCCTATAAAAAGTTACGCCCTTTCTTTAGACACCATTTATTGAACCTAGACCAATGGGATTTAGAAGAAAATGCAATCACACCAACATACCAGTCTTCTTTAAAATGGACTGCTTCAAAAACTGCTTTAGTGGAATTGATATACTCACTTAGGGAAACAAAAGCAATCAATAACGGAACTATCGAAATTAAAGAACTGGCACAAAGCATGGAAATATTCTTCAATATCCAATTAGGCGAACCCTACCGTAAATTTAATGACATTAAGACAAAAAGAAAAAATCAAGCTTCTTTTTTGGAACAATTAGAAAACGCATTTAGACGTTTACTAGACTGAATGCGTTTATTCATGGGGGATACAGCCCACCTCCGTCTTTTTTCTGTTAAAATTGTTAAAATTTGAGAGTGAATCCCAGTGTTTATAAGGGGGCACTCTTTTTTTTTATTAAAAAACACACGGAGGTGCACACGGACTCCGTCTATTTATTTATTCATCTTCCTAACCTTTGTTGTCAGAACATTAAAACAAAAATTATGGCAGTAGAGATCATCACAATGGAAGACCTGGAGCGTTTCGGTTCGCTTATCATTTCACAATTACGGGAGGAAATAAATCAAGCGTTCATCAACTATCCACCAAAAAAAGAAGAGTTTAATTGGCTAAAGTCTCATCAAGTTCAACGCTTGTTAGGCATTTCAGCAAGTACCTTACAGATGTTACGTGTAAAAGGTACGCTTCCTTTCACCAAAATTGGAGGAGTTATTTTCTATGACAAAAACGATGTATTAAAGATTTTGGATGATAATCGGCGAAACATAAACCGCCTATGAAAAGCTCGGTCAATTACATTCAACATATGGCGGGCTTTTACGGATTAATTGCCAAAGACGATAGGTTGTTTCCTGCCCACGTCAGCCTATACATGGCCCTGTTCCAATTCTGGAATCTCAACCGTTTTCAAAATCCTATTTCCATCTGTAGAAACGAAGTGATGGTAATTTCAAAAATCGGCTCTACCAACACTTATACCAAATGTTTAAAGGATCTTGACAAGTATGGTTATATCCAATATCTACCATCATTCAACCCCTTAAAAGGGAGTGCTGTTAACCTGTTCAATTTTGATAATGGTACTAATAATGGTACTAATAATGGTACTAATAAAGGTAGTGATAAAGGTAGTGATAAAGGTAGTGAAAAGGTTGTGCGACCTTCTATAAACAGTATAAACAAAATAAACAAAACAAACAAAATAAACATAGAGAGTGCAAATAGTCATTTGCCCCGCGAGCAAAAAAGAAATAATAAGAAAATTGTTTTTCAAATTCCAACGCTTTCAGAACTCGAGAACTTCTTTATGGAAAACCATCATTCAGTTCTCGAAGCAAACCGCTTTTTCAATCACTTCCAATCAAACGGGTGGTTAATTGGTGGACGCTCAAAAATGAAAGATTGGAAAGCAGCTGCACGCAACTGGATGTCAA
>JAZQRM010000060.1:0-81311 GCA_045629585.1 Taishania sp. | reverse complement strand
AGCGCTGTTTTCAATGAATTGAAGGAAGCCACCTTGGTCAATTTCTTCATCCAAACCGATAAGTACAACGCAATGTTGTGCAACTTCATCCAAATCATCAAAAGGTTTTTCTTCACATTGAGTGAGCACTTCTTCGGCAATAGAATCAATGATGGCGTATATGTCTGTTTGTTCAAAAACTGCGGGATTCAATTTCATGGGATTATTTTTTTGTAAAGTTAATGAAAAAATGCGGGCTTCGCATTTCGGCATTTCGATAGGCTTAATGACCGAGGCTCAATAATCGAAGCTAAGTGACCATAATTACTGTAAATACATGTGGTCGAATTGGTTGATATATACTTGCTAGTTTTTTGAGTAGTAGTTTTATCATCATGTATTACATTGGTGCTTTATATTGAAAGATTTGCTGTAATAAAGGGGTTGCTTTTGTTGTGAATATTTGGTTTGGTTTATAGTTGTATGTACTTGTTTGTGTAAATGCAAACCAATCGGCAAAACGGCGGAAGTATCTAATTTGAAAGCATTGGGCAAATGCATCTTGAGTTGTGCTGTACAGTTTATCATGGAAAAAATCGGTTGCATTGACAAATACTTCTAAATATTTATCGCTATAAAATTGAATTGGACGTGTTTCAATTCCATAGGTTAAAAGTAGATGTATGGTGTATAGTGCACCATATTGTGCAATTGGTTGGTCGGTATACCCGTCATTATAAGACCAGTTAAAGTCTAGCATAAAGGTTTTAGTTATTAATTGAAATAAGGCATTTCTGTCTTTGATTAATAGTGCACCTTTTTTGGTCATTGAAAGTTTGTTTGCTCGCTTTTTGACTAGCTTGGCTAATTCACAGACTATTCTTGCATTGTGGATGGATGTTGCATCCAGTTCTCGATTAAGCTTAGTTATGCCATTTTCGATCATGTCTTCTGCTATGAATTTGTGCTCATAGATTTCTACTAGTATTTTTTTCTGCAGCGCACCAAGTGGAGTAAGTTTAATCTGTTTTTCTCGCTCAATTATATGCAAAAAGGTTTCGCATATTCTAAAGAAAGGAATTTGATCTAGGGTGTTGTCATCGATGTTATCCTTTATCTGTAAAGGACAATTGGGACCAAAAGGATGATTAACTATTTCGAATATTTGATAATATGATAGCCTCTCGTTTGTTGTGTTGGCTGTATTGTTATCTTCCATGATTATGCGTATTTATTCGTTTTCGTCAGTTGGGATGAGGTCTATGTCGTTGTATAATAAGTCTGTATTGTCTTGATTGATGGCGTTTGTAATGTTTTGTTGTGTGGTGTTGTTGGGTAGTTGTTCTACTTTACGTAATTGTTTTTCGATGGCTCTGCTGCGTACACCTGCTTGATCGATGGTGTTGGCGGCTTCTTGTAATTTCTTTTTGGTTTTTTCTAATACTGTTCCAAACTTTCCGAATTCTGTTTTTACAACACTTAATAGATCCCAGACTTCGCTGCTTCTTTTTTCGATTGCTAATGTTCTGAATCCCATTTGGAGGCTACTTAATAGGGCGCTAAGGGTTGTAGGTCCGGTGATGGTTATTTTGTATTCTTTTTGTATGGTGTCGAATAGGCCGGGTGTGCGCAATACTTCGGCGTATAGGCTTTCGAAGGGTAAGAACAAAATTCCGTATTCTGTTGTGTTGGGTGGATCGATGTATTTTTCTTTGATGTCTTTAGCGCTTCTAAGGATTGCGTTTTTGAATGACTTTTTTAGTTCATCAATTCGGGTAACATTTCCTTCATCGTATGCGTCTACAAGGGCTTCATAGTCTTCTTTAGGGAATTTGGAGTCAATGGGTAGCCATAGTGTTTTTTCGATGTTATTGTTATTGGGCATTTTGATTGCAAATTCTACTATTGCTCCACTGTTTGCTTTTGTTTTGACGTTTTTTTCATATTGTTCGTTGGTCAATAGATCTTCTAGGATGTTTGCTAATTGGTATTCACCTATTATTCCTCTTGATTTAACGTTTGACATTACTTTTTTAAGGTCTCCTACGCTGCTGGCTAGTGTTTGCATTTCGCCTAATCCTTGATGTACTAGTTCGAGTCTTTGACTAATGAGGGTGAAGGAATCGTTAAATCTTTTTTCTAAAGTAGATTGCAATTTTTCATCTACTGTATGACGCATTTCCTCTAGTTTTTTGTTGTTGTCTTGTTGTAGTGTTAGTAGTCTATTTTCAACTGTTTCACGTATTTTATCGAGTTTTAGTTCAGTTGTTGTTTTGATTTGTTCTTGTTTGAAGAAAAGGTCATTAAAATGTTGGCGTTGTAGATCATCAGCTGCTTTGCTATTGGCGGTGAATTTATCTTCAAATGATTTGAAATTGGCGGATAATTCGGTTCTGTTTTCTTTTGTAAGTCTTAGTAGTTGTTCGGATGCGGTGTTTAGGGTATTGTTTAATTCTTGTCTTGCATCTTTGGCGCTTTTGAGTATTTCTTCTCTATTACGCGCAAATTCATTACGCATAAGTGGATCTATTTTTGTTAGCTCGGCATTGATTTTATGTAGGTCTTGTTGCGCTGTTTGATTGGTTGTATTCTTTTGTTTAAGAAGTGTTACAACTAGGTTAATGATTAGCAGTGTTAGTATGATTAAAAGAAGTATTTCTGTTAATGTCATTTTGGTAAGTTTCGTTTTGAATCGAACAACAGATAAATATATTATTCTTTTTTATTATAGGATTGCACGACATTAATTATCTTATAACACTGACATTTTTGTAAATGTTACTTTTAAAAGTTATGTTTTAGATTTTACTTTAATATCTTATCTACTGTTATAACTCGATAGGTGTTGGAGTTGACCGTTATTCTAATGTTTTCCGTTGTGTTATAGATGTAGTAGTTTTTACCTATTTGGTTGATGTTGTGGCTGTCTGTTTGTGTTATTAGTTCCAATAGTTTAAGTTCTATTTCTTTTTTCGTTAAGTTACTTTTGAGCTTTTTGTTTATTCGTTTGTAGACCAGTTCAGTATAGCAAAGGTTGTTCAGTATTTGTTGTTTAACGTTTGTCATTGGGCTTGCATTTATGTTTCCAAAGGGTTAATAGTTGCAGAAGAATAAGTGAAAAAAGCTCAGTATTACCCGAGCTTTAAGTTTAAATTGTTTTGTTTGTTTGTACTATCTTTCAATCACAATTTTGTGCATTTCTTGGTGTTGATCGTCACTGATTTTTAAGTGATATACACCGCTATTGAGTGTTTCTAAGGCACATGTAAAAGTAGTGTTTGTGCTGCTGTCTTTTTGTATTAATTGTCCAAGGTTGTTATACAATTCGATGGAGAATGTTGATATAGATGGATTGGTGATTGTTAAGTAGTTTTTAGCAGGATTTGGATATACTTTGTAGGTGCTGTTTGCTAATGAAATATCATTTAGTCCTACGCCACTGCATGCTGTGCTAAATCGTTGGTCTAAGAAAGCTAAGCGATCAGTAATCCATTCGGACATATAATCGAGGTGCTGGCTTGAGTATTGATATTCAGACCATGCAATTTCCTCCCTTTGATAGACACCATTTTCGAGTAGATAATCATGGTTTTCAAGAAATAAATTCATGATATTTTCGTTGGTAATAGATGAGTTACGGAGTATTTGCCATTTTTCGGCAAGTCTTTGGTGAAAGCCATTTTCATTGCAATCGTGTATCAATCTTCGGTAGAGTCCATTGGTGAGTATATCATTGGTTGTGGTGTCTCTGGTAGAATCAAAACTCATTCCGAAAGTTCCATCTAGATCCCATGGTATATAAAAGTAAACATCATCGTTGGTGTACTTGGCTATGTATAGGTTTTTACCCGTGTTGTCTACCATTCGCAATAGGTTTAAGAAAATGAAGTAATCGACCAGACTTTCTTGAGAGAATTTGGAGGCGTAATTGTCATAGAATTGCTGATCGGGTGCGTTACGGACAAAATCTACAAAACTGTATAAATTAGACCAATCAATTTCTTGTTTTGGATGTTTGTATTCAAATCCAGCCCAGAAATCGGTGTAATTACTATAAGGTGGTAGAGAGGTAAATGTGGTTACTCCCCAATCATCCCCTTTGTAAAGTTCTCCACGGATTTGTCCATTATGACTTTTTAGTTTTAATAATTTACGATTGATTTTTTCACCGATCGCATAGACTCCTCTGTATTCATCGTTTATAAACAATTCGGCATATTCCATACGAACACCGTTTATAGCATCTGGTTCTTCATTGATGTAATGCAATTGATTGATGATTCGCCAGATGTCAAAATTTGTTTTATTTCGCATTCTAAGTGGTTCGTTGTACATTGCCTGCAGGTTATATTTATCAGTAGCAACTAGTCCTATAAGTGAGTAATCAACGGATTCTTCACCGGTTTCATCCTCATAGAACTCTATTTCCATTGATTTTTTAGCAAATGTTTGAGATAGTCCTCCTCTATATTGTATTCCAACGAGTGATTCTAGATAGTTTTGATTCGATTCGATGATTTTAAAGTTGGCTAATACATTGGGTTCGTCGACAATGGTTTCCGTGGTTGTTATGTGAATGATTGGTAGTGAGGTGAAAAAGAGTGTAAATATCTCATTGGTTGACGGGAAAACAATGGAGTAGGCCGTTCCTGTTTCCACTGTTGCTTGAGGTGTTGTAAATTGATATACCTCCGTTAGTTTGATATGCGATTTGGTACTGCTCCATGTGTTGTTAATGTGGTCAACGGATAAGTTGGTTAGGATCATTTGTCGTGCAGGATCTATAAAAAACTGATTGCTATCAATTCGTATGGTATCACTTGCGTTAGCGTACAAACTAAATAGTAATAGGGTTTGTAATGTAATTAGTGTGTTTTTCATCATGTAGTTAATAATAGGTTTAGGCGTAGTTGTTTTAACAAGTTGCCTAATGTTTGTTTTTTCTTTAAAAATATAAGATTTCTACTTTGTTAACGTTTTTATAGTCGTCTTATTTTTAAACTGTTTCTTTTTTTATTCAGTTATTTGTGATTTTACTTTGATTTAGGGACAAAGTTCCCCAAATACATAAGCGTTTCATTTTTTTTTTACATGTATCGGATAGGTAAATGAGAGTAGGAACTTGGACATCGTTTAGTTTTACAGCAAAAAAAAGGTTCAACGACCTTCTAATGAAAGAAAGTAATTGAACCTTTAAAAGATTATGTTTGATGAAGGTTTAGTTCTTCACGAAACGAATTGTTTTTTTGATTCCATTTTCTTCCAATTCTACAAGATAAGCTCCGATTGAAAGGTTAGAAACATCTATTTTCTCTCCTGTAGTTAGACTTTTACTGAAGATTTTATTTCCTAATAAATCAATTACCGTAAGGTTCAACGTTGTATTGATGTCTCCGTTTATGGTTAAGAATTGAGTTGTAGGGTTAGGGGAGATCGCAATATTCATGGAAGCTATTTGGTTAATAGCGAGATCAGAATCTCCTAAAATAATACGTCCTAAACCAACGATGTCTAGAGAATCGGTGTTTTTGTTTTCGATTTCTTGTCTTGATGGTTGGTTGTATGTATTGTGATTGATGAATGCAGTAATGTTGTCAGTAACTGGGCGCATTGTTGTTGCTGAATAAGTTGACCATAATGCAATGTTTTCAGTCGTGCCTTCGTTGTTGTCTAAAGCGATATAAACGCCTAAGTTATTGTCGAAAACATTGTGTTCCGCAGTATCTTCTCCACCTACTACAACATTTTCAAAAGCTATTTCTCCAACTCCGTAGTGGTCAGCAAATACAAGAGCCTGACCTTGGTTAGTTACACCAGCATTGAATTGATTTCCTTTTAGAACGATCGCGTTTGGATATGTTGTTCCTTGCGTTCCTGCTGTCATCAACTTGGTGTTAACCATTGTTGAGATAAAGTTATTAGCGGTTGCATGAGGTGTTAGTTCGTTGTCGATCAAGCTTACGTTTTTAGAAGCCATACTCAATACGCCGATATTTTTATAATCTGTTAATCTGTTAGCGGCAAAGTTTACCAATCCCAATTCGATTGCGCGAATATCAGCTAACGCGTATAAACTTTCTGCTCCCATTGGAGTTATGGCACTCAAATCGTTGTTTGTGAAATCGATGTGAACATTTGCTTTAGGCGAGTTGATCATTGTAATACCGTTCAATACGTTGTTGTTAACTGTTGTATTTCCAGTTGTACCAATTAATTGTACTGTATAATAGGCTACGATTTCGTTGTTGAAGATTTTTGCTTTAGCACCATTTACATTACCAGCACCTAGATAGATTCCACGACCGAAGATGTTGTTTTGTCCTTCTGTTGCTACACCAATGACGTTATTGGAAATTTCAACTGAGTCTGTTAATTCGTTGGATGCTAATTCGATTGCGTGCGCTGTCCAAACCATACCGTAAAAGGTAGCTGGAGATGTACTAACGATTGTATTATTTTTAACTGTCAAGCCATTGTAGTTTCTGTTAGTAGAAGTTAGACCTACTGTTCCCGAAGTTGTTGTTCCACCTAATTCGATACGTAATCCTTCGATTGTAACTTGAGGTGCTTGTACGTCAATGACGCGCGCTTGGTTTGTGGTCAACGTCGGTTGCTCATTAGCCGTCCAATTCATTATTGTTAACCCCGTTTGGTTTACAGCTAACGTTTGATCTAATGCGTAGTTTCCAGTTGCTACAAAAATGGTATCTGTCTCAAGAGCAACGTTTAAGGCATGTGTGATTGTTAAACAAGGTGTTTCAGAATCTGTACAATCGTTATCTGTGTCAACACCTGTTGTTGCGACGTAATGGTTAGCTCCCATTTCACCAATGATGATGTCACCAACTGCAGTATTGTCCGCAATATCGTACATTTTTGATTCCACAGTTGTACGTGTATTTACGTTATAGTTGTTGTTAACGTGTAAAGCCTCGATATTCATAGTTACCGGAGACATTGTTGTATTAGTATATTGTGACCATAAAGGAAATGAAGTCGATGGCCCAGATTGATCATCCAAAACAACGTAAAATTTCAAATTGGGTTCAAATGTATTTTTATCTATTGCATCTGCACCACCAATGATAACATTTTCAAAAGGCGGGTTTGCATTGGTATAATGATTTCCAAAGTTGATGGCCATACCTTGGTTTATAGCACCAGCTCTAAATGTATTTCCTAAAATCGTAATCGCGTTTGAGAAGTTTTCATTCTGTGTACCGTTGGTGAGATACTTTGTGTTTACAGCAATTGAAACGAAATCAGTCGCATCTGATGCTGGTTGAAAAGTATTTCCTTTAACTGATACATTAACGTTAGAAGAGGATAAAATACCGATGTTTTTATAATTGAGTAGTTGGTTATTTTCTACCTTAATTGTTCCAGCTCTAAATGAACGGATTTCTAAAACAGCGTAGTGGTATTGTGCGCCCATCAAAGAAGCCGCGTTTAAGATATTATTCTGTAAAGTAACCGTTTTTGTACCTACTGTATTTGTGAACATTGTCAAACCAAAAATGCTATTGTTTTCAACCAGTAAATCTGCAGAAGTACGCATGGCTTGAAAACCATAGAAACCATGGAAAATATTCGATGCAATGATTCCTCCAGGAGTATTTTTTTGAGTAGCGCCGTTTCCAAGCATAATCGCACGTCCAAACAATTTTTTACCCGTGATTCCTGGTACTTCATTGTCTGTAATGTTTACTTGGTAAGCAGATGCAGAAGGTCCTTCCAAGTGAATTGCTATTGCATCCCATTCGTAGTTCAGTAAAGCAATAATTATACCGTTAGCTGTTGAAGCAAAGCGATTTCCTTGAATGGTTAAATTATTAAAGTTTGTTACTGAATAGATGCCAGTTCTTCCTGTTGTCGTCGTTAAACCTAAGTTGAAGTTCAAGTTAGCTATTGTAACATCACTCGCATTAACTGTAATTGTTCGTTCTACAGAAGTTGTTAATGTTGGTTTGTTTTCTGGATCAGCAGCTGTAATTGTCAATGGACGATTGATCATTAAGCTTGTCGGTTGTGCATAGGTACCAGGAGCAATGCTCACAATGTCATTATCATTGGTTACGGAAATTGCGTGTGCGATTGTTCCACATGGGGAATCGATATTTAAGCAATTGTTATCCGTGTTGTTTCCTGTAGTACTTACGTGGCGGGTATCTTGTGCGAAAGAATTTTGGGCATAAATAAGTAATGATGCCACCGCGAATGGGTAGAATAATAATTTGTGTTTCATATTTGTTAGTTTGCAATTTGAAAGTAAAGATAGTGCTAAAGAGCCCAATTTTGTTGTTAAATTATCAAACTCATTGTGTAATATTTAACAAAAAACATTAAAACTTGTTAAGTTGTTGACTGTAAGGTGTTCTGTTTTTAGCTAAAACAGGAGGGAAATCTGCAAAGTACTATAGAATCGGACAATTTACAGTTTTTTCACCAGTGCTTTGAAAAGTATCTTATTAATCACATGCGGCTTCAGTACTTTATCTTTGACTTAGTTCTTTTATTGAGATTGATACCATTATAAATATGGCATTTTGTCTACTGTTTACTTTGTTGTATTGTTATTGTCTAGCAGGTCTGAAGGCGAAGAAAATAAGAGTTAATCCTAAACTAACTTCAAAGATATTCCAAACGGAGCGATCCAAAGGAGCGGGGAATAGGGGCTGGAAAAATAATGCTAGAATACAATAAATACACATGGTTTTGTATTTATCTTCTGTATAAGCGTTGAATGCCATCAATGCAAGAATAATAGACGAAACAGCATGGACATAGGTGTAAAAATGTGCTGGTTTATCTGCTAAACAAATGAATAAGACAATAGCTAATGCAAATTGGAAAAAATTCATTTTTAACTGAATGTGTGTTATTTTTTGTTTTTAAGCGTTTTTTCGGTGAAATTCTATTCAACGATTGTTTAAAGATTACAAAAATATCAATTTCTGTCGTTTGATTTTCATATTATTTGAATGTACATAAAAAAATCCCTCTCAACCTAAAGGCTAAGAGGGATTGTAATGCAATAACGAAGGTTATCTTTTCACAAATCGTATATTCGTTTTGTGGTTTTCGTTATTCAGTCGAATAAAATACAGTCCTTGAGGTAAATCTGAAACATCAATCTTTTTTCCAGATTGGAATGAAAGTGTTTTAATCTCATTACCTAGAAGATCAATAAGTGTCACGGTTGAAATTGCAGCGCCATCAGCGATAGTTAAAGTAATTGCTTCAGCAGCAGGATTCGGATAAACACTTAAATTACTAGACTTTATAGAAGAAGTTTCTAAAAACGAGTAGGCCAATATTATTTTTCCTAATAATTGATTATCAACAGAATCAATGTTTTTTTCTTCGACTTCCATAGTGGAATTATAGTTGTAATCATTATTAACAATTAGTGCTTCAATATTTTGTGATACAGGTTGCATCGTTGTTGTACTGTAATTCGCCCATAAAGGGTGGGTTGTCGAAGGACCTGACATTTCATCTAAAACAATGAATTGACGTAGATTAGGTTCAAAATTATTCCTCGCACTAGAAATTGGACCACCAATGATAATATTATTAAAAGGAGCATTGTTGACACCGTAATGATCTGCAAAGTGAATGGCTGTTCCCCTGTTTTCTCCACCAGCAAGAAAATCATTCCCTTTTATTTCAATTTCATTTGCATAAGAGGTGTTTTGTTGACCTGAGGTCATCAGTTTTGTATTTACCATTAAGGAAATAAAATCTTCAGCTGTATCACTCGGAGTGAAATGATTCCAGCGGAATGCTACATTTTTTGAAGCCATTGAAAGTGCTGCTATTTTATCATAATTAACAAAGTCATTTACTGCAATAAGAACGGATCCTGTTTCGATAGCTCGAAGATCGAGTAACGCATAGTAGTCAATTGTATCATTGTCACGAGCCCCGTCAAAAATATTATACTCCATCCGAATATTCGCACCGTTAAGAGGAGCGTTCACCATCGTTATTCCATTCAATTGATTTTCTTGAATAGCAACGTTTCCTGTAGGCTGAATAACTTGTAGAGCATAAAAGGCTTTGGAACTATTATTTCTTATTGCTCCTTGAATACCCCAAGCAGTACCACTTCCAAGGCTTATACCACGTCCAAATAGGTTGTTTGCAGCGCCATTTTTGGTGCCAATTACATTATTTGTAATTGTTACAATTTGGTTTGTATTTTCAGGGCTTAACAGTTGGATTGCAAAAGAATTCCATACCATTGCATAGGGAATAACTGGAGAAGTGGAGTATATGTTATTATTATTGATTTGCAGATTGTTAAATACTTGATTGGTTGATTGAATGCCGTATATACCTGTTTCGTTGCTAAGCCCTAATTCTAATTGTAATCCTTCGATTGTAATATTTTCAGATTGTACATCAATGAATGTTCGTTGGTTGGTTTTTAGGATAGGCTTCACTGTGTTGTCCCACGCAAGCAAAGATTGTCCTTGGTAACTTAAGGCAATTGTTTCTGTTAAATTATATTCTCCCCCAGCTATATAGATGTTTGTATTTTCACGCGCGAAAGTGTTTGCTAGTTCAATTGTTTGGCAAGGTCGTAAAGGATCTGTACAATCATTAGATAGATTTGAGCCAGAGTTTGACACGTATAAATCTGAACCACCAAAACTTAAGATAATTAGTCCTAAATCAGGAAAGTCAACTTGATCAACTATTTTATTTCCAATAGTTGTTAATCCTGCTAGTTGGTAGTTATTTTGATTCACTAAGGCATAAAAAGTATCTGTAACAGCTCGCATATTGGTTACTGAATAGCCTATCCATAGAGGGTAATCTGTACTAGATCCCGTTTGACCATCCAATACTATATAGTTTTCTAAAAGGGGAGAGAATGTGTTTTTTTCTATAGCATCCTCTCCACCGATGATTACGTTATCAAAGGCAGGGGTGAATAATCCTAGATGATCAGCGAAAACAATAGCTGTACCTGCATTGTCCTCTTGGCTGGCATTGAATATATTTCCTTTAAAAGTTATTTCGTTTGTCCATGGAGATGCTTGTTGACCTCTAGTCATTATTTTTGTGTTAACCATTACTGAAGCAAACTGAGTGGCATCAGCATTGGGAGTAAACGTATTATTTAAGACGTCTACATATCTAGAAGCACATGATAATAATCCGATTCGCGTATAATCTCTAATTACATTATTTTCAATACGTACAGATCCAAATTTTATTTCCCTTAATTCAATCAAACTATATAGTTCATCTGGTGTTAAGATGGAATTAGCGCTGATGAGGTTATCAGCTAGAATTATTGAACCATTTTGGTAGAGGTAATTTATCATTATCATCCCTGTCACGGAATTGTTTTCAATACGCATTTCACTATTAAACCGTGTAGATTGAATGGCGTAATAGGCATTTATTGTATTTCCACTAATGATACCGCCTGGTGCGTCTTTAGCAGCCCCACTACCTAAAAAAATGCCTCGGCCAAAAATTTTAAAATTAGGGTCAGTAGTAATTTCATTATTGGTGATTTCTACTGTTTGGATAACACCAATAGGTGATTCTAGAGAAATAGCAAAAGCTGTCCATATCATATTGTCTTGTCCTGATCCACTTAAAGTAAGAGTTGATTCAAATCGATTGTTATCAATCTTTAAATTATCATAGTTTTGAGTGGAGACAATACCGCGTAAACCGTTTGCATTTGTGAGGCCCATTTTAAAATGTAGATTTTTAAGGGTAACATTTGAACTGTTAACGATGAAAAAATCTGAAGTGGAAGACGATATGATTGGTCTTTCTACCGGGTCGCTTCCTATTATAGTAACGGATTGGTTCAGCGTGAGTGTAGCATTTTGAATATATTCTCCAGGTGCGATTTTAATGGTATCACCACTTGTTGTTTGCGTCAATGCATAAGCTATCGTTTGGCATGGACTGTCAACATTCTGACAGTTATTTAATCCATCTACTCCTTCTGTAGAAATATATAGACTATTTTGTGAACTAGCATAGAAACTAGATATTAACATAGCACAAAGTGCCATGAAAGTGGTCGATTTTTGTTTCATTCTTTATAGGTTTGGTTTGCTGCAAAAATAACCTATTGATTAAGAGTTGAATGTGAAATAAATGTAATAAATGATAAATTGTATTATTTAAAAGCTTTCTTAGTGAAATTTTCATTTAGTATTTGTAAAATACTAAATGGATTTCATGTTTACTTTTTGTAAGTAGCTATTCTGGGGAAGAATAATCCGAGGTTAAGACTAAACCATCCTTCATGATAATTTTTCGGTCAGCCATGTTGGCTAAATTTTCATTATGCGTAACGATAACGAAGGTTTGGTTCATTTCCTCCCGTAATTGAAAAAATAGTTGATGTAATTCTTGTGAATTTACGGTGTCTAAGTTTCCAGAAGGTTCATCTGCAAAAATAAGGCTTGGTTTATTCACTAATGCACGTCCAACTGCAACACGTTGTTGTTCACCTCCAGAAAGTTCACTTGGTTTATGGTCATACCGATGACTTAATCCTAGTCGATCTAATAATTTTTTTGCTTTGTCTGTGGCAACTGTTTTGGTGTCACCGGCTATAAGGGCAGGCATTGCTGCATTTTCTATCGCTGTAAACTCTGGAAGCAGTTGATGAAATTGGAAGACAAATCCTAAATGTGTATTTCGGAATTGAGCAATTTTTTTTGGATTTAACTCAAATGGATTTATTCCGTCAATCAAAAGAGTACCTTGGTCCGGACGATCCAAGGTACCTAATATTTGTAATAATGTCGTTTTACCAGCACCAGAAGAACCTACAATGGAAACAATTTCACCATTTTCAATGGCTAAATCAATGCCCTTCAATATAGGCAGTTTGTCGTAAGCCTTAGTGATTCCGTTTGCTGTAAGTAACATTACTTTTTATCTAAGTTTAAAGAATGACCCATTTTATCGCGTTTTGTTTCCAAATATTTTTGATTATGAGCATTTTGACCTACTTCAATGGCAACGTTTTCAACGATTTCTAGTCCATATCCAATTAATCCTGTGCGTTTCTTAGGGTTGTTAGACATCAATCGCATCTTTTGAACACCTAAATCACGTAGGATTTGCGCACCAACTCCATAGTCTCTTTGATCGGATTTAAAACCTAATTTTAAATTAGCTTCAACGGTATCAAATCCTTCTTCTTGTAATTTGTAAGCTCGAATTTTGTTGATAAGTCCAATTCCACGTCCTTCTTGATTCATGTAAACGATTGCACCTTTACCTTCTTTCTCGATCATTTCCATCGCTTTTTCCAGCTGAGGTCCACAATCACATCGGCATGAACCAAATACATCGCCGGTTAAACAAGAAGAATGTACACGCACTAAAACACTTTCATCAGGAGTCCATTCACCTTTGGTGATTACAACATGTGCATCACCAGTTAGTTTTTCTTCGTACGCGTGTAATTTAAAATCTCCGTGTACCGTTGGCATATCCACAACTTCCTTTTTTTCAATAAGCGTATCATGGTGTAAACGGTATTCGATTAGTTGTTCGATTGAAATTAGTTTAAGATCAAAACGTTTAGCAACGTCAACCAATTGTGGTAAACGGGCCATCGTTCCATCTTCATTTAAAATCTCCACTAAGATTCCAGCTGGTTTAAATCCAGCAAGACGCGCTAAATCTACAGCAGCTTCAGTATGTCCTGTACGACGAAGTACACCTCCCGTTTTTGCGCGAAGAGGAAAAATATGTCCTGGACGACCTAAGTCACTTGGTTTTGTTGAATCATCAACTAAAGCTTTTATTGTTTTAGCACGGTCTTGTGCCGAAATACCGGTCGTACAACCTTGGCCAATTAAATCTACAGAAACCGTAAATTGGGTTTCGTGTAATACGGTATTGTTGGTTACCATTAGATTTAAATCTAACTCTTGGCATCGTTCAATTGTAAGTGGGGTACATATCAATCCACGGCCATGAGTAGCCATGAAGTTAATCATTTCAGGTGTAGCACATTCAGCAGCTGCAATAAAGTCTCCTTCGTTCTCACGATCCTCATCATCAACTACGACTACAACTTTTCCTTGTTTTATGTCTTCAATTGCTTCTTCAATTGAATTTAATACTATCTCCATAATGTGAAATTGCTCCTGTAAAAATACAAGATTTTTATCGATTAATAGGTAATTGTTATAGCTTAAATAGGTTTAGCATGTATCAAATTTACTAATAATTCAGTGGTTTTTTTCCATGTGTAATGTTCCGATACCCAATCTTTAGCTTTTTTTCCCATTTCTTTAGCTTCCATCGGATGATGGAGTAAGTAGTCAATAGCATACTCAAGTTCTTCAGGGGTATCAACTACCCAAATCGATTCTTTATGTATTCCTCCGATCGCATTGTTCGCTAATGAGCTTGTGATACAGGGTATTCCCATTCCCATTGCTTCCAGTAACTTATTTTGCATTCCAGTGCCAATTTGCATAGGCGCAACAAATAATTTAATATCAGCATAAGCTTTACGGATGTCATCCATCCAACCTGCGACAGTAATATTAGGTACTTTTCCTATTTCTAAAACCGTTGGATGAGGATTTGCACCGGCAATTAGAAAAGTAACTGTTGGGTGCTTTTTTAAAAAATACTTTTGGATATAATGAACGGCATCAATATTTGGTGCGTAGTTCATGTTACCAATGAAACCAATATCGTATTTTTCCGAATACTGTCCCGTATAATTAATAAAACTTTGATCGATCCCATTTGGGATAGAAACGATTTCCTTTTGTAGTGGATGACTGATTAAACGTTTATCTTGATCAGAAATAATCGTTTTATAATCGTAATATTCAAAAATTCTTCGCTCATAGCGTTTCAAACGAACGGATTCTTTTTCGAAAACCCATTTTAACAGAAAATTTGATTTTTCTGCACGGCGTTCAATCCCAGTACCTAAAGCATCCATGTAATCTAAGGTTTTTGGACAATCATGATAGTTTTTTGTGTACTCTGTACACCGTACCAATTGGGTGTAAATATGTGCAGGCTGCCATGAATGGATTAGTTTATTTACCTTTTTAATCCATTTTCGATTGTAGAAATAACCGACTTGAAAAGATCTTCCGGTCAGAAAATACCACAATGCATTGGAAAGGTAGCTCAATATGGAAATCTGGAAGATGTGTATCTCTGAGCAGTATTTTTGTAGTTCTTCAATGGACTGTTGTGAAACTTTTTGATCACTTATCGAAATGAGGCGAATGTCAAATTGTTTACTTAATTCTTTGATTTGATAGTATATACGAAGTTTGTCACCTTTTTCTAAAGGATAAGGAAAACGACTGGTCATGACAACCACGAGTGGTTTATGTGTAGATGAATGTTGCAATTTGTTGTGCGATTGATTCTATGGAAAAATGATTTTGCACAAAATCTCTTCCATTTTGCGTCAAAAGGTTTCGAATTTCGGAATTTTCATTCAATTCTAAAGCAGTTAAGGCAAATTCGATATCATTTTTTTCTATTTTACAGCACTTTTCGATTGTTTTGTCCATTCCAAATACAGCCATTGGGGTTGCAACGATGGGAACACCTTCAGAAAGCGCTTCTAATAGTTTTATACGAACGCCAGAGCCTGTTTCTATGGGCATTAGTTGTATACCATGATTTTGACGAAAAGCGGTTGCATTTTCTACAAATCCGTGGATGTAAATTCCTTTGGAAGGATTGGTTTTTATTTCTTTTGGAAAATAGGAACCTGCTAAATGTAGTTCTGCTTTCGGATTTTTTGATTTTATGATCGGAAAGATGTCTTTTATCAGTTTATGAACGGCTTCTTGATTGGGAAACCAATTCATTGCTCCTATGAAATGAAAATGATTTTTCTCGAAAGTAAAAGGGGTTGAATTGGTTTGTATTCCTACAGGTATTACAATCGAATTAAGCTGAATTTTCTTTTTTGAAAGTAGTTTTTGATCATCAGCGGAAATGAATATAACACCATTAGATTTCTCCAGTATTGTTTTTTCACTTTCAGCTAAAGTTTCAGCTAATTTTCGATAAATAGGACCTTTAATTCCACCTTGTTTTGCCTTTTGTTGCCATAGATCAGCCTCGATGTTATGTGCGCGAATATAGCATGGAATAGGGAAGTTGTGTGCCTCTAAAACTGATGCAGCGAATAAACTGTCAAAAATCAAAAGGTCAATGGAGTATTTTGAGATCCAATCCTCGATTGTGTTAATTAAATCAGATGATTGAAAGCGTGTTAGATTGTATGATTTGTTTCTTAAAGTCGTCCGTATGCCGTCGATAAGATTCAGATCCGTATTTATAAAAAGGCTTTCTACTTTTTTAAATTTCGTTTTTTGCTTTGCGTATGCTTCGGACGAAAACGGATGTTTATTTGTTGCTATGTTTATATGATAAATCTCTGTATCTGGAATCAAAAATAAAGACTCACAAAATTGATGCATGGCTACACATCCACCATCGACCATTGGGTAAATGGGCTTATTTGATATATGTAGAATGCGTTTCATTTTTGTTTACGTTTCATTCGATTAAAAAACGAAGTATAGGTTTCAGCGCTAAAAATCGGGCTGTCGTTAGCTGCTGCGTACATTAAAATAATGGCAATGGGAGTGAGGATGAGCGAGGGGAACCACATTCCAACAAATGCACCTAGAACTTCGGCGTATACCAGGTTTTCACCTACGGTATTTAAAACAAAGTAAATCATAAATAGCAAAGCCGCAATTACCACGGGGGCTCCAAACCCACCTTTACGGATGATTGCTCCCAACGGTGCTCCGACAAAGAAGAGGACTATGATGGCATATGTTAATGCAAATTTACGATGGAATTCGACTAGGTATTTATTATTATTCTTATTGACAGAATTGAAATAATCAATTTGTGTTGTTATTTGTTGAATGCGAGTTTGTACTTTATTTATTTGATTGGTATAGACTTGATTTTGTTCCCAAGTTGACAGTGAATCCAGTTTTAACGATTGGGTAACATACGCAATTTGGTCAGAAGGACTTGTTGATGTTGGAATCGTATCCAACATTTTTTGATAATTTTTACTTTGGAAATAGTCAATAGTAGAGATTGTATTTTCAGCAAACGCCATTTTTAGTTCTGTACCTTTTTTTGCTACTGAATCTATGGCGCTATTGATTTCAAAAACGGTTAACATAGCGTAGGAATCTTCAAAATTTGTAGCGTCACCTTTGTTAACGGAGAAGCCTCCCAGTTCAATTTTGTAGGTCGCTTGTTCAAATGTGGTTCTTCTGGTTTCTCGTGATTCCTTTTGAGTGTCAATTCGAACACCGCCTTGACCAAATACAGGTGCGGTTATAGAAAGTTCTTCAATGATAAAACCGTCTGTTAAATTAAAGAAAATGTGTCTATTGTTTTCTGTTTTAAATAACTCTGCTTTTTTTGCACGAACTGTTTTTAATTCTTGCGGATTTGTTTTGTCATGAATGATGATGTTGTTAAAAGAACCATCTTCATTTTTACTTTGAACTTTAATCGCGTACTCACCTAATTCTTTTGTGTAAACACCAGGTGTGATAATGGAAGCAATTTTTGTGTTCTGAAAATCATATATTAATGACCGCCATTTCGCATCGGCAAGAGGGATGACAAAGTTGGCAAACAGAAAAGTACAAATCGCAATGATAATTACCATTCCAGATAAAGGGCGAAGAATGCGGTAAAGAGATAAACCGGAGGCTTTAAGTGCTGTTAATTCATTGTTTTCTGCTAGGTTCCCCATCGTCATTATGGAGGATAATAGCATTGCTAATGGCAAAGCCATTGGGATTAAACTGAGTGAAATGTAAAAAAGTAATTCGAAAATATAAATAGTTTCAATTCCCTTTCCCATTAAATCGTCGATGTATTTCCAAAAGAACTGCATAATCAATATAAACATTGATATAGCAAAGGTTACCAAAAACGGACCGATAAAAGCCTTTATACTAAATACAGAAAGTCGCTTCACTCTTTTTTTTAACAAAGTTAAGTGTAATCTTGAAAAGTAAAGCTGTTTATTGAACTATTTTGAGCCAACTACCCGTTTAAGTTTTGATATCTTTTGTTCCCATGTTGCAGTTGCTTCATCAATTTCATCTTCTTCTGCAAAGTCAATGATTTGTAAGATGATATCTTTAGTCATGGGGTCTGATTCAAAAGTGATTTCAAAATAAGTGGATAATTCATCCGTTTCGTCCTCTAACCAGATCCATCGCATTCGCACACCAGGTCGTTGTTGGAGAACGCGTGCAGCTTCGCCATATCCATCCCACACAAATTCATAAATATCATCTTTCACATTTACGTCGTCGCATAACCACTCGCTTAAACCAGAGGGGGTGAAGAGCATATTGGTTAATACTTTGGGGGATGATTTAATGATAAATTCTAGCTCAAATTTCCTTTTTACAATCATAATAGTAGTTAAAATATTATATATTTGACACTTACAATTTTTGAAAAATACATAAAATTTATCAATGGCATTAATTAATTCTTTAGAAAGTAGAGGTAATCTTTTATTTCGCTACCGTGGTCAAATACCTGTTATTCTGTTTGTTCTTGCAGTTCCGTTTGTTTATTGGGCAAATAATGAGAAGATAGAAAATGATGAATGTTTGAAATATGGATTGCTAATTGGCGGGGCAGTAATCTCTTTGATTGGGCAAATTATTCGTTCAATTGCAATCGGTACTTCCAATAAATTTACTTCCGGAAGAAATACAAAAGAAGGTCAAGTAGCCGAAGCTTTGAATACGCGTGGAATTTATTCTACCGTTAGGCACCCTTTATATCTTGGTAACTATTTAATGTGGATTGGAATAGTTGTTTTCACAGGTAATATCTACTATGTAATCATCGTATCTTTATTGTTTTGGTTGTATTACGAAAGAATCATGTTTGCGGAAGAGCGTTTCTTAGAGCGTAAGTTCGGTGATCAATATATGGATTGGGCAAATAAAACCCCTGCATTTATACCAAGTTTCAAGAATTATAACGCCGCTGATATTTCATTTAGCTTAAAAACGAGTTTAAGAAGAGAGTATAGTGGTGTGACTGCTACGATCATTGGTTTTGTTTTTGTGGAATTTTTGCGACTTTCTTTTGTCAATGGAGCAGTTACTTGGAATTGTAGTTTAACAACTGGATTAATAGTTGCTTTGGCTATTTCTTTGATTCTTCGTTCGTTAAAACATTACACGAACGTGTTGAATGAAGCTGATCGATCTTAATTCAAAAAAAAGTTAGAAAAAGCTTGCGAGAACAGTAAAGAATACGTAACTTTGCCCTCGCAAAGACGGCGAAATAGCTCAGTTGGTTAGAGCGCAGGATTCATAACCCTGAGGTCCCGAGTTCAACTCTCGGTTTCGCTACTAGAGAAAAAAAGAGGTTAATCAATGATTAATCTCTTTTTTGTTATATCTCTTTTTTTTTGTAAAGAAGTGTGCATATTGATTTATCGCGAATTGTGATGCATTATAGACTTGTAAATAGGGTGATGTGTTATTGTAGAATGCCCTCAAGGCTGTAAAGATTGAGCAGAAGTATCTTTTTTAAGTATGTTGTTATTCGAGTTGCTAGTGTCCGGATGGATAGTATTCAAATTCGTTTATTAGTAGTTGTTTGATGTCATGAAATATCTTTATAGTCTTTACTCGATGAAAGTTTGCGTCTTCAATCAATGCATTTCTATAAGTTACCGTATTTTGTTTTGAGTCATTTGTTGTGATTGTCATATTACAATCGGGCGAACTATCTGGTAAACTATATTGAATCGTGACGTTTTTTCTTTTAGTCTTATTTTCTCCAATGTAGTTGTTTTGAAGTGTGTTTTCCGTAAGTTGTTCTATGTCATAGGTGTTTAGATTGAGTAGTTTATTGTATAAGTTGTCTGCATTAAAAGTGATAGATGTTGTTAGAATCAGGTTGTATTTCACCCCGTTATTTTCGAAAACTGGAAGTGATTTTATAATTAATAAGTTTTTGATATAGTAGCCAGTCCAATACAAGCTGTCTTTTGTTAAATAAAATTCGCAAGATCCTTCGCAGTTTTTATTATTATTATGGAATTCTTATGGTTGAGTAAGTTCAGAATCTCTGACAGTGAAGAAATTCTTTGTTGTTTCTATTACTTTGGTTTTCGTTTCATTTTGTCCAATGACGATGTGATGAAATACAATTGTAAAGACTATTATTGCTATTCTCATGAAGTTAAAACTTATATATTTTTATTTCTATTGGAACAATTAGAAACTTACGTTTGGTTTATTACGATCAAAATTTAAAGTAACATTTTTGATCTGATTATATTTTTTTTATTCCGTAGATCTCAAAATGTGATGATGGTTATTAAAGATATTAATGTTCTTTGTTTTTGTTTGCAGGGTGTTTTTACTGTGAAGTAATAAGGGAAAGTACCTGAATAATTCACGGTTCGTAAATTTGTAACTTTTATTCTTGATAAAGTCTATTTTTTCATTCATTTTTACAAAACTGGTTGAATGGTTTGATCAGATATTCTACTATTTAAATATATTATATGTCAAAATTAGTTAAACATTTAAAAGATGCAGGTTACGATTTGATCGATGGACCAGTCAGAAATCAGGATCTATTACAACTTTATTTGAAGCGTCCTGCTAAAAAAATCGAATTACTTTTTGATGAAATGCTACAAGCATTCGATGGAGATACTAAAATTTCGGTAAAGGAGGATAATGCATTAAGTATTAATTCTAGTATGTCTGTGTCGTATGATTTTAAGGCAGGTATGTCAGCTATAAATGATAGCTTACAAGCTTTTAAGATTGGAAATGTTTCTTTAGATGCCGAAATCAAGAAAGGTAAAGAAGTTAACATCAGTTATGATTCTTCTATAACAAGAGTCGTTCCAACAGGTGAGATTATGCAGTTTTTGAGTGACGCACGATTAAAAGCTTCAAATGATCGCTTTTTGAAAGATATGAATCAAAATAATCTAATTGTAGTGACTGGAGTTGTTTTTGCTAAAAACTTCGTAGCAGAAATCAAAACTGAAAGTGATGTTAATATTGATGCTTTAGTAGCTTCTGCAAATGGTAATGGTAAGGTAAGTTTTCAGAGACAATCTAATAATTCAATAAAGATGGTGTCTGAAGGTGATTCTTTAATTCCAATTGCAATTAAAGCAAATAGAATTAAATTCAATAAGGATAAGTTTTCTGATTTACATTTAGTTTCAGATTCAAGGGATTTATTTAAGTAATAAAACTTCTTAGGAATAAAAAAAGGAGCAACCGCTCCTTTTTTTATTCTGATATTTTCTAATCGGGTTTGATAATCCCTATGCTTTTTCTAAATTGGTTTGGAGTCATATCCGTACGCTTTTTAAATAAGCGAGAGAAGTAACTAGGGTCGTCTAAACCAATTAAATGGCTCACTTCGCTTACGCTATAACGATCGTCGGAAAGTAATATTTTGGCTTCATTCATAAAGAAGTCAATTACTAAATCTTTAGGTGATTTGCCTGAAACTTGTTTACAAATTCGATTTAGATGTCCAGGTGAAATACTCATTTCATCGGCGTATTCTTCTATACTTTTATTGAATTGACGAGTGTCGATAACCATTCGGTTGAACTTTCGGAAAAGCACTTTACTTGCATTGTCAGCTTGTGAATAAGTTGTTTTTCCGTGTCTACTCATTCGGTACAGGTGAATAATTAGCATACCGATTAAGTTTTGAAGCATTAACAAGCGACCTGGATTTTCACCGTTGTATTCGTTAATAACTTGAGTCAATACTCGACGGATTAATTGATTATTCTCGCTTGAGTTGATTTGCTGTACAGTGGCAAAATCTAAAGCTTCAATTACCTCTGCTTCACGTTGCATGATACTTTCCAATATCGAATCAGACAAAGAGACAATCCATCCTTTTACATCAGTGTGAAATTGATAACCATGCGCCGTGTTTTTCGGAACGGTAAAAAAGGTGGGCTCTGTAATGACTTCTTTTTTATTACCTAGATATAAAGTCATCGATCCTTCTTCTACCAAAACGATTTGATATAAATCGTCGTGTTGGTGCTCTTTGATTTTATAGTCAAACTGCTTGGCAATTGCACCAAAAGAATATACATTGACAATACCTCTTGCCAATTCAATAGAGTCGCTTCCGTAAAGACCTCTATAAAATATCTTCTTGTTTACACTCATTTTGTTTAATTGTAATACATCAAAGTTGGTGAAAAAAATCCTATAATGAAATGTTTTATTCCAATTTTAGTAAATTATAGTCGATTATTTTTAATAACAGCTATTTCGTACAATGCGTAAGTAAATATTAATACCCTAAAAATGAGTAATTACCATATTAAACATTTGGAAGAATACTTCCATATTTATCGAAAATCAGTGAATTCTCCCGAATTATTTTGGGAAGAAATTGCAGAAGAGCACTTTTTATGGCGAAAACGTTGGAACAGAGTGCTTAATTGGGAGTTTGAAACACCAAAAATAGAATGGTTTGCTGCTGCGCAGTTAAATATCACTGAAAATTGTTTGGATAGGCATTTAAAAATAAGTGGCGAGAAAACTGCTATTTTATTTGAACCGAATAATCCTAATGAGCCAGCACAACATATTTCTTATAATGAATTATACGCACGTGTTAATCAATTAGCAAATGTACTAAGGCAACAAGGGATTCAAAAGGGAGATCGTGTTTGCATTTATTTGCCGATGATTCCTGAATTGGCCATCTCATTGTTGGCATGTGCACGAATAGGCGCGATTCATTCGGTTGTTTTTGCTGGTTTTTCCGCACAAGCTTTATCTTCTCGAATAACGGACTCTGATTGTAAGTTGGTAATCACGGCAGATGGTGGATATAGAGGAGCTAAAACAATCGATTTAAAAGGAATTGTTGATGAAGCTTTGTACAATTGTCCAAGTGTGCAAAAAGTTCTACTGGTTAAAAGAACCAATACACCTATTAATTTTGTTGAAGGAAGAGATGAATGGTTGGCAGATTTATTAGAATATGCGGCGACTACTTGTGAACCTGAGATTATGGAGGCTGAGGATCCTTTGTTTATTTTGTATACATCTGGTTCAACGGGTAAGCCAAAAGGTATGGTACACACCACTGCTGGTTATATGATAGGAGCTGCCTACACCTTTAAAAATGTTTTTCAGTATCGTCCTGGAGATATTTTTTGGTGCACCGCTGATATTGGTTGGATTACTGGACATTCTTACATTGTTTATGGACCTTTATTAAATGGAGCGACGACTGTTTTATTTGAAGGAATCCCTTCCTATCCTGATTTTGGACGTTTTTGGGAAGTGATTGAAAAACATAAAATTACACATTTTTACACTGCTCCAACTGCTATTCGATCTTTAGCGAAAGAAGGAATTAGTTGGTTGGAAAATAAAGATCTGTCTTCGTTAAAAATTTTAGGTTCTGTTGGTGAGCCAATTAATGACGAAGCATGGAAATGGATGAATGATAACGTTGGTAAAAAGAATTGTCCAATTGTGGATACGTGGTGGCAAACAGAAACAGGTTCAATCATGATTTCGCCTATTCCATATATCACACCGACGATTCCAACTTATGCTACCCTTCCTTTACCAGGGATTCAGCCCGTTATTTTAAGTGAGACAAGCGAAAAGCAAGTTGGTAATCAGGTGGAAGGACATTTGTGTATTGGTTTTCCTTGGCCTTCCATGGCTAGAACGATTTGGGGCGATCATCAACGCTTTAAAGAAACGTATTTCTCTGCACATAAAGGTTATTATTTCACAGGAGATAGCGCTTACAGAGATGCTGTTGGTTATTATCGAATCACTGGGCGAGTGGACGATGTAATTATCGTTTCAGGACATAATTTAGGTACAGCACCCATTGAAGATGCTATTAATGAACATCCAGCTGTTGCTGAATCAGCGATTGTCGGTGTTCCTCATGATATAAAAGGAAGTGCGTTGTATGGATTTGTTATGCTTACAGATAGTGGTGAGTCGCGTGTTCAAGAAAATTTAAGAAAGGAAATTAATCAATTGATTTCTGATAAAATTGGCCCTATTGCTAAACTTGATTACATTCAGTTTGTTTCGGCTCTTCCAAAAACTAGATCAGGAAAAATCATGCGACGTATTCTTCGAAAAGTGTCAAATGGGGAAATGGATCAATTGGGAGATACCTCGACTTTGATAAATCCTGAATGTGTGACAGAAATAATAGAGGGTAGGTTAAATGCTTAGTTAAATATCTTAAAATGAAAGGAGGGGTGAAAGCTCCTCTTTTTTTGTTTAAAACAACTCCAATTGAAATTCATCAGTATTTAAGTTAGAGAGTTGCACGCCGACTAGGCGAACTGCTTTGTCGAGCGGAAATTGCCTTTCAACTAATTCCAAAACAATTTGCTTAGCTTCTTCCAAATCTTTGATATAGGTTAGTCCTGTTTTTGCTCGTGTGATTACTGTAAAGTCTTCAAACTTTATTTTTATAGAAAGTGTTTTTCCTACGCGATGTGTTTGCTTTACTCGTTTCCATAAATCTTCTGTTTCGTGTTCGAAAACATTTAGCAAGGTTTGTTTCTCCCAAATGTCTTCATTAAAAGTCGTTTCACTAGCGATGGATTTACGTATGTGATTGGCGTCTACTGGACGATGATCAATTCCACGTGCGATATTGTATAAGAAAGGTCCCATCTTTCCAAAATACGCTTCTAGTTGTTGTATAGAGTAGGAGAGTAAATCTTTTCCTTTGATTATACCCAATTCCCGCATTCGATGTGCGGTTGTTTCTCCAATTCCATAAAAACGATTAATCGGTAAATCTGAAATATAGGCAAATGCGTCTTCGGGTTCGATTATAAAAAGTCCATTGGGTTTATCTTCGTCACTGGCTAGTTTAGCTAAAAACTTATTGTAAGAAACTCCAGCTGATGCGGTAAGATTGAGTTCTTTTTTAATTAATTCCTTGATGTTTAAGGCAATTAATGCGGCTGAGTCAACATTCATTTTATTTTCTGTAACATCTAAATAGGCTTCGTCTAAGGCTAGCGGTTCAATTTGATCTGTAAACCGATGAAATATTTCATGTATTTGTTTGGAAATCTCGGAATAGCGTGCGTAACGTACGGGAGTAAAGGTGATTTTAGGACACAGCTTTTTTGCCATTTTCCCGCTCATTGCTGAACGAACACCATATTTACGAGCAATATAGCAGGCGGCGGATACAACTCCACGTTCTTCGCTTCCGCCGACTGCAATAGGAATATTTTTGAAAGCAGGATTATCCAGTTTTTCCACAGAAGCGAAAAAAGCATCCATGTCGATATGAATAATCTTGCGCATTTTTTTATTTAGCTTGCGCCTCTGCTTGTTTATTCTTAAACATTGAGTACAGCACTCCTATAACTAAAGCAGCAAGTATAATTACCAATGAAATCCATGAGTTTTCTTGAAGGAAATGTAGGTATTTATGAAGCATCATCTTTACACCAACGTACATTAAGATAAAGACCAAAGAATATTTGATGTAGGCGAATTTATCTAACATTCCAGAAAGGAAGAAGTAAAGGTTTCTTAGTCCCAAAATAGCAAAGATGTTAGAACTGAAAATGATAAATGGATCATCCGTGACGCTGAAAATTGCGGGAATGGAATCAACAGCGAATAGAATATCGGTAAATTCTACTACAACTAAAGCAGCTAATAATGGAGTGGCCATCTTTTTTCCATTTTGAATGGTAAAGAATTTTCCATTTTGCACTTCCCAGTTAATTGGGTAAATTTTAGATAGAAGTTTCACTCCAATGCTATCTTGGAAATTCGAAGATTCTTCTTCATCACCTTTTAGCATTTTTAAAGCAGAAAAGATTAAGATCGCACCAAAAACGTACATTACCCAAGAGAACTGAGCAATTAATGCACTTCCTAAAAGGATCATTATTAATCGGAAAAATACAGCTCCTAATATTCCCCAGAAAAGGATACGATGTTGGTAGATTTTATCAATCTTGAAATAAGCAAATATCATCGCCATAACGAAAATATTATCCATGCTTAAGGATTCTTCCAATACGTAACCTGTATAATATTTGGTCATCGCTTCCAATCCATCCATGTGATGGGTGGCAATGTCAAAGAGTTTATATTCATAAATGAAGAAAATTCCAACACCAAATAGAAGTGCACATACTACCCAAAGGGCAGTCCATTTTAAAGAGTCTTTCATGCTTACGACTTCATTTTTTTTATGAAAAACGCCTAAATCAAGAGCAAGACAAATGGCAATGATGACAAAGAAAAGGATCCAAACCAACATAAAATAAAAGATTATAGATTTATTGTAATGAAAGAACGAAGGTAAGAAGTAAATTGGATGTTTTAGGTATCAAAAGGGTTTAAATAATCGTAAATTTGTAATATGGACTTTGAATTGGTATCGGAATTTAAACCAACTGGTGATCAGCCTAAGGCGATTGAAGAGTTGGTAAACGGCTTGAACGATAGACAGTTTGCCCAAACTTTGCTTGGGGTGACGGGGAGTGGAAAAACGTTTACGGTTGCCAACGTGATCAAAGAGGTTAATCGTCCTACGTTAATTCTTTCGCATAACAAAACATTAGCTGCTCAATTATATGGAGAGTTTAAACAATTTTTTCCCAATAACGCGGTAGAATATTTTGTTTCCTATTATGATTATTATCAGCCGGAAGCTTATCTTCCTGTTACAGGCACATATATTGAAAAAGATTTGCAAATTAACGAGGAGATTGAAAAATTGCGTCTCTCTGCAACTTCGGCTTTATTGTCTGGGCGTAAGGATGTTATTGTGATTTCTTCGGTTTCCTGTATTTATGGTATTGGAAACCCGAATGAGTTTGCTAATTCCATTATGTCTGTAAAAGTAGGGCAATCAGTTTCAAGGAATAAATTCCTATTTCGATTGGTTGAAAACCTTTATTCACGTGCTTTAAGTGAATTTAAACGTGGAACTTTCCGTGTGAAAGGAGATACGGTTGATATTTTCTTAGCGTATGCTGATTATGCATTGAGAATTGAATTTTGGGGTGACGATATTGAAGCCATTTATACCATTGATCCGGAAACAAACACCAGATTAGAAACTTTTTCCGAAATAAATATTTACCCTGCAAATATCTTCGTTTCGAGTGCTGAAAATACAAAGCAAGCATTGGAGCAAATTGGAGAAGATATGGTCGTTCAGGTCGAAGCATTTCGAAAAGAAGGAAAATTGGAGGAGTCAAACCGACTTAGTGAACGTGTGAATTATGACATGGAGATGATTCGTGAGTTGGGTTATTGCTCCGGAATTGAGAATTATTCCCGCTATTTTGATAATCGTAAAACGGGGGAGCGCCCATTCTGTTTGTTGGATTATTTTCCAGATGATTTTATGATGGTCATTGATGAAAGTCATGTTACCGTTCCGCAGATTCGTGCTATGTACGGAGGTGATCGTGCTCGGAAAATCAATTTGGTGGATTATGGATTTCGTTTGCAGGCAGCGATGGATAATCGTCCGTTAAAGTTTGAAGAATTCGAAGGTTTATTGAATCAAGTCATTTATATTTCAGCAACTCCAGCGGATTACGAATTACAGCAATCAGAAGGAGTTGTAGTGGAACAAGTGATTCGACCGACAGGATTATTAGATCCAACGATTGAAGTAAAACCAAGTTTGAATCAGATTGATGATTTAATTGAACAAATTCAAATTCGAAGAGACCGCAACGAACGTGTTTTAGTAACCACTTTAACGAAAAGAATGGCAGAGGAATTACAAAAATACCTTGATCGAATTTCTATACCCTGTCGTTATATTCACAGTGAAGTCGACACGTTGGAGCGAATTGAAATTCTTCATGATTTACGTCTAGGGGTTTTTGATGTGTTAATAGGGGTAAACTTGTTACGAGAAGGTCTGGATCTACCAGAAGTGAGTTTGGTTGTTATTTTGGATGCGGATAAAGAGGGGTTTTTACGAAATGTTCGTTCGCTTGTACAAACCGTCGGACGTGCGGCAAGAAATATCAATGGTCATGTAATTATGTATGCGGATAAAATGACCGATTCTATGCAGAAAACCATTGATGAAACTGCGCGACGTAGAAGTATACAGATAGCTTACAATGAAGCGAATGGTTTGACACCTCAACCGTTGAATAAATCACTGGAGAAGATGATTACGATAACCACGAAAAAAGAGGAACCAATAAAAGAATATAAAGTCGAAGAGTCATTGAAAATGGTGGCGGAGGCAAAGTCAGGCTACATTCCGAAGGAGGATTTAGAGAAACAAATTGCGGCTACTCGAAAAGAAATGGAAAAAGCAGCCAAGAATTTAGATTTCATCGAAGCTGCTCGTCTGAGAGATATTATGTTTGAATTACAAGGGAAGGTGAGGTAATTACTTCACACGCTCCAGTATACGATAATAGATTGGATTTCCTGCACCATCATCGAGGCTCATAATTAATCGTCCTTTTGTTAAAAGTTCATTGATGTCCATCGCAAGTAAGTTTACGCCCCATGTTTCTTGGTAGTCAGGAATAGTCGGTTGAGTGATTAACAACATTTGACCATTTAGAATGTATTGAGGAGATTGGTTGTGAGGGAATATCTTAAACATTGTATTTAAGTCTTTTGCACTATAGTTTGCATCTTCATCCATCATCATGGAGTTAAAAGAACCGTCTTTATAAAATGCAAACCATTGGAATTTTTGAGGCCAGGGATTCACAATATTTATTTCATCTTCATTTGGATGATTCACTTTTTTCCAAAATCCGATAAGTTGTTTTTCAGTTGGTGGTCCACCTGCTGATGAATTCTGAGCATGACTTGTAAATGCTAAAAGTGAAATATAAAGTAGTATTATCTTATGTAATTGCATAGTAAATAGGTTGGTGTGAGATGATTTATCGGCTTAAATATAGCTTTTTATCCCAATATTTTTAGGGGAAGTGACATAATATTAGGGTGTTGCTTGATGAAATTTGATTTTAATAGGTTTTAGCTGAAATTGAAGATTCTTTTTTACTTTTAACTCATGAAAAAATATGGAATAGCATTATGTATGCTAATGTGGTCTGTGGTTCTTTCTGCTCAAATGATGAGTGAAAAATTACACGTTTTTTATGAAAGCTTATTGGAATTAGATAGTGACGAAAGAAATAAAAAACTGACAACGGCTATACAAAAGAACCCCACCGAACCTTGGTATTATTTAATGCGTGCGGAGTTTTCGTCTATGATGGGAGAGCAAGGATTAGCTGAAAATGATTATAAAAAAGCAATAGAAATTGCGCCTAAAAGTGCGGCTGCAAATGGAATGTATGCAAGATATCTACGTTATGCACAATCGGAGGATGCTAACGCTTTAAACAAAGCTTTAGGTTTGATAAATACGGCTATTTCACTAGATCCAAGCGAACATTATTATAAAGTGGACAAAGGAACTATTTTCTTGCTATTGAAAAACTACAAGCAGGCAGAAGAACTGGCCGATGAGGTGATGCGAATAAGTGAGGACTTCTTCTTAGAAGGAGTGGAGTTAAAAATCAATGTATTGGATGGTTCTGGTCAAAAAGAACGATTAAATCAATTTGTAGTAAAAACTCCAGAGGTAATGGAGCTTTTCATTGTAGATGAGACTACTGTATTACTAATTGGGGAGATTTACGAAAGGAATAAAATGCACGATAATGCATGTGGAATATACATTGCTTATGCAGAATTTTTACTGGAAATGGACGAGGCTCTTTCTTCTGTTATGGAACAGAAATTAATGCGTTGTGAATAAAGAATAAGCGTATAAACGAGGAGGAATATGTGAAAGGGCGAAGTGATTCGCCCTTTGTATTTTACTGTATTTTATATTGATACTTAATATCTTGTTTTTAAAACAATTGTACCAAGGTCTTTAATTTCATCTTGTTGCGTAAAGATAGCACGGCCTTTTTTTGATATGATTTCCCAAGCAATGTTACTTGTGATGTCATCTACAGTTCCAACTTCATTGGGGTCGTTAACTAAGTCAAATGTTCGATCGTCAATCATTCGTACCGCTTGTTGAAAATCTTGGTGAACGATTAGTAGATCTCCGCGCCCATCAATCGCAGCTTGATAGATTTCTTGCAAATCGGTTAAAACATTTCCTTGACTAATTGCCTCTTTCATTTCTTCAATGCAATCTGTTCGGCGCGTATATTGTAAATCTTTAATAAAATTCCATGCACCATTAATAATTTCTAATTGTAGATTTGGCGCATTAAACTCAATACTTACATTTCCTGTATAGATTTGAGGGTGATCTGCAACGGATAGATAATTGTTATAATTATCTTCCGTAGCGATAACGACGATAGGTAAATCTGTTTCAGCTACAGCATGTTGTACTGCTTTGTCTACTTGATTAAAAAATTCTTTTTTCTTAGCTGTATGATCTGTATTTCCAGAATTACTCATAAATGCAGCTGTAACTTTACGTTCTGTGTAAGGGAAATGTTCATCTGTAATCTCCTTGATGATCGTGTCATTCAACGCCAGATATAAATGAATTCCTTTTTGAGTCAGATAGAGAATATAATATTCTTCGTTTCTGTTCATTGCCTTAATCAAAGGACGAATGGCAAAAGTATTATCAATAAAAACACCTTCGTGAATTACAGGCCAAGTTGTTCGGATAACCTCAAAAGTATCTTTTGACAAGTATATATTAATTGAATCTAAGTTTTTACTTAAATCCATTTCTTTTGGCAATTGATGTAAACGATCCAAAATCTCTTGAATATCACGCTTACTGAATTCCTGTAATACTCGTTCTTCTGCCTCCCGTACAAGATTTTTAATCTGAATCTCATCTTGATGATTTTCTGGGGCTGAACGATGGGTGTTAAATGAAATCGTTATACAAGGATTATTACTCTCATTGGCCAAGGTAGCCACTTGTTTTTTAATACTCATAAAAGGTAATTATTTGGATAAGTTAATTGTTTGCTAAAAGCATAAGTGCTTACACCTTACGCGTATAGTTTACAAAAGTTAAAGAATTTCGATACTTAAAACAAATAGGAACGAGGAACGGCATGATGTTAGCATGCAAAGGAGTTAGATGTTGAAAACCTTATGCGTACTCTTGTTGAGGACGAAATTCACACTCATTATGATTACGAAAATCATATATAAAGGAAATGAATTATAAGCATTTTTAACAATGTTAACACAAGGAAATAGAGTCTAAGAAAGGATTTTACTTTTTTTTGAAACACGAGATATCAGTAGTTAATTGGTAAGTTTTTTTAGTAAAACACTCATTTATTTTAAGATGATATTTCTACCTTTATCCTTTTTTTATTCTTTTGATGTAGTGGTACTTTATTCTTTTAATTGCATTCGTTTTTGTAATTGTTTTATCAATAGGTTCACTTTTCAGGATAATGGATTGGCCTTATTCGATCATTCTAATTTACCTAGGAGCGATTGGTACTTTGATAAGTTTTGTTTGGATGGTTATAGGATTTTTTAGAATGAAGTAAAAGTGTATTTATTCGGGATTAATAATTCAATTAAGTAGTCAATTTTATCTAAATAACTATTTTTACGGCGATGAAGAAAATGGTTGTTTGCTCTACTTGTGGATATTCACCTTCTGTAAAGGTTGACTTGACTTTATTTACGTGTTTTGTCTGCCCAAAATGTAATGGTCAACACAAAATTGAACAAGGAAATCTGGGTTTTGTAAAGAAAAGAGAGCAACAAATCGATGATTCGGAAGTATTTACTTTGGAACTTTTTGAAAGTTATCAATTTAAAAATAAGTACTATAATCTGTATAGTATTGCTAAAAAGAAAAGTGTTGTTTATAAATGGATCGAATTAGGTGGAGTGAGTAATTCTTCTGATTTTCATTTTTTTTCAATTGAGAAAGATAATGGAAATAATGTTTCCTCTCTAACACCATTTGAACTTCCTAAATCCTTTAATATCAATAATGCTATATCGAAAGGTATCCGTAAGAATAAAAAAAGCTTTTCGTATGATGAACGTTTTAAAGGAAATGTTGAATACGCAATTGGTTTTTTCGCGTATGATATTGATCAAAGTGTAGAATATCTTAATTTTTATGAGGAAGATATAGAATCCGATAATTATTTAAGTGTCGAAAAAGCGGAAAATCAATGGAGCATATTTTGGGGACAATTCATTTCGCTAACCAAATTTTTATACAGCTTTAGCAATAAAAAGGAAGTCTTTCGAGAGCGCTATCAAATTTATACAAAAACTTTTTATAAGCTTTTCTTTGCCTCTTTAGCCTTGTTTTTAGCTCTTTTTTTAATTTTTCACGTTAAAACTTGGTATGGAAAGGACGAAACCCGACATATTTCTGACGTTTTATACGATGTTGGTCAATTTGAAGAATCGGAAACACTCATTTTTGAATATCCAGTCAGTATTTTATATAGCAAAAATGAAATATTAAATATCGACGGAAGTATTTCTTCTAATGTAATCTCAAATCTTCAGAAAATTCAGTTGATGAATGTCAATACACATAAAGTTGTTTTTGCTCAAATGCAGCGCTTGTTTTACAATTCTCAGAATGATGCAATGGCGCTAGATATTAAATTGATGGATGTTCCAAAAGGGGATTATGTACTGAAATTTGAATTGAATAAACAGAATGGATTTTATCGTGTAGATGAACCTGCAAATGGAACTCGAACTATGTTAGATATTGATTTGCGATTTAGGACAGGGCACAAGATCGTGTTTTGGCCGATAATTGTTGCTTTAGGACTTGTTGTAATTATTTTCTATTTTGCATTTAATTACCTACAAAGTTCGTTCTCATTTACGGATGTTTCCTGGAAGGCTATTGCTCGGATTAAAAATTATCAATTTGCCCTTTTTTTAGGAATGGCATTAGTTGCTTATGTATCACTAGAAAGTTATAATACGCTTTTTCGTAAAGTCAATTTTGAAACGTTAGAAGATACCAGTTACACCGGAAGAAGAAGTCATTATGTTTATCGAAATTATTCAAGTGGTGGACATAAATAATATAAAAACAGAAAATTATGGAAATCTATTTTAAAGGGATGCTCGCATCATTTGTTTATTGTTTTATTGGAATTGTTGTTTTATTAGTTACCTATTTAATTATTGAGAAAATTACGCCAGAACGTTCTTGGAAAGAAATTGTAGAAAACAAAAATGTTGCATTAGCAATTGTTTTTGCAGCAATTATTTTGGGTGTTTCGATGATAATTAGCGCTTCCATTCATGGGTAAACAAAAGAAGTTTCAATTTGTACTTCTGCTGACCGTTTTTATCATTTCAACTTGTGGTTTTATTTATGAGTTGATTGCGGGAGCATTGGCAAGTTACTTGTTAGGTGATTCGGTTAAACAATTTTCCTATTCGATTGGTGTGTACATGTTTGCCATGGGAATTGGTTCTTATCTTTCTAAATACATCGTTCGTGATTTGTTTAGACGATTTGTTGAAATGGAAATTCTAATCGGAATTATTGGTGGAATCAGTTCGACTGTTTTGTTTTATCTTTTTCACGAAGGTAGCTATTTTCAGTTTACACTTTTTACTTTTTTAGGATTGACAGGAATGCTCGTTGGTATGGAAATACCACTATTAATGCGCATTCTGAAAGATCGATTGGAATTTAAAGATCTTGTTGCAAATATTTTTACGTTCGATTACATCGGTGCTTTGTTGGCCGCTTTGTTATTTCCTATTTTGTTTGTTCCCCATTTGGGATTAATGAATACTTCGATCGTATTTGGAATCTTGAATGTATTGGTTGGGTGGTTGATGATTTTCCTTTTTAAAGACGAATTAAAAGACAGCCTTATTCTAAAAATAAAGTCCTTTTTGGGATTAATCGTTTTGGTCGTGCTGTTGATTTTTAATAAACAGGTTATGAGTTTTGCTGAACGAAATTTATATCCAGGGAAAATTGTTTATCAGCATACGACGCCCTATCAAAAGATTGTTTTGACCAATGTTTCGAAACATTTTCAGTTGTATTTAAACAATAACTTGCAATTTGATACGAAGGATGAATATCGTTATCACGAAGCGTTGGTGCATCCGGTTATGAGTATGGCTCCGCAAATTAAGCAGGTGTTAATTTTAGGTGGAGGAGATGGTTTAGCAGCACGTGAAGTTTTAAAATATAAAGAAGTAGAGCAAATAACTTTGGTTGATTTGGACAACGGAATGACAAAAATGTTTCAGACTAATGAACAGCTTGTCAAATACAATCAAAATGCATTAAATCATCCTAAAGTTTCGGTTATTAACGCGGATGCTTTTATTTGGGTGAAAGAGAATAAATCCAAGTTTGATGTAATTATTATTGATTTCCCGGATCCGTCCAATTTTAGTTTAGGGAAACTATACACCAACTATTTTTACCAAACGTTACAAAAAGCGATGAAGCCTCAATCTGTAGCAAGTATTCAAACGACTTCACCGATGAGTGCACCTAATGCTTTTTGGACCATTCATGAAACCATTGCTTCTGTTTATCCATCTATTCGACCGTTCCATGTCTATGTGCCTTCTTTTGGTGAATGGGGCTTTAATTTGTTTGCTGCAAATCCGACGCAAGGATTTAAAAAGGTATATCGAAGAGTTGAAGGTTTACGTTTTTATGATTTTAATTTCGAACGATTGACCCATTTCACGAAAGATATGCAAGCAAAAAAGCAAGTAGAGGTAAATCGCTTAGACAATCAGGCGTTGGTGAGAGATTTTGAAGAAGAATGGACTAGCTTTATAAAATGAAACGGAGTCAATTTATTTCTTTGAGTGCATTGGCTGTTTTGGGATTGACCATGTTTCACTCTTGTAAGCAAACCGCTAAACGTTGGATGCTTCGTGTCACGGGAACCAATCATATTTTGGGCCATCGACTGTGGAGTAAAGATTTTCCGAAACCGACCGAAAGTATTAAAACGAAATATCTACTTGTCGGTGGAGGAATAAGTGCTTTGGCAGCTGCTCGTGCTTTGTCTAAACGTGGAGAATCTGATTTTTTGTTGGTGGAGATGGAAAGTCAAGTTGGTGGTAATGCAGCTTTTGGTGAAAATGAACACTCAAAATATCCGTTAGGAGCGCATTATGTGCCAGGAATAAATTTACATGATACAGATTTGAAGGATTTTTTTGAGGAGGAAGGAATTATTCTAGGATATGATGCGCAACAAATGCCTATTTACCATCCTGAATATGTATGTCATACCCCTGAGAGTCGTTTATTCATAGATTATGAATGGATTAATGGTGTTGAACCTTTACGATATGCATCCTCTTCAACATGGGAAAGTTTTCAAAAGTTTCATGACCGAATGGATGAACTGCGGAATGCTAAGGATGAGAACGGCAAATTTGCTTTTGATCTTCCGATAGCTTTTTCTTCCAAGTCAGATTTATTTGTCAAGTGGGATAAAATAACCATGAAAGAATGGTTGAGATTAGAAAAACTGGATGATAACCGTTTGGATTGGTTTGTAAACTATTGTTGTTTGGATGATTTTGGAAAAGGGATGGATGAGGTAAGTGCTTGGGCTGGAATTCATTATTTTACAGCAAGAAAACATCAACTTTACAACGCCAATCATAATTTGTTAACTTGGCCCGAAGGAAACGGATTCTTGGTAAATCTATTGTCAAAATACGTAAAGGATAAACAAAAAACGAATCATCTTGTTTATGACATAAAAACCACAGAAAACGGAGTTGAGGCCTTAATATTTGATGGTATAAATAAAAAAACCAAAAGAGTAGAAGCCGAGAAAGTTATTATGGCAACCCCTCAATATATCAATAAATATGTTATTCCAAGAGAACTAAGTTATACGAATTTTGAATATGCTCCTTGGATTGTAGCAACTTTGGTGATTGATCGCTTTCCAACAAGTGAAGGAGTAGAGTTAAGTTGGGAAAATGTTATTTATCAAGGGAAAGGGTTGGGATATGTCTATGCCCAGCATCAACATTTAGGTGTTTATACTTCGCCTTTTGTATTGACGTATTACCGCGCTCTCGATGGCGAGTCTAAGAAGGAAAGAAAACGTCTGCTTAATGAATCGGATAAATATTGGGAAGAGGAAGTTTTGGCTGATCTGAAAAACGCGCATCCACTCATAGTTGATCATTTACAGACAATTGAAATTCATAAGCGTGGACACGGAATGATAGCTCCCAAACCAGGATTTTTAAACAATGAAACTCGTTTACAAGCGGCTAAAAGTATAGCCGATAAAATATATTTTGCGCATACTGATCTTAGTGGAATTTCACTTTTTGAAGAAGCTTTTTATCAAGGTAATAAAGTAGTAAAAGAAATTTTTCATGACTAACTATTGGATTCATAACCGGAGATTTGATCTTACGTGGATTTTGTTACCTCCTTTTGTAGTAGCAATTTTGATTCTTTTTTTTCATAATGAGCTAGAATATTTACAGGAAGAATTTCCCTTTTGGATTTGGTTAATCATTATTGTGTTCATAGATGTTGCACATGTTTATGCTTCATTATTTCGAACGTATGGCGTGAAAAGTAAATGGGTAAAACACAAACGTTTACTCATTATCGTTCCTATAATCTGTTTATTGTGTTCTCTTTTTCTTTATCAGCTTGGTAGTGCCATTTTTTGGTCCGTACTTGCTTATATTGCAGTTTTCCATTTTATTCGTCAACAATATGGTTTGGTTCGATTGTACAGTCGAAAAGAAATATCGAACAAAGTGGATCGAATATGGGATGCCATCGCAATTTATAATGCAACGCTTTATCCGATGTTGTTTTGGTTCACACATCCAGATCGCATGTTTACTTGGTTTATGGCGAATGAATTTATCGGCTTTTCCTTTCCTTTTTCGGATGCGATTTTTAAAACCATTTACCTTTTAGTGTTATCTCTTTATTGCATTCGTCAATATCTACTGATTAAACAATCGAAAGCATTTAATTTGCCCAAATTGATGGTGATTTTAGGAACTTATATTTCTTGGTATTTAGGGATTGTACATTTTAATACGGAAATCGCTTTTACTTTGTTGAATGTAATTTCACACGGAATTCCTTATATCGCATTGGTTTTTTGTTTAGATATTGAAAAAGCGAGTTATTCCATTTTAAAGAAGAAATCCAACTCATGGCTAAATAGAGGAATTATATTCTTGAGTATTTTATTGGCGATGGCTTTTGTCGAAGAATTTTTATGGGAACGTTGGGTTTGGCAAGAACATGTTGAAGCTTTTCCGATTGTACTTAGTGAATTTTGGATTGTTCCGCTTCTAGCTCTACCTCAATTTACTCATTATGTACTAGATGCATTTATTTGGAGGAGGTCCTATTGATTTTTTAGAGATTTCCCTGGACAAAGTTTTTACAAAAGAGTTTAATTTGATCTCTTACTCTTCTAAATTCATGCTGAATTTCGTCCTTTGTTCCTTTAGCTTTTGCTGGATCTGCAAAGTTTGCGTGTAGACGTTTTGCTGATGCTGGAAATATTGGGCATTTTTCCTGAGCGTGATCGCAAACCGTTATCACATAATCGAAGAGAATGGTGGCATATTCATCAATATGATTGGAGGTTTGTGCATGAATGTCAATTGTCTCTTCAAGCATAGTATTGATGGCGTGTTGATTGACTCCATGTGTTTCTATCCCTGCGCTATAAATATTCGCTTTTTTAGCGGCGAAATGACGTAAATAGCCCTCTGCAATTTGACTTCTACAACTGTTTCCTGTGCAAAGGACTAATATATTTATTGAGTTATTCATTGGTTAGAATGGATTAAAAGCACCCATTTCCGGGAGTACAGCATGAAGAACTGCTTCCTAAATCTACAAGCTTAACTTTGGGCTTTTCAGAAGGGATTCCACAAGCGTCTTCGGCTAAGCAAGCTGTTTGTTTATTTTGTAGGATAAAGTTTTTTCCGTTGTATGTCAGGTCAAATTTTCCGATGGTTTCTTGTTGAAATTCCACTTCTATTTCGCCATCCTCTATTCCTAATTTAGATTCAGATAGTTCGATTATTTTTAATAATTTGCTTGGTTTTAGGCGATGTTCAAAATCATTGGCATTCCATAGTTGGAAATTGACTACCTTTTCCGTTCTTATGACACCGCCGCAATCGATGAATTTTTTAGTAATTTGTCCTACTTCCGTTACGTGAAAATGTTCGGGTACTGACATTCCGTTTTCTAGCTTAAATTCTACATTTTCCAATTGTGGCAATATAGATTTGATTTCAGATAATTTCATGTTTCTTTATTTTAAAGTGTTTAACTTCAATTGTTGTAATGAATGTTAGCAGCAATTTGAAGAGGTAAGATTCGCTTTACATTGGGTGAAGTAGCTTTTCAAAAGGTCAATTGATTGTTCCTCTATACAATAACAGATTGCATTTCCTTCAATCGTTCCTTTGATTATTCCAGCGTTTTTTAGCTCTTTCAAATGTTGTGAGACTGTTGGTTGTGCTAAGGGCAATTCTTTGACTATATCACCACAAAAACAGGCGTTTACTTCCATAAGAAACTCTAGAATTGCTATTCGTGCAGGATGTCCTAGTGCTTTTGCTAATGTTGCAATTTGATTTTGTGCTTCTGTATAATGTTCTGTTTTAGACGCTCCCATTGTGATTTATTTTAACATTGCAATATTACGATAAAGAGTGTTTAATAACAAAGTTTCAAGTGTTAAATGTTTTATTTTTTTGATTTTAGTTGGATATTTTACTGTGACATTTCTTTTGACATTGCCCATTTTCCTTTAATTGGTAAAAATAGAGCCCATTTGTTATCTATTTTTCCAAAACCCAGTTTTAGTTTCCAAGTTCCGATCATAGTTTTTAAGGATTTTTATTTGATGAATTTAATAAGTTATGAATGATCATTTACATTTTTAAGTGCATATATTTACTATCCTTCTTTAAGTCGTACTCCCTAAATCGAAAGTGTAGGAACGCATCTCAAAAGAATGATTAACTTCGCGCACATTTAAGATAGACATTCAATAAAAGACAAGATATGTTAGCGAATTTTAGACGAATAGCCATAGCGGAAGGGGTTTCCTATTTAGCATTTGCGGTTACGATGCCTTTAAAATATGGATGGGGCATAGAGTGGCCGAATAAGATTGTAGGATGGATTCATGCTGTACTCTTCTTTTTGTACATCATTTATACCTTGTGGGGATGGGCGAAGTTCAAATGGAGTTTTGGAAAAGCATTTATCGTTGGTATCGCTTCTATCTTTCCCGGAGCAACTTTTTGGGTAGACAAAAAATACTTACAAGACGATCAACAATAAAAAAAGGCTAGTTTACGAACTAGCCTTTTTAGTATTTCTAAAGCGAATTATTTAACATTTGCTCTAATCTCTAATTTGTGTGTTTTTTCAACCGTGTTTGCTGTTACTGTAACTGTCTTACGTTGTTCACCTTCTTGCCCTGGATTGGCTTTAAAAGCTACTTCAATCACATCTGACGCACCCGGTGCAATTGGTTTTTCTGGTTTCTTAGGAGTTGTACATCCACATGAAGCTGAAACGTCTTCAATAATCAGAGGCTTTTTTCCTGTATTGGTAACTGTAAATACCGTTTTGTTTTCCACTTCTGGTTTTGTATCTCCAAAATTATGCTCTAATTTATCAAATTTCAAAGTTGTTGAAGAGGCTTGTAATTCTTTTTCTCTAGCTTCTTCTTCTTGTCGAATCTTTGTTAAACTTTCTTCTAATTCTTTTGCAGATTGACCATTTGCAGCGATTGTACTTTCTATCTCTGCATTTCGGTTATCTTTAATCTCATCAGTTGAGCAAGCTGATAAAAGGCTTAAGCAAAAAACGCCTATAACGTATTTCTTCATCTTTAAAAAGTATTTAAAATCAAAAATAATCAATTACTTGTTATCTAAACCAGCTTCTTTATATTCATTTGATTGTAATATTTGTATGCCGCGTTGCAATATTTCATTTCCTTCATTTGAAATACGGTAAAATGCTGAAGGGGCGTATAAATTTTGACCAATGTAAGCCTTCATGTACATTTGCAGTGTTTTTTTAGATATTTTGTAATCTTCTTCTACGAAAGCAATCTCGTGTTCGTCAGCCGCATAATCAAAGAAAGATTGCATGAATTTATCATCCATTTTAAAATCTTTTATAAAAGAATCGATATTTTGATATTTTTTCATCAATTGTTCTCGATTTGCATTCATATATCTTGTTGCAAATTGATATATCGCACCTTTTCGGATTAATTGAGTGTAGTACGGAGTGACATCGGTTGTATCTAGTGCCACAAATACATCTGGCATGACACCACCACCACCGTATACTTCTCTTCCTTTAAGTAAGGTCTTTACTTTTAATTTTTCATCTAATTTGATGGAATCTTTATGGTAATATTCACCATGCTCATATCTATTATTTAGATCTTTTCGATAATCGTCCACACCTTCATACGGTTTTTGAATAAAACGACCTGTCGGTGTAAAGTAGCGTGCGATTGTTAAACGAAGTTGAGAACCATCCGAAATCTCGATTGGACGTTGAACCAAACCTTTACCAAATGTGCGTCGGCCAACAATTAATCCACGATCCCAATCTTGAATAGCACCACTCACAATTTCACTTGCTGATGCAGAATTTTCATTGGTGAGTATCACTAAACGACCATTTTCAAATAAGTCTCTCTTCATCGTACCTAGGTTTTGACGAGGTTGCGCTCGACCTTCAGAATAAACGATTAATTTATTTCCGGATAAAAAGTTGTCCACTAATTCATGAGCAGAACGCAATACGCCTCCACCATTGTTTTGTAAATCAAGGATTAAGTCCTTCATTCCTTGAGCTCTTAACAGTAGAATTGCTTCTTCCATTTCCTGCGTTGTCGTGTGCGAAAAACTGTTTAATTTAATGTACCCGATATGTTTATCGATCATATATGCAGCGTCAACAGAATGAATTGGAATTTTATCTCGTACTATTGTAAATTGAATTAAGTCAGGAACACCTTTTCGTTTTACCCAAACTTTAACTTTTGTTCCTTTTTCGCCCATTAATTTTTCGCGAATTGCGGTTGTTTTCAAACCTTTCCCTGCAATTGTATCTCCATCAACCATTAATAATTGATCTCCTGGAAGAAGCCCCACTTTTTCACTTGGTCCACCAGGAATGGTTTGTAAAATCGTGAATGTATCCTTCATTAATTGATATCGAATTCCGATACCAACAAAACTACCTTGAATACTTTGATTGGCTTGTTCCACCTCTTCTTTAGGAATAAAAGTGGAGTGTGGATCCAGTTTTTCTAACATTAGAAAGATGGCTGAATCAATTTCATTTCGTTGACGTAGCGCAGTTACGGCTGAATCTACAAGTAAGTTAGGCTTTACATCATCCACGTAATATCTGTTGACATACATGAAAACTTCATCGAATTTGTCATAGGGCTTTTGAGCAAAAGTCGAAAGGCTAATTAAACTTATTAGTGTGAATAGAATTGTTCTTTGCATATATGTTTGTTTCTAGCGTGAATTTATCAATTTTATATTTGTGTGGCGCTATTTTTTTTATTGCATCAACATTTTATTGTTAATCAATTCTTATACCAAAACTTTCTTGTGGCTTAATAATTGCGTTTATTTGAAGTTAAATGAATCCAATGAATATGCGCTATTATCTTGTCTTAATATTAACATTATTTGTTAGTAGTTTATGGGCACAAAATCAAAAGATTGACATGCTTGACACTTATTATAATCAAAAGCATTATAAAAAGGTTTTTAAATTGTCAAAAAAGCTAGCGGACAATCCTGAAAATGATTTTTCCATGAAGCCACGACTTTTTCAAGCGCTTTCGATGTTGCAATTGGCCGAAAATAAGGTTTGGTTGCGTACCCATCCTTTGGCAATGAATGAAGCTCGTGAAATTATTTTGGAATTGAAGAAACGCTCGGATGGAGTAGAGGTAATGGAAACTTATGAAAAAGAAATTGCTTCTTTAAAAGCCGATTTAATGTCTCGTTTAGGCGATTATAAGGTTGCTGGAAGAGATAAAGATTTTGAACAATTGAACAATGTTGTTGTCGAGTTATTTGGAAATATCAATACATCTAATGTGGAGAATAATGACCAAATTGCGTCCAAACCTGTAAAACCTACCCCAACGACAAGCTTTAAATTTAATCCCAAAGATTTAGATGAAATGGTTTTGTATGCAAAACAGCAATTAGGGGTTAAATATGTACACGGCGGAACTACTCCAAAAGGATTTGATTGTTCGGGATATACAACATATATCTTTCAAGCATACAAGATTAATTTGCCAAGAAGAGCGGTTGATCAGTATGATAAAGCAACAAAATTAAAGGAGAAAGATGTGAAAAAAGGGGATCTTGTTTTCTTTGATAGTGGAAATGGGGTCAACCATGTTGGGATGATAATTTCGGAAAAAGGTCAAAGTCCAGTGATGATTCATGCCAGTACGTCCCAGGGAATTGTTGTAACTGATATCCATAAGTCCGATTATTGGAAAAAGCGAATTAAGGGATACGGAACGTATTTACATTGAGAAATGAAGGCAGAACAATTGATTTCTGCCTTTTTTATTTTTTTAATCGGGGTAATAGAGGTGCTCTATTTGGCCATTTTCAAATACTTTTAAAACGATTCCTTTAGGAGCTTGCAATTCTTGACCGCTTATGTTATAGTATTTATATTTCAGCATTGGTACAGTTTCTGAAATTACATTTATTTCTAATGACGGTGATGTTGAATAACTAGATTGACAATCGCAAGATTTAAGTGGTTGAGGATGCCAATTGTAGCCCTCTATAGTAATGGTTGTGCTTTCGTATAAAACATGTAATACTCCAAAGTGAATGTTGCCTTCAATTGTGAAGCGAAAAGGAAGTAAAACATAATCTTTTGTATATGGACGATTTATATCTGATCGAAACACATAGCCGTATCCACTATTGTAATACTCAGGATTTGTTGGACATGCGTTAATGTAATGATTAGACGATGTGCTAAAACCTTTAAAATCATAGACGTCTGAAATGATTTGAAGTTCAACACCAGTTCCCGTTTGGTACGATTGGTGGGACCAAGAAAGCACTTGTAAGTCGGTAATTCCATCTTGGTTAAAGTCAATTTCGTTGATATTCATGAGTCCATCGTCCATGTCAACGTTTAAATCTATCGTTAGATTAATTGGGACAAAGATGTTTTGTGCGTTCAGAGAATTGAATATCAGTGTAAGTATAATTAGGCAAATGGTTCTCATGTGGTTGAAATTTTGCACAAAAGTACACCTAAATAAAAGTAAACGAGTTGGTTATGGTTGTAATAAAAGTTAATTTGTAAATCGAATGGGTTTAAAAAAGCGGCTCCAAAAGAAAAACCGCTTTAAATGAGTGTTAGAAAGGTTTTTTTTATCCCTTTTGTCTATTCAACTCTGTTGCACAAACTAAGTTCCATAAAGCTCGAGCTCCAACGTTTGCATCCCAATCTGTTTCTTCCACTACACCTACTTCGTTTAAGTCAAAGGCGATGATTTTCTTTCCAGATTTAGCCAATTCAAAAAACAAATAGTTGATTTCCTCTAATTTGAATCCTCCTGCAACAGGAGTTCCTGTGTGTGGACATAACTCAGGCATTAATCCATCGATATCAAAAGATACGTAAACGTGTTGAGGTAAAGTGGCTATTATTTCCTGTACTTGCTGAGCCCATGTTTTTCCTTCGAATTGCTCTTCTTTCAAGTTCCAATCAAAGAATGTGGAAATACGTCCGTTACTTCCTTCGATCAATTTCACTTCCGATTCAGCGATGTCACGGATACCTACTTGAGTCAATTTAGAAACATTTGCGCAACGTTTTAACACGTTAAACATAATGGATGCGTGTGATTGCTCAAATCCTTCGTATGCATCACGTAAATCTGCGTGAGCATCTACTTGTAAAATTCCGAAATCATCATAGTATTCTGCTAAAGCTTCAACTAATCCAAGTGGAGTAGAGTGTTCACCACCTAAAACCGCAGGAATTTTTCCGTTCGCTAAAACGGCTTTTGCACGTGCTTTTAAGTTTTCTTTTAACGCTTCGGAGGTTTCGTTGATTTCTTTAACTACCGCTTGGAAATGCGCGTTATCTTCTATTTTTCCACCGTCTTCTAAGAAAGCGATATAATCTAAACCTGCTACACATAAGCGATCATTGATTTCTTTCCATTCTTTAGAAATTTCTGTCATAAACACTTTTGTGTTGTATGCCTTATCTAATTTGGGGTGGTAGAAATCCAATTGAGTTGATGCATCTAAAACGGCTTGAGGTCCGTTAGATGTTCCTTTACCGTAAGAAGCGGTTGCATCCCAAGGAATAGGGATAATAACGATTTCAGCTTCTTCTTCTTTTACTGGGAAACCAAAAATATTACCGTTGGCTATACCAACACCGTTTGGGTCGAAAGTCATTCGTCTATAAATTAAAAAAAGTGGTTACTCCGAAGAATAACCACTTTCGATTATAAAAAATCTATTATTTTTTGATCAAGTTCTTCACGAAGTTTGGTGTCGCGAAGCTTCCTCTGTGGATATCAGAGTTGTAATAACGTAATCCTTGTGCATCAACGAATTTCTCGATTTCAGCGTCTTTTTCGATTGCTTTAGGAGCCACAGATCCTTTTAAACCGTATTGGAAAGACCACATACCTGTAGGGTAAGTAGGAACGTAGAAAAGAGAAACAGGTGCGTTATCTGCTCCAAAGATATCTTGTAAAGTGAAATTCAATTCAGAGAATGCTTTCTCGTTGAATTTAGGAGATTCACCTTGTGCAATTAAGATACCACCTTCTTTTAATGCGTTGTAACAGTTTGTGTAGAATTCAGTCGAGAATAATCCTTCAGCAGGACCAACTGGATCAGAACCGTCAACGATGATGATATCGTAAGATTGAGGAGCAGCTTCTTTGATGAATGCAATTCCGTCATCTACTTTAAGATCTAATTTAGGGTTGTCAAAAGCAGAAGCGATAGTTGGTAAAAATTCTTTACAAGCTTTAATTACTTCTCCATCAATTTCAACCATTGTTACTTTCTCAACTCCTTCGTGACGTAAGATTTCGCGAACCGTACCACCATCACCACCACCGATAACTAAAACATTTTTAGCATTTCCGTGAGTGAACATAGCTGGGTGAGAAATCATCTCGTGGTAATGGAACTCGTCTTTTTCCGTAGTCATTACCATGTCGTCTAACGTCAAGAATTTACCATATTTGGGAGATTCCAAAATACGAACACGTTGGAACGGAGATTGTACGTCATAGAACACCTCACCTGTAAAACGAAGCGATAAAGCTTGGTCTTCATCCTTATCCGTGAACCATACGTTACGTGTGTAGAAATCTGGGTTTCTCCACTCCGCCGCTTTTTCACGCATACTTGTCATGTCAAAATCATTACGTGTTAAAAGGTTTACAGATCCACGTTTCATCTCAATTGCAGAGTATGATTTAGATCCAAAACATTCTTTTAAATGGTCGAATGAAATCCAAGCATCCATTTCACCACATGTAAATAAATCTACAGCAGCATAACCGTATTCTGGCCATGTATGGATTGCAAGGTGACTTTCTTGGATTACTACAACACCAGATACTCCCCATGGAGAAAAATGGTGAAAAGTTGAGTTGATAACTGTTGCTCCAGCCTTGCGTGCTGCGTCAACCATATCACGCTCAATACCCGCTACGTCATTCATAACGTGCGGATCACAGTTCATGAATTCAACAAGAATGTGATTACCAAGTGCTACGTTGCTCATTTTTTCTTAACGATGTTTTTTTTAATTAGGTTGCAAATTTAGCGTTAATTCTTGAGATAAGAACTATTCTGATTGTTATCAATAACTAAATTATTGACTATTATTGGAATGAAAGTTTCAACAAAGGTCTGTATTGTCTTTATTTGTTATGTTTATTACTGATTATTCTTATGTCTATTAAGACTTTAAATAAATATTAAAAAGTAGGATTAATCCAACAATTATCAATAGTAATAGAGCCATTTTTACTTTTGCAACTAAGATTTTGTATAAAGCCACTACAAATGCGCCAATTCCACCACTTATTAAAAGTGCTTTTGGGTTAATATCCAACCAGTCGATGGATTCTGATTCAGATGTAAATAAAATAGCAGCTTTTAATACCAATATAAAAGTTGCTATAAATAATGCAACTGGGATGAATTTCTGCATTTTCTATTTTTTTTTTAGGTGGGCAAAGGTAGTTAATTATCAAGAAGGAATCTACTTTTTTAATTCAGTTTACTTCTGTGTTTGAATCTTTTATTAATCTCAAAAAATCAAAGCAATGATAAACTAATGCAGCGATTATGGTTATTAATCCAATAAATAAAGCGAGCTGGAAACCTACGAAAAAACATAAATATAAAAGTCCCATTGTTGCCAGAAGGATTGCCCATTTTGATGTGTTTTTGACTATTATAAAAAATAGTACTACCGGAATATGAAAAAAAAGAAAAAGTAAAATCGGAACGGCTAATCGGTAACCTTCAAAAAAATCTTTATGATAGTGAAATGCTATGTTTTCCTCTATAACATATATTAAACCAATGGTATATAGTAAAATACAGTATAGATAGGTGAATTGTTTAAATATTTTCATGATTAGTTTCTTTATTTATGTTGTCATTTTCATATAAGTGCAATCGATGACGCATTGGTTCAGTGAAGATAAAAATTTTTGTGCATGTGTCGTTTACATGCCAGGTCGATTCAACTAAATCATACAGTTTAAAAATGACTTGGTTATTTTTCTCTACAATTGGCGCTCCAAATATTCCGTCAAAATCCGTTTCAGGTGACGGGCCTAAATAAATAGACTGGTGTTTGTTTGTGTTTAGATCGTAATAACACGCGTATGTTTTGTAATCTTTTAATCCCCAGTAGTAAATAATATGGTCATTTATCGAGAAGTTGGACATATGCGTGTCGAATAGGGGAAGGGAGAGTGAATGTTTGGTGATTCCGTCGAATAGAATGAGTTGTTTTTTATCACCTTGATGGGCGAAGTCACGGTATTCATCTGTGTTTTTGAAGAATCCCAGCTGAAGGTAAACAATACTATCCTTTCCGATTACATATGCTCTGTTGTAAAAGGTGTCTAAAGGATTTGAATAATCGTAAAGAATCTGATATAGCCCTGAAGAAACACCAAAATCAACGATTTCAGATTGTGAAAATGTATAGCGTACTTTTTTTTGGTCGTTATCTTGAATTTTCGCGCAGATATTTTTCTTTTTAGAATAATTACAAGAGAGAAGAGATGTGCAAAACAGTAACGGAAATAAGTACTTCATAAGTCGTTTTAAGTAGATAAATATAATGTTTTTTTGCTTGGTGTATTTAGTAAGTAGTTTGACCTAAACGAAGAATGGAGTGTTTGTTACATGAATTCAACAAGTGTTGTTTTTTTAAGTTGTATTTTTGTGCAAAAGAAAGAAATGTCAACACAATTACCTCGAACAGTTGTAAATCGCGCCACTGGAGAAACCGTCACTTTTTTAGAAACTGCAGAAGAAACAAACGGAGCATATTTGCTTTTGGAGGTGAAATTGCCACCGCATGGAGATGGTCCGCCATTGCATACACACGATGTTTTCACGGAATCTTTTGAATGTATTTCAGGTCAATTGACATTGAAATATCAAACGAACAAAGACGAGATTCAACTTCAACCAGGTGAAACGTTTATAGCCCCAATTGGTACTCCTCATACTTTTTTAAATCGTGCTGATGAAGAATTGATTTTCCGTGTAAAACTGACTCCACCTCGCCATTTCGAAGAGTCTATGCGTATTCATTATGGATTAATGGATGATGGATTGACAGATAAAAAAGGTAATCCAAAATCACTTGCTCACACAGCTTTGATATTAACGTTGCAGAATACTCGAATTTATGGGATTCCGGTGGGATTACAGCGTACTATTTTTAATGCAATTGTAAAGCGGAATCTTAAAAAAGGAAGTTACAAAACATTGGAGAAATACATTGGTCGATCCATTAATTCTTTAACTATTTTCTAATTGAGTTACATTATTCACCAAAAAAGAGATAACCAGTTTTAGCTCCCTCAATAACTTCTTCCAGTTGTACTTCTTCCAGTTGATTTATATGGTTTTGAAATGCACTCCAAATTTCACCTAGATGATCTTGATGCTCCGTAAGATAAAAGAAAGGTACTGTTGTAAAGGCTGGGTTTGATTTTAATGCTTTGTAAATCATTTTATTCCCCAGCATTGCTCCAAGAACAATATAAATCTTTCCAAGGGTGTAGTATTTACTATTATTAGTTTGGTTTAATATTTCAGATGATGGTAAATCTAGTTTAAGAATGGTTAAATCTTTTTTTACAGCTTCTGTTTTTTGCTGAATTATTTCAGCATAATTTGTCCAATGTTGTATTGTGTTTTTTTCAATACTTGAAAGATAACGATAGGACTGTATTAAGAAATTTTGATAGAGAGCAACTGTAAACTCACCTGTAAACAACAGTGTTGAGTGCATTACATGTTCAACTCTATCATGTAAATGCTTGGTTTCTTCTTTTAATCGTTTAGTATGCATATGGAAATGAAATCTTAAAAGTGGTACCGATTCCAAGTTTCGAATCGAAGGATATATTTGCATTTAGCCTTTCAACTATTCTTTTGACTATTGACATTCCAACACCTGTTCCTTCGAACTCTTCCGCATTTGAAAGGCGTTTAAACATGCTAAATATGGAAGTATTTTCCTCTTCTTCAATTCCAATTCCATTATCGGTAATGTAATAAACGACATTTTCGGCTTCTACAGTACTTTCAATTTTGACTTCGGTAATTTCTTGTTTACTACTAAACTTAAACGCGTTGTTTATAATGTTCATAAAAAGTTGATAGAGGAGTGTTTTTTCACCTGATACAGGATGAAGGGTACCGATATGAATTTTGAAATTTTGTACGCTATATTCTTTGACCGCTTGTTGCACAATTTGTTCTATAAAACGATCTACATTGATTGGTGAATAATTTAAAGGAATGGGCGATTGAGAAGTCGAATCTATTGTTTTATCAATGATATTATTAATTAAATTGGTAGCTTCAAGAATATAGTTTGAAAACTGAGTAATGACATTAATACTTAGGTTATCACACCTTTGTAGGTATTCAGCACTAGCTTTTATTGTGGTTAATGGATTTCTTAAATCATGACCAATTTGATGAGTGTACGCATCTAGACGGTTATTAATTTCTATTAAACGTTCATTTAATTCACGTGTTTCCTCCATTTTTCGGAGAATCGACTCTTTTATAATCTGATGGATACGGTGTAAAAATTTTAAATCAAAATTTGACCATTGTTCTGCTTGTTTGTAGACTATATTTCTCCATGCATCAAAATTATTTCTAGGATTAAAAATATATGCTTGATGTTCTTCTGAAAATGTTTTTACTTTTTCAGGATTACCGGCCCATATTTCTTCCTTTATAATCTCCTTTCTAAACCAATAAATGGAATATAATTCATTTTGATCAAACTTAATTCGAGCTATCCCTGAACAATTGTCTGTATATATTTTTTTATTGCTTTTCTCTAATGAATATTGATGTGTTGTGTAGATTTCATCAATAGGAGAAGCTTCTTTTATATCTTTTCTTATTTCTGAATAGACTAAATCAGAAGGAGTGTCTCCATATCTGATTATGGTTTCAGGGGTTTTTATGATAAGTCCACTAGCAGATAATATTTTCATAAAAGATTCTGAAAAATCATCAAGAATGAGTTCCAACGATTGATTATAGAATAACTTTTCTTTTAAATCGAGTTCTATATTTCTAATTAATTCTGCTTGTTCTAAGGATAAGTCTCTTTCAGTAACTAAAAATCTATTTGCTGCATAATTTGTGATGAAGAGACATAGGTTTTTTTCATTGAGCGTAATATATTTTGGACTTTGATGTTGGCAACAAACTAAACCCCACAATTTATTTTCTACTATGATGGAAAAACTTGCACTTGCGGTCACCTCAGTATTTTCTAAATATTTTAGATGGATAGGTGACATTTGTCTAATTTGTGAGTTTGATAAATCTATTTCATGCACTGACTTACCAATCAAATTAACAGGTTTTGCAAAGATGTTAGGAGTTTGTCTACTATGATTGTGAACAAAGATAGCACGTGCTTGTGCTGGGATATCAAATTCTGGATAACGGAAACCAAGAACAGGTGCTAAATTTCCATGTACACTTTCTGCTATAACTTGACCGGATTGATCTTCCAAGAATTGATAAATCATTATTCGATCAAATCCTATAATTTTATATATACTATCGGAGAGTGTTTGCCAAATATTATTTGATCGATTTAATGTGGTTTGAAATTTTTGAAATTGTGATAACTCAACATTTAAGGCATCAATTTCTTCAAATTCAAAGAATAAATGCTCACTGTTTATCTGAATATTTAGCTGATAACGAATTTCGTTTAATGTTATAGAAAAGAGCATAGCTTCTTCACGTAACAGCTGCATCTCATTTTCATTAAAATCTAAACAATCTTCTGTTTTAAATAGATCTTGGAAAAAAAGAATGTTTTTATTTAAAAGGGATTCGATAGGCTGATTAAGCCAATCTTTACAATTTTCACTTATTGCAATACATTGTTTACTCATATTAAAGACAATCATATAACCAAAAGGTTGTATTTGTCCGCAGAGATGAATCTTTTCATCTTCGCAATTTAGTGTGCTTAAAACCATTTGTAAATGATTGATTAATAGCGTTTATATAAGCTCCTTGTAATCGTACGAATTTACGTTTTAAGATAAATCAAGATCGAAAGAGATTATAAAGTAATAGTATTCAATAACAAAGAAATGCACTTTTTTCTGATAAATTTGTTAATTTTCATCTTTTTTTTAATAAAAATTAACCAATAACAATTTTTATTAATCGGCTGATTAATAATTTGTTGTGTTTCTTTTGTTGCGATATGGTGTACTATCTTTTTTCAAACAAATGTAAGTGATCAAGTAAAAGCGCATTAAAGATTTGAGGTTGTTCGATGTTTACAACATGTCCACAATGTTCAATAATTGCTAAGGATGTCTTTTTGTGAGAAGCAACTATTTTTTTTACTGAAGGCAAAAAGAGGTAATCTTCACTCCCCATTATATATAAAGTTGGTTTATCAGCTTCTTTTGAGTGAAAGAGGTTAAATATAGGTTTCAACTGAGTGATCATTGAAATCCATTTTTTGAACTCTTTTTGGTATAGTTTTTTAGCTTCGGAAACAAATAAATTTCTCGATTCTGAGTGATTTTTTTTCGGCATTATAATAAATGCGAAAAAATTATATAAAATCATGTACGGTACAAAAGACTTTGTGGTATTTGCTATTCGCATTAGAATTCGGCATCTAAAATTGAAATGGGTAACAGCTCCACCTAATATCATGCTTAAAGTTCTTTCCGGATGCCTTTCTGTTAATTCACGTATAATAATTGTACCTAAAGAAATTCCAACAAAATGGGTTTGTTGTATTTTAAGAAAATCCAACACTTCTAATACATCATTTCCGACAGCTTCAAATGAATATTTTTTCCAATCAGAATAAATGTTTTTTGAAAGCCCATGTCCTCTAAGATCAATTAGTAGTAGATTATAATTTTCTCTAAAAGCTTTTAATTGTTTAAACCAGATGTTGCTACTTCCTCCGGCACCATGAATAAAAGTAATCCATGGTGCGTTAGTGTTTGTATTGTTGAAAATTTTGTAATGAAGCACTTTTTTTTTAAAATCAATGATGAAATTATGCTGCAAAGATACTTAAATTCAAAGTAATGGAGTGTTGTTTTAACGAACTATTATTTCTGTTTGGAATGTTTTTTTGTACGTTTTATGATTGGATTAAAGACTTTTGTTGATTCGATGAAGTTTCTTTAAAAGGGTAAGTTTTTATTGCTTACCCTTTTAAAATATGATATTGCACAATGTTTATTGCCCAGTTAATGCTCTAATTTGGCTTAAATGTATTTGATAATTTAAAAGCGCAGCATAGTAATCTGATTTTGCTTTGGTATGCTCTTGTTTCGTTTTGACTAATTCTTTGTAATTAATTAGACCTGCATCAAATTTGTCTTTGTGCATTTCGAAATTTAACAAACGATATTCGTCGACCTCCTCTGCCACAAGGATTAATTGCTTTGCAAGCATTAGTTCTTGGTATGCGGTATTAATATTTTGTTCAATTTCAGATTGCGTATGCTCTGCAAATAAAGTAGCTTGTGCTTTTAATGCTTCGCGTTGATGCTGTTCTTGTTTGTTTCTAAAAATATCATTGATATTCCATTTTAGATTTACACCTAGTACAGCGAAGTTGTTGTTGATATAGTCAATGCCATATTGATACATGTATCCGCCAATTACTCCTAGGTCGGGTAGATAACTGTTTTTTGTTGCTCTGATTCCTTCAATTGCTTTCTGTTGATTTAGATAGGCAATTTGATAGTCTGGGCTGTTTTGCGCCTTTGCCACATAGTTTGATAATGTTTCTTCTTCTGGAAATGATACTACTTGGTCTGAAATCTGGTTAGCTGTTAATTGCAATTGAGTTAATTGGTTTAAGGTATTGACCATTTTTAATAATTCAGCCTCTTTTTTTAGTTTCTTCTGCTTTTCATCTGCTAATGATGCTTTTAAACCATAATAGTTCATCGGAATAGCTTTTTCACTTTCGATGGCTACTTGAATATAGTCAACTTCTGCTTGCGCGAGTTCAATACTGCCTTCGATTGCTGTAATTGCATAGCGCGTTGCATTGATTCCTAAGTAAAGTTGTTGAATTCCATTTTTTATTTTTTCAGCAGTCTGTTGTTGTTCAGCTTCAATAATTCGAACATCTATTTTTTTGACGTTGGTACCGTTGCTGATTTTAAATTGTTCGGTAATTGGTTGGTATAGAATGGCACCAGCGACCACGGTGTTGTTTTTTCCAATAACCTGATTAACATTTTCAAACGGAATAGGAATAGAGATTGGTAACCCAGGTATGGGGGTTGAACCAAGAGCACCTGCAGGCACATTAACACGTAAAGGAGTGAAATTATACATGTAATTCCCCATTATCGTCAGATTTGGTAATCTCAGTTGATTCGTGGAGGCCAAGGCAGCCTGTTTTTCCTTTATTTGATAGGTTTTTATTTGCAATAATTTATTATTGATTAATGCAGAATCAACCAATTGTTGCATTGTATAGGTTTGTGCCCAGGTTAGGCTAACCATTAAACTCGGTATAAGCATTAATAACTTTTTCATTCTTCTGTCTTTTTTGAAGGTTTGATCCAGTACATGTAAATAATTGGCACGGTAAATAATGCGGTAATCATACTCCAAACAACACCAAAAGCTATGATACTAGCCAGAGGACTCCACATTGGAGAACCACTTATAATCATTGGAACAACCCCAATTGCAGCTGCCATTGCGGTTAAAAAGATAGGGCGAAGTCTTCGTTTTCCAGCTTCGATTGCTGATTGACGGATACTCATTCCGTGGAGATGCTGTAATTCACGAGCATAATCCACCAAAATAATAGCGTTACGTACTACAATTCCGGATAAGGCGATTAATCCTATGAATGCAGTGAAGCCAAAATTATTACTTGTGACTACAAGACCTAAAATTGCGCCAAATAGACTGAGGGGAATCGTTAAAATTACAATTATAGTTTCCTTTAAATTTTGAAATTGGAAGAGGAGAATAAAGAATATTAATACAATAGAGATCCCCATTACCCCCGCCATTGGTAACATTGTTTCCTGTTGATTGCCGTATTCTCCACCAAATTCAATGGAGTATCCATTAGGTAAGGCTATTGAATTGATTTTTGAACGTATATCCTTCAATAACTCACTTGGGAGGATGTGATCTAAAGGCTCTAAACCAATGGTCAAAGTGCGTATTCCATTTCTATGAACAATTTGTCCAGTGTACCATGCAGGTACTAAATCAGCAATTTGACTAAGAGGAACATTTGCATGTGTTACAGGAGATTCTAAGTAAATATTATTTAGATGGGTGAAGTCATTTGTATTCTTGTTCCCCTCATCTGTTTTTAAAGTCACTTGTATGGCTTTGTCCCCTTCGTACATTGTTGTGATTGGTGCTCCATTGGCAGATGTATATAACATTTTTGCCACACTTTCTGTTGTGAAGCCAAGGCGTTTCGCTTCGTCTTTTAGTTGAATATTTACTCTGAAATAGTCTTCTTTAAAATTAGATTGTATGCTTTTTAAAAAAGGAGAAGCTTCGGCAATCGCAATAACTTCTTCTTTTAGGGTGAGAATTTCACTAAGTTCTTCTCCTTGAATGCGAATTTCTACTGGATTATCGAGCGGTTGTCCTTGTTGCATTAGTTTAACATCAACAAATGCTTCTGGTGCTTCTTGCTGAAGTGTATTTACCCATTTTTCTTGTAATTCGAGAGCACGCTCGGCTGTCTCAGTATTAATTACAATTTGACCAAAATTACTGGTTGGCAAAACAGGTGTGTAGTTGTAATAAAAACGTGGTGCTGAAGTACCAATGAATGTTGTGTAATTGGTGATTCCTTGTTCTTTTGCAACTATTTTTTCCAATTTTTGAACAGCTGTTCTCGTTGCGTCTACTTGTGATCCTGTCGGAAGCCACACTTCAATCACAAATTGATTTCTTTCAGCGGCTGGAAAGAATTTTTGCTTTACACCACCAATAAATAGGAGGCCAGCTAGTATTATAGTGAAAAAGCTAATAGCTACAATTGTTTTTGGTTTGGTGATACAATAATCCAATGCTTTATTATATCCGTTCTGCATTCCATCTAGTATTTTATTTTTTAATGATGGTTTATCTTGCGAACTGTGTAGTCCTTTTTTGATAAATGTAAAACACAATAAAGGGGTCAAAAGAACCGCGATGAAGAAAGAACTAAATAATGCAATTGTAACAGTATAAGGTAGTGCACGGATAAATTCACCGGTCATTCCAGGTAGTAACGCCATTGGTAAAAAAGCCGCAATAATGGTGATTGTAGCGGATAGCACAGGTATGAATAGTTCACTTGCAGATTTCCATGCTGCATCCCAAGGTTTTTCACCTTCATCTAATTTTTCAACATAATTGTCGGCAATGACAATTGCGTCATCCACAACCATACCTAATACAACAATCAACGCAGCAAGCGAAACTTGGTGCAGTTCTAGACCAAATAGATGTAGCATTGCAAAAGTGACACTTACTGTTATTGGAATGGCCGTTGCAGCAACTGCAGCAACACGTAATGGCAACATTAATAGTACGACTAATATTACGGCTATGATTGCGATGAAAAATTCTTTAATAAAGTGTCCAACATTGTGGTCAACTAATGATGGTTGATCAATTATATTTATGATGTTAACTGAGGATGGAAGCATTTTTTCTGTTTCCTCAATTTTTGATCGAACTGCATTTCCAAAATCAACGATGTTATTATTTTCATGCATTTGAATGGATAATAAAATAGTGCGATTTCCATCCACATATGCTTCTGTTTGACTTTCTTTTACTTGACGCTTGATTGTTGAAATGTCTCTTAAATAGATTACCTCTCCAGTTTGTGAAGCTCCTACAATTTGATTCGCGATATCAGCCTCTGTTTGATAATGACTAACTGCTGTAATCGGAATTGTTAAATCACCTGTTTTTATTTCACCTGCAGGAAGTAGCGTGTTTTGCGATTGAATTACTTTAACGATGTTTTCTAGTGAAATACCTAGTTGTGCTAATTTGGTGTTGTTTATTTCTACTAAATATTCTTCAGATTGTTCACCAATCCGTTTAATTTTTGAAACAGATGGTACGAGACGAATGTTGTTCTCCAGCATAGATGTATATTTCATCAGTTCTGGATAAGTTGCTGTCTCACTTTTGATCGCTAACACCATCGCTTCCGTGTCCCCAAAGTCAGAATTAACAATTGGACCGATTACCCCTTCTGGTAAAGCAATTTTATTGGTAATAAGCATTTGGTGACGCAACGTGCTCCAGAAAATATCAGGTTGAGATACATTGTCATTTAATTCCACAAAAATGGACATACAACCATCTCGAGAAATGGAAACAGTTTTTGATTTTTTTACCTCATTAAACTGAAAAAGATATTCTTCCACCTTTTGCGTTACTTGCAATTCAACTTCATGGGAATTAGCACCGGGGAAGTAAGCAACGACAAGACCTGCGCGAATTGTGATTTTTGGATCTTCACGACGAGGCATGGTCAATAAGGAGTAAATACCTGTGATGAAAACCAATAGTAAAACAGAAAGTGTTACCTGTTTGTGACGTAAGGCTGCTTTAATAAATTTCATAATTTAAACTATTGAAAAATTACTACTTCTATTCCTTCAGACAAACGGTTTTGGCCGCTAGAAACAACTTTGTCGCCTTCAATAAGGCCGTTGGTGATTTCAATTTGTTTCCCTAATACATTTCCTAATGTCACGAATCGTTTAAAGACTGTCTTTTTTGTCTCGTCAAATAGGTAAACATATGTTTTACCATCGATATCTCTTAAAACGGATTGTGTTGGTACTCCAATTATAATTCGTTCTTGATTTGTTGGAATGGTCACCTGTGCAATCATACCAGGTCGAATACTGTAATCAGGGTTATCGACTTCTACTTTTATTGTAAATGATCGAGTAGTGGCTTCAGCCATTCCACCAACTTCTTGAATGATACCTGTGTATATTTTGCCAAGAGCTTGAATGTTAACTTCTGTTTTTTGTCCTATTTTAATGTATTGTAGATCCTGTTCAGGAACATAAGCCAAAACATTTACTTTACGTATATCAGAAACAACAACGACAGGATAGCCTTGTGCTACTATTTCTCCAGTTTGATTTAATTTTTTTACAATCATTCCATTGATTGGTGATTTCAAAATGGTATGATCTAGGTTTATTTGTTGAAGTTTTAATTGTTCTTTAGCTTGTAGTAGACCGATGCTTATTTTTTCAAAATCACTCGCAGATAGAGCATCTTTTTGGCGCATTTTGTTTAAGCGGTTATATTCATCTTCTAGCTGCTTTACTTGTAATGAGGCTAAATTAACAGCAATTTGATATTGATTTTGTTCCAGTTTAGCAAGTGTTTTTCCTTTTGTAACAAGGTCACCTTCATTCACTGGGAATTGATCTATTTTACCAGCAACCATAAAACCAAGTTTAACGGTTTGTTTCCCGTCTATATTTCCAGATAATTGTAAGATATAGGTATCTGATTGTGTTGCCACCGTTTCAAGTTTTACGCTTGGAGTAGGTTTACTTGTGGTTTTATTTGTAGATGGTTTACAAGCAATTATGCTCAAGCATAGAAGTGAAATTCGCCAAATATTCTGTTGCATGTGATTCATTTTATGCAACAAATGTATGGTCTAAAGTTGGTTTTATTTTTTAGATTTCTAAAAATCGGATGTTAATAATGTATAAAATTATATTTTCCCTCTGATAACACTGAGTGTTGATTGAGATATACCTAAATAGGAAGCTATATGTCCAAGTGAGGTACGTTGCAAAATTTCTGGATAATTGTTTAACAAGTCTTTATATCTATCTTCTGCAGATTGAAATTGTATGGAACGTATTCGATTGGATAGTCGATAAAGCGATTCAAATAGAAGGTTTCTCGTAATTTGATCTAAAATGGGGTGTGTTTGCGCAAGCTCAATGATTCGGTCGTAATTCATAATATTCAGTTGACAATCTTCCAGGCATTCAATGTTATAATAGCTAGGTTCGTCGTAGTAAATCACCTCTATATTTGTGAATAATTGATGTTGATCAGAAAAAAGATGAGTAATCGATTTATCTTCTTTTAAATAATACATACGAGTCAGGCCTTCTTCAATGAAATAAACATTTTTGTTCCTACTTCCTGTTTCTATTATCTGTGTGCCTTTTTTTAATGTTTGATTTTGTACTTCTGATTGAAAAAGGGCTATTATGTCAGATGGAAGATTGTTATTTAGTTGTAGAAAGTCAATAATGTGCATCGGTATTGATAGATGATTAATGTCGTGAGAGATAAATGAAAAATTGTTAACCTAGTATAAAGATAATTGATTATTCTTATTCAGAAAGTTCTGATTGAATTCGTTTGGGTAGTTTGTTTTTAATAATTACGTAGGATTGTTTAATAAACTCTTCAAGCTCTATGCGGGTTAATGTTGTCTCATTGTTTATTGTAATCCAATTTCCACGACTTAAATAGGGCGAAGGATTGATCCCTTTTTCTGAAATGAGTAATTCAAACTCTTCAGCTGTAACTTTTATTCCTAGCGTTGGAGGTGTATGATCTATATTTAATATACAAAAGATCTTTTCTTTTACGCAAAAACATAGATTGTGCTCCCATTTAAGGTCTTCGGTTGTACCTTTGAAACTCATGCAAATAGATTGTACCCATTGTATGTCCATCTTTTTTTGTACAAACATAATGGATAATAATGTGATTAGGTTAACGATTAGCTTAATGAATAGGAAATAAGCTATGAACATTACCTTTATTTGAATTGTAATGTGTTGGTATTTAGCGTTTTTATTGTTGGCTTGATTTTTGTTGATTAGGTCTCGCTAAATAGAAGATTTAAGTCTATGAGAATATGGGGTTGGGGGATTATTGCAACTTTGCTTTTCGGTTTTTCGAGTAATAGTGTAGAAGTTGGAAAGGCAACTTATTATGCAAGTGCTTTTCAGGGACGTAAGACGTCGTCAGGAGAGGTTTTTAATCAAAAACTTCTCACGGGAGCACATAAGAGCTTACCTTTTGGGACTATAGTTAGTGTGAAGAATATGGCAAATGATTCGGTGGTTGTTGTTAAAATTAATGATAGATTACCTCAGCGATCAGCATTTGTTATTGATTTAAGCCTTCTAGCGGCTAAACAGCTTAATTTTGTTCGTCAAGGGATTGCAAAGGTTGAGATCTCCATTATAAACTCAAGTTTAGAATAGCTTTAAAATAAAAAAGAGGAAACATTATTCCTCTTTTTTAGTATTCACATTTGAATATAAATGTTATCATATGTTTATTACAAGTGCATGAAGTCTTTCTTCGCAAGTAATTCGTCTTCACTTTCTCTATAATCAGGATCGTCAACGCAACAGTCAACAGGGCATACGGCAGCACATTGTGGTTCGTCATGAAAACCTACACATTCTGTACATTTATCTGTAACAATATAATATACATCCATGTCTTTTGGTTCATGTACATCATCTGCATTCATGTCTTCACCATTTAATGTTGTAATATCACCTGTTAAAGAAGTACCGTCAGAGTATTTCCACTCCATACCTCCTTCGTAAATTGCCGTATTTGGACATTCCGGTTCACATGCACCACAATTGATACACTCTTCGGTAATCATTATCGCCATCTTGATTTTTTTCTACAAATATAGTTACGTTTCCCAAAATAAAAGGTAAAAAAAATAGCTTTTATGTGTCAATATCATTCAAGCCTTGTAATTTTGTAGCTGTGGAAAGAAAAGCAATTATAGAAGCGTTCGCGCAATTAGGAGAAATATTACGTGCGATTGGTACTGGAGATAATGTTTACAGCGAGCAGATGGGATGTGGCCTACATCAATTTGAAAAGTTGGTTGAGTTGTCTATACAAATGGAGCGTTATAATAATTGGTATACATCTGTTAGTGTCAGAAATGCATTCAGAGGTATTGGAAGTTGGTTGACAGAGGAAAAGCTTACAGAATGGAGCGGTAATTATTTGTTTTCAGAAAATCCAAAAAATGTTGCTTTGATAATGGCTGGTAATATTCCACTGGTTGGTTTTCATGATGTTTTGTGTGTACTTATTTCTGGAAATATTGCTTTATGTAAGTTGTCTTCAGATGATAAATTCTTAATGCCTGCGATTAAAGAAACTTTGATAGCTATTAATCCAGTTCTAGGAGATAGAATGGTGTTAGTGCAAGGTAAAATGGAAGGTATCGAAGCTGTTATTGCGACTGGAAGCAATAATTCTCAAAATTATTTCCAACAATATTTTGGGAAATATCCACATATCTTTAGAGGGAATAGAACTTCCGTCGCTGTTTTAACCGGAAATGAAACAACAGAGGAATTATTTGATTTAGGGAAAGATATTTTCACCTATTTTGGGTTGGGATGTAGAAATGTGTCTCATTTAATAGTTCCAAAAGGGTACAAATTTGATTCATTTTTTGAAGCAATTTATCCCTATGGAGATATAATAAACCATTTCAAATATTCAAATAATTATGATTATAACAGAGCTGTACATTTATTGAATTTAATAAACCTTTTAGATAATAATTTCATTCTCTTGAGAGAAACAAGGGATTTGCACTCTCCATTGGCAATGTTGTTCTACCATGAATATGAGAGTCAAGCAGAGGTTGATGCATATCTAGAGGAAAAGAAAGAGGAGATTCAGGTTGTAGTAGGACAGGATTACTTTCCTTTTGGGAAAGCGCAAGAGCCAACAGTAATTGATTATGCGGATAATATAAATACGATGGATTGGCTACAGTCATTGAATTAAGTAAGTTTATTATTTATTTTTCCATTGTCTATGCTAAAGCGTAAGTTTACATTTATGAAACATTAAATCATTGCTGGAGTTGCTGTAACAATGTATTCTTATACAACCAAAGATAATTTACATTATCCATGTACTAAAAGATTAGATGATAATTTAATAGATGTTTATATAGTTAAATTAGATGACAGTAGGAATCTAAAAATAGTTAAATTCTCAGTTTTTTATAATTTGTATTTTTTTAGGTTTGCATAATGTTCAAGCATTTTTGCTTAGCCCTTCGGTATGTGATTTAGGTTTCTTCCTTAAATTTATAAGGGAATAGTATTCGTTGTAAAAAAAAACTTTTCATAATTAGAAAAATGTATTAATTTTATCGAACATATTTCTATTACTCAAATGAAAAAAATACTATTACTTTTTTGGCTAGTATTCTACTATGCCTTGAGCGGCACGAATGCTTATGCTCAAAGTTATAACCTCCAAAGTGGGGTTAATTCGATAATTACCTGCGGGGGTACTTTTTATGATGATGGTGGTCCATCAAATGATTATTCAAGTAGTTTTAGTGGTACCGTAACTTTTTACCCAGAGGTTGTTGGTTCAAATGTTCAATTGACATTTACCTCTTTTACTTTGGAAGGATGTTGTGACTATGTTACCATATTTAATGGAAACAATGTAAATGCGACTCAGTTGTTTAGTGGGAATGGAACGACACTACCGAATGGCGGAGCAACGTATACTTCAACCGCAGCAGATGGATCATTAACTGTTCGTTTTACTTCAGACGGTTCTGTTATAAGAGCAGGTTGGGCAGCAACTTTAGGTTGTACTGCTTCTACTGCTCCAGCTTGTAGTAATCCTACAGAAACAATTACAGCAACCATTTCTGCAACTAACGGAGGTTTTGGCTCTCTTTTTAGAGTTGGAGCATCAGGTATGCAAGCTACGGGTTATTCTTACCAATGGCAAATGGGAGAAACTGCTACTGGTCCTTGGGTTGATGTTGCAGGTGCAACTAGTGCATCAACTAATATTACTGCAATTAACACTGCAGGTATAAGGTATTACAGAATGAGAGTTTTGTGTACAGCTTCTCAATTGGAAACTTTTTCAAATGTTGTGCAGTATGAGACGAGAGCTATTTTCCTAATGGGTAATGGTAGTCAAAGTTTTACTGCTTGTGAAGGAAATTTCTATGATAATGGCGGTGCGACAGGTAACTATACAGGGAATTCAAATGGTACGATGACCTTTTATCCAGCAAGTCCTAACTCATCTGTTCAGTTAGTTTTTACTTCTTTTAATGTGGAAAGTTGTTGTGATTTGTTTTACATATATAATGGTAACTCTACTGGAGCAACTCAAATTTATTCAAGTTCAGGTTACACCGGATTACCAAATGGTGGCTTACCAATTATGTCTAGTGCTGCAGACGGGTCATTAACTGTTCGTTTCTCCTCAGATGGTTCTGTTCAGTATGATGGCTGGGCAGCAACAATTTCTTGTGTGGCAAATTGTGCAGGACCGATTAATGATGTTGTGATCGCTTTAACAAGATCAGAAGGTATATCAGGGCAGGCTTTTGTTGGTTCAGCACCACAGGTTACAAGTGGACGTGTTACTTATCAATGGGAGACTTCTAATTCTTTAACAGGACCGTGGACGAACGTTGCTAACGGTACAAGTTTTACAGCAAATATTGTTGCTCCAGCAACTGCAGGAGTGTATTATTATCGGCTTAAATTAACGTGTGGAGTTACAGGAGATATAACATATTCAAATGTTCAGTCTTTTACAGTTTTACCTAATTTCCCTATTGCTGCTGGAAATTCGACAATAACGACTTGTAGTGGAATTTTTGTAGATGCTGGATTAACTGGAAATTATGCGAATAACTTTGACGGCGTTGTTACGATTGTTCCAAATGATCCAACAATGGCTGTAACTTTGACATTTACAGAGTTTAATACACAAGTAAATAGTGATTTCCTATCTATTTTTGATGGGTCTTCAGTTGCTTCTCCAGTTTTAGTTAATCAACATTCTGGTGCAAATATATTACCAAATGCAGGGCAACCAATTGTTTCTCAAGGACCGGATGGTACTTTAACTGTTCGTTTTGTTTCCAATGCATCAACTGTTGCTGCAGGATGGCTTGCAAATATTGGTTGTACACAAAACATGAATCCAATTTGTGATGCTACCATAGTTGCAGGACAAACTCAATTTTCAGCAAGTCAAGGTTATCCGAGTAGAGCTTTTAATGCTTCTGTAAGTAATGGAACACAAGCTCGTGGTATCACTTACCAATGGCAACAATCGGCTTCAGAAAATGGACCATGGACAAATGTTGCAGGCGCGACAAATAGGGGGAGTTCAATTACTGCTGCTGCAGCACCGGGAGTTACTTATTATCGTTTAGAATCGAATTGTACGATTTCAAATACAATTGTTTATTCAAATCCAGAACCTTATACTGTTTTACCTGTTGTAATAATGCCTACAACTGGTACTAGTACTGTAACTGGATGTGATTTTGCATTCTTTGATAGTGGTACCGATGTAGGTAACTATTCAGCTTATGAGAATGGAACAGTTGTTTTCAATCCGTCTTCACCAGGTGCATCTGTACAGATTACATTTACTTTCTTCGATATGGAAAGTGCTACATGGGATTATATTCGTGTTTTCAATGGTAATACAGCAACTGGTACACCATTAATCAATAACTTCGGTGGATCAGGAACTTTACCTAACTTAGGTAACCCTATTATTTCAACGGCAAATAATGGTTCATTGACTGTTACTTTTAATTCTGATGGTTCTGGTACTTATCGTGGATGGGAAGCAACTATTGGATGTGTTTATGCATGTGATGGTCCAATTGAAGATGTTGATATTCAGTTGAGTGCAAGGGCAGGTTTTAGTAACAGTACAATTACGGGACGTATTCCTCAGGTAAATTATACAGGTGTTCAATATCAGTGGGAAAGAGCAACATCAGTAAATGGACCTTGGGTTACTGTTGCAGGAGCAACAAATTTTTCAAGTCCTTTAGCGGTTGGAACAGATACGATGTCATATTATAGATTAATGCTAACGTGTACAGCTACTGGAGATGTTACTTATTCTGCAAATATTGATTCTTTTAGAATCGTTCCTTCAGTGGTGATGCCGGTTGGACCTGCATTAGTAACAGCTTGTAATGGTGTGTTTACTGATCCAGGAGGTCAAGCCGTTTACTCTAATAATTTTAGTGGGCGTGTCACGATTGCTCCAACAGACCCTTCTTTGGCTGTGCAATTGACGTTTACTCAATTTAGAACGGAACAATCTCCTGATTTAATTACCATTTTTAATGGTTCGAATATCACTGATCCTGTTATACTTCCAGCTTTTGGAGGTAGCTTATTACCAAATGGTGGGTTGCCTATCGTTTCGACAGCAACTGATGGTACATTAACGGTTACGTTCGTAACGGATGGTTCTGTAACTTATGATGGATGGGAAGCTGTAATTGGTTGTGTGGCAAATGCAAATCCTTTATGTGATGCTTCTTTGGTTGGTGGACAAGCTGTTCTTTTGCCATCTATTGGACAAGGTGGTGCTGTATTTGTTGGTACAGTTCAGAATCAAACACTAGCGGCAAACGTTTCTTACCAGTGGCAATCTTCCTTATCACCGAACGGACCTTGGGAGGATATCGTTGGAGCAACCATATCAAATAGTCCAATTACCGCACCTTTAGAAGATACTATTTCTTACTATAGATTAAGAATGACATGTAATGGAACGGGGACGACAGTTTATTCGACTCCATCTGTATTTAGACTTGTCGATGCTTTTTCAATGCCACGTACTGGACAGCAAACTCGTACAACTTGTGCAATGGTATTCTATGATTCAGGAGGTGCAGACGCAGATTATACAAATAGCGAATCAGGTATTGTTACTTTTTATCCAGAAGGACAAACACAAGTGATCTTGACATTCTCTGATTTCCGTACAGAAGGTATCGATGACTTAAGAGTATTTAATGGTAACAGTATTGCCGCTCCACAATTGTTTGAATTTAACGGTCAAGCTTTACCGAATGGTGGACAACCAATCACTTCTTCAGCTGCTGATGGTTCGTTAACAGTGCAGTTCTATTCAGACGGTTCTGTGGTTTATAGAGGATGGCGTGCAGCTGTTACCTGTGCTTGTACAAATGAAACGGTTGAAGTGGAAGAAGTTGTATGTGTTTCTACTTTACCTTTTATGTTTGGTGAAGAGCCTTTAACTGAAACAGGATATTTTACACGTACTATTGAAGCTAGCACAGGATGTGACAGTACGATCAACTTGAGTTTAGTAGTACTAAATGAAGGGGAATCATTTGTTACCGTTCGTGCATGTGAATCTCCATATGTGTGGGCAGTTAATGGACAGTCTTATACTACTTCAGGGATGTACACGGCTGCAATTCCAGCTGTAAATGGATGTGATAGCGTTATTAACATGAATTTAATATTGAATCCGACTAACAGAAATATTACTCGAAGTGGATCAACATTAACCGTTTCTCAACAAAATGCGACGTACCAATGGGTCGATTGTGCTAATGATTTTGCTGTGATTGCAAATGCTACTAGTCGTACGTTTACCCCAACAGTAAGAGGTGTTTATGCTTGTGAAATCACATTGAATAACTGTATGACCCGCTCTGAATGTGTAGATATGAATGATTTATCAATTTCACATTTAGATGGAAATACAATTAGTGTTCATCCAAACCCAACGACGGAGATATTTGTTGTTACTTCTAGTAATTCATTCAATAATGATTTAATTGAAGTATATAATTCTGTCGGACAATTGGTGTACAATGGAAAACATTCAGGTACTGAAGTTAAAATTAGTTTAGCTGATTTCCCTGTAGGTGTTTATGTTATAAAAATTAATAATAACCAAAACTTAAGAGTTGTAAAATTCTAAGTATTGATAGAGTTTTTTTTTAAGCCCGCTGGTAAAGCGGGCTTTTTTTATAGTCATCTATTTGTAATTGAAGACGTATCTATAGACAATGGCCATTAAGCCACCAACAATATGTGCCATCTGAGATATGTTGTCATGCTTAAAGGCATTCATTATTTCTTGACCTAAAAATAATGAAAGTACGAGTAAAAAGGTTAACGGAATTTCCTTGTCGCTTGAGTTGGTCAAACTCGAAAGTATAATGTAAAGAAATACTAAGCCGCTAGCACCGATGAGTCCTTGATTTGATATTAGGATATGGATTAGTCCAATAATTAAGGTGGTAACGATTGACATCGTTAGCAATTTCTTCCAACCTAGGTGTCGCTCCAATAATGGACCAACTAATAATATTATACTAAAATTCGATACGAAATGGGTGACATCGGAATGACATAGCGGGTATAGAAATAGTCCAACATAACTCTGCCATTGAGAAAAATTAAATTGACCGTTTAAAACTAAAATAGGTATTTGTCCACCTGTACTAAATGAAATGATGTATACAAATAGTGCAAGTAATGCAAAACTGAGAACAAATGGTGAATTGTAAGTAATACGCATAATTGATGAAAAAATGCAAAAATACTATTTTGGATGATTGAGGCTAGGGTTCTTTGGTTAAAGTACTGAGTCTATATGACTAAATATTGTAGAGTAAATGCAATATTCTTGTTACTTTTGACGTATTAAGTACATGTCTATGAAATACAACCTTTCAGAAGTAAATGAGTTAATTCGCGATCGCAGAACAATCTATCCGGAACAATTTAGTTCACGAAAAGTGCATAAAGAACAAATAGAATTATTGCTCAATAATGCAATTTGGGCTCCTAGTCATAACAATATGCAACCATGGAAATTTGTGGTCTTGACCGATGATGCATTACCGAGATTGAGTCAGAAACTAGGAGAGTTATATTTGAAGTTGATTCCAGAAGAAAAGCAAAATGACGTGAAGTTGGCTAAGTTGATGGCTAGACCTTTAAAAACAACTGCAATTGTTGCTATAGTAATGAATCGGTCTCAGGAGTCTAAGATCAGTGAATTAGATGAAACAATGGCTGTTGCTTCTGCTGTTCAGAATATGCATTTGACAGCCACAGCATATGGAATTGGTGCTTTTTTGGCAACGCCTAAAGTTATCGCGTCCAAAGAGATGAATGAATTTCTTCAAGTTGAGGAGGAGGATAAGTGTTTAGGTCTATTTTACCTTGGATATCCTAACGAAGAATGGCCAAAGTCTAGAAGAAAACCTATAGAGTATTGTACAACTTGGATAAATAAGTGAAACAGCTAAAGCAGATGATATTGATTAAGAATAATATATTGGTTAGTTTTTTACTATCTTTTGTTTGTTTTACAACTTGGTCTCAAGAACCACCTGTGGAAAGAACAAAAAAAGGTAAAGAGCGCATTCCTACTTATTTTGGTTTACAAGTTAAACCTATTTTTCCTGCTAGTTGGATTGGAACAAAAGGCCTAGATTTTGATGTTGAAAATTTCAATGTTGCAGTAAAACAAATTGCAGGTTATTCATTAGGAGGTGTTATTCGTTTTGGAATTACTAAAACGATAGCGATAGAAACAGGGATATCTACGACTCAACGAAGATATAACATAATTTCCACCCTTGCCGATTCTAACTTGTATGCAGATCAAAATATTCGTTTTGTAACCTATGAAATTCCTGTAAATGCTTTGTTTTATATTCGTTTAGCAGAGAAAGTTTATATGAATGCTTCCGTAGGAGGTGGGATCGTTTATAACCCAAGTTTAGCGCGTGTTCGTTATATTGAACCAAATAGTAACCATCATTTTATTCATACAACATTGGCTAAGAAGGTTCAGTTTAATTTAAGTGCAAATTTAGGGGTAGAGTATAGAACAAAATCAGCTGGTATTTTTTACTTAGGTGGAATTTTCAATATTCCTGTTAAGCCTTTATTTTATATGAGTTCTATTTATCAAAATGAGGGGTTTCAGTTAGAAAATGATGCAATCAACCAAGGTCGAGTTAATGGTACTTATTTAGCTTTCGAGATTAAATATTTTTTACCGTTTAAAACGAAAAGTAAAACGCCACCGGTTCCCAAAGGGCCAATAGAATTTTAAAGTATGACTGCTCAAGAGATTGTTGAAAAACTAAATATGTTGCCTCATCCAGAAGGAGGGTATTATGTGGAGACGTATCGTTCTGACAAGCAAATTGGTGAACATGAAATTGTGTCTGTTATCTTCTTTTTGTTGGAACCAGGGCAGGTTTCTTATTGGCATAAGATTAATCAGGATGAATTATGGTTCTTTCATCAGGGTAATCCTTTAGAGGTACATTGCATATCTGAGGATGGCATGTGTTCAGTTGTTGAATTAGGACCCTTAGGGTTGGATAATTATAGACCTCAATTTTTAGTGGAGGCAAATACAATATTTGGATCTAAAATGAAAGGGCAAGATGGCTATTCTTTGGTGAGTTGCGTGGTTGCTCCTGGATTTAAATTTGAAGATTTTAAATTATATTCTCGGGAAGAACTTATTCATCGTTTTCCGCATTTAGCGTTGAATATAGATAGATTAGGATGACTCCAGTAAATTGTGACATGAAAAAAGGGAACCATTTTAATTTGGTTCCCTTTTTAGTTTTATTAATTATCAGCTTCTAGATAGAAGTCATATTGATATTGAAAATCTCCTTCGTTTTTAGAAAGTAAAAGACGTTTGTTCGCTTTGTTATATTGATATACAAATGAACCATTTAAATAAGAACTATCCTGTATCGTATATGGTGAAAAAGTAATATGATTGTCTTTATCAACGGAATAATTTCCTTTTGTTTCATAGTTGTTTATCTTTTTATCTTCCCCTTCGAAAGTTTTCTTATCTAAATCTAACTCATAGTTTGATTCATAGATTAAATTTTTGTTTTGATATACTCGAACAGTTCCATAGTAATCACCTTGCTTAAAAGGAGCATTTTTCACTTTGTTACAAGAGGTGAAAAGCGTAATAACCATTAAAGATAGTACTGTTATTAATCTTAATTGTTTCATAATATTATGTGTTATTGAGTAAAGCAAATCTATTTAATTAAATCTGAACTTTTAGTTTCCTTTAGAAAATATTAACAGTAAGATAGTAAAATAGGCTTTATTAATTTTTTCTTCCTTTAATTTTTTTCCAAAGTCCAATAGCAATACCACCAACTGCGATCGCAATAATTTTACCAAATTTTGCAAGAACGGTAAATAGACCTGCTTTTGCAACAACCTTTCCTGCTACCAGTCCACCAATCGTCCACGCAGCGATATCATCTGTGCTTGAATCAAAGTCTTTGTAACGACTTCCTTCATCGAACTTAATGCTATTGATTATAGGATTGATATCCTTTTTAATTGAAGGTAAATCTTTCATTGTACCAACGGCGTTAATGAATAATACTCCATGACGTCCTAACACACGTAGATTATAATTTAAAGTATTTTCTTCTTCTCCTTCAAAATGTAACTGCTTGGCCCAATGTAGAACTTTGTTTTTAGAGTCATAAAAAGGATTTGAAGCCCATCCAATTACATAAATCTTAGGGAATCCTTGTTCTATTCTCCAGGTGTTAGCTTCATTTGTTTCTTTTATCAAATCCTTTAGTAAGTCATGATAATCAATTGAATTAGCATCATCACCCTCTACGTAACCTATGTTGTCATAACTAACCGTAAAGGCGAGTGATTTGTCGTTAAGGACACCGTATTCTTTTTTTACTAATAGACCTAAAATAGACTCGTCCTCTGGGTTACCCCATAATTCACTTAAAACATATTTCGCCTGCGTAGCATCTAAAAAGGCATATCCCGATGGTGTTGTGATAGTTGCATTTGCGCTTTTTAGTTTAATTTTTCCTTCTTGTAAATTTAATGATTGTTCAATATCCTGAATCCAGATATCGGTACTGTCTATTTCCTCTTGGGCGTAAAGAAGAGATGTAAACAATGATACAATAGTAAAAACTATTAATTGTAAAGTTTTCATAAGATAATATTAATAATAAGAGGAGAGCCCCTTTAAATAAGAGCCGTAAAGATAGATAACCTAATTTTGTTATTGCTCATCAGATACGTATATTTTAGCATAGCACCCAAATAATGACGAAAAAGAAGTTCGTTTACTTCTATTATTTTGAATGCGATCCCTGAAAACTTAGTAATTTTGATTCTTTAATTTTTTAGTGTGGATATTAAGCAAAGTGTAGAGAGCAAGAGTCATAAGACTTATCGTGCAGCAGTAATGCTATTTTTTTTCTGTCATGGAATCATTTTTTCATCTTGGGCTTCTCGGATTCCTATCATTAAAGAGCAACTTGATTTATCTGAAGGTCAGTTAGGTTCATTACTTTTAATGATTCCGGTCGGTCAGCTTTTGACTATGCCATTGGTGGGTAAATTGGTAAACAAATATGGTAGTCATCGTATTTTATCGATAGGTTTATTTTTTTATTCCATAATGTTAGTAGGTATAGGTCTGGCACCAACCTTTTGGACATTGGCAGGTGTCTTGATGTTATTTGGAACGTTTAGTAACATGTGTAACATTTCAACAAATACACAAGGGGTTTTAGTTGAAAATCTTTATGGTCGCTCGATTATGACCAGTTTTCACGGAGGATGGAGCATCGCTGGTTTTTTCGGTGCGTTATTAGGTATGTGGATGATCGCATTAGATGTTCCGACATGGCTCCATTTTTCAATTGCAGCTTTTATTGTAATTGTCATGTGGTTATGGGCTTCGCGTAATTTAGTTGTGGCACCGGAAGGGGTGGAAGAACAAAAAGCGACCGGTTTCAAGATGGATCGGTCATTAGTTATTTTAGGAATCATAGGTTTCTGCAGTATGGCTGTTGAAGGAGCAATGTTTGATTGGAGTGGTGTGTATTTTCAAGAGGTGGTGAAGGTTGCTAAACAAAATGTAGTTTTGGGCTATACATCGTTTATGATTATGATGGCTTCTGGAAGATTTATAGGAGATAAAATCATTCAAAAGATTGGAAAGAAACGAACGCTTCAAATCAGTGGCGTGTTAATGTTTTTAGGAATGGGGTTGTCGGTATTATTCCCTCAAATGGTACCAAGTATGTTGGCATTTATGTTAGTGGGAGTTGGGGTCGCATGTAATGTTCCTGTGGTTTATTCGATTGCAGGAAGACATAAAACAATCGCATCAGGAATGGCTATTACAATGGTTTCAAGTATTAGCTTTTTAGGTTTTTTACTTGGTCCGCCATTAATTGGTTACATTGCTGAATTAGCTGATCTTAGATATTCATTTGGAATTTTTGCTTTTTTTGGGCTATTAATGACTTATTTAGCATTGAAAATCAACGATTAGTTTTTTTTCTATAAAAAAAGAAAAGAACATAAATTAGTAAAAGCGTTCCATATAAGTAGTAAGGACGATTTCCGATTCCATACCAAACATTGGGATTGAAATATTCGAAAATCAACAACGACGCACAAATAATATTAAGAAGGTTTTGAAGGGATTTCATAATCCCAAATAGAATAAAAAAGCGGGAATTAATTACTAATTCCCGCTTTTCTTTTTAATAATATTAATGAAGACTTTATATTTTATATCAGTACTTCATTTTCAATTGGTTTTCTAAAGACAATTTCACCATCGAAGATATCCATTACGATTGGGTTTTCTCGATCAATGGTTCCGCCCAAAATGGCTTTAGATAAACTGTTCATAACATTTCTTTGGATGACGCGTTTTACAGGTCTTGCTCCAAAGAATGGGTCATATCCTTCATTGGTAATCCAATCAAAAGCTTCGTTGGAAACTTCTAATTGAATACCTTGCTCCGCTAAAGTCTTTTTAAGATTGTTCAATTGAATTCGAACAATATTTCGAATGTTAGCTTTGCTTAATGGATTGAACATTAAGATTTCATCGATTCTGTTTAAAAATTCCGGTCGAATGGTTGTTTTTAAAAGTTCTAGAACTTCTTTTTTAGTTTGCTCTGCCACTTTTGGATATTCCAGTTCAGTTACATTTTCAAATCGTTCATGAATGATATGAGAACCCATGTTTGAGGTCATAATGATGATTGTATTTTTGAAATTCACAACTCGACCTTTGTTGTCTGTCAATCGTCCATCGTCTAAAACTTGCAATAAAATATTGAACACATCCGGATGCGCTTTTTCAATTTCATCTAGCAACACAATCGAATAAGGTTTACGACGTACAGCTTCAGTCAATTGTCCACCTTCGTCATATCCTACATATCCTGGAGGCGCACCCACTAAACGGGATACACTGTGTTTCTCTTGGAATTCGGACATGTCAATTCTTGTCATGGCGTTATCATCATTGAACATATATTCAGCCAATGCTTTGGCCAATTCGGTTTTACCAACACCAGTTGTTCCAAGGAAAATAAAAGAGCCAATAGGCTTATGTTTATCTTGAAGCCCAGCTCTTGACCTTCTTACTGCATCTGCTAATGCTTCAATCGCTTGATCTTGTCCAACTACACGATCTTCTAATTCATCCTCCAAGCGAAGTAACTTAGCGACTTCACTTTCCATCATTTTAGCGACCGGAATTCCAGTCCATTTTGCTACTACTTCTGCGATCTCGTCAGCACCAACTTCTTCACGGATGAGTTGTGATTTACTTTGTAGTTCTGTTAACTTTATTTTACTTTCTTCTAACTGATTTTTAGCTTCTGTAATTTTTCCATAACGTATTTCAGCTACTTTCCCATAATCACCTGCGCGTTCTGCTTGCTGCGCTTGTAGTTCTAGAACATCTATTTGTTCTTTAGCTATTTGAACAGCATCGATTATATCTTTCTCAGCTTGCCACTTTGCCCTAAAGCCATCTCTCTTTTCGTACCATTCAGCAAGTTCTTGTTCAAGATATGTTATTTTCTTTTCATCTTTTTCTCTTTTAATGGCCTCTCTTTCAATTTCCAATTGCATGATTTTACGCTCAATTTCATCCAGCTCTTCTGGTTTAGAATTGATTTCCATACGCAATTTAGAGGCAGCTTCATCCATTAGGTCGATCGCTTTATCTGGTAAATGACGTTCGGTGATATAACGTTGCGATAATTCAACGGCAGCTATAATTGCGGCATCTTTTATAAGAACTTTGTGATGGTTTTCATATTTTTCTTTGATTCCTCTTAAAATGGAAATGGCATCTTCCGCAGAAGGTTCATCTACCATAACTGTTTGGAAACGACGGACTAGTGCTTTGTCTTTTTCAAAGTACTTCTGATATTCATCCAAAGTAGTCGCTCCAACCGCTCTTAATTCACCACGAGCTAATGCTGGTTTTAAAATGTTGGCAGCATCCATTGCGCCTTCACCACCACCTGCTCCAATTAGAGTGTGTATCTCATCGATAAACAAAATGATATCTCCATCCGCCTGAATTACTTCTTTTACCACAGCTTTTAGGCGTTCTTCAAATTCACCTTTGTATTTGGCTCCTGCAACTAAAGCCCCCATGTCAAGAGAGTAGACAATTTTTGACTTTAAATTTTCAGGTACATCACCCTCCACAATTCTATGTGCAATACCTTCTGCAATAGCTGTTTTTCCAACGCCTGGTTCACCGATAAGGATAGGATTGTTTTTCGTTCTTCGTGTTAAGATTTGTAATACTCTACGTATTTCTTCATCTCTTCCAATTACAGGGTCAAGTTTTCCTGAACTGGCTAATTCATTAAGATTTTTAGCGTATTTTTCTAACGATTTATACGTAGATTCTTGTGAATTTGAAGTAACTCTTTCTCCGTTTCTTAAATCCATAATCTGTTTTTTAAATTCTTTTTGATTTAGTTTGTTGTCTTTTAGTAGTTTGCCTATTGAATCTGATGCATTAATCATTGCATATAGAAGTAACTCGACTGTTACATATTCATCATTAAACTCAGACATTGCATTAAACGCCTGGGTAAGCGTCTGATTGGCTGAGTTAGATAAATAGAGTTGTCCTCCTGAAACTTTTGGTAAACTTTGAATTATACTGTCTACAGCTCGTTCTAATAATTGATCATCAACGTTGCATTTACTTAATAAGTAGGGTGTTACGTCTTTGTCTGTGTCAAATATACCTTTTAAAAGGTGTGCGTTTTCAATAGCTTGGTGGCCGTTAAGTTGGGCTATTTGTTCCGCTTTTTGCAAGGCTTCTTGCGATTTTATTGTTAATTTTTGAATGTCCATAGGATAGTTTATAGCTTGTCAAAAGATTTCTTCAAATTAATAACCAAACATGCAAATTACAATAAAATAGGAATAATTGGCAGGCTTAAAGGTGGATTGATTATTTATTTATGACAATTTGGCTGTTTTTGGAAAGTTTTATGAATTGTTTTATTTTTTCATTGTAAAAAATAAAAGCTCGATAATTTGATTATCGAGCTCAGCAAATTGTAAGTGTACGTTTCTAGTTAATTGAAAGCGTTTATCCAATCTTCTGTTGGTTCTATTAATTTTCGTTCTTTTGTATCAAACAAACCTAAAACCATTTCAACTTCAGAATAGATAGTACCATCATTATCTGTTATCCATTGTTTTAAACGACTGATTTTTCCAGTATAACCTAGGCTTTGTGTGCGAATGACTACTTCTTTTCTGAGGTGTATTTCTTTTAAAAACTTAATGTTGATTTCGAGAATGATAGGGCCTAAACCAGAACTTTTAATTTTACTCAAGCCATATCCTCTTTGGGTGATTAATTCCCATCTTGCTTCTTCATAAATTTGCAAGTATGTGGCATTATTTACATGGCCAAACGTGTCTAGATGATGTTCTTTAATGGTGATGGGATAATCAAATATTTTATTTTCCATATTGTTTGTGTATGGTACTAAAAGTAATGTTTTTGCAGAATTTATAAGTTGTTAAGCGATTTTTTTTTCTGTGTCTTCTAAAGATTTAAACGCTTTTTTTAATAAAAGAGGAGTCGTTAAGGTGGTTAAAACTCCCATAATGACTAAAATGGAGAAAATTTCGGTTGTTATTATACCATTTCGATAGGCTATATTGGCTATTACCAATTCCATTATTCCTCTTGCATTTAGACCAATGCCTAATGTAAATGCGACTTTGGATTTTAATCCAGCAAAAACACCACCAACATAACCTCCAATGATTTTAGAAAAATAGGATACCAATATTATAGCTATTAGTAATGATAGGTTTGTAATGGATGAAAAATTGAACTCAAGCCCAATACCAGCAAAAAATATCGGTGCTAAAAAGCCCATTGAGATACTGGTTGTTGTTGATTCAATGGCCTTAAGGTTGTCCCTTCCAATTAATGACTCACTAATAAGCATGGAAGCAAAGAATGCGCCTACAATAAAGTGTAGACCAAGGTTTTCTGTAATTGTAGAAAATAGTAAAACGAAGGCAAAAAATAAGGCAAATAATGTTTCTTTTCCTTTTAAAAAGTACACAAATTTGTTCAATCTATCTTGAATATAGTTTTCTTTCTTTAGACCTTTCTTGATTAAAAAATATGCTATTGATAATAAAATTAAGAAGATTGTAAGCTTTAATGCGGATATAGATCCAGCTTTTATGATGGAGGCTAGAGTCATATCACTGTCTTTTATATTTAACAGTACTCCAAGGATTGAAAGAGCTAAAACATCGTCAAAAATGGCTATTGATATTATTTTCTGTCCAACCTCAGAATTTATTTTTCCTAGATCCATCAGTATTCTGATACTAACAGGTAGTGCTGTTATGGCTACGCATAAACCTATAAATACTGAAGTCATAAGGTCTTGGTTAAAAAAATATCCAACAGCTAAACCTCCACTAATAGGTACAAAAAAAGCCATAAAAGAAATGATGATATTTTTCCCTTTTAGTGATTTTAAGATATCATCGATGTTTATTTCTAGACCGACTATTATTACTAGAAGGAAAATACCTAACTCCGAAATGACTTTGATTTCTTCTGAGCGATGAATGAGGTTTAGGATACTAGGGCCAAGTATTATTCCAGCAATTATTTCTCCTATCATTGACGGTTGTTTGAGCCTTTCAAATAGCTCGCCTAATATTCGAGCCCCAACTAGAAGGATCAATAAGTTGGTGAAAAAGGGCAACTCAAAGTGTGTTTCAGTCATATTGAAGTATGAAAAGTGATTGAATAAACACTTTAAATTGAATGGGTTGACTCTACAGTGTTTGCAGCAAATGTAGCATTTTTTTTTAGTTGTGCTAAGAATGTTTATTGCACTTTTATATTTATGATTTAGTGGGTAGAATATTCAGTGTTTCAGTCCTTAAAAGATAGGTGTGAAGTAATAGTAATAAAAAAAAAGAAACAAAAAGCGGCGTTAAAATGAAAAATTTTAACGCCGCTTTTATTAGGTTATGGTTTTTTAAATACCTAAAAATTTAAAAGGTTGTGAAGGCTTAAATTCTGCATTTGCTTCCCCATAATATGTTTTATGATTGGATAAATCAAGTTTTTTTATACCTGCTTTTGGACTGAAATCAATCTTTTTTAGATCTACCCAAAATGTATTAGGTGTTATGGCTGTTTCAAAGAAATAAATTAAGTTCTTCTGGTCTGAAACAGATCTCCATCTTGTTGTTGATAAATTAGGAAACCCTTCAATTTCAAACCCATAAGGAACAGAAACCGTTCTAATTACACTAAAAACTCCTGCAACAGCTAAACGAATGTCATCTGTTTTAGGGATAGAATTAATATAGAAATTGGCACGCACAAAACGATCTGAAGCATTAACAGAACCTGGAAGGAATGATTTTCCAGGAACATTTTCCCAGTATTTATTGATCGCTAATTGATGATCAAAAATCGGATCATTTGTCATTACGATATATGCCCGATTATGATGGATATTTAATTTTCCGTTTACGTATTCTAAAATTGCGTTGTCACCAGAAGCGTCTGAAATGGATAGGTGCACAGTTGTGAATTTTTGCGTTCCAGGGATATAATCGGAAACAACAACAAATTCTTCTTTACTTAATTCAGCGACCGCTTCATCAACTGTTGCGAAATTATCAAGTACATATTGTGCCCACAATGAAACAGCCATTCCTTTTTTCTTACCATTAGGATCGAATGTGGGGTATTGGGAATCAAGTAGCCATAGTAGATTACTTACTAATCCTTTTTCATTCATTCCATCGGCTATTGCTATGTCCCAAGTACTTGTTCCGATACTGCCATATTTGGAAGTCCATTCAATTGAGTTTTTACCAACTTCACCGTTTCTTTTAATACCACGAGGGAATAGCCATTGATTGGCAGGGATTTCTATTGAAAAATCCATTGTTCTTCCTGTTATCACAGTGTTGTTCGTACCATTATAGACAACTCTAGTGCAAGCTTGAGCGTCATTTGTCATTCCGAGTATTGGGAATAAGCTTAAAAAAAGAAGACGAATTGTTTTTTTTGAATAACTGTTCATATGTTTTATTTGAGTTTAGCTAAACCTATTTCTACGATCTATAAATGTTTTTTTATAGTTTGTAGAGGTCTTGTACTTAAATTTAGCTGTATTTTTTGGAGTTTTGATGCTTTTAACACGTTGTTGTGAATTTTTAGCAATCTGTTATAAATGATCTTTGTTAGAACCGTTTTTCTTGTGTTTTCTTGTGCTTTCTTGTGCTTTCTTTTGATAATTTAACGGAGGTTTGATAAATATTCAAGTAGTTTTGCAAATGATTACGGTATAGTTTAAATCTTAAAATGACCATATACTATGTACAAAAGTATAAAAGATGATTTAGGTTTTAAAGTTGCGGCATTTGGAACTATTTTAATCTTATTTTGGGTTGGTTTATACAAGTTTACGGCAACAGAAGCTTACGCTATAATACCATTAGTTAAAAATCATTTTGCTACTTTTTGGTTGTATGATATATTTTCAATACAAATGGTATCAAATTTGATAGGTTCTTTTGAAGTTATTATTGCTTGTGGAGTTATAATAGGATTCAAGTATCGTAAAATTGCACGATTATCATCCATTGGTTTAATCGTGATGTTTATAACGACATTGAGTTTTTTATTTACAACTCCAGGAAGTTTTACAATAATAAATGGTTTACCGGGTTATAAATATTTTTCACATACCGATTTTTTCATTTTGAAAGATATTATGTATTTGGCATTTGGGATAACTCTTTTTCAAAAATCTAAAGAGTAAAAAGATATGGGTAGAATTTTCAAACTATTTATAGGCATATTTACGATAATTGGATTAATTTGGTTAACAAATTTTGGATTATCAAAGACAAGAACTTCTAAAGTAAAATCAGAAAAAAACAAAGCTATGTATTCAGACCAAGAAGAGGTTATTTATTTTGCAGGAGGATGTTTTTGGGGTACAGAACATTTCTTTAAGCAAGTGAGGGGAGTTAAGTCAACAGAGGTTGGTTATGCAAATGGTAAAGTGAAAGATCCAACTTACAAAATGGTAAGTACAGGGACTACTGGTTATGCAGAAACAGTTAAAGTTATCTATGATCCTCAAAATGTAGATTTAGATCTTTTGATTGATTTATATTTTCAAACGATTGATCCTACAAGCTTGAATAAGCAAGGTAACGATGTAGGTACTCAATATCGCACTGGAATTTATTATATTAACGAAGATCAAAAGGTATTAATTAATGATAAGTTAAGTGAATTGGCAAAGCGTTACAATCGACCAATTGCAGTTGAAGCGGAATTATTAGAGTCTTATTATTCAGCAGAAGACTATCATCAGGATTATCTAGATAACAATCCGAATGGGTATTGTCATATTCCGACTCAATTATTTGAAATGGCCAGTAAAGCGAATCCTGTTAAAGCAAATCAATATAGTAAGAAGGATAAAGAAACTTTGCGTGAAATATTAACACCCTTACAATATGAGGTTACTCAAAATAATGCTACGGAGAGACCTTTTAATAATGAGTATGATAAGGAATTTAGAGCGGGTATATATGTAGATATTACAACGGGTGAGCCATTGTTTATTTCTACGGATAAATTTGAGTCTGGTTGTGGTTGGCCTAGTTTTTCAAAGCCTATTAACGAAGAACTTATTACAGAAAAACGAGATATGAGTCATGGAATGGTTCGTGTAGAAGTTAGAAGCTCGACTGGTGATGCGCATCTGGGACATGTTTTTGATGATGGACCAAGCGATAAAGGAGGACTGAGATATTGTATTAACAGTGCTTCATTGAGATTTATTCCCAAAGAAGAGATGAAAGCAGAGGGGTATGAAAAGTATCTGAAATTGTTAGATAAATAAAACTAATCTATTAAAAGCGGTTCCTCGGAACCGCTTTTTTAGTTTCCATTGCTTATTGGATAGCAATAGTTTGAGTAGTTACTTGTTCGTTTGTAGTAATACGGATTAGTGCAGTTCCTGAAGGAAGATCTGAAATATCTAGTGTATTGGTTTGGATTGATTCCGTGTATAAAAGTCTTCTTCCATCCATACTGATAATTTCAATTGTTGCACCTTTCATAGCATCTGTAATTTTTATTATGTCTTTTGCCGGATTAGGAGAGATTCTAAATTCAGAAGCAATAATAGTGGACGTACCTACAGTAGAACCACCTGTGATGTTTATATTATAGTCTTCTGTTTCTCCATTATCTATAAAACCCCCATCATAAGCTGTACAAGCAACATAAGAAGGATCATTTTGAGACCATGTGTATTCATCATCTAGAAATGCAATCACTCGCATACGAGTAGTTCCTGAAATAGCGTTTGCTGGAATATTAACCGTAATTGTCGCTGGATTTGAAATGGATCCATCTACAATAGTTTGACTTAGAATCATTTCTGAAGGTAACTCAAATTGATTGTTACCATTAAAATCGATAAATGCAGCTAAGTAATGGATAGTTTCATCTTGAGCAGTTTGTACAGTTAATGTGTACGATTGTCCCTTTGTGACTTCAGGAGCGGTAATATTATTGTAGTACACATAATGAGGAGCATTAAATTGTGTTGAACCAGATGTGTTTGTCATTGATGCAAATTTTACTTCTGTTATTGTTCTAGGAATAAAGAATTCCCCACCATCAAAAGAAGCTACACAATATGGCGAAGGGTCGGTAATTTGAGCCGAAAGATTATTTGATAAGATTAAAATTGATCCAGTAAGCAAGCAGTTTTAAAGAGTTTGTTCATTTTTTAACGTTTTAAATTATTTTCCTTAATAACGTAACACATTAAAAGAGGTTGCCTATTTAATTTTAGTCCTTTGTGCTGATTCTATTTGAATGGCTCCTTAGCTTACCTAGTAAAATACTTGTTAAGTATCTCATTTGTAGTTGGAGGGGTTTTTAGAACCAACCTTAGCAATCTTTAAATGATAAATAATTAAAAAAAATAAGTTTTAAAAGAGGCAACCTTTGGTACACATGATATACTCTTAGATGGATGTAGAGATCAAAAAATGTAACTATTTACTTGTTTAGCAGTGGACTATACATCATTATTGCTGTATTATTAGATACTAGTTCATTCTCGACTTTTTTCGATATTAAACAAGTTTTCTTTTTCCAAATCTTATTATGTCTCGTATATCCTCCCCATATTTGCTGCTGGAAATGATGGTCTGTTTCAAAGATTTCATATTCTTCTGTCGGTTTTTCATTACAAAATATAGCGCCATGTAAATGAGTATCATCCAACCATAGATTTATTTGATAAGTATTATTTGTATGGTTATACAATTGTAAGTCGATGTAGTTAAACGATAAGGTTGCACCACATGCGAAAGGAATCGTTCTGTTGATATCTGGAAATACGTCGAAACTATGTCGCCAACGTTCTTTGATTTGCAGAGGAGTATGTAATGTCATCCAATACAGTAAATTACCTAATTGGCACAGTCCACCTCCTATACCTGAATGTATTTTACCATTGTGAAGAACTAATCCTTCAAGATATCCTTTCCTTTTTGTTGGACGACCGACCATTTTCCAAATTGAAAAAGTTTCTTTAGGTTTGATAATTACGTGATTAATTTTTTTTGTTGCGAGGCGTAAATTAGTTATTTTGTTGTGTTGAAAAATCATGTCAACATCTTTTAAGGGACGTAAAAGGAGTGATTGATGTTTTATAATTGGGTAGGGTAGTGTAGTATTTATGTTCTGTTTTGCATATTTTTCTTTTCCAAAAAGCCATTTTAGTCTTCGTCGAGTAATAAAATATTCTTTCCCCAAAAATGATCTTAATTTACTTCTTTTCTTTGGCTTGGCAATTGTATTTTGATTCATAAGTAATTATATATTTCAATACACTGTTGTCCGATAAAATTTTTTGAAAAAGCGGGATTTCCATAGAGGTTATCCCGCTTTTAATGTAATTTGGTTTTGCGAACTAAAATCACATGAGTAAAAGTAACTACTTTTTTGGACAGTCTGTTTTCGGATAGCTAATTTCTTTACTTGATTTGAATAAAATCAAAACAATTAGTAAAGCACATATGTCGGATCACTATGTCAAGA
>JAZQRM010000059.1:0-69931 GCA_045629585.1 Taishania sp. | reverse complement strand
ACGTTTCTCTATACTGGCAATGGGTGCTATACAGTGAATTTGTTTCACACGTGGATCTTTAGCAAATAGTGCAACTTCACCACCTCCACGAGAATGACCAATTAGGATAAATTGTTCTACTTTTTCTTTCTCCATAAGATGCGTCAAAAATGCATCAATATCGTTGTAATCGGACCAATATCCTCCGTTTCCAAACGCTTCTAGGTCCGAAAAAGTGGTGGGTTGGTCAAGTGTTGTTCCATTGTGTGAGAGGTTCATTTTATAAACAGAATGACCTGTCTTTGCTAATTGGGAAGCAAGGTGGTTCCATGCGCCCCAATCTTTGTAACCCTTGTAACCATGTACAAAAACAATGGCTAAAGAGCTAGAAGCGGACGTAGGGGTATAGTCGTAAAGAGCTTCTCTTTGTAAATGACCGGTGTACTTTAATGTCATGTTTAAACGTTTTTCGATTGTGTTTAGCTTATAATTTGTCAATTAAATATACTTTTCCCTTTTTGAATTGCACGTTAAAAGTTCGGAAAACTGTATATTTGAACAATGGGTTGCCTTTTTAAAATAGGACAATTCGAGATAAATAATGATAAAAAATGAAGATATCAGCTTCCATATATAGTGATAAATCAAGATCACTGAAAGCAGTTGTAGAGGATTTGGTAAGACATCAGGTAGATATGCTTCATATTGACTGTAATGACGACCTTACTGTATTTGAGGATATCAAGGCAATACGTCAATGGTGTGATTTGCCATTGGACTTACATATCATAACTGAAGAACCCGAAAAGTACTTCGATTTGTTAATCGAAAATCCTGTGGAATACGTTACTTTTCAATATGAAGATTTAAAAGAACCTTTAATTCTTCCAGAAGAAATAACCGGAAAGAAAGGATTAGCTGTTATCACACCAACTTCTGTTGATGTTTTTGATGCGTATGCGAATTATGATTTCATCTTAATAATGGCAACAATTCCAGGTCAAAGTGGAGGTGTTTTTGATAAAATAAATTTCGATAAGATTCGTCAGTTTAGAAAGAAATATCCATCAAAATCTATTCATGTAGACGGAGGGGTAAATGGTGAAGTTTCTTTTATCTTGCGTAATATGGGGGTGAGTTCTTCGGTTTCGGGTTCTTATCTTTTTAAAGAAGCAAGTATCGGAAATGCACTCATGAACTTGACAAAACGATCCGTTGACTCTCAATTTAAGGTGAAGGATTTTATGTCGCCGCTTGAAGAATGTCCAAAAGTGTCTAAGCAGACAATGGCTTTTCAAGAAGTATTGGAATCTATTGATAAGGGACAGCTAGGTTTTACTTTAGTTTTAGGAAAGGATTCTGTATTAGTCGGGATTATTTCTAATGCGGATATTCGTAAAGCTTTAATGCGAGCGTATCCAAATTATAGTGGACTTGATCTGGTAACCTTGATCAATGAAAATCCAATTACAATAAATGAAGAATTAACGGTGGAAGAAATGTTGAAAGTGGTAAAGAAAAGCCCATTTTCAGTCTCTTATTTACCAGTTGTAAATGAAAACGGTAAAGCAGTAGGTATCGTAAACTTTTCTAATCTGATTAAAGCAGAATTATGATTATCAAAATTAAAAACAACGTTGATGCATCACGTATCAAACAAATAGCGGAAGAATTAAAAGCATTTCATATCAAAGATCAAGGAAATGATATTCTAATTACTGAAGCAAAATTGAAAGAAGTTCCGGCTCTATATGATGCAGAAGTAGATAGTGCTTGGGCATTTGATAATGATATTCAATTGGCTTCTAAAAAGTATCGTTCAGAAGTACGTGAAGTTCAATTGGGTAAAGTTACTATTGGTGGAAATACTAAAAACACTGTTTTAATTGGTGGTCCATGCTCGGTTGAAGGGCATGAACAAATTGTTTCTTCTTCAGAATTACTTTGTGAGTTAGGTTTGTCAACGTTAAGAGGAGGATGTTATAAACCACGTACAAGCCCTTATTCATTCCAAGGTTTAGGATTGGATGGATTGAAGTTATTAGCTGAAATGCGTGAAAAATTTGGGCATGCAATTATCACTGAAGCAAGAGATGCAACGCACATTGATGAAATTATTGAATATTCTGACATTATTCAAGTTGGGGCAAAAGCAATGTATGATCAAGGAATTCTAAGAGCTTGTGCTAAAACCCAAAAACCAGTGCTAATCAAACGTGGATTTGGTACAACTTTACAAGAATTTGTGCAATCAGCTGAATTTGTTTTGTCTGGAGGGAATCCAAATGTGGTTTTGTGTGAGCGTGGAATTCGTACTTTTGAAACAAAAACACGTTTTACTTTGGATTTATGTGGCGTGGCTTGGTTACAAGAGTATACAAACTTACCTGTAATTTTAGATCCTTCGCATGCTATGGGATATGCTTATGGCGTTGCACCCTTATCAAAAGCATGTGTAGCAATGGGAATTGATGGTTTATTAATTGAAGCGCACCCTAACCCAAAAGAAGCATGGTCGGATGCAGCGCAACAATTGAACTACGAAGAATTCAGACAGCTGAAGAAAGAGCTTGAAAAAGTTGCTAACGCAGTTGGTTATAATATTGTATAATGAATATAGAAAGCAATTTAAAAGTATTGTGTTCCAGAGCAGGAGTTGACTATGATCAACTCCTTTCTGATTTAGGCGTAGAAAGTGCATTGGAACTCAATTTGTTTGACATCCAGACAATCAGTGAAGAATATGAAGTGGACATGCAAACATTGTTATTTCATTCAATTGGTTTAAATCAACACCTCAAAGGGAAATTAAAAAACATCAAACTTTTAATCCTTGATGTGGATGGTGTGATGACCGACGGTGGAATGTACTTTACCGAAAATGGAGATCAAATCAAAAAATATAACACAAAGGATGGCCTTGCTTTGATGAAATCGATAAAAGATGGATTACAAGTGGCTATTATCTCCTCTGGTTTCGCGCCTGCGATGGTACAAAAACGTGCCGATATGTTGGGTATTCAACATTGCATCGTAACACGTGAACCCAAAATTGATGTTTTGCGTCAACTATTGATTGACTTGAAACTAGATTTTGATCAAGTTGCCATGCTTGGGGATGATTTAAACGATCTTGAAGTAATGAAGCAAATTGGAATAGCAGCATGTCCTAAAGATGCTGTAAAGGAAATAAAAAGCATATCTCATATTCACCTCTCTAAAAAAGGAGGTGAAGGATGTGTTCGAGAGTTTTTGGATGATTATTTAAATAATCTACAGCAAATTTGATTAGTCAATTTGGTTACCCCGCCCAAAAGCAATCAAAAATTAACTATTAATCGAAAAAAATAATAAAATGACTATTTCTAAAATTGGAATAATTAGGGAAGGAAAAGTTCCTCAAGATAAACGCGTGCCGTTAACACCTGAGCAAGTGTTGACCGTAAAAACGAGATATCCAAATGTGGAAGTGGTTGTACAATCAAGTCCGATTAGATGTTTTGATGATAATTGGTATAAAAAAGTTGGAGTTGAAGTGGTCGAATCATTAGACGATTGTGATTTAATCCTTGGTGTTAAAGAAGTAAATAGCACGGATTTGATCCCGAATAAGCGTTTTATGTTTTTCTCACATACCTGCAAATTGCAACCCTATAACCAAAAATTATTGAAGGCAATTCTAGAGAAAAAGATACAATTAATCGATTACGAAGTGATTAAAGATACTTCGGGAAAAAGATTGATAGGATTTGGTCGTTATGCCGGAATTGTAGGTTGTTACAATGGATTTTTAGCACTTGGTAAAAAGACCGGATTATATGATATCAAGCCAGCGCATATCTGTGAAGACAGACATTTGGTAGAAGAGGAGTTGATGAAGGTTGTGTTAACAAAGGAAACTAGAATTGTTTTAACAGGATTTGGACGAGTAGGGAATGGAGCTCGCGAAATAATGAGCCATGTAGGTGTACGTGAAGTTTCACCGGATGAATTTATAAATGGTACTTTTAATGAGCCAATATACACTCATTTGGATACTGCAGATTATTACGCAAGAAAAGAAGATGGTGGTTTCGATAAAAAGGAGTTTTACGCGCACCCCGATTTATATGAATCTGTGTTAGCAAAATATATGAAGGAAACAACAATGTATATTCCTTGTCATTTTTGGAGCAGTAAATCTCCACTTATTTTAAGTAAGAATGATATTTTGTTACATTGTCCTAAATTAAAAGTGGTAGCAGATGTCTCCTGTGATATCGATGGTCCAATAGGATGTACCCTACGTCCAAGTACGATTCAAGACCCAATATATGGATACGATCCTGTAAAAGGAGAGGAAACAACTTGGGAAAATGAAAACGCAATTGTGGTGATGGCGGTTGATAATTTACCTTGTGAGTTACCAAGAGATGCATCACGTGATTTTGGAAATGAATTAATTAAAAATGTTTTACCCGCATTATTGGAAGAGGATCCAACCCGCATTATCGCAAGAGGATCGGAAACAACATTGCAAGGTGATTTAACTCCTGAATTTGAATATTTGAGAGAATATGCATTCGGAGGTGTAAATGTATAATATATGATTAAAAAGAATAACAGAAAAACCATTCGTGGATGGGTGTTTTATGATTGGGCAAATTCGGTTTATAACCTTGTTATTTCCTCTGCAATTTTCCCGATTTTTTATGAAACGGTGACAAAGAAGAAATTTTTGGCTCAGTATAATGAAACTAACGGCACACAATGGGAATCCGTTCCCGAAGGTGTTGATGCGCTTGTAAACTTTTTTGGTTATCCAGTTTCGTCTTCTGTTTTAATGTCTTTCACATTGTCGGCATCTTTCTTTGTTGTATCTGTATTATCTCCAATGCTGTCTGGTGTTGCGGATTATACAGGGAATAAAAAGATGTTTTTAAAGTTTTTCTGTTATTTAGGGTCGTTAGCTTGTATCTCATTTTATTGGTTTGATGCTTTGCCTCTTGAGGTAGGAATGATTTCCGTGTTTTTAGCAAGCATAGGTTTTTGGAATTCGTTGGTTTTCTACAATGCTTATTTACCCGAAATCGCATCGCCACGTTTTCACGACCGTATTTCTGCTCGTGGATATATGATGGGGTATTTTGGAAGCATGTTATTACTCGTACTATGTCTTTTAATGATCACCTTTGGTGGTGCACATCTTACTAAATATAGCTTTATCCTCGTTGGTTTATGGTGGATCGGATTTAGTCAAATTACCTATAAGGCATTACCAAATGTAGAACGTGAAGGTAAAAAAGTAGGTAAAGGTGTGTTATTAAAAGGTTTTAATGAACTGAAATCCGTTTTTAAAGAGTTTGTCAATAAACCTCGACTAAAACGTTACCTTGTATCTTTCTTCTTTTTTAACACAGGTGTGCAAACCGTGATGTTAATGGCTGTTCTTTATGCGAAGAAAGAAATATTTAGTGGACAATACGAAGAGCTCGCGCAAACGGGACTTATCGTTTCGATCTTATTGATTCAATTATTAGGGGCACTTGGAGCGGTCATTATCTCTCGCTTATCAGAGAAAATAGGAAACCTTAAAGCTTTATCTATTGTGGTTTTTCTTTGGATACCACTTGTCATTTGGGCCTATTTCTTAAAAACACCAAATGCTTTCTATGTATTAGCAGCTTGTGTTGGTATTCTGATGGGAGGAGTACAATCTTTATCGCGTTCTACCTATTCCAAATTTTTACCTGAAACTGGTGATCACGCTTCTTATTTCTCATTTTATGATGCAACTGAAAAGATTGGAATTGTAGCAGGAACGTTTTTCTTCGGATTAATGGAAATTGTGTTTAACGACATTCGGATGAGTATTGTCTCTATCGCATTTTTCTTTATAGTCGGTTTTATTATGATATTCAGAGTGCCTAATGATGAACGTTTAGCACCTGTAAAAAAAATAGGAAAATTAAATAAGAACTTCAATTAAGAAGTTCTTATTTTCTAAATATTTATAAAAAGGGCAAGACGGTAAATTAAAGGTATTTTTGATCCATTTTTACGAGTGATTACATATTCATTTGCAAATGGTGTGTACTGTGAATTGATAAGGTCGTAATTTAATCCAATATTTAAACGAAATCGGTCATTCAGTTGTTTTGAAAGGCCACCTGCTAAGAAAAGCACAGGCACCCATCCACGTCTTTTCCCCTCTACGTATGGTTGCGTAGGTGATTGTAAATACTCAAATTCAGCTCCCAAATAGATCCACTTAGCAAATCTCGCATGCAAATAAACACCAGCACCAAAAATATTTGCGGAAGCTTTCTGTGCCATTTGCGGATGTGAGCTCCACCAACGTTGGTAACGTATAGAAGGTCCAATTACAAAGGTTTCGTTGAGTTGTAATCCATATTTTATCCCAATGTTACCACTGCCTCCCCAATTGGATGCCCAAAAACTACCATCCACTCCGATTTCCATACCTTCCAATTGTGCGTTGGAAGAGAAACTACAACTTAAAATTAAAATAAACGCGATTATTTTTTTCATATTCATAATTCTTATGAGTCTAAAACTAAAGATTAATTTAATATTTGGAGAATTAGAGCCTTTTTTTTTGTTATCTACTTCAATAAATCGTTTTACCTTTGTGAAAAAAAACTTCAAATGCAATTGTTAGACGGAACAAAAACATCCAAAGAGATTAAGGAAGAGTTAAAAAACGCTGTTAAAGAACGGAAAGAAAAAGGAATGAAAATTCCTCATTTAGCAGCCGTGTTGGTAGGTAACGACGGAGGTTCTATGACTTACGTTAATGCAAAGGTAAAAGCTTGTGAAGAAATTGGATTTGAAAGTACTTTGATTCGTTATGATGAAACTGTTTCAGAGGATATCCTTCTTCGTAAAGTACAGGCTCTAAATGAAGATAATAGCATTGATGGGTTTATTGTACAGTTGCCACTACCGAAGCATATTGATGAACTTAAAGTAACACAAGCAATTGACGCAAAAAAAGATGTTGACGGTTTTCATCCGATGAATTTAGGAAACATGGTGTTGAGCTTACCTGGTTTTTTACCAGCAACACCTGCCGGAATAATTGAATTATTGAAGCGTAATAATATTGAAACCGCTGGAAAATCTTGTGTTATCGTTGGACGAAGTAATATCGTTGGTTCTCCTTTAAGCATTTTACTTTCAAGAAATACCAACCCTGGAAACTGTACGGTAACACTAGCGCATAGTCGTACTGAAAATATTAAAGAATTATGTGCAAATGCTGACATCCTAATTGCTGCAATCGGTAGACCTGAATTTATCAAAGCGGATATGGTAAAAGAAGGTGCTGTGGTGATTGATGTTGGAACAACAAGGGTAGAAGATGCCTCGCGTGAACGTGGTTGGAGATTATGTGGTGATGTAGATTTTAAAGCTGTTGCTGCTAAAGCCTCTTTCATCACTCCTGTCCCTGGTGGAGTAGGACCGATGACAATAGCGTCATTGATGATAAATACTTTGCGAGCAATGGAATTAAACGGAAAATAAACGGAAAAGATGAGATTCGGATGGATTTTCATTTTGCTAAATACTTGCTTTACTTTGTGGGGGCAAAATTCAAGTGAAATGTATCAAAGGCGTTTTACGCATCATTTGAAATCAATTGAATTAGATTCGTTGCAGCAACTGGTTAAGGAGTGGAGGAATGACTTGCCAAATGATCCAGAAGGTTTTGTTGCAACGTTTAATTTCTATTTATTAAAGTCTTCTCAGGAAGAATTACAGGACGATGTCCAATCTTTTAGCGATTCAAAAAAGATATATGTTGACTCGGCTTTAGAAGTCCTTGATACTGCTTTGAGCTTTTTCCCCAAGCGCTTGGATATGCATATGGGCTATATTTATACTTTAGGTCAAAATGAATATTGGAATAAGTATACCCCTAGAATCTTAAGTCTTCTCGAAAAGGCCAAATTGAGTGATTATGAAGGATGGTTATGGAGTAGTGATCGACCGATTGGAAAAGAAACAAAATCGTTTATTATTGAAAGTATACTTGATTACCAATATACCTTGTATAATGCATATTCAGATTCTTTATTATTGGATTTACGTAAAATTGCACTAGCTATCCTTTCTGTGCATCCGCACAATGTGGATCAATTAAATCTGATGGCGTTAAGCTATTCGGAAATGAAAGATTATAATCAAGCGTACAAATGGATTCGTAAAGCAATTGAAGTGGCACCTACTGAAGTGGAAGTTCAACAAAACTTTAAAAATATCTTATTAAAAACATTTAAAGTAAAGGATGCTAAAAAGGAAATCCGTAGATTATTACTACAAGCATCAGAACCGCTTTGTGGCTTTTTAACTGTTTTATATACAAGTATTTAGTAGGGTTGAAATAAAATTTGTATTTTATAGTTTAATAACATAATTTTAATTCATCACTATGAACTGAAGGGGTAAATCTTTTGGGGTTGGATAGCTAGGTCAGGCATATAGTCAATTTTCTCTCTTGTTCATTGTGTCAATGAAAACAAAACCTTATGATGTTATTAGATTATAGAAGAATATGAAACCACTAATTTATCAGTTTTACATTCGTGATCTGAATAAATTCGAGTCAAATGTGATTGTGTTATTAGAGCAGTATGGATATAGAGTCGAATCGTTAGATTATGAAAGTATGATACTCGGAAAGAGTAATATAATACAAAGCTTATTCACTACCTCTGTTCTTTCTAAAAGAAATAGAATCTTTATCGATTACAGTGATAATCTTGTCAGTCTGCGACTCGAGAGAAAACCGTTTTTTTTCAAAGGAGGGAATAAGTCGAAAGATGAAAAAATATGGAATAATTTCTTCTCTTGGGTGATTCATACATTGCAAATAGAGTGCTCCAGCCCAATCTTCACTGAAAAGGTGCAGAAAAAAGATGTATTAGAATATCTTTGACAATTTGTTTCGTATTTTAGTGCTATAAAACATTATGGTTACCGTGTACATATCGGTGCCTACAAGCGCATTATATGAAAAAAACAATCGGAATAGGATGCTTATTCGCCGTTCTACTTTTTTTAATTTCCTTTTCAAAGTTATCAATTTCCCTTTCTGCAAGTTGTGCAGTCATCGGTGCAGTCATTTTTTCTGGAGGAATCACAATATATAATGCTATGAATAAGGATAATTAACCAATCTTCTTGATTTTCTATTAATTGGTCTATTCTATTTTATTTCGGGCATCTTGATACTCTGAATGTAGAAGATGAACCAAATGTGATACCGTTGGGATTTCATGGATTGTAGTCGTTCCATGTCCAGCAGACCAAACATCTTTCCATGCTTTGGAATTTGTAGATGCATGTAAATCCGAAAAATCTTCCTCCACTTCTTCTGTTAGATCTAAGCCGGCTTTAGTGATACTTTTCGTTAGAAAATTTGCATTTACTCCTGATACAGCATCCGTATAAACAACGTCGTCTATTGCAGAATCGATTAGCATTTGTTTGTATTCCTCTGGAGCTAAACTTTCTTGAGTGGCTATAAATTTTGTTCCCATGTACGCAAAGTCTGCGCCTAATATTTTTGTAGCTAAGATATCCTTACCGGATGATATGCCGCCCGCCAGAACCAATATACCATCCCAAAAAGTTCTTATTTCTGCAACTAATGCAAATGGATTTGCGGTTCCAGCATGTCCACCAGCTCCAGCAGATACTGCGATTAATCCATCCACACCTGCTTCAATCGCTTTTTCAGCATGTCGCTTCTTTATGATGTCATGAAAAACGAGGCCTCCATAACTGTGAACAAATTCAACGACCTCTTTAACAGCACCTAAAGAGGTAATGATTAAGGGAACATTATACTTTTTACATATAGCAAGATCCTCCATTACTCGAGGATTTGTCTTATTTACGATGATATTAACACCAAAAGAAGCTGGCTTATTTCCAGTGGATTGTTCCCAATTGCTTAAGGTTTCCGTAATTTCTAGTAGCATATTTTCAAAATCGGCAGATGTTCTTCCATTTAATGATGGAAAAGTTCCAATAATACCGTTCTTACACGCTTCTATTACAAGTTGTGTCCCAGATACAAGAAACATTGGTGATGTAATAATTGGTAGCTGGTGGTTATAAAATAATTGGTTCAATTTCATAGTTAATGTTTTTCATAAATGTATAGATAAGAAACTTAAAATGCAGCTATTGTTTGAAGTTCATTCAATTCTTAATCTAGTTTAACAGATTCACTTCGTAGTTTCACTATTTTTGTCTAAAATACTTTTTATGTCGAATATTTCACACATTATTGAAGAACGAGCAGCCTCCATTGGAAACTTTTTGGTGGGGAGACTGCTGCCTTTCAGAGAAAAACGAATGGTGGGACCTTTTATTTTTATCGATCACATGGGCCCAGCTAAAATTGATGAGTGGAATACTTTTGAAGTGGCCCCGCATCCTCATATTGGACTATCAACGTTAACTTTTCTTTTCGAAGGCGCAATAATGCATAGAGATTCCTTAGGGAATGAAATTGAAATACAACCAGGTTCCGTAAATTGGATGACAGCTGGAAACGGTGTTGTTCATTCTGAACGTACGCCAGATCGATTGAAGGGGCAGAGTATGAATATACATGGTTTACAAATATGGATTGCATTACCTAAAGAATTGGAGCAAATGAATGCTGATTTTGTACACATCGACGAAAGTGGTATTCCTGTTTGGACGGAAAATAGCTTGACTTTTAAACTGATAGCAGGATCTATTGGTGAACGTAAATCTGAGGTGCCCGTTTATTCAGAACTGTATATGATAGAGGTGGTTGCAAAAGAGGATGCTGTTGTTGACTTTAAGGGTGAACTGTATGGAGAATCTGGATTGTATATTTTAGAAGGGGAAATCGTTTCAGAGGGGAATACTTTTGGAAGCAAGCAATTATTAATTACTCAAAGCAGCGAATTGTGTGCTTTTGAAATGAAAGCAGGTTCAAAAATTTATATTTTTGGAGGGACACCATTTGACGAGGAACGTTATATAGATTGGAATTTCGTGTCTTCAGATCGTGCATTATTGGAGGAAGCAAGAATAAAGTGGCAAAATCAAGCGTTTCCAAAAGTTATTAATGATGATGAAGATTTTGTTCCTTATCCAGTTCGAAATAAATAAAAAAAAAGATGAAAATAGATCATGTAGTAAAAAGCGATAAAGGCGAATTTGTTGCAATTATCGCAGGTGAAGAAGCAGGAAAGATTACTTATGTGCAATCTTCTCCAGAACTAATAATTATAGACCACACGGAAGTGAATGATGCATTCAGAGGACACTCGGTTGGTAAAAATATTGTCAAGGAAATTGTAGAATATGCTCGAATTAAAAGTGTTAAAATTCTGCCATTATGTCCCTTTGTTAAGTCTGTATTTGATAAGGATCTCACCATTTCAGATGTTCGAAAAGTGTAATTTGTGATTAATTATTGTTAAATTAATTGTTTATGCACTTTTTGTAGTGATTTGTCGTCAATCTGTCTTTTCGTTTAAAGCAAAGGTGTAGAAGGTTATTTTTTTTGCAGTTTCCTTTATTGAGTTTTATTTAATTTTTATTGGCATTTACAATTTTCAGATTAACATATTTTCTTAAGGTAGAGTCCTAAATTTGGGTGTTTTACATTTTAATAAACACTTAATTATGAAGAATTTTACCTTTGTCTATTTACTACTCCATTTTTTTTCAATTAATGCTTTTGCGCAGCAAGAAGTATCACCTCATTTTGAGATGACCCCAGCGCCGCTTTCTGTCTTTACTTCAACGCAATTACCACTTACAGCAAGATTACAGTCTATGGGCGATGTTGATAGATTGATAAGTGTAAATTATTTCTTTTATTACAATGACGTCTTAATTGATAATTTACTGGATTATGCCGATATATCTTATAGTGTACGCTCTCAAGGTACAAATGTGTATGAGAGTCGTCTGGATCATGGTGCTGGTGTTGTTAGCTTTTCCATTGGTAACAACGTAAATGTAAATGCAATTTCTATGGGGATTATTGATAATTTCTGTGTTAATCGTAATAGACCTATAGAGCTTGATATGAACTTTTTTGTTGCAGGTTCTTACCGTTTGGTTCTAGAAATAGTTGGGTGTAGCAATGATGGTACGGTGTTGCCGATTGGCGGTTTTACGTCAAATAATAACGAAGGGTGTACGCAAGGTGCACATTCAGATAGATTCGCGACTTCCTGCGATAATCCTGTTGTTTTGTCGACAAGGGCGGTCCAGCTAGAAGTAGTGCAAAACCCTGAATTACCTATTGTTAATTATACTAATCTACACACCACCTATCAAACGGATTTACCGATTGAGATTATTGGTAATGTTCGAAGTAATGGTTTTGTAGATCCTTTATGTGGTATATATTATGAATTTACAAGAAATGACCAATTAATAACAGATGCAACCGAATTTATGGATTTGAGATTGCAAGTTCGTTTAGAGGATGAGGCAATGTTTGAAATGGATATTGTAAATGGAAGTGGTTTTTTAACAGCCTCTGTTCTAGATTATACAATTGGAGCTTTTAGCTTAGGTATTTTCGATAATCATTGTGTGCAACGTAATCGCCCTATTGCTATACTAGGTTCATTTTATGAAGATGGATTGTATACGTTGAAAACTCAAATCATAGGTTGCTCAGAAACTCCTATTGCTTTGGGTACTGATTTTTTGAGCTCATGTGACAACCTTGTACATGCCGATTATTACGCAGGCACGTGTACACAGACCCAGGTACTATATACCGATCTACGAACATTTCAAATCAATGAATTAGATGTTAGTATTGAGAAAGTAACATCAACAAGTAATAAAATCTACCCAACGGTAGTTAGCAATATCCTAAATATTGAATCAACTGCTGCAGGTGCCATTAAAATCATTAATGCTTTAGGTCAAGTTATTTTGGTGAAACAGATTAAAATGGGGCTACAACAAATTGAAGTTTCGCAATTGAATGAAGGCGTCTATTTTGTTGAAGTAAATAATTCAGTTCAACGAATTGTCAAAAGATAATAGAATAATAAATCTCATTCATAAAAGAAAAGGTTGTTTCATTAGAAGCAACCTTTTTTTTCACTTACTTAGTATTCTATTAAATAGAATTTGATGAAATATAGTATACTTATACAATTAATGATTCTGTCTCTCACAACTTTTGGACAACGTAGAGATCCTCTTGCAAATCCATTTCAGGAAACCGAGACTGTTGGAATTTATATTGTTGGTAATGTAGAATATGATTTTAATTATAATTACAATCTTGGAGCTATTTTACGAAGTAAAGGTTTGTTAGCGTTTGACGAACAGCCGATGGTTTATGGTGCAGGAATTCATATCGTACAGAACCGAGTTCAGTTTAGAGTTGATTATATGATCAATTATAGAAAGAAAGAGAATGATGATGCAATCGCCAAACAAAGACTAAATTGTTTTGGTGTGAATGTAGGTTACAATGTTTTAAAAAGTCAAAGTTGGGCAATAGCTCCTTACGTTGGAATCCGTTTTAATGCGTTAAAGTATCAATATACTGAAAAATTAGAAGATCCCACTTTGGCGGCTACGATTGACGCAAATCCTGTCAATCTAGAATTACGAAATAGCAAAATTTACCTAGATGCGGGACTTAGTTTCTCAAATAGTAAAATGCATAGAGTTGAATTAAGAGTCGGTTATGCAACTCCTTTATCTAAAAATAAATGGTGGGATGAAAATAGAGTAAACTCGTTCTCTGATATTTCTAATTATTTGACCGGTTTTTATTTTCGTTTTTCTTTAGGAATTGGACGAATGAATGCATTTTAATTACAAACGTTCCAAGTTTGTTTTTTTTCCGTCTACTAACGAATAACAACTCATTTTATCTCTAAAAACGGAAGACTTGAAAATAGACTTATTTAAAAGCATTCGAACACATTCTTGAATACCTTCAACAATACTTGGATGAGGATGAATCAGTTCAGATAAAACTTCAATGGGGTGATTCATTTTAATTAATAATCCCACAGCTTGTATTGCCGTTGACGCATGTTCTCCACACGCACGCATTCCTAAAATACGCATTTCGTCGTCATTGGTAACAATAATTTTGAAGAAACCTTGCGTTTTTCGCATAGCGATTGCACGTGCAATTACAGAATAGTCTATTTTAACCACTTTTACAGGGATATTCTTTTCTACGCATTCTTGTTCGTTTAATCCAACCAAAGCAACTTCAGGTTGAAGAAACATAATTGTACAAACATTATCCGTGTTAATGGGTTCTTTTTTTCCTTCAAAGATACGCTCAACAGCATAACGAGCCTCAATTTCGGCCATGTTAACAAGTGCAATTCCACCCGTTACATCTCCCACCGCATAAATATGAGGAACAACCGTTTGTGTATTTGTAGCGATTATTGTTCCTCGATCAGATACGGTAACTCCAGCTTTGTCTAAACCAAGGTTAATGTTTGGCTCACGACCAATGGATAAAAGAGCTTTCGCTACTCGAATAATCTCATTTGGTTTGTCAGGATAACTTAATTCATATTCAACCAAACCATCAACAACTTCCATTCTAACTAAGGTCGCATTGTGATGGATCGTTACTCCTTTGTGCTCTAAGTTGGTTGAAATTAATTGTGAAATATCATCGTCTTCGTATGGTAGTATTCTACTTTGTCTATCAATAATATAAACTTTCGATTTTCCTAGATTGGCAAAAATAGTAGCGTATTCACAACCTATTACTCCGGCTCCAACGATAACAATACTTTCTGGATAGTCCTCAATGTGCTCAATGCCATCAGAGGTTAGGATATAATGTTCGTCAATGTCGTATTGAGGCAACTTACGTGGAGTAGATCCTGTGGCGATAATAATGTAGTCACCAGATATTGTTTTACACTGACCATCATGACAAATAGATAATTCATGCTCATTTATAAAGGATGCGTCTCCTCGCTCATAAACTAACTGACCCGTTGTAATTCCTTCTTGTAATAATTTAAGATGAACTGCATATTGAAACTTTCGTTCAAATTTCGCTTCGTTTACTGTTTTTTGAACATCCGTCCAACGAATTTCGTAGGGCGCACGACCGTCGGTAACTAAGGTGTCATTAATAAAAGAAACGCGGTTGGATACTTCCCAAAGGGTTTTTGATGATAGGGCACCATTATAAACTCCAGCACCACCAACTTTGTCTCGTTCGATTAAACAGACACGTTTTCCAAAATCTATTCCTCTGATTGCAGCTGCATATCCTGCGGGTCCTCCACCAATAACTATTAGGTCGTAATGTTCCATATTTGACAAAATCTGCTTAAAAATAGGTAATTCTTTTCTTTTGATAAGAATATTCGTGGAAGGAATCAAGGATTTATATTAATTCCATTTAATTTTGCAGGATGGATAAAGCATATAGTCAGCTTTTAGAAGAGGTTGCAAATAACAAAATTGAAATCGCTAAAAAGTTTAAAACAGGCGCTAAAAAGAAGAGTAAAAAGTTAGATGAATTGATACATCCGATACATCATGCAGTTTTTCAAAAGATGGATTGCTTGAAATGTGCAAATTGCTGTAAAACAACAAGTCCAATTTTTAGAGATGTTGATATAAAGAGATTGGCTAAATATTTGCGCATGACTGAAAATAATTTTATAAAAGATTATCTTAAAATAGATGAGGACAAAGATTATGTTCTGCAATCAAGTCCATGTACTTTTTTAGATGACGATAATACGTGTCGTGTTTATGAACATAGGCCTTTAGCTTGTCGTGAGTATCCGCATACAGATCGAAAGAATATGTTTCAGATTGTTGATCTAACTATCAAAAACTTAGATATTTGTCCAGCTGTAGGTATGGTGTTGATAGAAATTAATGAAAAATTTTAATTATTAATAAACATTTTAGATATTTACATCGTCTACTATTACGAAACTAACATAAGAATACTATGAATAAGAGCATATTGTTATTGCTTATTTTATGTACTACTACTTTTCAATCTTGGGCTCAGCGCGGAAAGAATGGAAATGTTATAGTTAATTCTGTTCAAACTGTAAATCAATATTACAGAGTTACGAATGATATAGATCCAGGAGCAACAAACATTACTTTAGAAAATACTGCTGGTCTATCCAGTGGTGACTATGTGTTGATTATTCAAATGGCAGGTGCTGAATTTGCTTTAAATTATAATTGGTGGAATGCACAATATTCCTCAGGTGAAGTAACAACAGTTCCAGCCAATGAAAATTTGTTACATGGATATTTATATGGAATATTGGGGCAATATAAGGATGTCGGAAAGCATGAGTTTGCTGAAGTGCGTGTAGTTGGAAATGCTACAACTATAACGTTAAATTGTGGTGTGCAGAATACGTATAAAGCAAATAAAAAAATTCAAGTTGTCAAAGTACCTAGGTACAATCGACTTACAATTAATGCCGGTGGACAGATCACAGCCACTCCATGGAATGGACAAACAGGTGGTATTGTTGCTGTAGAGGTGGACAGTACTTTCTCTGTAAACACAGGAACGAATAGTGCAATTAATGCCAATGGATTGGGCTACAGAGGTGGTTTAGCGATACGAAATAATGGTATTGATAGCCACAACCCTCCTCATACCAATCAAATAGGAGCAGGAGATGGGTTTATTGCATCGCTACATATTTCAGCAAGTTATCAAGGCGAAAGTATTTTTGGAGATACAAATGATTATAAACAACTTGGATTTGTATGTCATAGAGGTCGATCTGGTGTTATGAATGGTGGCGGCGGCGGTGGAATCGAAAGTGGCGGTGGTGGTGGCGGATCTAACGTCGCTCAAGCTGGAACTTTCGTTTATAGAGGTCGCGGTGTTTTACCATACACCCCTGCAACAGCACCCGCAAATATGGTGACTGCTTGGAATCGAGAAAGAAACCCAATAGTTGATTTTTGGCCAGCTAACGCAGCTGGTGGTGGACGAGGTGGACATAGTGCAGCCGCTGCAAAAGATAGGACATATCCTTGGGATGCAGATCCTTCCGCATTTTTCAATAATACATCCCCGGTAACTTATGGACCTAATTCAACAGCGTGGAATGGAGCTAAGCGAAAAGAAAATGGTGGATACGGAGGTGAACCTCTTCCTTATGAAAGAGGACGTGTGTTCTTTGGTGGAGGGGGTGGTGCTGCTAACCAAGACTCTGATCAAGGTGGTTCAGGTGGAAACGGTGGAGGTATTGTTTTTGTACTAGCTTATGGTGAAATTACTGGGACGGGGGTAATATCAGCACGCGGTGCTGATGGACAATCATCTAATCCAACCAACCGTACAAATTTTCCTTCATCTAATAAGCTTGGAAATGATGGAGCAGGCGGCGGCGGCGGCGGCGGATCTATCGTAATAAAAAATATGTCTCCTATTCCCGCTACTCTAACCCTTGATGTAAAAGGAGGAAATGGTGGGGACTATAAGTTTCGCAAATCAGGAACCTCTCCATTAGATGAGTTAGCAGGTCCTGGTGGAGCTGGGCAAGGAGGCTTGATTTCGTTGGCTACAGGAACTGCTGCCAGTACAAATATTCAAGGTGGAAACGCAGGTATTGCGACGCGCCAAATAAGTAATGCAACCCCAACTGTTTATTTCGCGAATGTGATGCCGACTAATGGAGCGACAAATGGAAGTGCTGGGTATATAGCTCCAGTTGATCCAATATATAACGTTAGGGTTAGTCCAGTTACTATCTGTGCTGGTCAAACAGCATCTTTGAGAGCTGAAATTGTTGGTCAAAATCCAGGTGGAGTTAGCTTTAATTGGTATGAGACCGTATCTTCAACCGTTAGTTTATCCAATCAAGCAACTTATACAACACCCGTATTAACAGCAACTAAAACATACTACGTAAGGGTATGTCCAGGTAATTATAGAATTCCGGTAACCGTTACTGTTGTTCCCAATGTAATAATATCAGGAACTCCCACAATTACTCAACCTTCTTGCGTTGGTGGAGGGAGCATAACAGGTTTGAATGTTTCTGGTGGTGCAAATTTGACTTACAGCTGGTCAAATGGCGCAAATACTTTAAATCTAACAAATGTTGCAGCGGGATCATATACTTTGACAGTTACTTCTCCTGGTGGATGCGCTACACAAGCAGGACCTTATGAACTAGTTGGTATCTCTGGTCCAACACTGACAACAGCGCCAACGATAACACCTCAGAATTGTAATGGATTAGGAGGGGTGAATGGAATGGTTGTCAATGCTCCAAGTGGAGTACAAAGTATTACTTTAAATGGAAATGCCGTAACGAGTTTAAATCAGTCTTTATCTGCAGGTTCATACACTTTTGTTGTTACAGATAACAATGGTTGTATTAGTACATTCGGACCTTATACGATTTCCAATATACCTGGACCTTCAATCAGTGGTACTCCAACCGTTGTTGATGCAACGTGTAATTCAGGTGGATCTATTTCTGGATTTACTTTTATACCTCCAACAGGATTAAATTTCTCTTGGTCAAATTCTACACAAACAACAAGTACATTATCAAATGCTCCAGTAGGAACATATGTTTTGACAGCAACTGACGCAAATGGTTGCTCCATTCAATCAAATACAATAGCAATAGGAAATCAATCAGAACCTCAGATTATAGGGACTCCAACAATTGTGCAGCCAACATGTTTGCAAGGAGGGGCAATTACTGGTTTATCCGTTAATGGAGGTGTAGGTACTCTAACTTATGCTTGGACTGGTGGTGGAACAGGGATTGACTTAACTTCAATACCCGCAGGTGATTATACCTTAGTCGTGACAGATGCAAATGGATGTTCTGCAAGTTCAAATACTTATTCTCTTGTTAATCCAGATGCGCCCATCATTGGTGGAACAGCGATTATAACACCTATTTCCTGTAATGGAAATGGTAGCATTACGGGGTTGTCTGTATCAGGTGGAGTAGCTCCTTACATTTACACGTATAACTTAAGTCCGTCAGCAGGTCTTAATTACGCTACAGCGACTCCTGGTTCGTATACTTTACGAGTAGCAGATGCGAATGGTTGTGTGGTGACAAGCGGACCATACGATGTAAACCAGGTGAATTTGCCGCAGATTAATGGTTTAAGCGTTTTGACTCATCAATCATGTAATACTCTTGGTTCAGCAAGTGTTACAGCTGTTACAGAAGGTGTCGCACCATATACTTTGACTTGGTCAGATGGCGAGACGATTGGAAATAATGCCTCGTTGGCGGCAGGGAATTATACGGTTACTGTTACTGATGCATTAGGATGTTCAACTATTTCAAATGAAATAGTAATTGACAGATTAACTGATCCAAGTATTATTACCACCAACGCTGTTGTAACACCAGTTCTATGTACTGGTACAGGTCGGATAGCAGGGGTTACGGTGAGCGGAGGAACAGCTCCTTTTGTATATGCGTGGAATGGTGTAAATAGTACGTCTCTAGATTTGGACGTTACAGCAGCAGGCGGATATGTACTAACAGTAACTGACGTAAATGGTTGTAGTGCACAATCAGACGCTTTGGAGGTCGGAAATGTGAATAGCCCTATTTTAGGAGATGGGACTGCAGTCGAAATAACTTGTAATCGACCGGGGATGATTACGGATGTTTCAATTACCGGAGGAACAGCTCCATATACAGTTTCTTGGGAAGGAACAACAGTTACTGCACCTTATAATCTAACAAGTACCTTAGCTGGTGTTTATACCTTACGTGTGGTAGATGCAAGTGGGTGTATTGTAACACGTGACTACACCATAACTGAAATACCTGAAATGACTTTGACAGGAACAGTAGCAGTAAGAAACGCAACATGTGACGTCTTAGGGCAAATATCTGGTTGGGTCATCGCGGGTGGACAAGGACCTTACACGTATTCGTTTAATAACGGCGTGAATGTAGTTCAAACCAATTCCACTACTTTAAATAATGCTATTCCCGGTTTTTATACTTTAACGGTGCGCGATGAAAATTCGTGTGAAGTAATCTCGGAGGTAGTTCAAATAACTGGACCTGATTTCCCGCGTTACGCGATAAATCCGACCGTAAATCAACCAACTTGTTTGGACGGAGGGGGAGTTGTTGGGTATCAAGTCACTGGAGGTCAAGCACCTTACACGTATCTATGGACAACAACTAACAATACCTCACAATACCTCACTGATGTGGATCCAGGTGTTTATTCTCTAAGGGTGACGGATAATCAAGGCTGTACACTGGAAGATTCGTTTGTTTTAATAGCACCGCAGATACCGATCATTTCACCTGCAGTAGCAATTACAGCTCAAACGTGTTTAACTGGAGGTTCGATAACAGGTGTTTCAGTTGCTAATGGTACACAACCATACACTTATTTGTGGAGTAATGGAGCAACAACAATTGATGTGATAAATCTTGTGGGAGGAACCTATAGCGTCGTAGTAACGGATGCTAATGGTTGTGAAGCTAGTGCAAGTTTTGGAGTAGCTGCACCAGATTTACCAGATTTAGCAATTTCTTATCTTCCCGCTCCTGCGATCATAAATACGCCAATTGTTTTTACGGCAGAAAGTTCCGTCTTGCTTGGTGGACACTCTTGGTCTATTGGAGAAGTTAATTACAATACAGGATTGGATCAAATTGATTCAGTATTTACAGCTGGTGGATATGTAACTGTGGTAGTGACCGCAGTGAGTGCAGACGGTTGCGTACTAAGGGATTCCATCGAAGTTGTAGTTTTTGCAGATTTACAAATACCGAATGTTATCACGGCAAATGGAGATGGGGTTAATGATTTCTTTGATTTAGGACCGGTTTTACCTAATACTTATGTATTAATATTAGATCGTTGGGGGAATATTGTATTCGAAACAGAGAATTATAAAAATGAATGGAACGGAAAAGATAAACACGGTAAACCTGTCATGGATGGAGTTTATACCTACATGGTTCAAACCGAGAAAGGAGATAAATTTCATGGATTTGTTACAATTGTAGATTCTAAAAAATAAAAGTTTTGGAACAAAAAAATAAATTGACAAATCTCTATGAATCCTATTATTCAATTTATAGAGAAGAATTAAATTATACCATTGTTTTTAATCATTGCGGTAAAGTAGATGACGAGCTAATTCTTGCACTAGCTTTGCGATTGGATGGAGATGTACTAAAGTATGGAGATAAAAAGGCCGTAATTAGACGGCTTTTTTCTATTCTCGTTGAAGGGGTACAGAATATTCTTTTATCGGGTGATTTAAGACAAGAATCGAGTACAGATTCTTTTATTATATTGGCTAAAAATCCAATGAATTATAAATTGATTTTGGGAGGATTTATAAAACCTGAAAGTAAGAATACAGCCATAAATTTTATTGGAAACCTAAATAATCATGATGAGGTCGAATTAAATCGATTATATAATAAATACCTGAAAGAAGGGTTGTTGTTGACTGAAAGTCACTCCGGATTGGGGTTTGTCGCAATGAGAAAACACTCTAAAAATCCAATTGAGTACAGTATCTTCTTTCCAAGTGATGAGCCTATACTTGTTGTGGAACTTCAAATAAACCGCAATAAATAAATTCGCTTCAAAAAATATGGAACATGTTTAAAATCGCCTATAGCGATAATTACTATTTCCCTCTGCCAACAGGACATAAATTTCCAATTCAGAAATACGATTTGTTGCCACGCCAGCTTTTATACGAGGGAACGATTGAGGAAAAACAACTTTTTAAGCCTGATTTATGTGATGTCAAATATTTGCAAGCAGTTCATGCCCCTGAATATGTTGCTAATTTCATGCAGTTAAATTTGTCTCCTAGAGAGCAGCGGATTACAGGTTTCCTGCATAACAAGGAGTTGGTTGAAAGAGAATTGACTTTGGTGGAAGGAACGCGTAAATGTGCCCTTTATGCTTTAGAAGACGGGATTTCATTTAACATAGCTGGAGGAACTCATCACGCGTATTCGAATAAAGGGGAAGGATTTTGTATGCTGAATGATCAAGCGGTGGCTGCACAGGCTTTAATAGATGATCAAAAGGTTGAAAGGGTGTTGATTGTTGATTTAGACGTACATCAAGGGCAAGGAACCGCAGAAATTTTTAGTGATTCAAAAAATGTTTTCACCTTTTCAATGCATGGAAAAAATAACTACCCTCTTCGAAAAGAACGTTCTTTTAGAGATGTCGAACTAGATGACAATTGTAATGGTTTAACTTATCTAACTGTACTCGAAAAACAATTAATGGAGTTGAAACAACTTGTGCAACCTGAGTTTATCTTTTTTCAAAGTGGGGTAGATGTTTTAAAAAGTGATAAATTAGGTCGTTTAGCCTTAAGTATAGATGAATGTAAAGAAAGAGACTTGATGGTTTTGTCTTTTTGTAAGGAATTCCATATCCCTGTTGTTTGTACCATGGGAGGAGGTTATTCACCTGATATAAAAACAGTGGTAGAGGCCCATGCTAATACCTATCGTGTAGCTAGTCAATTATTTTTTTGATAAAAAACACACTTGTTTGGAATTAATATAAATAAAAGTTTAACTTTGTTTGGAATAATTCTAAATAAAGATGAAGGTACAAGAAACTCCTCGTCAGGAAAAAGAAGAAATATTTGCTTTAACATGTTCAAATTGCTCATGTAGCAAAAAAAAAGAATGTTGTAAAAAGTATAAAAAGAAAGGTGTACATTGTAAAAAATGTCCCAAATTATAAGTCATTCTTTGTATTTTTGTTTCCAGAAATGAAGATGTGTAGGATGCTGGATCACATACCCCCCCGTTTTTATTACCCCTTTTTGACTCTAATCATTGGAGCTTCTCTTGGATTTTCTCAAAATCAGCCCGATTATTATTATTTGGATGGTCATTTTAGGACCACACAGAAAGAATTTATGCATGCGGTAGAATCGCAAATCACTCTTTCTAGTTTTGATCTCTATCACCAACTAGGATATGTATTTTCCCACAAATCATTCGAATATAGAGCTGGAATAGGTTATGGAATTAACCGAACCCTATTTCAACAACGTTTTGCACCACAGTTTTATATTGGAGCTTCTTATGATTGTATTCGTGATACAAGATGGATATTTGGTCCAGTTTTCACCTATTCATTAGCTGGTTTTACCTATTATAAAGCCGCTAAAGCAAAGGTGTTATACCATGATTTTTTCGCTGGAGTACAAATGTATTATGGAAAGAAGTGGAAAGTGGGTACGCGCCTGTTAGCTGGTGCTTCTTCAGAACAATTACTGAAAAGCCCTCAAAGAAGAAGTAATTGGAGCTTTAATTATTCAGCTGAAATAGGAGTGCGTTATGCGTTTTAAATACATTTTCATAGTTTTAGGCGTACTATTTGGTTGTAATAAGGAAACTTTTTCAAAAGTAAAGGTAATTGGTCATGCTGGAAATGGTTTGACTGTTCCGCATTCTATTTTTGTTGATAATTCAATGGAATCGATAGAATTAGCACTCAGCCATATTGGTTGCGATGGTGTTGAATTGGATGTTCAGATGGATAAGGATGGTAGACTATGGCTTTTTCACGATGATAATATGGCGAGGACATCGCTTAAATCAGGGAGTATAAGTGATTATACAACGGAGGAACTCAAATTGGCCAATTATACGTCTATACATAAAGAGAAACTCGTACAATTTAACCCTTATATATTGTCTTATGGAATGGGACAGACTTTTTTCTTCGATTTGAAAATATATAATGCAACAACCGGGCAAAATGTAGATTTTCAGACCTATATCCATCAGTTAACTATTTTTATGGAGGTTGCACAAGGATTTGATTATCGTTTTATTTGTAAAAATCGTTCCTTTGCAGAGTTCTTGTTGCAAAATGGAATTAAAGTTTATTATGAAATGGATAGCCAAGCTGATTTAGAATTTGTAATAAGCAATGCGCATCGATTGAAAGGTGTATTTGTAAAAAATGCTTTTATTTCAAAACAAGAAGTTGCTACTTTGCAAGATAAAAAGCTCGAGGTACTTATCTTTAATGCCCGATCACCCAAAGGAATCAAAGAAGCAATGAAGAAATACCCCGATTATGTTGTGGTCGACAATATAAAAACAGCATTAATTGAAAAGAATTAGAAATGGCAAAAAGTAAAAAAGAACGTGTAAATGTGGTCTATTCAACCAATCCTAATTTTGGATATGAGTTTGACGAGAATGACGAAGTAGAAAGCCTTCCAAATAATCAGCAAAAACTATATGTATCTTTGGATAAAAAATCAAGAGGTGGGAAAGTAGTAACTTTAGTAGAAGGCTTTGTAGGCGCAGATGATGATTTGAAAGAATTAGGGAAGAGCTTGAAATCTAAATGCGGAGTAGGAGGTAGTGCTAAAGATGGCGAAATATTGATTCAAGGAGATTTTAGAGATAAAATAATGACCATTTTACAGTCGGATGGATATCAAGTGAAAAGAAAAGGGGGCTAAATCGATTTTTTTAACGAAAACACCTTTAATTTACCCTACAATTAAGTACATTTGTAATGATGGAAAAGCAAGTCATTTTGAACAAACGCCATTTTGAGTTGACCCTAAAAAGGCTTTGTCATCAACTTATTGAATCACACAACGATTTCTCGGAAACCGTACTTATCGGTCTTCAACCAAGAGGGGTTAATGTCGTAAAACGCTTGAAGCAAGAATTGGAAACTATTCTTGGACATGACGTTAAATGCGGCTTTTTGGATATCACTTTTTACCGAGATGATTTCAGAAGAAGAGAAAAACCGCTTATTCCAAGCGTAACAAACATAGATTTTTCAATTGAAGGTAAAAAAATTGTCCTTGTTGATGATGTACTTTTTACCGGTAGAACAATTCGTGCAGGATTGGATGCTTTATTGGCATATGGTAGACCATCCAAAGTGGAGTTGTTGATATTAATTGATCGAAGATTTAATAGAGATTTACCTATTCAGCCCGATTACGTGGGACATTCTGTGGATACATTGGATGCCGAACGCGTAAGTGTTGAATGGAAAGAAATTGAAGGAGAAGATAAAGTAATACTGTATACACCAGAGACGAATGAATAATTTAAGCGTTGATCATATCATTGGAATTCGAGATCTTACTAAAGAAGATATTGAGTTGATTTTAACAACTGCAGATTCCTTTAAACAAGTAATCAATCGTCCAATCAAAAAAGTTCCTTCGCTTCGTGATATAACGATAGCCAATCTGTTTTTTGAAAACTCAACACGTACAAGACTTTCTTTTGAATTAGCTGAAAAAAGACTATCTGCTGATGTAGTTAATTTTAGCGCAGCGTCGTCCTCTGTAAAAAAAGGCGAAACGTTAGTCGATACGGTAAACAACATATTATCAATGAAAGTTGATCTTGTTGTAATGCGTCATCCAAATCCAGGTGCCGCAAAATTCTTATCCGAACGCGTTAACGCTAAGATTATAAACGCTGGAGATGGAACGCATGAACATCCAACTCAAGCCTTATTAGATGCTTATTCGATTCGCGAAAAGTTAGGAAGTGTTGAAGGCAAGAAGGTGGTAATTGTAGGAGATATTCTACATTCCCGAGTGGCATTGTCTAATATTTATTGTTTGCAAAAACTAGGGGCTGAAGTGATGGTTTGTGGACCAACAACGTTAATTCCTAAATACATTCATGAGTTAGGGGTTAAAGTGGAACACAATCTGAGGAAAGCTTTGGAATGGTGTGATGTAGCTAATATGCTGCGCATCCAGTTAGAGCGTCAGGATATAAAATATTTCCCTTCTTTACGTGAATATTCAATGCAGTTTGGATTGACAAAAGAGATTTTGGACTCCCTAGAGAAAGAAATTGTGATTATGCATCCAGGGCCTATTAATAGAGGGGTGGAAATTACAAGTGACGTAGCAGATTCTAAACAATCAATCATTCTTCAGCAAGTGGAAAATGGTGTGGCTGTAAGAATGGCTTGTATTTATTTATTAGCTTCAAAAATCGGCAGATAAGAAAAATTGTTATTTTTGAATCAAATCAAGAACATGAAATTTGAAACAACGCAATATCGTAATACAGCAGTCGTGAAAACATTGGTGGAAAAGTTAGATGCTTCCAATGCAGCAGATCTGAAGGCTGAATTTAGTGTATTGAATAAAAATGCAGTTCAGTCAGTTGTGCTTGATTTGTCTGCTACAAAATATTGTGATTCTACCGGATTAAGTGCTATCCTTATGGGGAATAGGATGTGTAAAGAGGTGAATGGTAAATTCATTCTATGCGGTTTATCTTCCATGGTGTTAAAAATGATTCAAATCGCTCAGTTGGATAAAGTATTTTCAATTGTTGATAATTTAGAAGAAGCAAAAGGTCAATTATAAGTGAAGTTTGAAGTCACTATTTTAGGTAGTAGTGCGGCAATTCCTACAAATGTAAGAAATACAACCGCGCAATACATAAGTTGCCAAAATCGGCATATTCTCATTGATTGTGGTGAAGCAACTCAGCTACAGATGCGACGTTTTGGCGTTAAGATGCAAAGACTCGATATCATCTTAATATCTCATCTTCATGGCGATCATTTCTTTGGTCTAGTTGGATTAATTTCTACCATGCGTTTACTCGGACGAGATACGGGGTTGAAAATATTCGCCCCAAAAGGGCTTAAAGAAATCATATTAATGCAATTGGAGTTGGATGGAAATCCAATTGATTTTGACATCGATTTTCAAGAGTTAAATGGAGATTTTTCAGGGCTCATTTTTGAAGATAATGCGATTGAGATCCACGCTTTCCCTCTAAAACATAAAGTGCCAACAAACGGTTTTCGAATCGTTGAAAAGCAAAAAAGTAGAAATCTTCGACCAGAAGTAATGAGTATCCCAGGAATGAAGTTGGAATATGTCCATCGCATAAAGGCAGGGGAGGACGTACTTACTGATGAGGGTATTCTCTTTAAAGCGGAGGAGTTGACATTGCCCAAAAAACCAGTTTTAAGTTATGCTTATTGCTCTGACACAGCGTATTGGGAAACGATTGTTCCTTTTATTGAGCATGTGACAGCATTGTATCATGAAGCAACATTTATAGACGCACATAAAGCAAATGCCAAGAAAACATTACATTCAACAGCGTCTCAGGCTGCTCGTATTGCCCAAATGGCAAATGTAAAAACCTTGTATATGGGGCATTTAAGCGCGCGTTACCCCGATTCAGATTTACACGTCCAAGAAGCCAAAGCTCATTTTGAAAACTCCATTTACGTGGAGGATGGCATGAAAATATGGATTAAGTAATTTTACTTTGCTCAGTATCTTATTAACATTGTTTTAGTGGATAAAACCACCTATTGCTCGTTTATTTAGCTTGTAAAAGCCTTATATTTGTTAAGTTGCAGTAATTCGCGTGTAAAAATGGCAGAAGTTCAATATACAGAAGATAATATTCGATCACTTGATTGGAAAGAACATATCCGATTGCGTCCTGGGATGTATATTGGTAAGTTAGGTGATGGAAGTTCAGCCGATGACGGTATCTATATCTTGGTGAAAGAGGTGATGGATAACTGTATCGATGAATTTGTTATGGGGAATGGTAAGCGTGTTGATTTAAAAATTAAAGATGGACGCGTTTCTGTTCGCGATTACGGACGTGGTATTCCTTTGGGTAAAGTCGTAGATGTAGTGTCTAAAATGAATACCGGTGGTAAATACGATTCTAAAGCGTTTAAAAAATCAGTTGGTTTAAATGGAGTCGGGACGAAAGCTGTAAATGCTTTATCTTCCTATTTCATGGTTTATTCTGTTCGGGAAGGCGAGTTGAAGAAAGCTGAATTTGAACGAGGAGAACTGGTTAAAGAATATCCAATTGAAAAGACTGATGAAGCCAATGGAACTTATGTGGAGTTTGTTCCAGATGATACTATTTTTAAGAAATATGTATTTAAAACGGCCTATTTAGATAAAATGATGTGGAACTATTGCTATTTGAATCGCGAATTGGTGATCAAATTCAATGGAGAGCGCTATCAATCTAAAAATGGATTAAAAGATCTATTAGAGAATAATATGGATGGCGATCCTTTATATCCGATTATTCATTTGGAAGGCGAAGATATAGAAGTAGCATTCACACATGGACGCACCTATGGAGAAGATTATTATTCTTTTGTAAATGGGCAGCATACTACGCAAGGTGGAACACACCAAAGTGCATTTAGAGAATCGGTAGCAAAAGTGATCCGTGATTTTTACAATAAAAATTATGAAGCTTCTGATATTAGACAGTCTATTGTTGCGGCGATTTCAGTAAAAGTGATAGAACCTGTTTTTGAGTCGCAAACAAAAACTAAATTAGGTTCCCTAGAGGTTGAGCCAGACGGTCGTTCAATGCGTACGTTCATAAATGATTTCTTAAAAGAAAAATTAGATAATTATTTACATCGAAATCAAGAGGTTGCTGAAACACTTGAGAAGAAAATTAAACAATCAGAGCGGGAACGTAAAGAACTTTCTGGTATTAGGAAATTAGCAAGAGATAGAGCCAAAAAATCTTCTTTACATAATAAAAAGTTGAGAGATTGTCGACTACATTTTACAGATACAAAAGACCCGAAGCATGAAGATACAATGTTGTTCATAACGGAGGGTGATTCTGCGAGTGGTTCAATTACGAAGTCAAGAGATGTAAACACTCAAGCAGTATTTTCATTGCGAGGTAAGCCTTTGAATACTTATGGGTTAACAAAAAAGATTGTCTATGAAAACGAGGAGTTTAATCTACTTCAAGCGGCTTTAGATATTGAAGATGATATGGATAATCTTCGCTTTAATAAGATTGTAGTTGCAACTGATGCCGATGTGGATGGAATGCACATACGAATGTTGTTGCTGACTTTCTTCTTGCAGTTTTTTCCTGATCTGATAAAGCGAAACCACGTTTATATTTTAGATACGCCTTTATTTAGGGTGAGGAATAAAAAGGAAACAATTTATTGTTATTCAGAAGAAGAGCGTTTAGCTGCAATAAGTAAACTTGGAAAAAATCCAGAAATAACACGATTTAAAGGTTTGGGGGAGATTTCACCAAATGAATTTAAAGAGTTTATCAATGAAAACATTCGATTAGATCCTGTTGTTTTAACAAAATCAGCTTCAATTGAGGAGATTTTATCCTATTACATGGGTAAAAATACGCAAGAACGTCAAGATTTTATTATATCAAATTTACGATCTGATGCTGTAGAAGGGTTTAAACTGGATTAATAGGAGGTAAACAGGGGTTGATATTACTCTAAGTAAAAATATAAAAAAAGCCGATATGTCATGTGATTTATCGGCTTATCTTTTTTAAAGTGTTGAGTAGTTGTGGTTTGGATTTAATTCCTTGCAGATGAAGTAAAGGTAATTAAGTTTCCTTTTAAGATATTTGTAGTTTATGAATCTTGAGTTTCAGTTTGTGAAATCCCATTTTTAATTTACCTAGCGAATGCATTCAAGAAGGAATCAATCGCATTTTTATTCGAGAATGTAACTTCTAGTGTGGCCCAATTTTGATTTTCAATTAACGTATTTTCTTGTCCACACCAATACTGGCTGTAGAGTAGTTTTTCTGAATAGTCGGTGTCTACGAGTATTGTGTAAGTCAGTACTTCGTCTTCCGAGTCCTAAGTTGTGGGAAAAGTGGTTAGATAAGCGATCTTGTCCAGTCCGCTAAAGAAACTCTTGTCGATTTCATAGCTAAACCAACGGTTTAGAGTATTGTTCTCAATTAGAAAGCTCTTCAAATAGATTTTATCTTTATCTTTTTTGATGTAATAGTGAGTTACTTGGGGTGAACCTTCTGGATAGTCGATGGTGAGAAATTCATAGCCCTTCACATCAAAAGTTTTGTTATCACAAGTGAATTCTTTTTGGGAGAATAGGGATGTTGAGACAGCTAAGCTGGCTAAAAATGATACGATGTTTTTTGTCATATTTTTTTTTTTTATAAGTAAAATAAGTTGAATATATTTTAGTGGATCAATTTGATTTACGAAGTGCCTGTTTGAGTTTGTGAAGGAGTATTTCCCCTTCTTTTTCTATTTGTAAGCCTTAGGATTGTGGAGTTTACCAACAAGCTGTTTGTGGATAATTCAATGTGTTGAAAGTGATTGGTGGCGTAAAAACGCTTATTTTTGTTAGGAGCGTAAATACAGAGAAATGGTAGAAGACGAAGATAATGATCAATTGAATGAAGACTTAAACCCACAGGGTTCAGAACCAATAAATGATGGGGACGAAATTTCAGGGGCAGAAAGTGGACTAGATAGTTCAATTGTTCCTTTAAATGGTTTGTATGAAAACTGGTTTCTGGATTATGCATCCTACGTGATTCTTGAGCGTGCTGTTCCGTCTTTGTATGATGGTTTTAAACCTGTGCAACGCAGGATCATGCACTCTATGAAGGAGATGGAGGATGGGCGCTACAATAAAGTTGCCGGAATTATCGGTAATACCATGAAATATCACCCGCATGGTGACGCCTCCATTGGTGACGCTTTAGTTCAAATGGGACAAAAGGATTTACTGGTGGATTGTCAAGGAAACTGGGGGAATACCTTGACGGGAGATGGTGCGGCGGCACCACGTTATATTGAAGCTCGTTTAACCAAATTTGCTAATCATGTTGTCTTTAATCCTAAAACAACGAATTGGCTTAAAAGCTACGATGGACGAAATAATGAGCCTGAACAATTACCCGTGAAATTCCCGCTACTCTTAGCTCAAGGTGCTGAAGGTATTGCTGTAGGGATGGCTTGTAAAATATTACCGCACAATTTCATCGAGTTGATTGATCAATCAATCAATCATTTAAGAGGAAAAAGAGTGGAGATTTATCCAGACTTCCCGAATGGAGGAATGGCTGATTTTTCAAATTATAATGATGGGTTAAGAGGTGGGAAAGTTCGCTTAAGAGCTAAAATCAAAAAGGAAGATGCAAAAACCCTCGTTATAACCGAGATTCCTTCAGGAACTACAACCTCTTTGATTGAGTCCATTATCAAAGCAAATGATAAAGGGAAAATAAAAATAAAAAAGATTGAAGATAATACTGCAGCAATTGCGGAGATTGTGATTCATCTTGCTCCAGGTGTTTCTCCTGATAAAACCATTGATGCCTTATATGCATTTACGGATTGTGAAATATCAATTTCGCCCAATGCATCTGTTATTGATGGAGATAGACCTCGATTCATGGGGGTTAGTGAAATCTTAAAGGTGAACACGAATACAACAGTTGATTTATTAAAGTGGGAGTTAGAAATTAGACTCGATGAGTTACAGAGGCAATGGCATTTCTCAACATTGGAAAAGATTTTCATCAATGAAGAGATGTATATTGACTTTAAATTCTATTCGGATAGAGAGGCGCTTTATAAATATTTGTATGATCGATTTGATCCGTTTAAAAAACAATTAATTCGAGAAATTGTTGATGAGGATTTACAACGATTGACTCAAATACCAATGATTCGTATCACACGTTTTGATGCAACTAAAGCGGATGACTTGATTGCAAAAATCGAGGCTGAAATGATTGAAATCAAACATCATTTGGAAAATCTAATTGAATATGCAATAGATTATTTTAAAGATATTAAAAAGAGATTTGGAGAAGGACGGGAGCGTAAAACGGAGATAAAAACATTTGATTCAATTAATGCTACAAAAGTAATCATCGCCAATAAAAAACTATACGTTGATTATGAGGAAGGTTTCGTTGGTTATGGTCTGAAAAAGGCTGAATATATTGCCGATTGCTCTGAAATTGACGATGTAATTGTGTTTTATAATACAGGTAAAATGTTAGTCACAAAAGTGTCTGACAAAAAGTTTGTCGGTAAAGGGGTAATTTATGCCAATGTGTGGAAAAAAGGGGATAAACGAACGATTTATCACATGATGTATCAAGATGGAGTGGGAGGTGCAACGATGATGAAACGTTTTCGTGTGGATTCCATAACGAGAGATACGGAATACGATTTAACAAAAGGAAGTAAGAATTCCAAAGTGCTTTATTTCTCTTTTCATCCAAATGGAGAACGCGAAATCGTGACGGTCATTCTTAGACCTAGACCGCATATTAAGCGACTAAAATTTGATATTGATTTTGGGGAACTTTTGATTAAAGGAAGAGCTGCGACAGGGAATAGAGTGACGAAGGAAATTGTCCAAAAAATTGTCCAAAAAGAGGTTGGTGGATCTACGCTTGCAGCTCGTAAGATATGGTATGATGAAATTGTTGGACGTCTGAATGACGAAGGTAGAGGTAAGTTCCTAGGACAATTTAAAGGAAATGATAAGATTTTGACCTTATATAGATCGGGTGAATATAGACTTTCTCCTTTTGATCTTTCAACCCATTTTGATGAGGATATGTTCCATATCGAAAAATGGAATCCAAACCATCCAATTTCTGCCGTTTACTATGATGCAGAAAGAGAAATGCATTTTGTGAAACGATTCCTTTGTGAGGTTACAATGGATAAAAAAGTATCCTTTATTTCTGAGTTTGAAGGTTCTGTATTGGATGTAGCTTCAACGGCCTACAGACCCAAAGTGAGGGTTGTCTATAACAAATTGTTGAAGGCTACCAAAAATTTGCCAGACACTATCGTTGACATAGCTGATTTTATTGATGTTAAAGGAATGAAAGCACAAGGTAATCAGCTGACGAAGTTGAAGGTGAAGGAGGTTGTTCTAGAGCCGATTGAAGAAGTGGATTTGATTTGGCCAGATGAGTTAGAAGAACATTCAATGGAAGAGGAGGCTTCTGCTGATGTAGGGGATGGTGACGAATCCGTTACAATGGAATGGGATGTTTCTAAAGAGGATGACGATACTCAACCTTCACTTTTTTAGTTATACTTTTTAAATTGGAATAAGATGAGGCTTGCTTTTGAATACAAAAGCAAGCCTCATTTTGTTTAATTACATTTGCTTAAAATGAATGCGATGTTTGTTGGTTAAGTCCTTAACATTGCTTATTTTTACCTCGTTTTTTGAGCTAAATCAAGAAACAATCGAAAATAAATAAGCGTATGCAAACGGAAAGATTAAGTGCAGAATCAATCATTGCCTTAGAAGATAAGTATGGTGCACACAATTATCACCCACTTCCGGTGGTATTGAGTAAAGGAGAAGGCGTTTACGTTTGGGATGTGGACGGTAAAAAATACTATGATTTTCTCTCTGCATATTCAGCGGTGAATCAAGGACATAGTCATCCTCATATCGTTAAAGCATTAGTAGAACAAGCAAGTACACTTGCTTTGACTTCACGCGCTTTTCACAATAACGTACTTGGAACTTACGAGAAAAAAGTTACTCAGTTATTTGGTTTCGACAAGTTGTTGCCTATGAATACAGGCGCTGAAGCTGTAGAAACGGCGATTAAATTATGCCGTAAATGGGCATATGAAGTAAAAGGAATCAAAGAAAATGATGCGGTGATTATTGTATGTGATGGAAATTTTCACGGACGTACAACAACCATTGTTTCGTTTTCTAATGACCCTGATGCACGTCAGAATTACGGACCTTTTACCCCAGGGTTTGTGTCAATTCCTTACGATGATATTAATGCTTTAAAAGATGCGTTAAAGTTGCCTAATGTTGCCGGTTTTCTTGTTGAACCTATTCAAGGTGAAGCAGGTGTGTACGTGCCAGCAGAAGGATTTTTAGCTAAAGCTAAAGAGTTATGTACAGATAATAACGTACTCTTTATAGCAGATGAAGTGCAAACAGGAATCGCAAGAACAGGTAAATTATTAGCAGTTGAGCATGAGAATGTTCAACCTGATATTTTAATTCTTGGAAAAGCGTTGTCTGGAGGTATGTATCCAGTTTCTGCTGTGTTAGCGAATGATGAAATAATGATGACCATTAAACCAGGTCAACATGGTAGTACTTTTGGAGGCAATCCATTAGCTGCGCGTATTGCTATCGCTGCACTAGAAGTTGTCGAGAATGAAAAATTAGCCGATAATGCAGAGCGTTTAGGAAAGATTTTTAGAAGTGAAATGAATAGAATTATATCAAAAACAGATATAATTACTAAAGTGAGAGGCAAAGGTTTATTAAATGCAATCATTGTTAATGCTGATCCTGAAAGCTCTACAGCATGGGATTTATGTGTTAAAATGATGGAAAATGGACTTTTAGCCAAACCTACTCATGGAAATATCATCCGTTTTGCGCCACCATTAATTATTAATGAACAACAATTAATGGAGTGTATTGCAATTATTGAGTCTACAATTGATAATTTTGAAATATAATTAACGAATATAGATTTACGTTGGAAACAAAAATCAAATTTGGAACGGACGGGTGGAGAGCCATCATTGCGGAGGATTACACGGTAGAAAACGTAGCGCGCGTTGCCTTTGCTACTGCAACTTGGTTAAATGCTAATTTTCAAAAACCAAGTGTCGTAATTGGTCATGATTGTCGTTTTCAAGGGGAATTATTCGTGGAAACAACTGTTAAGGTTCTAATTTCTCAAGGAGTGGCCGTGAAAATGGCGGTAGGTTTTGTATCTACCCCAATGGTGTCATTGGCGACTGTGAAAAAAGAATGTTCTCTAGGTATTGTTATTACAGCAAGTCATAATCCTCCAGCATACAATGGTTTTAAGTTAAAGTCCCATTTTGGTGGTCCACTTGCACCTGAAAAAGTACAAGAAATTGAGGATATTATCTTACCTACAAATACGATAGATCTAAATAAAATCTCTTTAGATTCACCTTTAATTGAAGTGGTTGATTTAGAGACGGAGTATGTAGATCACGTTCGTGCAAATTTTGATATTGACGCAATCGAAAAATCTGGACTTAATTTAGTCTACGATGCCATGTATGGGGCAGGACAAAATGCACTAAAAAGAATATTACCAAACATCGAGTTCCTACATTGTGAAAGAAACCCCACTTTTTATGGTGTAGCGCCAGAGCCGATTGCTAAAAACTTAAAAGAGTTGGAAGCATTTATAATTGCTAAGGGAAATGTTGATTGTGCCTTAGCAACGGATGGTGATGCAGATCGAATTGGTTTATATAATGGGAAAGGAGAATTTATCGATTCTCACCATATTATACTTTTATTGATTCATTACCTTAAGAAATATAAAGGTTTGGATGGAAAAGTTGTTGCCGCATTTTCTACAACACCTCGTGTTAAGAAGATGGCAGAACAATATGGATTGCCTTATGAAGTGGTGAAAATCGGTTTCAAATACATCGCTGGTATCATGGTCGAAGAGGATGTCCTTGTAGGCGGTGAGGAAAGCGGTGGAATTGCTACCAAAGGTCATATTCCTGAAAGAGATGGTATTTGGATGGGAATGATCATTTGGGAATTTATGGCAAAATCTGGAAAAACCCTAGATGATCTAATTAATGAAGTATACGAAATCGTCGGTGCTTTTAAGTTTGAAAGAAGTGATTTACACTTGACAGAGGAAAAGAAGCAAGAAATTATTAAAAAATGTGAGAGTAATGCTTACGAAGCCTTTGGAGAGTACAAAATCAAAGAAGTTCAAACGATTGATGGTTATAAGTATTTCTTCGATGAGGAAAGATGGGTGATGATCAGACCCTCAGGTACAGAACCGGTATTAAGAACTTATGCTGAAGCACCAACTTTGGAAGAAGTACGTGTTATTTTACAACAAACGGAACAAACAATTTGTAATTAAATTAATCGAATTTAAACAATTATGAAACCAATTATCTCTTTTATCACCATGGTGTTGTTGTTGGTGGTAGCTTTATTTGTTACTGCTTATTTCCCTATGGAAATGATTTGCGTATTTGGAGTCTTACTTTTGGCTGTAGGTATCTATGATGTTACACAAAAGAAACGTACCATTTTACGAAACTTCCCAATTATCGGACATTTCCGTTTTATATTGGAAGGTATCGGCCCTGAAATTCGTCAGTATTTTGTCGAGTCAGATACGAGTGGAACTCCTTTGAATCGAACGCAAAGAACGTATATCTATTCTAGAGCGAAATTACAAAATGACAAACACCCTTTCGGAACTGAACTAGATTTAGGATCAGAAGGGAACGAATGGGTACAACATTCAATCTATCCAACAGAACACTTACACGAAGCCCCACGTGTTCGTTTTGGAGGGGAGAAGTGTACACAACCTTACGATGCTGCTCTATTTAACATTTCAGCAATGTCTTACGGGTCTTTAAGTAAAAATGCCGTTATGGCTTTGAACAAAGGAGCTCAAGGTGGTGGGTTTTATCACAATACGGGTGAAGGTTCTATTTCTCCTTATCACAGAATGGGTGGTGATTTAGTTTACCAAGTAGGAACTGGATATTTTGGTTGTCGCGCTGCAGATGGTAATTTCGATGCTGAAAAGTTTCGTATAACAGCAAATTATCCTGAAGTTAAAATGGTAGAACTTAAATTGTCCCAAGGTGCTAAACCTGGACATGGAGGGATCTTACCAGCTGCTAAAAATAATGAGGAAATTGCTGCAATTCGTGGTGTTAAACCTTTCACAACAGTAGATTCCCCTCCAGGACACCGTAAATTTAGTACTCCAGAAGGTTTATTGACATTTATTGATGAAATGCGTGAACTAGCAAATGGTAAACCAGTAGGTTTTAAAATTTGTATCGGTAACACGGATGAATTTGAAGATATCTGTAAAGCAATGATTCGTACAGGACGTAAGCCAGATTTTATTACGGTTGATGGGGCTGAAGGTGGAACGGGTGCTGCACCAATCATTTTCTCGGATCACGTTGGTATGCCTCTAGAAAATGCGTTAGTTTTCGTGGTTGACACCTTGAAAAAATACGATCTTAAAAAAGATATTCGTGTAATTGCTTCTGCTAAAATCATTGATGGTTTTGACATCTTTAAAGCTTTATGTCTGGGTGCTGATATTTGTAATTCAGCACGTGGAATGATGCTTGCTGTGGGATGTATCCAAGCGTTAGCATGTCATAAAAATACTTGTCCTGCAGGTGTTGCTACAAATAACCCTTCTAAAGTAAGAGGTCTGGATGTAGAGGATAAATGGAGACGTGTAATGAATTACCAAGGCGAAACAATTAAAGATTTCTTAGGTTTATTCTCTGCTGCTGGTTGTAAGACATTGGTAGATTTAAACAGAAATCGTATTAACAAACAAATTAACGGAAAACCGGTGAACTTTAGTCAGATTTATAAAGAACCTGAAGTGGTTTAAGGTTTTAATAAAAAACTTAAAAGGAGTGCTTGAAAAAGTGCTCCTTTTTATTTTCATTCAGATTACTTAAACTTGTAATTAAAAGTAAAACATGGCAGGATCATCTTTTGGAACTTTGGTACGGTTAACTTCTTTTGGAGAATCGCATGGAACTATGATTGGAGGCGTCTTAGATGGTTTTCCAGCTGGTGTAACGATCGATTTACAATACATTCAACAACAATTGGATAGACGTAAACCGGGGCAATCTTCTATCGTTACACAACGAAAAGAAAGTGATACCATTCAAATTCTTTCAGGTGTTTTTGAGGGGATATCTACAGGCGCTTCCATTGGTTTTATTTTGCCCAATGAAAATCAAAAGTCAAACGATTACGAGCACATTAAAGATCAATTTCGTCCCTCTCATGCCGATTTTACGTATCAAGCTAAATACGGCCATCGCGATTATCGTGGTGGTGGACGGTCTAGCGCTAGAGAAACCGCAGTTCGGGTGGCAGCTGGTGCAATATGCGAATTGGCATTAATGAAGTTAGGGATTGAAATCGTTGCCTTTGTCGATCAAGTTGGAGTAGTTCAGTTAAAAAGCAAGACAGATTGGACGAGAAAGCAAGTAGATGATAATCCAGTAAGATGCCCAGATCAGAAAATAGCTTTTCAAATGGAGGAGCTGATTAAACAAGTACGAAAAGAAGGCGATACAATTGGAGGAGCAATCTCTTGCGTGGTGAAAAACGTTCCCGTTGGTGTAGGTGAGCCCGTTTTTGATAAATTGAATGCTGTTTTGGGTCATGCAATGCTTTCGATTAATGCAGTTAAAGGGGTTGAATTTGGTTCAGGTTTTTCAAGTATTGAAAAAAGAGGGAGTGAACTAAATGACATCTTTAATTCTGATTTCTCAACAAAGACAAATAACTCAGGTGGGATTCAAGGTGGAATTTCAAATGGGATGCCAATAGTGTTCAGAGTAGCTTTTAAGGCTGTTGCGACTTTAATGCAAGATCAACCAAGTTTTGACCGTAATGGTGAGGCAATTGTATTACAAGGTAAAGGAAGACATGATCCGTGTGTTGTACCTCGTGCGGTACCAATTGTTGAAGCTATGACAGCTTTGGTGTTGTTAGATTTGATTTTACAACAAAAGGCACATGAAGCTTTTCGCATTTAATCCGTCTGAATTTTGTACTTTCGTAATCAAATAATTTATTTAATATGATTCAACGTATTCAATCCATTTATTTAGTCATTTCTATTGCTTTAGTTGTTACTTCTGGTTTTGTAGGTAATATTTTTAATGTCATCACCCGTTCTGAAAATACAACCTACGGTTATGATGCGATTACAAAGTATACACTCGATACTAAAACGGTAATTTCTTCAGCGCCTGAGTATCTTTGGGTATTACCTTTGATGATCGCCGTATTAGGATTATATGTAATGTTTAGCTTTAAAAAATTAGCAAAACAAGTTCGTTTAGCACGTATGTATTGGGGAATTCTGTTAATGACCTTATTAGTGCAAATCGGCTTCAAATACTATATGCAATTTTCAATGGATAAAGCTGACTTTATTCAAGCTTCAATGGGAGCCTCATTTTATTTAACATTAATTGCTATGCCGTTTGCGCATTTAGCTTTTATGAACATCTTAAAAGACAAACGAACAATTGCGTCAATTGATCGTATTCGCTAGTACATGAATTATTTATCGGTAGAAAATATCACCAAGTCGTTTGGTGTGAAAGTAATATTCCAAGATCTTATTTTCGGAATTGATCAAGGACAAAAAGTGGCCATCGTGGCTAAAAATGGAGCAGGTAAAACAACCCTGCTTCGTTGTTTAATGGGGTTAGATGACTTGGATAGTGGACGTATCGTTTTTCGAAATGATATTCGTGTCGCTTATATGGAACAAAGTGAAGAACTAGATCCAACCCATACGGTTATGGAAGAGGTGTTCTCTCATGACCTTCCTGAAATACAAGCAGTAAAAGCTTACAATTTAGCAATGTCATCCGGCGACGAAGAGGCGATTAATAACTCCTTCGAAGCGATGTCTGAATTGAATGCTTGGGATATCGAAGTGCGCGTACAGCAAATTCTATCCATGCTAAAGTTGGATAATATCCATCAAAAAGTAACGGATCTATCAGGTGGACAAAAGAAACGCTTGGCATTGGCTAAAGTATTGGTAGGTGAGCCAGATTTTATGATCCTTGATGAGCCAACCAACCACTTGGATTTAGATATGATTGAATGGTTAGAAGAATTTCTTTCCAAATCAAAATCTACAATCTTAATGGTTACACACGACCGTTATTTCTTAGAGGTAGTTTGTGATACTATTTTGGAGTTGAACAACAAAACAATCTATAAATACAAAGGGAATTTCTCTTACTATTTAGAGAAAAAAGCCGAAAGAGAAGAGCAATTAGAGTCAACGATTGATAAAGCTCGGAATACTTTCCGTAAGGAATTAGAATGGATGCGCCGTCAACCCAAAGCGCGAGGAACAAAACAAAAAGCACGTCAAGAGTCCTTTTATGAGGTGAAAAGCGTAGCCAGCCAAAGAATCGATCGTGATGAATTAGATATCCCTGTAAAAATGGAACGTTTAGGTTCTAAAATATTGGAATTACACCATCTAAAAAAGGTTTTCGGTAAAAAGGTAATCCTAAACGATTTTTCATATAATTTTAATAGACAAGAACGTCTAGGAATTGTTGGAAACAATGGGGCTGGTAAATCGACTTTCTTGAATTTATTGATGGATAAAATCGAACCAGATTCTGGAAAGGTGGTTGTAGGAGATACAGTAGTTTTTGGTTACTATAATCAAGAGCAATTAGTGGTTCCGGATGATAAAAAGGTGATTGACGTAATACGTGATATTGCAGAGTATATTCCGTTAGAAAAAGGTCGCCAAATGTCAGCTGCCTATTTCTTGGAAAAATTCCTCTTCCCACGTGACATGCATTATACATTCGTTAATAAGTTAAGTGGAGGAGAAAAACGTCGTCTAAAATTGATGACGATTTTAATGAAAAATCCAAACTTCTTAATCCTTGATGAGCCAACAAATGATTTAGATATATTCGTAATGAGTGTGTTGGAAGATTATTTACGTGGTTTTGAAGGTTGTTTAATTGTCGTTTCTCATGACCGTTATTTCATGGATAAAATGGTTGATCATTTATTTGTGTTTAATGGAGGAGGAGAAATCAAAGATATTACCGGAAACTATACCGAATACCGTAAAATTCTCAAAGAAGAAATTCAAGAAGGTAAACGAGAAGAAAAGGCACAAAAGGTAGAAGAGGTTAAACCTGTGATAGTTGAACAAACAACAAAAGATAAACGCAAACTGAGCTACAAAGAGCAACAAGAATACAATGGTCTTGAGGCTGAAATGGAAAAATTAGAAGCGCGTAAAGGGGAATTGACCAATTTGTTAGGAAGTGGTACGTTAAGTAATGACGAAATTGTTAAAGCAGGTGAAGATCTTTCCAAAGTTGTAGAAGAGTTGGAATATAAAACGGATCGTTGGTTGTTTTTAGCCGATTTTATTTAAACCAGAACTATGAATAAAAAAATAAGTATTGTACTTCTGATTTTGGCAATTGTTTTGCTAATAACCTATGTGGTTCTATATTTTGTAAATCCAGAACAAGAGTTCTCATTTTGGAATCTGGGATCTCCCATTTTATTAATGGGACTTTCCATCTACAATTTGAGACGAAAGGAGTAGATATTCACTAAAACGAGTACAGGAAATAGATTTTTATTATAAAATAATAACGCGAATCTATTTATAGTCGTTAGTAAATAAGCTAAATTTGTAAAAAACATTTGAGATTTTAACATGGCACAAAATGGTATTCCTTCAGTGGATTTAGCAGACTTCTTATCAGAGGATCCTGCACGTAAACAAAAGTTTGTAAACGAAATCGGTAAAGCTTACGAAGAAATTGGATTCGTAGCTCTAAAAGGACATTTCCTTTCGGATGATTTAGTAGAAAAATTATATGCTAGCATTCGTGCATTTTTTGAATTGCCAACGGATGTAAAACATTCCTACGAAGTTCCTGGAATTGGGGGACAAAGAGGATATACTTCTTTTGGAAAAGAACATGCTAAAGATAAAAAAGAAGGTGATTTAAAAGAGTTTTGGCATACTGGACAGTTCGTTGCCGAAGAGGAAAAAGCTAAGTACAATTACCCGGAAAATGTCGAAGTAAAAGAAGTTCCTGAGTTTAATGTTTATACAAAGGAAGCTTACCAACAAATTGAAAAAACGGGAGTTTACGTATTACGTGCGCTTGCTATTTTCTTAGGTTTGGATGAGTTTTATTTTGATGATAAAGTTAAAAATGGAAACTCAATCTTACGCCCAATTCACTACCCACCAATCGTTGATGAACCAAAAGGTGCAGTACGCGCGGGTGCACATGGAGATATTAACTTGATTACTCTTCTTATGGGAGCTCAAGGACGTGGTTTGCAGGTACAACGCCATGACGGAACTTGGGTGGATGCAATTGCACAAGAGGACGAATTGGTAATCAACGTGGGAGATATGTTATCACGCCATACAAATAACCGTTTGAAATCTACGATTCACCAAGTGGTTAATCCGGATCGTGAATTATGGGGGACTTCTCGTTTCTCCGTTCCTTTCTTTATGCATCCAGTATCTGATATGGATTTATCGGTTTTACCTAACTGTGTATCTGAAGAAAATCCAAAACAATTTGACGATATTACTGCCGGTGAATTCTTAACGCAACGTTTAAGAGAAATCGGTTTGATTAAATAATAAAATACAATACTTAATATTTAAAGGTAACTGAAAAGTTGCCTTTTTTTTGTTAATTATTTTTAAAGTAAATAGATTATCCTTTGATACTGAAGGCTTCTCTCGTAGCTTTGATTTTAATATACATTTAAAATCTAATAACCATGAAATCGATACTTATTTCCCTTGTGAGCTTAGTTTGTACTTTGTCTCTTTTTTCTTCGTGCGGTTCAGTTGCTAGTACTTCATCTGGTGGTACAGAAACAAGATCAGATAATAATGCTGAAATCAAAAAGCAATTAACAACTTTGGTTATTAACGCATTGGGATTGGACGAATCTTTGAATAATGTAACTCAAGCTGGTAAAATCAAAATAGAACTGCCACCACAATGGAATTATGTGAAAGATTTTGCAGCAACAGCCGGGCTAACTGTTCAAGTAAATAACATCGAAAATAAAATAGATTCGGTAACAAATGATCTTGGAAAAGCCGCAGCTCCATACTTAAAAGCTGCAATCGAAAAAATGACATTGATGGATGCGCTTTCAATTGTCAATTCTACATCACAGACCTCTCTGACGGAATATTTAAGAAAAACATCAGGAACTGAATTAAGCAAAGACCTACAACCAAAAGTAAATAAAGGTTTAAATGATTTGGGTGTAAATGAATTGTGGAACGTAGTTGTACCCAAATGGAATGTTGCCTCTACTTTACTAGGGAAAGACAAATTGCCAACCAATTTAGATCAATATGTATCTGATAAATCAATTGATGTGATTTTTGATAAAATTGCTAATCAAGAATTTGATATGAGAACAAACGGAAAGTGGAAAACGATGTTTAAGAAATAAGCATTTTCATTTTTTTATCGATATAAAGGCTCCTCATTTAGGGGCCTTTTTTATGTGTTAAATTTCTGGTTTTAGCAAAAAAGACAACTCCTTTTCTTATTTGGGGATTTATGATTTATAACAGGTTTAAATACGTGTTTTTGATTGGTTTATAATCTCGTTCACTGAAAAAAGTTATTTTTATCAGGCATCATTTTTGATGGAACTACAACAAATAAACACTTATGAAACTAACAAACTACTTATTATTACTACTGATCAGTACTGCAACAGCTTTTGGTCAGTCCTTAACCAATCAATTGGTCATCGGTGGAAATCAGGACGATGATTTACAGATTTAAAATCTTAATGATGGTTCGGGTTATTATTTGTTTGGTTCTACGAATTCAAATATATCAGGGAGTAAAAGTGAAGATCTTAAAGGCGAAACAGATTATTGGTTGGTAAAAACGGATAATCAATTTAATATCTTATGGGATAAATCAATTGGTGGAACTGCCTATAATGGGGCTTGGCATGCTCTACACATGACAATGGAGTTTACATTGTAGGAACGAGTAACTCTAATGCATCAGGTGATAAAACAATGGACAGTTATGGTAATGAGGATATTTGGTTGTTGAGTGTATCGCATGAAGGAAATATAATATGGCAAGCTCAATATGGAGGAGATAGGTATGAACAGTATCCCAATGTTATTGAATTTACCGATACTTCATTGTTAGTTGTTTGTGATTCAGGTTCGGGGATTACGGGGAATAAAACGGTTGGTACAATAGGGAGTATAGACGTGTGGCTTTTGGAAGTTAGTAAAGAGAGCGGACGAATAATTCAACAAAAAGCAATTGGAACTGAAAGTCCAGATAGGTTTGTTTCTATATCGAGAAACCCCTTGAACAATCATTTATATATGAGTGTTGGAACGTTGGAAGGTATATCTGGAGATAAAAGCGAATATGGGTATGGAGCAGATGATGTGTGGATTATTGAATTGGATGAGAACCTAAATAGCGTACGTGAAAAAGTTTTTGGAGGTTCATTAAGTGAACGTTTTGCAGGTTCATTGCTATTTGTGGGTGATATTATCTATGCACCTATACTATCTCAATCAGAACCTTCAGGAAATAAAACAGCTATAAATTATGGTACATCAAGTACATCATATGATATCTGGCTATTATAGTTAAATTTAGATTTGTCCATAGTTTGGGATAAAAGTTATGGAGGTTCAGGTAATGAAAGTTTTGGTACGTTACTCGCTTTACCAAATGGTAATTTGGTTTTAATGGGGAGTACATCGTCTATAGTATCAGGAAATATAACTACACCAACTTTTGGGTCGTCTTATTATGATGCGTGGATGATTGCGGTAACAAATGACGGGGATATTGTATATCAAGAACGATTTGGAGGTTCATTAGATGAGTATGGTGCTTTATATAAAGGGAATAACAATGAGTATATATTATGTGCTTATTCGAATAGTGGAATTAGTGGAGTGAAAACGGTCTCATCATTTGGAGGGGTAGACACCTGGATTGGAACCATTGATTTAGAACGGATACTAACTATTTCGTCAGCAGACCAAGAATTGCTAAGTGTTTACCCAAATCCTGTCGTGAATGAATTAACCGTAGAAGGGAATTATTCTGGAAAAAAATATGAGATTATCGATTTGAATGGAAAGGTAATAACTTCTCATCCAATCGCGGATTCTCAGCTTACTATCGATGTGTCTTTTTTACAAACTGGATTGTATATTTTGCAATTGGAAGAAAAGCAATTTAAGTTTAGTAAAAGATAACTGAAATTTTTTATTTGAGTTTTAGGTGATAAAAAGCCCTCTTGTACTGCAGGAGGGCTTTTTAGTTATGATTGTTCCTAAAAAGAACAGCAACTTACGTACTCATCAACTCCATTTTTGGTATCTTCGAGTACAATAATAAATTATGAAAATCCTACACACCTCTGATTGGCATTTAGGGAAAAGACTGGACTTCTTTCCTCGATTGGAAGAGCAAATACAAGTCATGGAAGAGATCATTACCATCGCAGATACACAAAATGTGGATGCGGTCGTTGTGGCTGGTGATTTATTTGACACCTTTAATCCTGGTGTAGAAGCGGTTGAATTGCTGTATAAAACACTCAAACGTTTAACCAATAATGGTAAACGACCAGTGATCGCTATCGCAGGAAATCATGACTCACCTGATCGTATTGACGCACCTGATCCGCTTGCGCGTGAATGTGGAATTTTGATGATTGGTCATCCAGATGCGGTCATTCAAAACTTGAAACTGGATCATTTTGAGGTGAAAAATGCAGCTCCAGGATTTTTTGAAATAAAACTTCCTCAGTATGATTATCCTCTGCGTGTGGTACATACACCTTACGCCAATGAAATTCGACTGAAACACTATTTAGGAGAAAATAATAAGGAAATAGCTCTAAATGAAGCTCTAAAACAACGTTGGTTCACAATTTCAGAGCAATTTTGTGATACAAATGGAGTCAATTTGTTAACCGCTCATTTGTACATGATGAAACGAGGTGGCGAGCGAATCGAAGAACCGGATGGTGAAAAACCGTTGATGGTCGGAAATGCGGATTTGATTTTTACGGATTGTATTCCTGATGCTATTCAATATACGGCTTTAGGGCATTTACATGGATATAGAAATATCGAATCACCTGAAAAACCAATTGTATATTCTTCATCGCCGCTGTGTTATAGTTTTAGCGAAGCTGGACAAAAGAAATATGTCGTAATCGTTGACTTAAAACCAGGTGAAATTCCTGTTCTTAATCAGGTGGAATTAACCAAAGGTCGACAATTATGTCGCAAAACGTTTTCTGTTGTGCAAGAAGCGGCCGAGTGGTTGCAAGCCAATCCAAATACGTTGGTAGAATTAACAATGGAAACGGATACGTTTTTGACGGCGGACGAGCGTAAGTTGATTTATCAATCACACGACGGTATCATTTACCTTTATCCAAAGGTTAAAAAAATGGAGTTAGTCGAAGTAGAAGATAAAAGCATCAATATCAACGAAGATATGGCGATTTTATTCAAAGATTATTTCACTGCAAAAAATAAAGGGCAAGCGCCTAACGAGGAAATCATGCAATTGTTTAACGAAATTAGAAACGCATAAAAATGATTCCAATTCAATTAACTATTGACGGATTGTATTCCTATCAAACACGCCAAAGTATTGATTTCACTCAATTAACGGACGCTGGTTTGTTTGGCGTTTTCGGTGCAGTAGGATCGGGGAAATCTTCTATTCTCGAAGCAATCACTTTTGCCTTATATGGAAATTCGGATCGTTTAGGTTCTAAAGATTTCGCTTACAACATGATGAACTTAAAATCCAATCGAATGTGGTTGGAATTTGAGTTCCTCAATTTTGAAAATAAAACATATAAAATCACGCGTGAATATCGTCGTAATGGAAAACGATTTGAAGATATTAAAAACGTTGGCGTAATCTTGTATGAAAAAGCGGGGGAGGAATGGATTCCACAAGAAAGTTCAAATGTGGAGCCAATCATTGGGTTAAGTTCGGAAAATTTCCGTAGAACAATCATCATCCCGCAAGGACAATTTCGTGATTTTATCGAATTAAAACCAACGGATCGAACGCAGATGATGAAGGAAATCTTTAAGTTGCATAAATTCGATTTACAAGACAAAACCAGTCAGCTCGCTTCGCAAAATACGGCACAACTACAACAGTTGGAAGGGCAATTGAAAGGTTTTGAAACCGTTTCGGAAGAGGAAATTGCTCTGGTTAAGGAGCAAAAAACAATTGCACAATCGGTTTTGGAAGAAAAACAAGCGTTGTTTAATGTTTCGAATGAGCGTTTTAACCGATTGAAGAATCTGAAAACGGAATTGCTAGAATGGAAAAAGAAGCAAGCCGAATTGGCTCAACTACAAACGGAAGAGGATAGGTTTCAAACTTTAGAAAGAGAGTTGGCGCAATATGAGCGTATTCAAGCTGCTTTTCAAGCATTACTAGAAGAACAGAAACGGCTAAATTTTGAAAGTGCGAATAAGCAAAGTGCCTTACAACAAAAACAAGATGCGGCTCAAAAATCTATTGCATTAGAGCTACAACTTTCGGAAGTATTAGCTCAGTTGAAACCAAAAAAAGAAGCTTTGGAAGGAATGAAAATTCAGTTGAAAGAATTGGAGTTCATAAAAAAAATCAAATCAGCCAAGCAAGTGGTTCAGGAAAACGAAACGCGCTTGAAAGATGGGAATGCTTTTATTCACGATCAAAAATTACGCGAAGAAAACGTTGGAGCGGATATTTTTGCTATAGAAAATGAAATCGCTTCCTTAGGACAACAGCAATTGTCTACCGTGGATTTGGTCGAATTGGAAAGCTGGTACAAAACACAATCCGATTTGCAGATGCGAATAACCGCATTACAAAGTAAGCTGAACGAATTAAAGAGAAATGAACCTTCACTGTCCTCTTTTATTTCTCCTTTTGGGTTGGAGGTAGATCAGTTAGAGGATCAATTGATTACCCAGACCGCTAAAATTGCAGAACAACGAAAGCAATTAGAAGAACATAAAAATGAACTGGAAGTAAAACAGCAATTGTCTAAATATACACACAGTTTAATCGATGGCCATGAATGTCCTTTATGTGGTTCGTTGGAACATCCAAATGTAGCAGAGATGGAAGATGTTTCGGCACAGCTGGAAGATGTTTTACAAGCAATCCAACGTTATAAAGAAGAAGAAATTAAGTGGAATAAGGTCATTTCGGATATTGAGAAGAAAGAGCAAGAAATTCAATTGTTTCACAATCGTTTAAAAGAAGAGGAAAGTCTTTTGCTTACTGAACAAACTAAATTTTCAGCCAATCGAACAGCTTTCCGTTGGGAAAATTTTTCTCCAGATGATACAACTGTTTTTGAGACAAAAAAGCAACTCTATTTTCAGAACGAAACGATCAAAGCCGAAAAAGAAGATCAATTAAAAGTAAAGCGTCAGGAGTTATTGACTTTACAACAAAATATTGAAAAAGCAAAAGCTAAAATACTCGATCTACAAGCCAAATCGGATTGGGCAATTCGTGAAAGTGAAATGCTTTTGGCTATGTTGCAACAATTGTCTTTTGAATCCTATGCAGATTATACAAATGAAGCACTGGAAGCGCAGTTTATAGCGTGGGAACGTGAAATTCTTCAAACAGAATCAGCTTATGAAAAGGCAGATAAACAATGGAATGAAGTTAAGTTGACCATTTCAGCTGAACAAGCCGCAATAAAAGAAATGCAAAGTCAGTTGTTGGAATTAACCGGACGTAAAAATCAGGTTTTATCGGATTTGAATGAGCGTTTGGAGCAAGAGAATAGGACCGATTTGGAAAGTGTTCAAGCTATTTTAAATAAAAACCTTGCTGTTTCGGAATTGCGCTCACGTTTAGAGCAATTTCGTGTACAATTTTTAACGCTTAAAGAGGTAGTTACAACTTTTGAAAAGAAGTTGTCTGGGGTTTCCTTTGAAGAAGAAGCATTTCAGAAAGAGGAGGGAAATTTCATTTTAGCGGAAGAAGCGTTGAAAATAGCCACGCAAGAAGCTGCCAAAAGAGAAGATCAGTTGAAACGATTAGAACAATTGTTTGAGGAAAAACGGGGATTATTGGAAACGTTTGGACAATTAAACAAACGTGCTGAAAATTTAGCAGAGATGCAAAAACTCTTTAAAGCTGCTGGATTTGTACAATATGTAGCAGCTATGTTTTTGACGCAATTGTGTGAGCATGCCAATGTTCGTTTCCACCGAATGACGCGCAATCAATTGAGCTTACAATTAGGTGATAATGGGTTTGAAATCATTGATTATCTAAACGAAGGGAAATCCAGAAGTGTAAAAACCTTATCCGGCGGACAAGCTTTTCAAGTTTCTTTGTGTTTAGCCTTGGCGTTGGCAGAAAGTGTACAAGCAAACTCAAAGGCAAATCGTAATTTCTTCTTCATTGATGAAGGTTTTGGAACGCAAGATTCAGAATCGGTGAATATCGTTTTTGAAACCCTTCAAAGTTTACAGAAGGAAAATCGAATTGTGGGGATAATCTCCCATGTTGATGAGCTAAAGGAACGTATTCCGATTTCGGTACAAGTAATCAAAGATCCGCAAGAAGGTAGTCGAATAGAAATTGTGAATTAATAAGAAATTTATTAGTGCTAGAAATCGTTTTTTTTTCGAAATTGCTTAAAAAAACGATGAGCTGGATTTCGTGGATCGGTTTTGAATGGGAAGATGCGTTAAAAATATTCTTAGCGTTTTTGACTGGACTATTGATGGGTGTCGAAAGGGAAAAGAAAGACAAGGCTGCGGGGCTAAAAACGATGACCTTGATAACTTTAGGAAGTACGGTATTTACCCTTTTGTCTTATAAAATTGGATCGGATCCCTATGATGATGCAACTCGAATAGCCTCTTACGTGGTGAGTGGCGTTGGTTTTTTAGGCGCGGGTGTGATCTTTAAAACCACTTATTCGGTTTCAGGGTTAACGACTGCTGCTACCATTTGGGCATCGGCGGCGATCGGGATGAGTTTCGGTTTTGGTAAATATGCCATTGGATTCATGCTGTTATTCAGTTCTTTGGTTATCTTATTGTTTGGAGCGCAGATTTCCCATCGCTTATTCAAAGCCAAAACATTCCGGTCAGGTTATATAGAGTTTAATAAGGGAACCTTGGAGAAAAGAGATCAAATACTTGATGAATTTCGACAATTAAGTATATATGTGGATGAGAAAACCTTATTGCTACAAGGAGATAAAGGACGTTTGTATATAGATGTGAGTTTGTTCAAAGAAAACACCCAAGCACTCGAAGATTTACTTGTTAATCATCCTTTGATCACAGGGTTTCAACTATAATTTTTATTTTTAAGGAAACAAATATACTATGAATACAGATTTCTATAACATACAAGCAACAACACTACAAGGAAAAACCATCTCAATGGAAGAGTACAAAGGGAAGGTTGTAATCATTGTAAATACGGCAAGTAAATGTGGTTTTACACCGCAATATGGAGGACTTGAGAAGTTATATGAAAAGTACAAAGATCAAGGATTGGTTATTTTAGGTTTTCCATGTAATCAATTTGGTAAGCAAGAACCAGGTGGAAAAGAATCTATCGAAGAAACCTGTCAAATCAATTATGGAGTGACTTTTCAAATGTTTGATAAAATTGATGTGAACGGACCAGATGCCCATCCTTTATATGTATATCTGAGAAAACAAAAATCGAATTTGCTGTGGAACAAAGTGAAATGGAATTTTGAAAAGTTTGTAGTCGATAGAGAAGGAAATGTAGTAAAACGTTACACCTCTCTTAAGAAACCGGAAGATATGGAGTCGGATATTGTAAAATTGTTGAAGAAATAATGCTCGTACTAATAAAAACGCCCTTGAAGTAAATCAAGGGCGTTTTCAAGTTAGTTATTTTTAAAAAGCTTTAATATCGTCTTTATGTAACCATTTTCCGTGTGAAGTTGGTTCATAGTTTTTCATCTTTTCAATTAATGTTTCGATGTTGTCATCTACAATAACCATTGCTCTATGTTCTGGACGAAGTAATCCGTGTTTGGTCATGTCATCAAAAAAGGCGAGTAAAGAATCATAATATCCAGATGTGTTCAATAAAGCAATTGGTTTTTCGTGCAAGCCTAATTGTCCCCATGTCAACATTTCAAACAATTCTTCCATCGTCCCAAAACCACCAGGTAAAGCGATAATTGCATCACACATTTCATACATTTTTGCTTTACGCTGATGCATGTTTTCTACGATGATCAATTCGGTTAATCCTCCGTGACCTAATTCTTTATCCAATAAAAATTGTGGAATAATCCCAATTCCTTGACCGTTGTTTTGTACCACACCATTGGCAACTGCACCCATTAAACCAACATTTCCTCCGCCATAAACTAATCCAATTCCTTGTTCAGCCATGTATTTTCCTAATGCAAATGCTTGTTCAGTGAAAATGGGGTTGTTTCCAGGGTTCGCTCCGCAATAAACTGTGATGTTCTTCATTTTATATTTGTTTTTGATGCTGTAAAATTACGGATTTTGAACCGTTTTCAGAAGTTAATCTTCTTTTTGTGCTTCAATTGGTTTTTCACTATTGTCATCATCCGGTTGAACATGTAGTATAAATTTCCCTAACATTGTCTCAGGATAGGTGTGTTCAATACATCCAGGTTTAAGTTCTATTATTTCTCGCTCTTTTTTGGAGGGTTTTGTTGTACTTGATTTTAGAACAGTTGTAGTTTCCTCCTCAATTATTTGTCCTTGTACAAGAGAATTTTCGATATAAATTATTTCCTCATGATAACCATCATAAGGTAACGTTTCTCCAAGTATAGATTCTTTATATCCATCATCAAAAGATTCCTCCGTTTGTACTTTTTCCGTCTCAGTCGAACAACTTTGAAGTAAATAACTGGTTGAGAATAAAAGTAAGCCAACTACCGCAATTCGTAAAGGTTGAAAAGTACGCGTTGGAGCTAATTGTTTCTTTTTAATATGCCCACAAATGGAATGATTCGTCTGCTTTTGTAGCTCTAAAAAGTATTCAATCACTTCTTCATCTTCCAATTTTGCGAAATCAACAACCGTTTTGTCGCATTGATTACAAAAACGACCTTTTTCATTAGGGGTCATTTTATTCCAATCTTCGTGGCAAGGACTTGGAATGGATAATTTGTAATTTTTCATAAGCTCCTTTTTTATTAGAACGCACGAAAATAAAAGTTATTTTATGAAAATACCTTGGTTGTGTGTGAGGTGACTTTCCGTGTAAGAATGGTATTCATTCCTTTTTTTGTTTAATTATCTTAACAAGATCGTTCTTCTTTTTTAATCATCCTATTTACCTATCTTTACCATCTCATTTACCGATATGTCCATTTTTAAGTCTCCAAATTCTATTAAAAACGAAATTCTTGCTGGAATAACAGTTTCTTTTGCAATGATTCCAGAAGTAGTTGCCTTTGGTTTTATGGCCGGAATCAGTCCAACGATTGCACTTCATACAACGGTTATTATCGCCATTTTGGCGGCTATATTTGGTGGTCGTCCAGCTATTGTAAGTGGTGCTGCTGGAGCAATTGCTATTGTATTAGTTGATCTAATTAAAAATTATGGTTTTGATTATTTATTTGCGGCTGTTGTAGTTGCAGGTATGATTCAATTAGCTGTAGGTTTATTGAAATGGGGGAAATTCATACGTTTGGTACCTCAATCGGTTATGTATGGTTTCGTAAATGGTTTAGCTGTTGTTATTTTTATAGCACAAATCAAACAATTGAAAATTCCGCATACCGATCAATGGTTGCAAGGTCAATCGCTAGGAGTGATGCTATCGCTTATTGCTTTAACAGTGGCTACAATGGTATTTGCTACAAAATATATTCGTCAAATACCCGCAGCTTTGTTGGCTTTAATGGTTTGTTATGTTGTGAGTTTGTTTATTGGTGTAGACGTTATTCAAATTGGAGATATTGCCAAAGTAGAAAGTCAATTACCGCAATTTCATTTACCTCAAATACCGTTTACTTGGGGAGCATGGTCCGTTGTTTTTACCTATGGTGGAGTGATTGCTGGGGTTGCGTTGGTAGAAAGCTTGCTGACATTGAATGTGATAGATGAAATGACACAGTCAAAAGGAAATGCAAATAAGGAAGCAATTGGACAAGGAATCGCTAACACAGTGGTTGGATTCTTTGGTGGAATGGGAGGTTGCGCTATGATTGGACAAAGTATTTTAAATGTCAATTCTGGTGGAAAAGGGCGATTGTCTGGAGTTGTAATGGGGGTGAGTATCTTGGTTTTTATGTTGGTAGGTGGACAGTTTATTGAATCTATTCCTACAGCAGCTTTAATCGGAATAATGACCGTTGTTGCCTACAAAACATTTGAGTGGGGATTTTTTAAGATGTACAAAAAGATGCCAACTAGTGATTTTTTAATTGCATCAGGAGTTGCCTTGATTACCATTTTTGTTCATAATCTTGCATTAGCGGTTTTATGTGGAATTATCGCCTCTGCATTGGTTTTTGCTTGGGAAAGTGCACGTAGATTGCGAATTAAAAGAATTGAAACAGATCTAGAAATTATATATCAAGTCAATGGACCTTTGTTCTTTGGTAGTATAACTGCTTTCAATGAACGCTTTCAGTTGCAAAAAGATCATAAGCTCGTAGTCATCGATTTCTCCAAAAGCCGGATTGCCGATATGTCTGCTTTGGAAGCTATTCATAAATTAGCAGAAAAATACAGACAACAGGAAAAAGAATTAGTCATTGGCGGATTATCTGCAGATAGTGCATTGTTACTTCGACGTGCAGATGAACTGCTTAATATTTCTGTCAAAGGTGATTCCTCGAAATAAGTAAGTGCTTGGAATTTCATCATCGTTGAAATCCTATTTTTGTGTTTTTTTTGAAAAATTGTATTTTTCTGACATTTAAATGACAGCTTTTTATGATAAAATTTGCATTTTTGTGAAAAACCAAAATCGAAACAAAAATGGAATTATATTATTCATTTTCTGTCCTTATAGTACTAGCTTCTTTATTTGCTTTCATAAATCATAAATACGTTAAATTACCATCAACGATTGGTATTATGTTTATCGCGTTGTTGGTTTCTCTTTTTATTCGATTTGCAGGACCTGTATTGGCTCCGCATCTTACAGCTGATTTGACAAATCTTATCATGAGCATCGATTTTACAGAGCTTTTGATGGATTGTATGTTGAATTTCTTGCTCTTTGCAGGTGCAATTCATGTTAATTTTGCTGAGTTGAAAGAACAAAAATGGCCCGTCCTTATTTTTTCTACAATCTCGGTAATCATTTCAACTTTTGTCGTCGGGTTTATTGTGTATTACGCTTCTCCTTTATTCGGTTTTCAAATACCAATGATCTACGCCTTGTTATTCGGTTCTTTGATTTCACCAACAGATCCAATTGCAGTATTAGGTATCTTGAAGAAAGCAAATGTTTCGAAGTCTTTGGAAATGAAAATTACGGGTGAAGCACTATTTAATGATGGTGTTGCGGTTGTTGTATTTATGGTATTGTTGCAAATTTCGTCCTCATCAGATGTTGCATTTTCTATGGGAGATACAATGCTTTTATTCTTAAAAGAAGCCGGTGGAGGTCTAGCTCTAGGTGCTGTACTTGGATTTACAGCTTCTAAAGCAATGAAATCAATTGATGAATATATTGTTTCAGTATTAATTACTTTATCAGTGGTAATGGGTGGTTTCCTAATCGCTAAAGGATTGCATTTTTCAGCTCCATTAGCAATGGTTGTTGCTGGTTTGATGATTGGTAATTACGGTAAAAAGGTAATTATGTCAAACGAGACAAAGGAATATGTTTCTAAATTCTGGGAACTAATCGATGAAGTTTTGAATGCTTTACTATTCTTGTTTATCGGTTTTGAATTACTCCTTATTCGTGATTTTAGTGAATTCTTTTGGATCTCTACTTTAGGAATTTTTGTGGTGCTGTTTGCTCGATTTATTTCGATTTATTTACCGTCTAAAGTTGTTCCATTTAAACCTAAATTGGGGCGTGATACGATAACGATGCTCGTTTGGGGCGGATTGCGAGGTGGTGTTTCTATTGCATTAGTTTTAGCTGTAAAAAATCCAGTCGGACACGATATAACGGTTAATCCAGATTACAAAATGCTCCTGCTAGAAATGACTTACTTCGTGGTGATTTTCTCCATTTTTGTTCAAGGGCTAACTGTTGGCAAAGTCTCCAAAAGACTACGAGAGGCAAAAGAAAATAGAGAGCATCTAGAAGAAGATGCAAAAGCACAATTAGAAGCTACAAACAATCAAGGGAATTAAGATAGTCTAAAACCTCCAAATTTTATTTGGAGGTTTTTTTATGCTCGTAAAGTTGTGTTTGTTATCTAACTTTTCATTGTTAATCTTTGTCGTTTATTCCTTTGTTTCCACGAATATAAGATTGATAATCGGTTGGTCGCATTTGCAAAATCTTGTAAAAAATATTGCTAAATGTCGATAAACTACCGTATCCTACTAACATCGCTACCTCATACATGTTGTATTTATTTTCGGCAATCAGCTCTAAGGACTTTGTTATGCGCAAAGAGCGCAAGAAACGCACGTAATTCAATCCCATTTGCGTTTTAAACTTACGCGATAAGGTTCTGGTACTCATTCCAAACTCTTGGGCGACTTCTTCCAATGTGTAATTACGTTCCATGTTATTCATCAAAAAACGAGCAATGGCAATCAAGGTTTCGTCTTTTGGAAACGGATGCTGAATCGGGAAGGGGATGATGGGCGAATTCACCAAAGGTAAAACCGATTTCATGCCTTTCAAAAAATGGAAACTCGGCGTCCCTTCTTCAATCGGACCAGACCAATTTCTAGAAAAAAGAAACATTTCTCGAATCAAATCTGTCGCAAAATAGATATTGTTCTTGTCGAAAAAAGTGCCATCCTCTTCTTTTACGTCAAAGTAGTAATTATACAACTGTATTCCCGGGCTAAAACTGATCAAATTATGCTCCGTATTTGCAGGGATAATCATGAAACAACGCGCCGGTAAATACCAATGTACATCGGATGTCAATACGTGCACAATTCCACCTTCCGCATATAGCAATTGGGCTTTCTTGTGCTTGTGTACCACTGATTCTACCCGTTCAATCTGCGCATTAAATACGTAGAATTCATTAGGTGAAGCGTCAATTTTTTCAAACAATTTACGTATTTGCTGCATAGGAATGTTGTAAACATACAAAGTTCGGCTATTTGGCGTAAATGAACAAATAGTTTTCCGTAATTATCAATAAAAGACATGAGCACGGCCGTACCTTTGCACTAATCATTTAATGATTATACATTACGAAGTAATATGTTATCGAGAATTTTCCTTTTATCAACCATTTATATCGCACTATTCCTCTACACATCAACTGCTTTTTCTCAAGATGCATTAAAAAAATACAACTTAGAAGAAGTTATTGAGTTGGGATTGGCCAACAACAAAAAATTGCGAATCAATCAACTTAAAGAGAAGATTGCAGAAGCTAAAGAACGCGATTTGAAGATGGAACGTTTACCAGAAGTAGATTTCCATACAGGATTCAATTTGCTGGGAAACATTTATCAATATCAAGATGGATTTGGGCATAAACCGACAGAGTATGAGGTTCCACGCGTTCAATACGACTTTACCCTAGAAGCATCAATTCCGATTTTCTTGGGTGGAAGATTAGTAAAAGAAGAGAAAAAGGCGGAGGTGGAAACGACTGTTGCGTGGTTGAATACACGTAAAGATGAACGTTTACTTAAACTACAAATCATTACCGGTTTTTTGCAATTAATTCACTTAGAGGATCAAAAAATATTGATTAAAGTAAAGATTCATGAAGATTCGATTAATATACATCATATTAGCGCTTTAAGAAAGAATAATTTAGTTACAAATAACGAGGTTTTACGTGCTGAATTGCAGTTGTCGAATCATCAAATGTCCTTAACAGAATTGGTGAATCAATATGATATTGTCCAACATCAAATAAAGACTTTAATTGCACTTCCTGAACAGGGAGATTTTGAGGTGTTTACGGAAGGTGTACTTCGAGAAAATCTTTTGGTAAAAAGAGATGCGGACATTTATCATCAAGCGTTTGTGAGTAGTGAAAGGCTACAGATTTTGAAAAAAGAAATTGAAATTGGTGAGTTAGAAAAGAAAATCGTGAAATCCAGTCGTTTGCCGCAAATTACTTTCGGTGGAGAATACGGCTTGAAATATCCCAATTTCATGTTTTTTCCTCCGCAACCTCATTTGTACCATTTTGGATTGATGGGTGTAAGTGTAAAAGTACCACTCACCAAATGGGGAACGATGAAGCACAAAATCGCTGGGAGTCAACATGGGATTGATATTGCGAAGTTAGAAGTCGAAGAACAAGAAGAGGAAATTGTTCATGAGGTCTATAAAGCAAATAAATTGCTGCAAGAAGCCGAGGAAAAGATTGTCATTGCCAAGCAAGCCATTCAACAAGCAGAAGAAAATTATCGCATTGTAAAGGTTAAATATGGCAACCAATTGAGTTTAATTACAGAGCTTATCGATGCCGATAACGCCTATTTGGAAGCGCAATCTAGATTAATTTCATTGGAAGTAAATCGACAGTTAAAATATTATCAATTAGAATACTTATTAGGAAATCTATAATCATGTCCACAAAAGTTCAATCAAAAGGAGAAAAACGTTTAAATCGCTTTTTAAACATCACCGCATGGGTCTGCATTTCTGTCGGAATTGGAACGCTTTTGGTGTTTTACCTCTTCACACGAAGAAATGTGACCACAAACGATGCGCAAGTGAGACAATACATTACCCCCGTTTCTAGCAAGGTTTCTGGGTACATTGAAGAAGTGCGTTTTGAGGAAAACCAATTTGTACATAAAGGAGATACTTTGGTGGTGATTGATAACCGTCAATACCGCCATCAAGTGGAGGAGGCGAGTGCCAATCTACAATCTACTTCGGAATCGGTTGCTATTTACGAATCTGCGGCGCGAAGCAAAGCCAGTTCATCACCCGTGATAGATGCCGAAATTGAAGCTGCGAATGTAGAAATTTGGAAATTGGAACAAGACTACGTACGTTTCAAAAACTTGGTGGAACAAGACGCTGTAACGGTACAACAATTTGAACAAGTAGAAGCAAAATACAAACAAGCGAAGTCGAAATTACTTTCCTTGGAAAAACAAAAAGCCGTTATTGAAATTTCAACCTCTGCCGAACAAACGAAAATTGCGCCTGCTAGATCGCAAATAGGTCAAAAAGAAGCGCTGTTGAAAAATGCGGAGTTAATTTTGGAATATTCCTACGTAATCGCGCCTTATGATGGCTGGGTAGGAACGAAAAACATTCAGCCGGGACAATACGTGAAAGAAGGACAAGCTTTGGTGCAAGTTGTTTCTAAAGAAAAGTGGATTGTTGTCAATTTAAAGGAAACTCAAATCGGTGAATTTGATATTCATAAAACCATCGAAATTACTGCTGACGCTTATCCTAAAATTAAATTTAAAGGAAAAGTAGAATCGCTTTCTCCTGCTGCTGGATCAGAATTTACATTGATTAAACCCGATAACGCAACAGGTAATTTCGTGAAAATTGAACAACGAATCCCCGTTAAAGTAATACTTGAAGAAACTTCCGAAATAGCGCTTCTTCGCTCAGGAATGAATGTTTATTTCAAAGGTTCAAAAAACTAATATAAATCATGTCGCAATCGAGTAGTTTTATCAAATCGTGGGTGCCCAAAAAAGCGATTGTGCCTTTATTGGTGCTGTCGATGTTTCCGCACGTGATGATCCTTTCGATTTTCAGTATGAATAGCACGTTCACGGCGTCCTTTTTGGATGTAGACGTGGATGACATTCAATTTCTTTTTGGACTCGCATACGCGACCATTGTGTGTACTTTATTTTTTCACACGCGCTTTTTTCAATATTTCAACATTCGATCCTACCTCTTGGTTATGACCATGGCCAGTATGTTGGTGCTTTTTCTTATGACTTTGACCGTTAATCCTGCAATATTGTTGATTTTACGTGGAATTCAAGGGCCTTTGATGCTTTTGGAAGGGTGTATTTTATTACCCATTATCATCTCGCAAATTGAAGGTGAAAAAGGAAAGTTGATGGCGTATGTCATTCTCTATTGTTTGATAATGTCAGGGGATAAAATTTCAACATCGTTAGTGAAGTTTGCCATCGAGAATTTCTCGCATAACATGATTTTATGTGTGGTGATTGCTTATCATTTATTGGCTTTATTCCTCTTTGTAATTATGTTGCAGGAAAAACGCATGTTTGGCCCCAAAAAACCACTCTACCAATTGAATTTACCCGCAATCATTTTCATGGCGATTGCTATGATTTCAGGTGCTTTTACATTGATTTATGGAAAACGATTGTATTGGTTTGAATCGGCACAAATTCAATGGTCATTTGCAATGTTTTTAATCTTTATAGGTTTATTTGTTTTTCAGCAACGCACATCTAAACGACCCATCTTCCATTTTGAAATTCTGTTTTCCAAACGTGTCATTGCTGGATTACTACTGTTTTTCATTTTTTATTTCCTTCGTTCGAGTACCAACAATCTGTACCAAGTGATGCAAGTTGTTTGGAGATGGCCTTGGTATTACGTACTTAAAGTACAATATTTCAATGTAGCTGGAACGATTATAGGAAGTATCTTGGCTTACGTTGCGTTGCGTAAACAGCTCGCTGCACGATTTATTTTTATGGTCGGATTTGCCCTAATTGGATGCGCATTGTTGTTTTTTGGACAAATGATGTATCCAGACACCCAAACACTCACCATTGGTTTGGCGCTGGTGGTGCAAGGAATCGGGCAAGGGATTATTTTTGCGCCTTTGGTACTGTATATGCTTGGGTCGGTACATGCCTTGATTGGCGGTTCTGTTTCTCAAGCAGGAACAGCCATGCGCTTTTGGACCACCATGCTTGGTTATTCCGTTATGCAAAACGCTACATTGGCGTTAACCACCAAACATCAAATGTTGATGAGTCGTTCGTTGGATGTTACGCGACAACAATTCAGTAATTATTGGAATGACTTGTTAGGCAAATGGCAACAAACCCGCCTCGATGACCAAGCGATGAGTATTGCAGCTACTTCCGTCAAGTCGAACCTATATAACCAAGCGCTTTTAGTAAGCAACATGGAAATCTACTTTACCTTATCCATGTTGGCTTTCTTCACAGTTGTGATTATCCTCTTCGCACGCCCGGTGTATACGCGTGTATTGCGTAGGGAAAATAGGGGTCTTTGATAATATCACCCATTTTAAGAGAACTCATTCACAAAAAACATTTTTCTTGCACAAGACTTTAGAACCATATCGACTAATTGAGAAATTGTTAATTTAGATTACTCATTCAGAGATTTAGGTCTTTACAAACATGAAAACATGATAATATAATGATTCCGCTTAATCTTATTTGGCCTGCTGCATACGTCTATGAAGAGTACAATCGTTTTTTGTATTTAGTTGTGATGACGATACTTGTGGAATGGTTGGTTGTTAAATGGTTGCTAAAGTATTCCTACATAAAATCTTTAGTAATCGCGATTATTGGTAATCTGATATCCGGATTTATCGGGACTTTTTTGATGATGTTCGGAATGCTAGTGTGGCACTTCATTTTCGATCAACTATTACCAAGAGCTACCTTTGATCCTATCAATTGGGGTGCCACCTATGTACTAATGTGTTTTGGAAGTGTCCTTTTGGAGACGCTGTCAATTCATAAAATTTATAAAGAATCCATACGCAAGCTATTTATTCCTCTTTTAATTGGAAATGTAATTACTTATATAGTGATTGCGAATAGTTTTATGACAAAAAGAGCAAATCGAGATCGAATAGAATATGTAAGTTATGAACCACTACAACATGTATATTCATTACTTGATAGTACAGATTTGGTAATTCACGATGCTAATGCAATAATATTCATTGATAAAAAGGACTCTATTACTAACAAAAGTTATCCCTTCGAAATTCAGTTTACTAGAGCACCTGAATCCAGATTTACATTTAATTTCAAGGAGTTTACAAATGAGTATACATCGGGAATGGGCGAAAATACACAAACGATATATACACCTCATTTAACGGATACAATTTTTGTTCTAATGAAACAAAAAAATCCAAAAGCTAACATAGGATGGAAAAATCCAATTGTAACCGACACCGTTAAGTTTGTGAAGAAAAAATAATGAGTTAATTACAGTGAAAATCACCTCTATAAACTACGAAGCTTCTATCCACTATGGACGTCTAGCATTTAAGAAAGGCTATCATTACTATTTTGAAAATCTTTTTCAAATTTCGATAAATGCTGCATTGATTTTGGGTGTAGTGAGCATTGCTATTAGTTGGAAGGATTACGGTATTAATGAAAAATCGTTCTTAATTGTTTACATACTTTTTACATTTTATTTCACTTTCCTTCTTTTCTTGAAATTGACTGAAGATAGATTACAGGTAATCAAGACGCAAAACACAAAAGAAGACAATAAAAAGCTCGTTGTTGATTATTTAAAGCAAAAGGAAATTCGCATTCAAAGAAATAGTAAAAACATCCTCGTAGCATTTGATCCTTCACCCAATACAGTTCCTTTCTCGTCGAAGAGAAATTACATCGTCATACTTTTCCATGAAGAGTACATTTATTTCACCCTATTTACAGAAAGAAATAAAGTTAACTTTCCAAGTTTGTTTGATAAAATCGGGTTGAAGAAAGAATTAGCCGAGATTACTGAAAATAGGAATCAGCAATTTTTATAAAATGAAGATTAATAAACCATCACTAACAACACTAATTACGTTGACGATGTTTAATCTATTTGGTCAAAAGAAAAGTTTGGATGAATTTAAATTCAAAGAAAATGAGAAAACCGCATGTTTTGTTTGCGAACATGTTTTGAATAAAACGAGACCCATTTTATTTGTTTCTCACGATTTGGAGGATAGTTCATGGCAATTTTTATGTGGTAAAGACGATCATTCGGAACAAAGTGCAAAAATCATTTCTCTAAAAGAAGCGACTGAATTAGATCCCAGTATAAATGAATTGTATGAAATGCCTATAGGAGTTGGAGTTGAACGCAAAGACATAAAAAGCAAATGGATTCCATTTCGTTTGTAACGATGAACTTGTAATGACTATTTAAATCTATCGATATATGCTGATTACCTTAAAATACACCGTTTTATTTACCTTACTGATTACTTTGGTATTTTGGCTCTTCGTTACTATTTTTGGATTTCATTTTTATTTCATTTTTATTTCATTTTAGTTCCGAAATGCTTATTTGGAATCGTACTTCTATTATCTGGAAGCTCTATTTATCAATCCACGAACAACAGACTTACTAAGAAATTCGTTTTAGTCATATCTTCGTGTCTTCTCATGGTCTATTTAGTGATGATAATCGCTTTTGATACACTGCTTTTTGGACACCGTGGAGATGTAGAAGTTTTAAAGTGCAAAGATTGTAATGAATCCATAATTCAGTATTTTCATCAAAACTCTTGGGGAGGAACACCACAGATGACTGCAGGAATCGGTGAGCTCTACCTAGGAGGTTTACTTTATAAAACCTCGATTGATACTACATTTTTCGCTGAATATCAATTTCTGAAAGACATTGATTCACTCTATAACTTACCCAAACACCTTGATTCGATGGATTTAGTTTTTATATGGAAAGGTCAAAATTTGGTTCTAACATCAAAAGAGAGCAGTGAATTTAAATGTTTTGTTTTAAAGGAAAAATAAAAAAAAATGACACCAATGAAATGAATACTTTGTTTGCTATCGGCATTGATAATCACCTTTAATGGTTTTTGTGATATGCTTGATTTTTGGAATGTTTAGCTGAATAAGAAGCTTATCGCTACTTACAATTCAACCGATTTAAATCTCATCCTCAAAAAGTCTGCTATTAAAGCCAATGATAGGATAACTATTCAATATGGTACAGATACACCTTGTAATGATTGTGTTTACATTTTAACTGCATTTGCGGAAATAAAACGTGTCCAACCCGAAGTTCAAATATACGTGCCTTTTGGAGAGGTATCTTTGTCGATGAAGGATTTGCTGGACTGTCAACAAACGGATGATGTTGATACATTTCACCTTTTCTGCGAAGAGAAAAGCCTGAACGGTGCTGTTATTCGATCGGTCAAAGTACTAAATCTGTTGATTCAAAAGGAATAATCACATAATAAATTTAAACCAATTCTAGAGAAAGTGCACATGTATTAAAGTCAGTTCGATTTTAGATGAATTATATTTTTTTAACTAGCTATTTTTTATTATATTAAATAGGGTATTATTGATTTATTTCTTTAATGAGAAACTTTTATCTTTGTAAAACGGAAGTGAAATGGATGTTAAATTTAATGTTGAATTTTTAGCGGAAGCGGTAGCATTTATGGATTCCTTGGATACCAAAGCTAGAGAGAAGTTAATCTATAACATTCGTAAAGCATAAGTTAGTAGTGATCATGAATTATTCAAAAAATTGAATAATCATATATGGGAATTCAGAACATTGTACAATAAAACACATTACAGATTGTTTGCGTTTTGGGATAAAAGAGGAGGTCAAGAAACAGTGGTGATAGCAACACATGGACTGATAAAAAAATCAAATAAAACGCCTAAAAGTGATATGGAAAAAGCTGAACCTTTAATGGATAATTATTTCAATCATTTACCATGAAAAAACAAGGGTTAACAACCGTTGGTCTAGAAGAACTTACTGATAAATATATCGGAAAAAGAGGTTCTGAAAAAAGAGAATCTTTTGAGCATGAATTGAGGCTTGACTTACTTGGTGAAGCTATCAAAAAGGCACGTAAAGAGCGAAACTTGACACAAGAGGAACTTGGGAAGTTGGTGGGGGTTCAAAAAGCACAAATTTCCAAGATCGAAAATAGCTTGAGTGATGCACGTTTTGAAACCATTCTGAAGGTATTTAAAGCTTTAAATGTCAAAATACATTTCAACGTAGAACTATTGGATCAGACAGTGGATTTGGCTTGAATTAAAAGATGAATATTTTTAAGCTTGCCATTAACTTTCTTTGATATACTTTAAATCCTCAGAAATACAAGGGACTTTAGCGCTTTCCGTATAGTGTAAATGAAAACAGACGCACCATGGCACGTCTGTTTATTCTGTTATTTCTTCAAAGCAACTATCCGTTTAGCGATAGATTAATAATTCGGTAAGAAAAATTTCAATTCTTTTTTATCAAAATGTAATTGTGTAACGCGTCCCATTGTTTTGCGGTCCTTACTGATGAAATAGATCACATTCATCTCACCGTAATGCGTATATTGCATAGAGCGTTCAGCGTCAAAAAAACCAATCAATGTTCCTTCTTGATCAGATAGCTGTTTTTTTGTGTTAGCGACCAATGCAACCTGATAATTGTAAAAACTTACCTTACTTGGAAGGTTGTGTACGGCGATTTCAATTGCTTTAAATTTACCGTCAATCTTAAAAGCTGTAGTTCTATTCTTTTTTAATTCCTTTCTAGATAAAACAAAAATATCTAAATCAACCAAATCATCAATTTCCTCTGTTATTGGTGATTCCACCCATTTCGGAACATATTGATATGCGAAGTAAGCCAGCTTACCGCCATCTACCTTTTTTACGATCAAGCTATCATCAATGGATTTAACTGCATAGTTGACACCATCCAAAATAAGATGATCACCCGTTAAATTTTCTATTGGTCCTACGCCATAGAGATGCTTAAGTGGAATGGTATCCAAATCAATTTTTGCGTATAATTGACGTTTCCAGATGGATTCTTTTAATGAACCGATGGATTCAACGGTATTTGAAATTTCATTTTCAGGAGTTGTGTTACATGCGGTTAAACATACTGCAATGAGGGAATTGTATAGAAAGAAGTGTTTTAATCTCATAATTACAAATTTAATATTCCTATTCGAATAGTTGTATTTGTTTTTCGTGTTCTACATTAATTGTTGGAATTCCATTCTTATCTTTGGTTATAATTCCTTCAACGATAATGTATTGGTTTTTTAAATCGATTTCTGGGCGATAGGAAAAATTGCTACGTGCGTCTTTCCAAATCGTTACGGTAAAGACTTGATTGGGAAATTGTCTGTCCAAGTTAATGAAAGTTGCTTGAGATTTGTCTACTAATCTAGCGCTTACGACCTTACCTATAATTTGGACTTTTTGCCCTTCCTTTGTTTTTGCTTGAATGGTATTGAATACACCCTTTGGTAAATCTAAAGGATGAACAGGGATGGCATCTCCTTCTAATAGTTTTCCTTTCCAAGCATAGAAATCAGCAACACTTTCAATGTAGCGTTCTTGCTCTTTTGTAAACTTCGGGAAAAAATTTATTCCGGTTAGACGTTCCAAGCTATCGATGGTAATTACATATTCTGATAGATCTTTTTCACACTTTTTGTTTGGCATAAGAAATGCCATTCCTCGTGGAGTTTCTTGCGAATCATCAACAACTATTTTGTAATGCCATTCAGGAATGACCAATTTATTCGCCCCTTTTTCAATGCGCGGTAATTTATCATGCAAAAGTGGACCGGTGATAATGTAATAAGTTTTGTTTTCATTATTGGCAATGCGACGTAAATAACCTTCCAAATTAGCCCATGATTCACGATTAAATTCGGGATGTTGTGGTGTCATATTGCTATAATAGTAAGATTCACTCAATGCTTTTTGGGACCATTTAAAATCTGCAGAGGGGGCCAAGTGACCACGGTCATATCCAAATCCTTCGTATTGGCTAGTTCCATCAGCTCGTTTGGTTTTGATGAAATAGTCATTATCTGATGGAGTAGAACAAGAGGCTTGTGTATCCGAACGGAAATCATTTGTACGGCTCACTTTTCCACTAATCACATCAGGGGTGATTTGATGAATAGTCCAGCGAGGGAGCTTAAATTGGCAGTCATAACCTATTACCATAGCCGCATGTTCTAGTACATCTATGTTGTCTTTATATTTTGGATAGCCATATTTAGATAATGCTTGAAATGTTTGTTTTAATTTTAAATCTATTATTTCTTCTTCAATGGTTGATTCTTTTTTTTGAAGCTCTAAAAGTTCGTTTACTTTTTCTTCAATTAAAAGGTGTGTTTGACTACAAAGATTAGTCAGGAAAAATGGAAAGATCAACGATATTAATGGAATGCGCATGCTATAATTTTAGTGGTTAAATTTACGTATAACTATTCAATTGACTATGCGGAAATTACCTGTTTTTTGTTGAGCTTATTCTCCCTTTTAATTCTTTTTTTAAATTTGTTCCAATCTATTTTTTTTAATGAAAAAAGCACATATTATTTATATTATCTTCTTTGTTAATCTTGTCATTCATTTGATTCTGCACTATTTACGCGAAGGATCTACAAGTGAATATTATTATAGTTTAACTATCGGTATTGGGATTACTAAGTTATTGGTAGTGCTGTTAGCGTTGGCGATTTTGGTTACATCGGCTAATAATGCAAAACAATTTTTATGGATCTATTGGGGATTAATCCTAGGGTGGTTCGGTGATATATTCCTTTTCTTTAGTGATAATTTTCTACTATTCACTCAAGGTAGTGAGCTCTATGCCTTCTTTGTAGAGGTGTTTTTTATGCTTGGATTAGCCTCTTTTTTGGCCGGACACATTTTATATATTGTTGGATTCATGAAGGATCGAAAGCTTGTAGAACCTACTGAAAATCAATTTGTATCCAAGTCAAGTGTGATGGCATGGACAGGTGTAATAGGTGTATACGCTATTTGTATATTTTCTTATTTACTTCCTTTTTTAGGAGAGATGGCATTGCCTGTTCTACTTTATGTTTCAGCTATTTCTGTGATGCTTTGGGCCGCAATTAGACGTCCAAATCATTTGTTGAATTACAAAGTGATCATAATTGGTGCTTTGTTTTTTATAGTATCTGACACCATTTTAGCAATTTCGATTTTCAAAGGTTATTTCCCTTATGCATCTATATTTGTAATGACTACATACGGACTAGCGCAATTATTTATCGCTTCAGGATATGCAGCAGGTGATAAAAGAATTCAGTAGCTTTGTTACATGGAATCCTTTTTACTCATTATAGTTGCACTGGCTTCTGGTTACCTACTCAAACGAAAATTTCCCGAAAATGAAGGTCATGTACTGATCAATCAATGGATACTTAATGTAGCATTGCCAGCGTGTACGTTTTATTATTTACCAAAGGTGGACTGGAATGAAGAAATGATTTTCCCCATTATTGGTTCAATGATTATATTGGTTAGCTGTTCGTTGTATTTACAAGTACTGCAAAAACCTTTAAAGTTATCGCGTAATGACCGAGCATCTTTAACTTTGGGAAGTGCTTATAGCAACACTTCTTTTGTTGGTTTCCCTTTGATTACAGCGTTATATGGAGCCGAATATCTGAGTATTGCCATAATTATGGATCAAGTGAATTTCCTATTGGTTTCTACTTTTGGTATTGTTAGAGCGATAAGAGGTGGTGGAAGTGGAAAGATAGAGCTTCGTTTTGTTCTAAAAAGACTCTTTTCATTCTTTCCTTTTTGGGCATGTATATTGGTTTTGAGCTTAGGTAAATTTGTACCATTTCAGTTATTAGACCCTCTTTGGTTAAAGCTTGCTGCAACGATCGGTCCGATGGCCTTGTTTTCTGTTGGACTTCAATTAAATTTTAAAGGAATTTGGTCGGATTGGAAGTTCTTGACAATCGGATTAGTTTTTAAACTTTTTTTAGCACCTTTAATTCTATTAACCGTCGCATTATTTATGGGCTGGAGTGGAATGGTCGCTAAAATCACAGTTATAGAAGCTGCAATGCCAACGCTCATTACTTCTAGCATAATCGCACAACAATTTAATCTCAATACCGCATGGATAAATCGTATGATAGGGGTAAGTATATTACTTTCCTTGGGGACGACTTATTTATGGAAGACGATTATGGAGTTTTTACTTTAATCATTCCAATTCGTGATCAGTGTTCAAGTAATTAATCGGAGTGTCTTCTCTTAAAATAGCTTGGATTTGTTCAAACTTTTGTTCATCGTATGAAAAAGTATACTGCCCTTTTTTATCCAATTGCTTTTTAATCTTTTTAATCCTCTTTTTTGTGTCAGGATGGGTGCTAAATACTTCCATGGAATAGGAATCATTTACCGATTCTTCTTCGTCAATACTAGATAAGAAATGTGCTAAATAGATAGGGTTTATCTTCGCTTTTTTCAAATAATTGACAGCTAAATCATCTGCTTCTTGCTCTTGTGAACGACTGTAATTGTTAGATCCTAAGTTGATGAGTAAAGAGCCAATGTTGTCGTTAATCGTTCCGGTAACAGTTGATAAAATTACATATAGTCCAACTTGCGACATAAATCGACGTTGCACATGATTCTTTTGTAAATGAGCAATCTCATGAGCGATAACACCTGCAACTTCATCTGGATGTTTAGCATTTTTAATCAATTCGCTATTGACTATAATTTGATTTCCAGGAATCGCAAATGCATTAATTTCACTATCCTTAAATAAATAAATTCGAATAGCGTTTTTGTCAATACCATTCGCGGTACAGATTCTGTTTTTGATGCTATCTAAATAATCAATGCTTAACGAATCTGTATATTCAGTGGTAGTGTTCTTTAAGTCTTTAATGTACTCTTTTCCGATTAATTCAAATACATTTCCAGTGGATTTGTCCAATTTTAATAGTTGCATAAAATTGATTTGTAACAGACCAAAATATACAGTAAGTCCAATCGCTACTAAGACTGTTCCTTGTGTGAGTATTTTACTCATCTCCGTTGTTTTTTAAGATTGCGTCTACTAATGGTGCGTAAAAATACCATCTAACATTGTTGCGTTTGCGAATTTGAATAGCTGTTATCAAAGTTTGAATGATTTCTGAAGCATTGATGACTATAACGATGATCAAATAGGAAAAATAGTAGTTGCTTAAATCAAACTCACCCGTAAATATGCCGATTGTCCACCAAAAAGACACGGTATTAAAGAAAAATAGAGATACCTGAGTGACCAATGCCTGTGTACAGTGCCATCTTACAAATGGGGAGGCTTTTCGATTTCCATAAAAGAAAATCAAAGTAGCAACTAGATTTAATATTGGTATTGGTAATCCAACAAACATAGCTAATAGTGACATCAGATAACTATTGGAGGCTTTTTCCAATTCGCTTTCGTATCGTTTAGATTGCAGAGTTTTTATTTTTAACATAGGTGTTTATAAATATTCCATCCCCAAACCAACAGTATACAACTAGAAAAGAGTAGAATAAAATTTCGTTTTCGTAGCATTTTCCAAAAGGAAAGAATCGATTTTTCGTAGCTAAAGTTTTTAGTGACTAAATCAAAAAGTATCCAAATAGGGAAGAGGCACATGCAAAATACGGCTAAATACCCTAGCGGGTTAAAATACAAGGCATCTATCCATTTGGCAGAAAAGATGGATTGGATGGAACGAGTAATTCCACAAGTAGGACAAGGAAAATGATATAGCCACTGTGAATAGCAAAGTGTTGTACCTGTATTTTCTTTTGAATTAAATACAATCCATAGAAAACCAAGGATACAGAAACACAAGGTGGCTATACTCCATTTTCTTCTCATTGATTTTTAGGCTATAGCATCTAATAGTTTATTGAAATTTTTCTCGCGAGTAGCGTTACTAATCATAAACCAATCAATAAGGGTCCAAATTCCAGCTCCACCACACGTTAGCAATTTGGCAACTCCTAAACCTGTATCTCCAATAATGAAACGGTCAATACCAAGATTTCCGGCAACGATTGAAACAATCAATGACGTGGTTGGGTCATAAAAATTTGCACTTTGAAGGATGATCCATTTTGTATCATCTGCCTCTAGTAATAACTCGCGAATGGCAGGGATTTGACTTGCATCAAAAAATTTGTTGTTGGTCATAATGAACATGTCCACTTTCTGGCTTTCCATAAGTATATAATTTGTTTTAATAAATAAAGATAGAATAAATGGAATTACGAATGTTGGAAAAATGGATTTTTAAATAAAAAAAGGGGAGGAGAGAGAGGTGTCACTACAAATTGTTTTTTTTAAACGGTTGTTTTTCAATCGGTAGTAAAAAAGTTTTAAAAAAAATGGTTTTTTATTGCTTTTTACCCTTGTCAATTTAAATAAAGTACCTACCTTTGTACCCGCAACGCACAACACAGCAATGCAAATTGAAATAAAATGATTCCGTAGCTCAGCTGGTAGAGCAATACACTTTTAATGTATGGGTCCTGGGTTCGAATCCCAGCGG
>JAZQRM010000058.1:0-35625 GCA_045629585.1 Taishania sp. | reverse complement strand
GTTAATTTTCCTTCTGCCGTTGTAGTTTTTGACATTACTTTCGATTTTGCTTCTCAAATATACGGATTTCTATTTTAGAACTTCATCGATTTATTGTTATCGCTCGACATTTCAAACAATGAGAACTACACTTGCGATTTTCCATTCCCTAACTGTTTGTTTTTTAATTAAATTGATAATGAACAATTAAAATCTAAACGATGAAAAAATTAAACTACTTTTTGTTCTTCCTTTTACCGCTCGCATTTACCTCTTATGCTCAGGAAGAGAATTCTGGAATAACGATTCGATCTGGTTGTCGCGAAACTCATTATTATATTGATGGTGTTAAAGTTGAAGTAAATAAAGACACTCCAAATATAATATCATGTCAATCACTTACACAAAAATCGTCTAGTGAAGATGATTTTTTGAGCACTCGCGTTTTTAGACTTAGAGATGAAAAATTGGATTTGGCTTTTCATAACGCGCATACGGGAAATCGAGTGCAATTGGTACTGGAAATCGAAGACAATGAAATCAAAGACTTTGGATATCATAATTCCACTACAAATCATCCAGATTTATTTGAAACTGAAAAGTATTTTCAATATGGTGAGGTAGAATTCCTTCAGCGCTCTGGCGTCTTAAATAGCAGAGAATTATATGAACTGGGTTTTTATTATAAAAGTTCATTACTCAAAATCCACCCTTATCCGCAAATAATAAATCAGTAGAGTACACAAAACAATCTCTTTAAATAGAAATCCAGATTAACATTTTTTTAATACAACACGCTACATATCAACCGATAAAATGTTAAAAACAACCGTTTACTCAATACCACTTAATACCTATAAAACGTAAGGTGAAATTTCATACCTTACTAATGTGAAAAAGAAAAAGGATCTATTAACAGAGACTTTTAAGCTGCTTTTCTACAATCTATCCCAACACTGAAAAGAACCAAATTTTATTTGGCATGCAAAAATGCATTTAGGTAATTGTTGACCACTTTTTTAAAATCTAGTGATTAAAAAAGTGGTCAAACATTAAGTATCCCATTATTAGAGTAACTATCTCCCCTACGTTTTACTAATGAGTTTCTCTATTGATTATAATCCTTAAAAATAGATCATCTATCAAACTTGCTCATAAACGAAAAAGGTGTCAATTATTAATCAACACCACTTTCAAAATCACTTCTCAAAAATTATTTATTCTTTTCAATCACGTAGTTTAATATTTTAGTCATCAAATGAACTCTATCTTTACCCCTTACATTGTGTAAATGCGTTGGATAAGGGAAGAAATCAACTTGAATACCTAAATCAACAAACTTCTTAATTAAAGCATAATTGTGTTGCATAACAACCACATCATCCATCGTTCCGTGAATCAATAATAACTCATCCTTTAACTGATGAGCTTTTTCAATAAGACTTGTGTTTTTATATCCTTCTGGATTTTGTTCTGGAGTATCCATATAACGTTCACCGTACATGATTTCATAATAATTCCAATCTGTAACTGGTCCACCAGCAACACCACACGTAAATACACCTGGATACGTTAGCAACAAATTCGTTGTCATAAATCCACCAAAAGACCAGCCATGTACAGCGATTCGGTTTCCATCTACGTATTTTAATGTCTTCAAATAGTCTACTCCAGCCATTTGATCTTCCATTTCTGCAACACCTAATTGACGATGAATAACTGATTCAAACTCAAATCCACGTTCTGCAGAACCTCTTCCGTCCAACGTATAAACAAGATAACCTTGTTCCGCTAACCAATACATCCATAAGTTCGCCCCATCTAACCACGAATTCGTAATCAACTGTGCGTGTGGACCACCGTACACATAAACCAAAACGGGGTATTTAGTATGCGGATCAAAATTCGAAGGCTTTATTAAGCGAGTATATAATGTTGTTCCTTTACCATTGTCAACCGTTCCAATATCAGCAGAACCATATTGATATTCTGTCAATTTATTTTCAGCTGTTAAAACTGTACGTACCACTTTACCAGAAGTTGTCAAAACTTGCTCAACATTAGGCACATCGTGATTCGAATAAGCATCATACACGAAGCTACCTGTACTTGAAACCGTGGTATTATGCGTACCTGAAGTACTTGTTACTAAAGTTTGTTTCCCATTTAAGTCAACAGTATAAAGCATTGTGTTTAATGGAGAAACTCCAGTTGCATTAAAGAAAATCTTACCTCCAGCAAACGCTTCAATTCCTTTTGCCACAAATTTATTTGCAGTTAATTGTTTAATTAATTTCCCTGAAAAATCATAGTGATAAAGATTATTAAAACCATCCCGTTCAGAAATCCAAATAAACTCATTTGTTTTAGCATTAATGAAATAAGCGGCATGTTCAGGTTCTACCCATTTATCGCTCTTTTCTTCCAATAAAGTACGAACATAATTACCTGTTTGCGTCTCATACACATTTAATTTCATGTGATTTTGATCGCGGTTAACTTCTGCTATTACTACATATTTTTCATCTGGAGTAAAACTCAAATTTGTTAAATAATCATCCGCCTTACCGCTTGGCTTTATATAAACTAATTTACCTGTAGCTAGATTATAAATTCCAACTTTAGGTTGTTCTGACATTTGCCCAGCCATAGGATATTTAATCGATTTCAATTGCCCAGGTGTTGTTGTCACATCCAATAAAGGATAATCAGCAACATCTGCTTCATTTTTTTCGTAAAAAGCTAAAAACTGTCCACGTTCCGACCAAAACAAACCGCCTTTAATCCCAAATTCACTTCTTGCAATTGGGCCTCCTGCAACAATATTCTTTTCTAAATGTTTGGTAATTGCCGAAGCTTTGCCCTTCGTGTAAACCCACACATTGTTGTCTACCGTATAGGCTACCGATTTAGAAGCTATATGATTCAACGCATTTTCCCCTTCGGCTACAGCATATACACCACCCGTTTTTTTGTTGAAATCATAGCTAGCAAACTTTTTTCCATCGGAGATAATCAAATCATTCCCATCCCAAGAATAATCAGTAAGGTATTTCAATTCCAAACTTGTCTGTTGTTTCAGCTCTTCAACATTTATCAAAACCTTTGATTTACCTGTTTTTGCTTCTACTTCAATTAATGCTGAATAATTCTCCACATAGGTATACTTATCTGTCCCAGGAATCCACTTCACACCAAAAGTATGTTTCGGATAGAAAGTACTATACTGCCCTAAAACAGCATCCTTCAAGGTTAATTCTTTACCTTGACCAAAACTAAATTGCGCAGCGAGTACAAGACAAGCAATAATAATTCTTTTCATTTTTTCTGTATATAAATCGTTTGTTTATGACTTGATTCCCTTTACAAATTGAACAAATCATCGTTCTAAAAATACCAATTTCCTCCGAAATCAAACAAAAAACCCAACAACCGATAAAAAAGTAGTTTTAAACCTTGCTTACATTCTGTATCTTTACAATTCAAATTAAGAATATGAAACATGTTTCACTAGCCAGCATTGAGAAGGCTATCCAAAAAGTAGATAATTTAGACGAAGATGGTTTAGAGCGAATTTCTGAAACCTTTGCGTTATCTCAACCCATATTATTAGGTTATGTTTTATCTGCAGCAGAAGAATATGACAATGAAAACCTTGAAGGATTATTAATCTATTACTTCTGTTTATTAACTGAAGCATTTCACCAAGAAGGAGTCACTCTAGCCGAAGTAACAGATGAAATCATTGATGAATTTGAAGAGCCTTTCTTTGAAGCTTTAGATACTTACTTTGGATCCGAAAGCGAAGAAAATGATGATTTGATGGCAGAATTTTGTGATCAACCAGACTTAATTCAATTCATGGCTATGGAAGTTTCCACTCCAGATGTTGACGGAACAGAACTTAATGATGAAACAGCAACACAATTGTTCATTGTTACATCTGCACTTATTGGATTAATGGGGAGAGCGATAAAAGCTTAAGAAATGACACCGAGTGAAATTGTAGATAAAATGCTTCAAAACGACCGTTTTTCTAATTGGTTAGGAATAGAAGTTAATAAAATCGAACTCGGATATTGTCGAGCGAAAATGGCAATCACAGCGGATATGCTTAATGGAATGAACATAGCACATGGAGGAATAAGTTTCTCCTTTGCTGATTCTGTTTTTGCTTTCGCCTCCAATTCACATGGTCAAAAAGCGGTAAGTATTGAAACCAGCATTTCACATCTTCGACCTTCAAAAGTTGGAGATCATTTATTCGCAGAAGCTATTGAATTACATTTAGGTAAAACGACCTCCATTTATGAGGTCACTATAATCAATCAAGATAACAAAAAAGTCGCCTTATTCAAAGGTACCGCTTTTCGAACAACAGAAAAGTGGGAATAAAATGAAATAATTGAAAATCCATTTCTTTAATTAGAAATGGATTTTTTTTGCTCCGTGTTAAACAAAACAATATCAACTCTATTGACGAAGGACACTTCCACTAAAAAAAATAATAAATACTATGCTTGCATATAATTTATTTACTTATTTTAGTGCAAACGAAAATAACAATCTAAGAGTAATTTTATGTCCCAAGCCCCACCAATTCTATTTGATGTACATATCCGTAACACATGGCATCGCGTATACAGGATGTACAACCAAAAAGCGGCCGAACATGACATGACTATTTCCATCGGCTTCATTTTGATGAATGTAGACAAAGAAGGTACACCTAGTACACAATTAGGCCCACGCATGGGGATGGAACCTACATCCCTATCCAGAACATTAAAGACAATGGAAGAGAAAGGGCTCATCCGTAGACAAGAAGATAGCATTGACAAAAGAAAAGTATTAATTTTTTTAACACCTTGCGGGATTGAAAAAAGAAGAGAAGTTCGTAACTTTCTGTACGAGTTTAACTCCAAAGTATACAACAAAATAGCACCGACGAAAATGAAGGCCTTTGTAGAGGTTATGCATAAAATTGACGCTGCTATTGAAGAAGAAATGAAAGAAGTTTCAAAGGGCAAATAGCCTGATATAATTAATCCAAATATATGAGTAGAATTATTAAAAAAGTAGCCGTTTTAGGATCTGGAGTTATGGGTTCTCGAATCGCTTGTCACTTTGCAAATGTTGGTTGCGAAGTTGTTTTACTTGACATTGTACCCCGAGAGTTATCAGATGCTGAAAAAGCGAAAGGTTTGACACTGGAAAACAAACAAGTAAGAAATCGTATTGTAAATGACGCATTACAATTTGCTCTCACATCAAATCCTTCACCAATCTATCGTAAATCGTTTGCAAAACGTATTACAACAGGAAACTTTGATGACAACATGAATTTAATTACAGATTGTGATTGGATTATCGAAGTAGTCGTAGAACGTCTTGACATCAAACAAATCGTTTTTGAAAAAGTAGAACAATTCCGTAAACCGGGAACTATTATATCATCCAACACATCAGGAATTCCAATTCACATGATGTTAGAAGGAAGAAGTGAGGATTTTAAACAACATTTCTTAGGTACCCATTTCTTCAACCCACCTCGTTACTTACAATTATTAGAAATAATCCCAACACCGGATACAAAACAAGAAGTTGTGGATTTCTTAATGGGATTCGGATCTAAAATCTTAGGAAAGAAGACCGTTCTATGTAAAGATACTCCTGCGTTTATCGCGAACCGTATCGGTGTTTTCTCTATCATGTCATTATTCCATTCTGTAAAAGAATTAGGTTTAACAGTAGAGGAAATCGACAAGTTAACAGGTCCAGTAATGGGGCGACCAAAATCAGCTACTTTCCGTACATGTGATGTAGTTGGTATGGATACATTGGCTTTAGTTGCACAAGGAGTTAAAGACAATTGTCCAAATGATGAAGAAAGTGCTTTATTCGAATTACCGGATTTCATTACTAAAATGCTAGAAAACAAATGGCTTGGTTCTAAGACAGGTCAAGGTTTCTACAAAAAAGTAAAGAACGAAGATGGGAAATCTGAAATCTTAGTTCTTGACTTAAACACAATGGAATATCGTTCTCAAGAGAAGGTTAAATTCCCTACACTTGAAATGGCTAAGCCTATCGAAGATTTAAAACAACGTACAAAAATGTTGTTCATGGGTCAAGATAAAGCAGGTCAATTATACCGCAAATCATTCGGAACGTTATTCGCTTATGTTTCTAACCGAGTTCCTGAAATAGCAAACGAATTCTACAAAATCGATGATGCTATCAAGGCTGGTTTCGGTTGGGAATTAGGACCATTCGAAACTTGGGATATCGTAGGATTAGACCAAGGATTGAAAATGATAGCTGGTGAAAACCGTAAAGCTGCGCAGTGGATTGAAGACATGAAAGCTGCAGGTGTAAAATCTTTCTACAAAAACGAAGGCGGTAAAAAATATTACTACGACGTTGATGCAAAGGAATACAAAATTATCCCTGGAACAGAAGACTTAGTAATATTAGAAGCATTACGTGCTGAAAATAAAGTTTGGGGTAACAGCGACGCAACAATTGTTGATTTAGGAGATGGAATATTGAATATTGAATTCCATACAAAAATGAATACAATCGGTGGAGGTGTAATCCAAGCAATCAACAAAGCGATCGATTTAGCAGAAGCAGATTACAAAGGTCTTGTTGTTTACAACGATGGACAAAACTTCTCTGCAGGAGCAAACGTAGGAATGATTTTCATGATGGCTGCTGAGCAAGATTTAGATGAATTAAACTTCTCTGTTAAAGCTTTCCAAGACACAATGATGCGTGTTCGCTATGCTAACGTGCCTGTTATCGTTGCTCCCCACAACATGGCTTTAGGTGGTGGATGTGAGTTATCAATGCATGCAGATAAAGTAGTTGCGCATGCTGAATTATATATGGGATTAGTAGAATTCGGTGTTGGTCTTATCCCAGGTGGTGGTGGATCTAAAGAATTCGCTAAACGTTTATCAGAAGAATTAAAAGACGGAGATATTAAAATCAACCGTTTACGTGAGCGTTTCTTAACTATCGGTCAAGCGAAAGTATCCACTTCAGCATACGAAGCTTTTGACTTAGGTTATTTACGTGAAGGAACGGATGAAGTAATCATCAGCCGTGAACACCAATTGACACGCGCTAAAGCAGCCGCTTTAGAATTAGCAAACAAAGGTTATATTGCTCCAAAACGTGAGAAAAACATCACTGTTGTTGGACAAGAAGGATTGGGAATTGTTTATGTTGGTGCTAATTCAATGTTGTCTGGAAACTACATGTCTGAACATGATAAAGTGATTTCTGAAAAATTAGGATTCGTACTTTGTGGTGGCGACCTATCAGAAAACACGGTTGTATCAGAACAATATTTGTTAGATCTAGAACGTAAAGCATTCTTAGAATTATGTACAGAGCGTAAAACATTAGAACGTTTACAAAGCTTAGTGCAAAAAGGAAAAATCTTACGTAACTAATTGTTTTAACTGACGAAAAGTCTAAAAATTTAAAAAGCATGTCACAAAACACAGCATATATCGTAACAGGTTTCCGCTCTGCAATAGGTAAAGCAGGTAAAGGTGGATTCCGTTTTTATAGACCAGATGATTTAGCGGCAGACGTAATCAAGCATCTGATTAAATCTGTTCCTCAATTGGACGTAAACCGTATTGACGATGTAATCGTTGGTAACGCTACTCCTGAGGCAGAACAAGGATTAAACGTTGGTCGTTTGATTTCTTTAATGGGTCTAGGGACGGACAAAGTTCCAGGAATCACTGTTAACCGTTATTGTTCTTCAGGATTAGAAACGATAGCAATCGCTACAGCTAAAATCGAAGCAGGAATGGCTGACTGTATCATCGCAGGTGGTGTAGAATCCATGTCCGTAATGGCAATGGGTGGATGGAGAATTGTTCCAAACCCTAAAATTGGGAAAGAAAATCCAACTTGGTACTGGGGAATGGGATTAACAGCTGAGGCAGTAGCTAAAGATTTCAACGTTTCTCGTGAAGAGCAAGATGCTTTTGCATTAAAATCACACGAAAAAGCAATCGCTGCGATTCAATCAGGAAAATTCAAAGATGAAATCGTTCCAGTGGAAATCGAGCACATCTTCTTGGATGAAAATGAAAAACGTCAAGTAAAAAAATACGTAGTTGACACAGATGAAGGACCTCGTGCATCTACACCTGAAGCATTAGCAAAATTACGCCCCGTATTTGCGGCGGACGGATCAGTTACAGCTGCTAACTCTTCACAAACTTCTGACGGAGCGGCATTCGTGTTAGTAATGTCAGAAAAAATGGTAAACGAATTAGGATTGAAACCAGTTGCTAAATTGTTATCATACGCAGTTGTTGGTGTTGAGCCACGCATCATGGGTATCGGTCCAGTTGAAGCTATTCCAAAGGCTGTTGCGCAAGCAGGTTTGAAATTAGAGGATATCGATTTATTTGAATTGAATGAAGCATTTGCATCTCAATCTATCGCTGTTATTAAAGAAGCCGGTTTGGATGAAGAAAAAGTAAACGTTAATGGTGGTGCAATTGCACTTGGTCACCCACTGGGATGTACTGGTGCTAAATTAACTGTACAAATCATTAATGAATTAAAAAGAAGAAATCAAAAATACGGAGTTGTAACGATGTGCGTAGGTACTGGACAAGGTGCTGCAGGAGTTATTGAAGTATTGTAATATTTATTTCTTATATTTGTGAGGCTACTCTTTTGGGTAGCCTCATTTTTTTATCCTATTTTTTTTTAGGATCGGAAAATATAAACTAAAACTAAACCTTGACTCACTCAATTTTTTAATTGTAGTAAGAATAATTTTATTTACCTTATTATGTCAGATAAGTTTACAACTATTGAACAAGCGGTTGGATACGTACAAAGTAACCAAACTGTTTTCTTACACGGAAGTGCATGTACGCCTATTATCTTCTTGGAAGAATTAAAGCGTCAAAAAGATCGTTTAAAAAATGTTGAATTAGTAAGTATTACTCAACAGGGGATTGATATGAATGACCCAGATCTAAAAGGGCATTTATACATGAACTCTTTATTCGTGTCTGAATCGAATCGTAAAGCAGTTAATTCTGGAAATGGATCATACACACCGATCTTCCTTAGTGAAATACCACTTTTATTCAGAAGAGGAATCATACAATTAGATGTAGCTGTATTAACAGTTTCTAAACCTGATAAACATGGATATGTTTCTTTAGGAACGTCTGTTGATATCGCGAAAGCAGCATTTGAAACAGCTAAATTTAAAATCGCAATCGTTAACGAAAACATGCCACGTGTACACGGGGAATTCGTGAAATTAGAAGATTTTGATTGTGCCGTTGCAACTGATCGTGCATTACCATCTGTATCTTATTCAGAAGGAGCGAATGAAATCACATCTACAATTGGTAAAATAATTGCTGGTTTAGTAGAAGATGGTTCAACATTACAATTAGGAATTGGAACAATTCCAGACCAAGTTTTGAAAAACTTGACGAACCACAAACACCTAGGTATGCATACCGAAATGTTCTCTGATGGAGTTATTCCGTTGATTAAAAATGGAACATTTGACAATAGTAAAAAAGTTATCATGCCTGGTTACAACTTAACATCATTCATGTTAGGGACAAACGAATTATATGAATTCGTGGATGATAACCCGATGATTAAATCAATGGAAATTAACTATGTTAATGACCCACGTATTTTATCGTTAAACCCAAAAGTTCATGCAATCAACTCTTGCGTTGAAATCGACTTAACAGGTCAAGTTTGTTCGGATTCAATTGGATCATATCAATATTCAGGAATAGGTGGTCAAATGGACTTCATCCGTGGAGCAGCATTGTCTGAAGGTGGTAAACCAATCATCGCTTTACCTTCTCGTACCAACAAAGGAATTTCACGTATCACACCTACTTTGAAAGAAGGAGCTGGTGTAGTTACTACACGTGGACACTTGCACTGGGTTGTAACTGAATACGGAGCAGCAAACCTTTTCGGAATGAACATGGAGCAACGTGCAAAAGCGTTAATTCAATTAGCTCATCCTGATGACCGTGAAGATTTAGAAAGAGCTGCACACGAGCGTTTTAAATATTAAAATTCTCTATAATAAAACACTAAAAGAGTTACTTTATCTAAGTAGCTCTTTTTTTTACACAATAATAACACAAATAGATACGTTTATAGGTTAATTATCATCTAAACAATTGTACCATGCGTTATCTATTGATTATAGCATTTATCGCCGTATGTGGGACTACATTCGCGAAAGACAAAGTGTACGAAAAATTAGCTACACTTTATAAAACAGATCGTGAAAAATGCTTTGAACTTAGCAAAAAGTACATTGCAAAAAATGAAAAAAATGCCATCCCTTACTATTTTCAATCCGTGATTTTTTTTGATAAATCAAAGGAAGCACGTACCATCAAAGGGATGTATTTAAACATATATCGCTCCGTTTCTTCTGCTATTAAATTTGAAAAACATGCAGATGATGCACAAAGAGAAAAAACAGATTGGAACACTCATAGCATTACTATTTGGGAACGCTCCAATAAAATTATTAACCGTTTAGAAAAAGATGGAGACACTGATCTTGCTCAAAACTTAAGTAAAAGACTTGAATTAGTTCCATCATTTGAGGATAAAATGGATCAAAAAATAGCTTTAAATAGTAACCCTATAAAAGAGGCTATATCATTTAAAAACAACAAAGAATTCTTTGGAATACCAACTGGAAACGAACAATTAAATGCAGAAATAGTGGCGGAGCAAAATTTGCAAGTTTTAATCAACCAATACCGTTCAAAAAATGGGTTGCGTCCTTTAACCATTAACGAAAACTTGGCAGCAGCTGCGCGTTACCACGCCACAGACCAAGCAACTCAAGGTTATTTTGACCACAGTACAAAAGATCTTATTGATGGTAAATTAGTCGATGTTTGTGGCTCTTTTGAAAGAATAGAACGTTTTGCTCCCAATCAAGCAAATGGTGAAATAATTGCAGCAGGTAAAGCATCAGCTGAAACCACATTAAATGATTGGTTAAACAGTAAAGAGCATAAAGCTATATTAGACGACCCCCAATCGGAATCCATTGGGATTGGATTTAGTTACAATGAAAATAGCCCAATGCGCTATTATTGGGTTGTAGTAACAGGATATTAAAAAAAGCAAAGGGTAGAATCATCTTCTACCCTTTTCAATTACTATTAATTAGAGGAGATATTAGTCTCTTTACCAAATTGTTTATTTGTTAGCGCAATGGACAAAATTGCCAACACACACAATGAAACAAATGTACCCGCGTACAAAGACCAACTTACTGTGCCAGCTAATATTTCCTTAGAAGCCAAAACCACATTTACAACCGGAATAAAAGCCGTTTGCACCGTATACTCAACACCCGGAAACATCCCAACCATAGCAGGAAAAATAACTAGGAAATTTAATGGAGAAGCCATACTTTGCGCTTCTTTGAATGACTTTGCATAAATCGCGATTGGGATAATCAATCCAGCGAAAAAGATAACCAACGGAAGGATTAACATAAACATTGATATCAATGTCGATGGTGTGAAGATTTGTTTCACAGTAGTTGCCAGTGAATCACTCACATCTCCCAAACTAAAAGACGCCATATACAAACCTAAGATTCCAAATACAGCAGCCATAAATCCACTCAAAACAACAACCATCATCTTTCCCGTCATGATTTTCCATCGAGAAACAGGTGTAGTTAAAATCGTTTCAATCGTTCCTCTTTCCTTTTCACCTGTAAACAAATCAATGGCTGGATACATGCAACCCAAAAAACCGAATAGGATAAAAACATAAGGAATAATTCCACCAGCTAACTTACCAATCATCTCTTGATCCGAAGCAATATTACGTTCAATCACCTCAACAGGATTAAGTACCACTGCATCAACACCGAGTTTTTGTAGTTGCTCTGCTTGAACATTTTGTTTAAACAAATTAATCTTATTCTCTAATCGCTCAGTTTCCCCTGCATCAATTGCATTATAGAACATCTGTACCTTTCCAACATTCCCTTCTCTCAAATCCGCATCAAAACTGGGTTCGATAAACAATCCTAAATCCACTTTATCATCACGCATTGCTTTTTCTAACAAAACAGTGTCTTTATACTGAATCCATTCATATTTACCAACCTCACCCGTTTCGCTTTTTAAAGATTTCATCAATAAATCACTTTCCCCTACCACAGCAACGACTAACGTTTTATTGATCGCCTTTTCTTTAAAATCTTTGGAGAAGAAAGCGGAAACTTTCATAATCACTGGAAATAACAATATTGGAACAACAATCATCACTATTAATGTTCGTCTATCCCTTAAGGTGTCTAATAGCTCCTTCTTAAAAATCGTATATATCATAAACGTTCTATGCTTGCTTAATAATTCGGATGAACTCTCCTGTTAATGAATCTTCTTGCTTATTGGCGATAAAATCAGCCTTGGTTCCATTAAACAACATTCGGCCTTTATGGATGATTCCAATTTCGTCGCTTAACAAATCCACTTCTGACATGATGTGACTGGAAAAAATTACGGTCTTTCCTTGATTTTTGCAATCATTAATCAAATGAATAATATTTTCAGAGGTTATTACATCTAATCCACTAGTAGGTTCATCAAATACAACCACTTCGGGATCGTGAATCATTGTTCTAGCGATGGAAACCTTTTGCCTCATCCCAGTACTCAATTTCGCAATACGCTTATTTGCAAAATCATGCATATCCATTAAGTCATACAATTGATTTTTTCGGCGTTGAAAAGTGGCTTTATCAACTTGATACAAATCGGCAAAATACTGAATCAGTTCATTAGGTGTTAAACGTCCATACAAACCGGCAGATCCAGTGAGAAATCCAATTTTTCTTCTGGCCTCTTGGGGATTCTTTACGGCATCAACCCCACCAATCACAATTGAACCCGTCGTCGGTTGAAAAATAGTGGAGATCATACGTAAAGTTGTCGTTTTACCCGCTCCATTGGGTCCTAGCAAAGAATAAATTTTACCTGGCTGGCACTCGAAGCTAATTCCTGAAACGGCAGTCATCTCTTTTTCAGAGGTCGCTAGTTCCTTTTGTTGCTTTTTAGTTAAGGTAAAAACCTTAGATACATTTTCTACTTTAATCATACGTCCAAAAAAAATGAAGAACTTGAAATAAATATAAGACAACTAATAATCACACAAAAAACAAAATGACAAACGGTAATATACATATTCAAGATACAGCCATGCTTTTCGTACCTTTGTAATATGAAAGCAATTTGGACGGAACATTTAAAAGAAGCAGGGATTACTCAGCTAAACCACTTACAGGAAGAAACATTAAAAGCATATGAAAAGTCAAAACATCTAGCTATCTATGCCCCAACAGGGTCAGGGAAAACATTGAGTTTTTTACTCCCTTTATTGGACATTTTACAAAAACCTGCAAACAAAGCCTTAATTATTGCTCCTACACGTGAATTAGCTCTTCAAATTGACCAAGTTTGGAAAAGTTTAAAGACGACCATCAACTCCACCGTTTGCTATGGTGGACATGCTGTTAAGATAGAAGTCAACAACTTACTTGCGAAACCCAAGTTAATAATTGGGACTCCTGGACGTCTAGCAGATCATATGCGTAGAGGGAATTTAGACATCACTGATTATACCGCACTTGTGATGGATGAATTCGATAAATGTTTAGAACTTGGTTTCAAAGAGGAAATTCAATGGATTCTTGATCAATCAAAAAGAAGAAGTTATACTTTTTTGACTTCTGCTACACAATTAGAAGAAACGCCAATAGAAATGGATTGGTCTGTTTTTGAAACTCTAAATTTTATCAATGAAGAACTAAAACCAGATCTTCATTACTCTATACTTGCTCCTCATGCAGATCGATTAGAACAGCTAAAAGCATTTATCATTTCCACGAATTTAGCGCCAACAATCGTATTCTGTAATTTCAGGGAAGAAGTAGATGATATTGGAAACTTTTTTGAACAAGAAAGAATTGCATACGCTTGTTACCACGGAGGTATGGAACAATTTGAGCGTGAACGAGCATTACTTAAATTTGCAAACGAAAGTTCTCCTGTACTTATTTGTACAGATTTAGGTGCACGAGGATTAGACATTCCTGACGTAGCATACATCGTTCACTATGGTTTCCCAATGAATGAAGCGTCTCATACACATAGAAATGGTAGAACGGCACGTATGCAAAAATCAGGTGAAATTATTTACTTCGCTGCCGATGAGAATAAGTTAACTTCTGATATCCAAGAACAACTTAAAAACCATACAATTGTTAACAGTCGATATACTTCACCACGCTGGACAACACTCTACTTTAGTGCTGGAAAAAAAGATAAAATCAATAAGGTAGATTTGATTGGTTTCCTTTGTCAAGTTGGGAAATTACAAAAAAATGATATTGGAAAACTGAACGTTATGGATCATGCCAGTTTCGTAGCAGTTGATAAGGACGATATTATGCAATGGATAAAGTTTTTAAATCAACAGAAAATTAAATCAAAAAAAGTCCGTATTGGAATTTCCAAATAAATCAAAAATATAATATGCATGCATAGTATATTTTAATTGTTTTTTATATCTTTAGCTAATCGAAATTTATAATAAACAAAAATATGTCTACAAAATCAACTATTAAAGGTGGTGAATTTATCATTAAAGATACGTTACCACACGAGGTATTTACACCTGAAGAATGGTCTGAAGAACAACAGATGATTGCACAAATGTGTGATGATTTTATCGCGCAAGAAGTACGACCAGTTATTGACCGTATTGACAAAATGGAAGAAGGTTTGATGCCTTCATTATTGGAAAAAGCAGGTGAATTAGGTTTATTAGGTCTTTCTGTTCCAGAAGAATTAGGTGGATTAGGTGTAGACTTTAAAACATCATTATTAGCAACGGAGCGTTTAGGAGCTGGATTTTCTTTCTCTGTAGCATACGGAGCGCATACAGGTATTGGTTCTTTACCTCTATTGTATTATGGAAATGCAGAGCAAAAAGCAAAATATAGCCCTAAGTTAGCATCTGGTGAGTGGAAAGCTGCTTATTGTTTGACTGAACCAGGAGCTGGATCAGATGCAAACTCTGGAAAAACGAAGGCTGTATTATCTGAAGACGGTAAATATTACACTTTGAATGGTCAAAAAATGTGGATTACCAACGGTGGTTTTGCGAATTTATTGACCGTTTTCGCTAAAATTGACAACGATGAGAAGCTAACTGCATTCTTAGTTGAAGCAGATACAGAAGGAATTACACTAAACCCAGAAGAGAAAAAATTGGGTATTAAAGGTTCTTCTACTCGTCAAATCTTTTTTAACGACGTTAAAGTACCTGTAGAAAACATGCTTTCAACACGTGAAAATGGATTTAAGATCGCATTGAACATCTTAAACATTGGACGTATCAAATTAGGTGCAGGTGTTGTTGGTGGTGCAAAATCAACTATAAACGAATCAATCAAGTACGCAGAAGAACGCCAACAATTTGGACGTAACATTTCTAAATATGGTGCTATTCGTTACAAAATCGCAGAACAAATCATTCGTACATTCGCTGCTGAATCGGCTTTATATAGAGCTGGACAAAATATCGATGATGCTATCGCAATGTTTATTGCAGCTGGTGAAGATAAAGGTACTGCAACATTAAAAGGAATCGAATTATTCGCTCCTGAGTGCGCAATTATCAAAGTATGTGGATCAGAAGCTTTAGATTACGTTGCTGACGAAGGTGTGCAAATTCACGGAGGAATTGGTTATTCAGCTGAATCAATTGTAGAACGCGTATACCGTGACTCCCGTATCAACCGTATCTTCGAAGGAACTAACGAAATCAACAGAATGTTAGTTGTTGACATGGTTTTACGCCGTGCAATGAAAGGAGAACTAGATTTAATGGGACCTGCAATGGCAGTAGCAAATGAATTAATGTCTATCCCAGAATTTGGAGATGCTCCTCAAGGTATCTTAGCAAATGAAGAAGCTGCATTAAAAGGATTTAAGAAAGTTATCTTAATGACGGCTGGTTCTGCTGTTCAAAAATTAATGGCAACGCTATCTAAAGAGCAAGAAATCTTAATGAACATTTCAGATGTAGCAATCTTAACTTACCAAGCAGAATCTGTTTTACTACGTGTTCAAAAATTAATTGAAGCAAAAGGAGAGGAAGCGGCTAAAGTACAAATCGCAATTGCAAAAGTATTCTTCTATGATGCAGCGGATAAAATCGCTAAATTAGGGAAAGATGCTATTAATAGTTTCGCAGATGGTGATGAAGCAAAAATGATGTTAATGGGATTAAAACGATTTACAAAAATCGAAAATATCAATCCAAAAGATTATCGTCAAGTTATTGCTCAAGCAGCTATCGAAAACGGAGCTTATAACGTTTAATACAACGAAAACCTATAATAAAAAAAGAGCGTTTCAATTGAGACGCTCTTTTTTACTCTATAAAAATCGTATTATTAATCGTCCTTTGGCTTCTTCAACTTTACACCATCTGCTAGAAAACTGAAGTAATAAGAAGGCTTTACAATTGCATCAATTTCAGTCTTTGATTTCCCTTCCTCTAAAGCTTGTTCTTTAAGATCTTCGACAGATTCCTCAATCCAATAAGCCGTTCCATGAATATATGCTTCTTGATCCAACTCCGTATCTGTAGGAACAGTGAAATGATCTTTAAAACGTACCCTAAACTCACCTCCTGTACCATCAGCCACACTAATCCAACACCCCGCCTTTGCACAAACACTTGTTAGACGTCCAGTAAAAGTATAATCCTTGGGCTCATCCATATCTTTAAATTCAGCAACCATTTTAGGTGCTAGAATAGCCTCTTCTGTAACTACCGTGTACGGGCCATAGTTCTCCATTTCTTCAATTGGAACAGCAAGATCATCGTGAGATGCACATCCCATCAAAATAGATAAACAAATAATAGACAATATCTTTTTCATAATTTTTTATCTCAAAAGTAAACTTATCTCCTAAAAAAAAGCACCTCTATGGGTGCTTTTTTTATTTCAAATATTTTTCTTGAAAGGTTTCTAAATCGAGTTGGGCTCCTTCGACTACTACCGTCCGTAAATCATTCGCTACAAAAAAACGACGTATAATTGCCCGACTCCTTTCTGAATTCTCTACCATTGTAATTATAGTCTCTCCGCTGGACGGATTATAATTAACTGTAAAATATTTTGTGTAATACTGAGCCCTGTCTATAACATCCTTCGGCTCCATACCTACCGGCAGAAAAACCTTACCTTTCCCCTGCTCACGGATAGAAAGTACATCCTTGGCCGATTTTACCTCCACATGTTTATCTTGTGAGAAGGTGAAAAACGGAAATAAGATGCAAAAAGACAAAAAAACGAAACCTTTCATAACTCTTTCATTAATATCTGAACATTCTTTACAAATCTCATACCAATATACAATTTTATCTTATATAAATTGAATAAATTTGTTCATTCTATGTTACGCAATTATCATATTCCCAATACCATTGAAGCTGGATGCGATGAAGCTGGCCGTGGTTGTTTAGCTGGACCAGTGGTTGCAGCGGCTGTAATCTTACCTCTTGATTTTGAACACCCTCTACTAAATGACTCTAAACAATTGACTGACAAACAACGGTATTTATTGCGCCCATTGATTGAAGAAAATGCACTAGCTTGGGCAATTGGCATTGTTGACAATAAAGAAATAGATGAGATAAACATTTTGAATGCAAGTTTCCTAGCAATGCATCGAGCATTAGATCAGCTTTCTATAAAACCGGAGCATATTTTGGTGGATGGCAATCGATTCAATCCTTATCCTGAAATCCAACATACCTGTATGGTAAAAGGAGATGCACGCTTCTTGAATATTGCTGCTGCCTCCATTCTTGCAAAAACATATAGAGATGATTTAATGCTAGAACTTCACGAAAAACATCCCGTTTATGATTGGAACAAAAACATGGGATATCCAACAAAAAAACATCGAGAAGGGATTCTATTGCATGGTACAACTTCATTTCACAGAAATACATTTAAACTATTAGCTACAGAACAATTGTCATTATTTGAGTAAACAGAATAGTGTTGATTACTATCTGCAATCCCTGTATAAATAACAGTAAGTAAAACTATTTTTGTTAAATGTTAGTACGCATCTTTATCGGCCTCTTAACAATCTGCAGTATAGTATGGATTGCTGGGGCTTCGTATATTCAAAATCAACAAACGAAACAATTTCAGTTAGAAGAGATTTTTGGACCTCAAGATAAAACAATAATTGCCGTAAATCAATGCAATTTCATTGAGCTAATTAAAGAAAATGAATCTGGGAAAATTAACTGGGCTATTTTTTCAAAAGACGCCTTTACTGTGATCTCGAAAATCTATTACTCCACCAATCGGGAACACGCACTAATTCAAACAAATGACATAGTAACAGAACAAACGATAAAAGACCTTTTCCAAACAAAAGTACTGATCGACAAAAATAATTTTGAAACCGATAAATACGTAGGACATTATAATCACACCAATATTTATCTATACGAAAAAAAAATAAAACCAAACGAAACGAAATGGACGCTTCCCCCTTTGGATAAAAATGCAACAGCGAATATCATCCATTTTGAACCTAATACAATATCCATTATTGATTTTTATAATAGAAAAATTGGACAATTTGATTTTAAATCCACCAAAACACGACAAGTTGCAACAACACCAATCAATGACAAAGAACTATTTATGCACGTTGTTTCCAATCAAATCACCGACTATTCCTTTTATAAAAAAGAAAATATAGTCGAATTTGACCTATCATTGGCACAACAATCATGGATGGATTTATGTGAAAGTGGGTTGGTTATTACACAAATAAACAAACAAAAAGGTATTTATTTCGACTCCAAACCCAATACATTAATTCAACAAATGGGTGTGACGAACACAAGTACTACAGAGCAAATTATCGCCTTTGAATCAAATGTAGCAAGTAAACTTTTCAACAATCGTAAAACACTTTATATCGCAAACCTAGATGACCATTACGTTGTCTCGGCATCTAAAACATTCTGTGAAGAAGCCCTAGCTCATTACAAACTTGGAACCGTCTTACAAACTAATCCAAGTAAAATGAATCACATCTTTTCTAATCTTCCAAGAAAAGTAAATGTTCGCATCATTACAAGTGAAAAACAAGAAGCGATTAGATACGTGAAAGGGCAAGTTTTATCCTTTACTCGAAAGAAAAATCAATCACCAGACATAAATGTAAAATCCGATAAAGAAGAAAACGCAAGCCCTAAACATTTTAATACAGGAGGCGAAGTTAAAACAGCTTTCACTGATAATAGTGGCCGAATAGTAATAATAAACACAGACAATTCTATCCACTATTTTGGTCTTAATGGAAAAATACTTTCTTTAAATAACAATACCGAATTAGTACAACCTATCCGTTTCATTTATGGACTTAGCGGAGAACAGTTTTTACCGATCATCCAAAGAAATAAGGCTACACTTTATACCACATCAGGTACAAAAAGTTTTGAAATTGAACCTAAAGGCAACTATTACTTTAGTTCACTGCCACAATTTTTAAAAGTGAAAGGCAAAGAATACCTGCTAATAGGAGCGAGTGATGGCATACTATATTGGTATAATGCTCGAAATGGCAAGGTTGAACGACAAACAAGAATAAGTACTAACAATCCAATAGACAAAGTTTCATGTTGGCCAAGTGCAGGCAAATCAACTATCGGTGTTAAGGTAAATCAGACCTTTTTCATTCTAAATGGAGAAACAAACAAACAAATAAGAAATTTCACATTACCCAACTCAATTGGTTCGACAGAGATAAATGGTGATCTTAAAAATATTGTATTCGATAAAAATAGAGTGCGAATAATCAATCAGAAAGGTGGTAGCGTAAATCTTTCTACACTAGATGGCATGACTCAAGTTCAAGCGCTAGACCAAACACAATCTTCGTACATTGCTTTTGATGGTAAAAATAGATTTGTCGCATTTACAGCAAATGGTGAAATCGTGGTTGATCGAATTATAAAAGACATTACAGTTGATCAATTTGACGCCACCTTAGGACCAAATAATTCAATTATACTTTCGTGTTTAGATGAAATAAACAACAACATTAAAATAATAAATCTTACAACGGAACAAATCCTTAATTCTGAAGATTTAAAGGGAAGTCGTAAGGTACTTATACAAGCTCAAGGAAAAAACGTATTTTTATACACATTCATAGATAACATACTCATTAGATATGACCAATAATTTTTTGATTCAGCTCTTACACAGTAAGATCTATAGATATTTGTTCAGTATTATAGCTGGTATACTTTTATTTGCAAGTTTCCCTTACACCGGAAGTCAAACTTACCTGATTTTCTTTGCTTTAGTCCCACTTTTACTTGTTGAGAATTATATTTCTCAAATGAAATATAAAATGGGTAAAGTGTACATACATGCATTGATCACGTTTGCAATTTATAACTTCGGAGCAACTTGGTGGATTTCGAATGCAGATGTTGCGGGAGCCTTAATGGCATGTGTATTGAATGCTCTATTGATGTCCGCATTTTTCACAGTCTATCATTTTATCCGTAGATACCTTGGAAAACCATTTGACTTGATTGGTCTACTTGTCGTTTGGACAGGCTTTGAATACATCCACTATCATTGGGAACTGTCCTGGCCTTGGCTTAATTTCGGAAATGTTTTTGCGATTGAACCATCATGGGTACAATGGTATAGCATTACTGGAGTACTCGGCGGAACCGTATGGGTTCTATTATCCAACTATTTCATCGTTCAAACCATTCAAAAATTAGCACAAAAACAGTTTCAACCTAAACATACCGCATTACCAGCCCTAACCATTTTAATTCCACTGTTGGCATCCATCCTAATGTATAACTCTTATAAAGAAAAAGGAGATCTAGCAGAGGTAATTGTAGTACAACCAAATATAGATCCTTACTTCGAGAAATTCAGCTCATTAACAGCAACACAGCAACTCTACAGAATTAGTGACTTAGTGGATAGCTTAATCACGCCTGAAACACAATTAATTGTAGCACCTGAGACAGCAATCCCTTTTCCTTTTGATGAAGCAATTGCAGAATATGATGGAGGCGTACACATACTAACCTCTAAAATGACCAATTGGTATTCTGCAAATCTATTGATTGGGGCCTCTACCGAAAAACGATTTAGCTATAAAAAATCAAGAGCATCAAGATATGATAAACATAGCAACGATTATTATGAATCCTATAATAGCTCGGCTTTGTTCACCGGTAAGAATAAACCTTACTTTTTGCACAAATCAAAATTAGTTCTTGGCGCAGAAAAAGTCCCGTTCTCTAATATAATCCCACAATTGGAAGAATTATCTTTAGACTTAGGTGGTCCATCGGGGACATTAGGAATAGACACGGAACCCACAATTTTTGCCCAAGGTAACATACCTGTTACTCCTACAATCTGTTACGAATCACTTTATGGTGAGCACACCGCAATGCAAACCGCTAAAGGAGCCAAACTAATTGCCATTATTACCAACGATGGTTGGTGGGGAAATACAGCAGGACACAAACAACACTTTGCATTCGCACGACTACGCGCAATTGAAAATAGAAGAGATGTTGTAAGAAGTGCAAATACAGGTATAAGCGGTTTTATTAATCAACGCGGTGACGTATTAGAACAAACAGAATATTGGACAATCGCTGTTCGAAAAAGAGAAGTGCATCTCAATGATCAGACCACCTTTTATATGTACACGGAAGATATAATTGGGCGATTCTCATTCATCCTTTCCATAATGATTCTAGGATATACAATCTATAAAAGAAGATTTACAAATCCGAATAAATCTGTTTAGAATTTTATCACACCAAATCGTTCTTTACTCTTAAATACAGAAAACACAATCATTTCTTTATTAACCTCATCCAATGTAAATAACTTTGGTTGAACAAGTGTCCCTATTTCTTTTCTAGATGTAAGTAAATCACGTGACGTTAACCCACTATAAAGATCAATCTTTACATGTGCAACGACATTATTTTTCTTAGCAAAAGAAGTAACATAAAGTTTATCTTTTATATACTGACCAGCTTCTGAATAGTTTTCTTTGGAGTCATTAAAAATCAAATTGACACTCGAACCATCAATATAAAAGGCATAGGAACTATAAGGTCCTCCGTCATTGGTTGAAACTTGTCTTTTCGGAACATTTTGAATCCATTCGATTTCTCCATCAGCCGTAAATTTAAAAGCAACAATATCGTTGTAATGATAGATATAATTAAAAGTGGAATAGCCACGCATATCATAATAACTACGTCTTTGTACAAAGTATTGCTCCATTAAACCAACGATCGATCCGTCGGGTAAAATGTGAGACTCTCGCATTGAGTAATTATACAAATTTGGTTCACCTGTAGAACCGTTATCAATTTTACGTTCTAACCGTTCAACTTCTTTATCCGACCAATTCTGTGTTATAAAATTACGGTCGAAAGGTGTAAATCCCTCCCCATCGAGCTCTTCATTTATAAAGTCTACTTTCATGTAGAACACACCTGAGATACCGCTTACATTTTCATCTCCGTAACAACCTGTTATTGTAAAAATGCTATTTTCATCAGAAGAAATAGAGATTGCCTCAGGACGTCTACCATTCATTGGTAACTTATACTTACTTAGCTCATTTTCTCTTACTTGATATAAATACAAGTTTCTAAACGGAACTACACCACTTCTGTTTCTGTAGTTGTCGTAATCGAATTCATAGAGCGTGAAAAAAAAGTCACCTGTATTGGTCAAATAATGATTGGTAATCAAACTATTTCGACTTTCAAAAGGGATTTCATATTCTCCCGATTGGACAATATTTAGTTTAGTGTCAAATACCTTGAAACCATAAATATCATTATTCTTTTTTTTGGCAACTAACAGCCAAATTATAGCCGTAAATTTTTTGTCTTTTGATTGAATAATCTGAATAGGATCTTTGGTTTTCCCTTTGACCAAGTCGTAGGAGGCGATTAATTTCGCCTCACCACGTGGTTCCAAATCATAGCTATATTGTTGTAGGAAAATATTATCTTTTCCATCTTTCACATTTGAAAGAATAACCGCAGGACGTTCTTCAATTAAAATCACATCTTCGAAGTCTGCTAAATTATTATTTACAGCAGTAGAAATCTTTTTAGCCTTAACCTCATTTAATTCATCAAATTTATTGAGGTAATAACTTCCAAAAAGATTAGTTCCCTGCCACCTAACCGTATAAAAATTAGAAGGATTTAAAGGTAAAACATTTATTAAACCGCCTGACTTTGCATACTCCTTACCCCATGTTATTTGAGTTTGAGCGATGACCAAAGGCGCTAATAAAACAAATATTCCTCCAAATAATAAATCCTTAATTCTCATTATTTCACCAATTGTACTCCTGTATAATTCTGTGGAGTGATTTCTTTTAATTCTGCTTTTAAGGTAGCAGAAATATTTAAAGTATCCACAAAATCATGAACAGTTTGTTTTGTTACTAATTCATTTTTACGAGTTAATCCCTTCAATGCCTCATAAGGTTTTTCGAATCCTTCTCTACGCAATATGGTCTGAATCGCCTCTGCAACTACTGCCCAGTTCTTTTCTAAATCTCTTTCAAACGCGTCAATATTCAACAACAATTTGTCTAAACCAGTCAAAGTAGCCTTAATTGCAATAAAAGTATGAGCAAAAGGCATACCAAGAGTTCTCAAAACAGTAGAATCGGTCAAATCACGTTGTAATCGAGAAACTGGTAATTTAGCCGAAAGATGCTCAAATAAAGCATTTGCAATACCTATATTACCTTCCGAATTTTCAAAATCGATTGGATTCACTTTGTGTGGCATTGCAGATGAACCCACTTCACCGTCCTTCAATTTCTGTTTAAAATATTCCATAGAAATATACGTCCACATATCTCTATCCAAATCTAATATAATGTTATTTATACGTTTTAAACCATCCATCAAGGCTGCAAGATTGTCATAATGCTCAATCTGAGTTGTAGTCTGTGAACGATCTAATCCTAAAATATCATTTACAAAATGATTCCCAAAATCAACCCAATCAACTTCAGGATAAGCCACATGATGCGCATTGAAATTACCAGTTGCACCACCAAATTTAGCGGAATAAGGTATTTGTTTCAATAAATCCAACTGACGCTCGATACGCTCCGAAAACACTTGAATTTCTTTACCTAATTTAGTTGGGGAAGCAGGTTGACCATGTGTACGCGCAAGCATTGGGATTTCTTTCCAATCTTGTTTCAAATTGTTTAACCGATCGACTAACTTTTGAATAAGTGGGTAGTATTGTTCCTCCATAGCCTCTTTTAAAGACAATGGAATACTCGTATTATTTACATCCTGAGAAGTTAATCCGAAATGAACAAATTCAAGGTATTTTTCTAAACCAAGAGGCTCCATTCGATCCTTTAAAAAGTATTCAACCGCTTTAACATCGTGATTGGTTACCTTTTCTGTATTTTTAATCCATTGAGCATCTTCTTCCGAAAAATCAGTTGCGATCTGACGAATAGCCTTCACTTTATCCTTAGGGAAATCCGAGAAAACAGTCAATCCCTGTTCTACAAGCGTTATAAAGTACTCCACCTCTACTTTAACACGGTATTTTATTAATCCAAATTCAGAGAAATAGGGCTTTAATTCGGCTGTTTTTGCGGCGTAACGCCCATCAACAGGTGTAATTGCAGTTAAATTGCTCATTTTATAATTGCTTTCGTAATTTAGTATTAATCATCATAAGAATCCTAAATTCTAATGAGCTCACAAAGATATATATTTCCCTTCATAAACCGATATATTAAAGGGATTCATTAAATTTGAGTATGCGTTTCTTTAAAGAGTTTTGGCTAGGTATCACTGCTTACCCCAAAGCAATAGCTTTTATTCATAAACACAAACTTTGGTGGTATGCATTACTACCAGCAGCTCTTTTATTAATCGTGTTTCACCTCGGTAATCGGCTACTTAATCGCCAACTAGACTACGATTTCACGAATATGAACGGAATTGTTTGGTATTGCATACAAGCCTCCTTCGAAATTCTTCTCGCATTAACTTTAATGAAATTTACGAAATATATTGTTGTAATTGTATTATCTCCACTTATTTCCTATCTATCTCAAAAATGTGAAAGGATAATTGGCACACCAAATGTTACAACCAGCTGGAAGGACTTTAAATCGGACATTATTAGAAGCGCCAAATTAAGTATGCGTAATATGATTTGGGAATACTCTATATTCATACTATTAGTACTCATATCTATAATTGGATGGGATGATGTGAAAAGCTCTCCAATCTACTACCTGTCATTTATTGTCGGCTTCTATTTCTATGGTTTCTCTTTTTTAGACTATCACAATGAACGCATTAGACGCAGTGCAGAAGATGCCATTGAGTACACCCAAAAGCACATTGGTCTAGCAATGGGAATTGGTGCAATATACTCCCTCTTTATAAGTTTTCCCATTCAGCTGAATTACCTTTTTATTATTGACCCCAAATTATACACAACATGGGAAACCTGGTGGAATTTCGCGCTCCAATTTATATTATGGATCGGCGCTTCATTTGCCCCGATCTTATCAATTGTAGCCGCCACAATTTCATCTAATCAACTAGAAGGCAAATTTGAAAAGAAAATAGTGGTGGAAAATGAAACAACTATAGGATAATTAAAAAAAAAGACTTTATTTGTGCTGAGACTTAAAACAAATACAATTGTGAAGCTAACATCTACGCTTATTTTAACTTTACTAGGAACAGCCTTATGGGCAAATTCCGTGGTAACGCCACCCGACACCACGAGTACGATTATCGAAAAAACGGCTGCAACATTCAAAATTGATGAAGGAAAAAATCTTTATAATGATGGACGTACTCGCGAAGCTTTAAATAAATTCCGTGAAGCGGCGATGAAAGACGTTACCAATCCAAAAGCACCATTCTGGATCGCACGTTGTCATTATGATCTTAACAACTATGGTTACGCTCTTCGCTACTCAAGAGAAGCAATTCGCTTAAATAAAGGAAAAATAGAGAAAGAGATGTATGAAACACTGGCGGAAACATACCACAGAACAGGGATCATCGATACAGCAATCATGTATTATGAGCAGGCATTAAATGAGCTTTCAAAAGCAAGAGCAACTGAACTTCAATTGCCCTTAAAACTTGCACAAGCTAGATATGCACAAGCGCAAAGTGATCCAAAAGTTGAAAATCGCAGAACAAATATGGGAACCGATATAAACACCGGATTCAATGAATATTCCCCCGTATTGACCAACAACAATAAGGTAATGTACTTTACAGCTCGCCGAAGTAATACAACGGGTGGGAAAATGAACGAATATGATCAAAATTATTTTGAGGATATCTACCGTGCCAAGTGGAATAGCGAAACAAATAGATGGGACAGTATAACCAATAAGTTAGGTAGAATAAATGGTGAAGAATTTGAATCGATTTCACATATTTCAGCAGATGGACTAACGGCATTCATTACATTAAACACCACAGCAAATAATAATGCCAAAATAAAAACAGGAAGCTCAGACATAGCAGAGGTAAAATGGACGAATCAAAATCAATGGTCCGCTCCTAAATTAGTCGCTGGGATAAACTCTTCCTTTTACGACGGTAACGCAACAGTAACAGCTGATGAAACTACCATGTACTTTGTATCAGAAAGAAATGGGGAGAAAAACATGAGCGACATCTACGTATCCTACAAAAACGGAAAGGCATGGAGCAAACCAATTGCTCTTCCAAAAGAAATAAACACAAAAGGCAGAGAAACAACACCGTTTATTACCCCTGATGGAAAATATCTATTCTTCAGTTCCAATGGGCGAGAAAATAGCCTTGGAGGCTATGATGTTTACGTAGTCGAAAACACTGGTAAAAACACGTGGGGAGAAGTGAAAAACGTAGGCCCGATGATTAACACCGTGAATGACGATTTTGGGTTTAAACTTTATGATTCCATTCAGAAAGGTTTTATTAATGGAATTGAAATTTCTGGAGACAAAGCAAGTATAGATATTTACGAAATACCGATTACCTTAGAAGAAATTCTAAAATAACAATAAGCATTTAGTCCTGGATCACTTCAGGACTTTTTCATTCTCAATAGTGTAAAACCTCACTTTCATTAGTTAACTTTACACAATGATTAAGCGGTATTTCTTCGAGTGTTCCTATGATGGTAGTGCATATTTTGGATGGCAAATTCAACCAAACGATATATCAGTTCAAGAAACAATTCAAAAATACCTGACCCGCTTAAATTCAAACCGCCCGGTAGAAATTGTTGGATGTGGAAGAACAGACACAGGTGTACACGCCCACTCTTCGATCTTTCACGTTGACTTAGATAGAGAAATTGATACTGCTGAATGGGTCTATAAGTTAAATAAAATGCTCCCTTCAACAATATCTATTCGTACAGCATGGGAGGTAACCTTGGATGATCACGCTAGATTTTCAGCTAAACGTAGAACATATCGTTATTATATTCACAAAGAAAAATCACCCTTCAAAAATCAATTTTCTACGCTCTTTCTACATGACCTAGATTTTGATCGAATGAATCAAGCAGCTAAATATCTGTTAGGAAATCATGATTTCACCTCTTTCTCCAAAGCGAATACAGACGTAAAAACACATAATTGCGAAGTTTTTTCGGCGAAATGGATTATAGTAAATGAAGAGGATGCCTATTTCGAATATAGTGCCAATCGATTTTTAAGAAACATGGTAAGAGCTACTGTTGGAACACTGTTTGATGTCGGAATGGGGAAACTATCCCCTGAGCAATTCAACCATATTCTTCAAGCGCAAGACCGTACAAAAGCAGGGAGCTCAGCACCAGCACAAGGCTTATTTTTATGGGAAATAATCTACTAAATATCTTTAAATCAAAAATTTAACACTAAAAACTTTTTTAATAATCATTATTTCCCTAAATTAATAGTACAAACACTTTAAAATCAACCCTATGTGTTATGCTATTATCGGAGCTGAAGGTGATTTTTATTTCTTAATTGAAGAACATAAAGACATCCAGAAGGCTAAAGAACGTTCTAAATCATATTTTGATGCCGCATTTTGCGCACCCTATGATGATGATCTACTCAACAATGAATTTAAAAATGTTGTTGCTCTAGGTGAAAGCGATTACCTCCACCGAAGAAGAAGGGAGCATTATAATTACAACAATGAAATTGGAAGTATCCACGTCGTGGAATATTAAAACAAAAAAAATCCCTAGCCATACAAAACTAGGGATTATATTTTCTGTATTGGTGGGGTAAGTTATTCAACAATTAAGATGTAATTGTTCTTTTTACCTTTCCCTAATAAGATATATTTATTGTTAATCAAGTGGTCTGCATTAAAGGCAAAATCCTCCCCAACTTTCTCTTTATTAACTGAAATTGCATTTGCTTTCAACTCTCTTCTCGCCTCACCATTAGAAGCTAAGAATCCTGTTTTACCTGCCAATGCATCCAACAAACCGATCGTTTCGAATTCTTCTTTAGTGATCGTCGCTTGCGGAACTCCTGAGAAAATACTTAAAAAGTCTTTTTCAGAGAGAACCTTCAAATCATCAGAAGTAGACTTACCAAATAAGATATTAGAAGCTGCAATAGCCGTTTTTAATTCTTGCTCTCCGTGAACAGCAATCGTTAAATCTTCTGCTAACGCCTTTTGTAACGTTCTCAAATGTGGCGCTTCATTGTGTTCAGCTGTTAATGCTTCAATCTCTTCTTTCGTTCGGAACGTGAAAATTTTGATATAACTTTCAGCATCAACATCACTTGCATTTAACCAAAACTGGTAAAATTCGTAAGGAGTAGTCTTCTCTGGATCCAACCAGATATTTCCACTTTCTGACTTACCAAATTTTGTTCCATCCGCTTTTGTAATCAATGGACAAGTCAATGCATATGCTTTCCCTTGTTCAATACGACGAATCATTTCTGTTCCGGTGGTGATATTTCCCCATTGATCAGAACCTCCCATTTGCAACGTACAACTTTTGTTTTTGTACAAATGTAAGAAGTCATAGCCTTGTACTAATTGGTAGGTAAACTCCGTAAAGCTCATCCCGTCATTCGCTTCTCCTGTCAAACGTTTTTTAACAGAATCTTTAGCCATCATGTAATTCACCGTAAGGTGTTTACCGATATCACGAATAAAGTCAAGGAATGTAAATTCCTTCATCCAATCATAGTTATTCACCAATTCGGCAGCGTTAGCTGAATCTGATTCAAAATCCAAGAATTTAGCCAATTGCAATCTAATAGATTCTTGATTATGACGCAATGTAGCTTCATCCAAAAGATTACGCTCATCTGATTTCCCGGATGGATCACCAATCATTCCTGTTGCACCACCAATCAACGCTAACGGTTTATGTCCAGCATTTTGAAAATGCTTTAACAACATAACACCTACCAAGTGACCAACGTGCAAAGAATCAGCTGTTGGATCAATACCTACATAAGCAGAGCGCATTTGTTCCATCAAATGTTCTTCCGTTCCAGGCATTACATCGTGGAGCATTCCCCTCCAACTTACTTCTTCAATAAAATTTTTCACGCTTTTATGTCTTTAAATTACTCTTTCGAGTACTTGTCATTCTTATTTTCCGAATTTAGCTTTGTAATCTACAACGCTTTGCTCGAAAATTTTGATTGCATCCGCTTTAGGTAAGAAACCTTTTACTTCAGTTGATTTTTTCTCTAACTTCTTGTAATCTTCGAAGAAAACACGGATTTCATCCAAAATATGAGGATTCAAATCAGCTAAATCATTGATGTGATTCCAGTTTTTATCTCCTTTTGCAACAGCGATAATTTTATCATCCATCTCACCACCATCAATCATTTGCATAACACCAATAATTTTAGACTCAACTAAACACATCGGTACGATTTCAATATCCGATAAAACTAAGATGTCCAATGGATCATTATCATCACAATATGTCTGCGGAATGAAACCATAGTTTGCAGGATAAAACATTGGAGAAGCGATAACGCGGTCCAACATAATCATTCCTGACTCTTTATCTAACTCATATTTAGCTCTGCTATTCTTAGGGATCTCAATAATTCCTGTAACCACTTCTGGAGCATTTTCTCCAAAAGACACATCGTGCCAAGCATTAAAACTCATCTTTCTATCTTTTTATTTAATTTCTTACTAATTGGGGTGCAAAAATACACAATCTAATTCTATTTTCTAGTAGTCAAATCTTTAAACACTTCTTCCAGCGAACGTTCTTCAAGTTTCAGTGTCAATGTCAACCAATTGTTTTTTGAGGCATGTTGAGATATTACCCGTCTCAAATCCACCTCATCTTTTGTTTCTAACAACCAACCACCGCGAACAGCTTCTACTCTTTGTACATGTGGGATTTTTGCCAAATGCATTTTTTCAACTTGCTCTTCAAATTCAACATAGATTGTTTGAATTCGATTTTCTAATTGCAGTGCATTTGCAGTATCATCAGCCACCAAATCACCTTTATTAATGATGATAACACGATCACAAATCGCCTCTACCTCTTGCATAATATGAGTAGAGAGCAAAACTGTTTTACTTTTACCAATATTTCGGATCAAATCGCGAATCTCAACCAATTGATTCGGATCTAATCCAGATGTAGGTTCATCTAAAATTAGCACTTCTGGGTCATGAATAATCGCTGCAGCCAATCCGACACGTTGACGATAACCTTTCGAAAGCATTCCAATCTTCTTATTCTGTTCAACTTGTAGTCCAACAGCTAAAATCATTTCTTCTACTCGAGCCTTGAGATTTTTAATTTTATAAATTTGGCCAACAAATGTCAAGTATTCCCGCACATACATATCCAAATAAAGTGGATTATGCTCAGGTAAATAGCCAATTTTCGCCTTGGTCTCCAAAGAATCAACATCCACAGGAATTCCACAAACTTTAACATCTCCTTCAGATGCGGAAATATATCCTGTTAAAATCTTCATGGTTGTTGACTTCCCAGCACCATTCGGACCTAAGAAACCTACTATTTCTCCAGATTGAATACTAAAACTAATCCCGTTTACAGCAGCTTGTTCACCGTAAAATTTATATAAATTCTTAACCTCAATAGACATATGTCAAAATTTGAACTTACGAAGATAATCAATTGCTCCTAGCCTAAAGGTTTAATCTACGAAAATTATCTACAAAACAATCTCTTATTATTCCCTATCTTTGCATATTAGAACGTACATTTTTAATGGATAAAGGGAAAGTAATAAAGTCAACCGGTAAATGGTATATCGTCGAACTAGCAGATGGTGCTATTGTAAACTGCCGTATACGAGGTAAACTACGTTTAGAAGGTCTACGTACAACAAATCCAATCACGGTTGGAGATACCGTTTCACTTAATGATGATTGCGACGAAGAAGGCAATCGCACAATTGTCGATTTTGACAAAAGAGAAAATTATATTGTCCGTAAATCCACGAATCTAAGTAAACAGATGCAAATTCTAGCTGCAAACGTGGATCGTGCTTACTTGCTTATCACCATCAAAAATCCAATTACGCACCTTGCTTTTATCGATCGTTTCCTGGTTTCAGCTGAATCTTTCCGCATTCCAGTAACCATCTTAATCAATAAAATTGATTTGTATGATACGGATGAAATGGAATATGCTGAAGCATTAAAATTCATGTACGAAAAAATTGGCTATACTGTTCACCTAGTTGAAGCTGAAAATCCGCTTACAATTCAATTCCTACAAGAAGAAATCAAAAACAAACAGGTGATGATCTCAGGTCATTCCGGCGTAGGAAAAAGTACACTTGTAAATGGTTTAGATAACAACTTAACATTAAGAACTGGAGAAATATCTCAAAGTCATCATCAAGGCCAACATACGACAACATTTGCAGAAATGCATAAATTGCAAACAGGCGGTTATATAATTGACACCCCTGGAATACGTGCTTTTGGTATCACGGAAATCGAAAAAGACCACATCTCTCATTATTTTCCTGAAATGCGAGCTTTATTGAATGAATGTAAGTTTCACAACTGTAAACACCTAAATGAACCACATTGTGCGATAAAAAAGGCGGTTGAAAACGGCTCTATTTTTGAAAGTCGCTACCAAACGTATCATCAATTGATGAATGAAGATGTAAATGAAGTTTATCGAAAAGCGGTTAAATCATGAGAGTAGTCATTCAACGTGCCCAACAAGCATCGGTGACAATTAACGGCTATATCAAGGGACAAATCGAAAATGGATTTGTTCTTTTTATTGGAATAGAAGATGCAGACACACAAGAAGATGCAGATTGGTTAATACAAAAAATAAATGGTTTACGTGTTTTTTCAGACGTAGAAGGGAAAATGAATCTCAGCATCCAAGACGTAAAAGGTCAATTTCTGGTAATCAGTCAATTCACCCTACATGCGTCAACGAAAAAGGGAAATAGACCCAGTTACATTAAAGCTGCCCGTCCTGAACAAGCAATTCCTTTATACGAGTACTTCGTGGAACAACTGAAAATGGTAAGTCAACTCCCCGTGCAAACAGGAGAATTTGGTGCCGACATGAAGGTACAGTTAATTAATGACGGACCTGTAACTATTTGCATTGACACTAAAAACAAAGAATAAATGACGATTCAACAAGCGCAAACAACAATTGACGAATGGATAAAAGAATATGGCGTTCGTTATTTCAATGAGTTGACCAATACCGCCATTTTAATGGAAGAAGTTGGTGAAGTTGCACGCATAATGGCTCGAAGATATGGTGAACAAAGCGAAAAAGAATCCGATAAAAATAAAGATTTAGGAGATGAATTAGCAGATGTCATGTTTGTAATCATGTGCATTGCCAATCAGACTGGAATCAATCTGGAAGAAGCATTACAAAAAAATCTAGAAAAGAAAACAAATCGTGACTTTGACCGTCACAAAAACAATGAAAAATTAGCATAAGATATGTCATTCAAAAAATTAAAACCAGAAGTAGTAGAAGCATTAGCGTTGATGGGAATTAACGAATTGACGGACTTCAGCAAAACGCTTTTTTCAGGAATAAAATCAGGAAGTGCTATTTTAGGCGTTGGTCCGAAAGGTAGTGGTAAGACAAAGGCTGCTACAGTCGCACTTTTTAACAAAGTTAATATCCCGACGGAAGGCTCTCCCAGAGCAATTTACCTTACGAACAGCATCGACAATGCAGAAATGTTAAGCAAAGAGATGGTGCGTCCGGCTAGATTATTGGATGTTACTGTGGATTTAATCCATGATAAAGCAAACATGATTCAACAACGTAACGACATATTTGATGGAACGGAAATCATTATTGGAAATCCGAAACGAATGTGTGAAATATATCACCAAAACGGTGTGAATTTCAAATTATTAGATATCTTCATTGTAGACGATTTAGATGAATGTCTAATAAATAATCGAGGAGCAGATATTAAACGAATGATTGAAAGTTTGGAGAAGAAAACACAAGTTGTACTAATAACGAATGCTTTCACACCAAAAGTAGAGGCATTTATTGAAACATTGGATTACAATTTCACTGAAATTTCAGCGGAATAACAACTTGGATTACGTTTTTGACGTTAAGAACATAAATAACGGAAGTACACCATGAGAAAAATATTCATCCTAACAATTGCAATCTCTTATTGGCAATTTTCTTGGTCTCAACATCAAACTGGTTTTATCGAATCAGAAGCCATCGAATTGTCACGAATTTGCAATAGTTACAACGCTTTAGACCAAACGGGATCAGATGAGGCATTTGTACCGACGTACTATCAGAAGATATATACTTCAAAAGCGTTGGGAATGGATAATATTTTTCAAGTTTATGCAGATACAATAAATAAAAAAGGAATTATTCACTTTCGTGGTTCGTCTTCCAAGAAGATTTCGTGGTTGGAAAACTTTTATGCCACTTTAATTCCCAGTAAAGGTGTGCTTAAGGTCGATGGTGAAAGCTTTAACTACAATATGTCTAATGCTGAAGATGCGTATATTCATGCCGGTTACACGATTGGCTTCTTGTCAATGGAAAAAGGTGTCTTGGAACAAATCGACATTTTAAACAGTCTTGGAATATATACTATTTTCATTACTGGACACTCACAAGGAGGCGCTATTGCACATATTTGTATGGCTTATCTTGATCAGTTGCCAAAGGAGAAATCCAAACAAGCAAATCAATTTAAAGTATATGCTTTTGCCAATCCAATGGTAGGTAATGATAAATTTGCGGCCGATTATAACAGCAGATTTTGTGACACTGGTTTAAGCTACTTAATACACAATCCAAAAGATGTAGTAATAAAAATGCCAATAGCCTCAAATGACACAACTTTTTTACAGTCATTAGTAGATGATTTAAGTACCAATCCAGAACTTGCGTCGCAAGCATTTATCCTACAAGCTGCATTTGCTTTAATGAAAAACCAGATCAACACAATGGTTACTACAATGCTAGACAATGTGGAGGGAGAAGTCATTAATGAAATTGGTCCAATTGAACTACCAAAAGATAGTCAAAAACAAATGCAATATAGTCACACGGGAAATCAGATTATCATTGAACCTGCAGATTATTCAAATATAAAAACACCAGATTCGAAATTTAAGCTACCCCAAGAAATTGAAAATTCACCGATCGGATCAGTAATCAAACTTTTGATGAAAAACACAGATGGTCAGCACAAAATGTACAATTATTACACTGGCCTATTGAAAAAATATCAACCACAAGTTTATCAAGATTTAGATCAAAAGGTATTTATTTCTTTTGAAAAAAAATAAGGGCAAAAGTTTTAAACTATTGCCCTTTAACTAAAACTACTTATAATTAAACTACTTGTTTACTCTTCCGACGATTCATACATAAATTCTTTAAATTCTCCCTCCTGAACCCCTAAGTTGAATGCCCCTTCTATAGAAGAAAAACTATATGCGACTTCATCATTTGGGAACTTAAGATTTCCTGTAATTGCCCCCAAATCTTGATGATATTCTTGTCTTAAAACATCCAATCTCACTTTTCTATCATCCTTTATATTCCAATACCATATTGCATTATTTACCCCATAATCATACGCCACTTGACAAAACTCACTTGGAACATCAGGCAAATATCCATCAGCACGATAGATTTCACCTATAGGATGTAAAACCTTGTTATCTTCCTCCTTTAAAGAAACTACACTTGCTTGTTCTTCTTCCGTAGATTTCATAGACCTTGTACAACCACTTAAAAATGTAATTAAACAGAGTATGTAAAGAAAATGTTTCATTGCTTATCCTATTATTTCACTGTGCTATTCGTATGTAAACGATTGTATCATGTCACCATCATTTGAGGTAAATATATTATCCTTCACTTCAAAACTATAAACTGTT
>JAZQRM010000057.1:0-53084 GCA_045629585.1 Taishania sp. | reverse complement strand
TAGCATATTTTAAACATATCACCTTTCAACTAAACAAAGTCAACTACACAAATAAAACGTAAAAGAGTTTAAAATCAAAATAAGCTCTAAAAAAAACAATAGGATTTTTCAAACAGCCATCAATAAAATTTATATTTAGTTTTTTTTACATCTAAGTAAGTTAGAATTACCTATCTTTGTATAGCTAGAATTGCGCGATAAAAAAATGGATAAAATATCTTATGTTGGGAATGCAGATGTGAATGCTATTGACCATCTGTATAAATCATATCAACAAGATCCTGAGAGTGTTGATATCGGTTGGAGAAGATTCTTTGAAGGATTTGAGTTCTCCAAAACAAGTTATGATGATAACAATGAAATTCCGGAAAACTTCCAGAAAGAATTAAAGGTTATCAATTTGATCTCCGGTTATAGGACACGTGGACATTTGTTTACCAAAACAAACCCTGTTCGTGATCGCCGACAATATGAGCCCACTTTAGCGATTGAAAATTTCGGATTAGAAGCTTCGGATTTAAACACCGTTTTTAAAGCAGGTGAAGAAATCGGAATTGGAGCAGCTACTCTTAAAGAAATCATCAACCATTTAGAGAAGACTTATTGTCAATCAATTGGTATTGAGTTCATGTATATGCGTGAACCCAAACGCATCAAATGGATGTTGAATGCTATAGAATTAGCGAACCGTCCAAAATTATCAAATGACCAAAAGATTGCTACTTATAAGCAATTGGTGAAAGCAACAGGTTTTGAGAACTTTTTAGGAAAAAAATATGTTGGTCAAAAACGATTTTCAATCGAAGGTTTAGAAGCCTTAATTCCAGCATTAGATACATTAATTAATAAAGGTACGGATTTAGGGATTGAACATTTCGTAATGGGAATGGCTCACCGTGGTCGATTAAATACCCTAACAAATATATTTGAAAAGCGTCCAAAAGATATTTTCTCAGAATTTGAAGGAAAACAATTTGATTTCAACGAAGCTTTTGACGGAGATGTTAAATACCACCAAGGATATACCTCTTTTGTAGATCGAAAAGGGAAAACAATTGGATTAACATTATCACCAAACCCTTCTCACTTAGAAGCTGTAAATCCAGTTGTAGAAGGTATTTCTAGAGCAACACTAGATCACAAATACCATAACGACTTGAATAAAGTTTGTCCAGTTTTAATTCACGGTGACGCTGCAGTAGCTGGTCAAGGAGTTGTTTATGAAACAATTCAAATGATGAATTTGGATGGTTACAAAACAGGGGGGACAATTCACATTGTAACAAATAACCAAGTTGGTTTTACAACGAATTACTTGGATGCACGTTCATCAACTTATTGTACAGATGTAGCCAAAACAACTTTATCTCCGGTATTCCATGTGAATGCAGATGACGTTGAAGCAGTTATCCAAACTATTGAAATCGCGATGGCTTACCGTCAAGAATTTAACTCGGATATATTCATAGATTTATTAGGATACCGTAAGTTTGGTCACAACGAAGGTGATGAACCTAAATTTACACAACCTAATTTATATAACATCATCGCTAAACATAAGACACCAAGCGAATTGTATTTAGAGCAATTATTACCAGAAGGTGTTCTTACAAAAGATGATGCGAATAAATACACCGCGGAGTACCAAAACTTCTTAGAAGAAGAATATACAGAATCCACAAAAATGGATAAAGCAACCGTATTTGACTTCATGTCTGAGAAATGGAAAGATTTCCGTCACGCAACAGAAGTCGACTTCGAAAAATCTCCAGTAACAGGCGTTGACAAAACTAAATTATTAGAATTAGGACGTAAATTATCGACGCTACCTGAAGGTAAAAAATACTTCCGTAAAATTTCTAAAATTTTCAACGACCGTTTAAATGCAATTGAAAACGATCAATTAGATTGGGGATCCGCAGAAATGTTAGCGTACGCTACATTACTAACAGAAGGACATCCGATCAGAATATCTGGGCAAGACGTGGAACGCGGAACTTTCTCTCACCGTCATGCTGTTGTAAAAACAGAAGATTCGGAAGAAGAAGTTATCACGTTAAACTTATTAGAAGAAGGACAAGAGAAGTTTGAAATTTACAACTCTTTCTTATCAGAATATGCCGTTTTAGGTTTTGAATATGGTTATTCATTAACTAATCCAAATGGTTTAACAATTTGGGAAGCTCAATTTGGTGATTTCTTTAACGGAGCTCAAATTATGATTGACCAATTTATCACTGCTGGTGAAGACAAATGGTCTACTCAAAGTGGATTGGTTATGTTATTACCTCATGGTTATGAAGGTCAAGGTGCTGAGCACTCTTCTGGTAGAATGGAACGTTTCTTACAACAATGTGCTGAATTAAACATGCAAGTCGTAAATACATCTACACCTGCGAACCACTTCCATTTGTTGAGAAGACAAATGAAACGTGAATTCCGCAAACCATTGGTAGTTTTCTCACCAAAAATGTTATTGCGTTATCCATCTGCAGTAAGTACTTTAGATGAATTAGCAACTGGTGGCTTCCAAGAGGTGTTAAATGACCCTAAAGCTAATCCAGCAACAGTTGATACAATCGTATTGTGTTCGGGTAAATTCTACTACGAAGCAAGCGAAAAAGCAGCGGAAATGGGAGTAACAAATATGGCATTTATTCGCTTAGAGCAAATTTATCCATATCCAGAAAAACAATTGGAAGCAGTAATGAATCTATATCCCAATGCTAAAAAATTGGTTTGGGCGCAAGAAGAACCTGAAAACATGGGAGCATGGTCATTCATTGCAATGCAAATGCGTGTAGCAGGAAAAGAAATAGTAGGCGTAACAAGACCAGCAGCAGCAGCAGCGGCAGAAGGTTCAAAAGAATTACACCTAAAAAGATTAGCAGCACTTTGGAATAATTTATTCCAACATGCAAACGTTAAAAATTAATATTCATTCATAAACGATATTAGTATGTCAGTATTAGAAATGAAGGTACCTTCACCAGGAGAATCAATTTCAGAAGTAGAAATTGCACAATGGTTGGTAGCAGACGGAGATTATGTAGAGAAGGATCAAGCTATTGCTGAGGTAGATTCTGATAAAGCAACATTAGAATTACCAGCAGAAGCAAGTGGTATTATCACCTTAAAAGCAGAAGATGGTGATGTAGTAAAAGTAGGACAAGTAGTTTGTCATATTGATACAACAGCAGCACGACCTGAAGGGGCAGCTGCACCAGCTCCTGTAAAAGAAGAAAAACCTGTTAGTGCACCCGTAAAGGAAGAAGCTAAACCTGCAGCACCAGTTGCAGCATCAACTACATACGCATCTGGAACAACATCGCCTGCGGCAGCAAAAATTGCTAAAGAAAATGGTGTGCCAACTGACAAAATCAGTGGAACAGGTAAAGACGGTCGTATCACGAAACAAGACGTAATAGCGGCAATCGCTGGTGGTTTTGATACTTCATCAGCGCAAGGATGGGGTGGAACACGAGAACAACGTCGTGAAAAAATGTCTATGATGCGTCGTAAAATTGCTGAACGTTTAGTTGCAGTAAAAAATGACACAGCCATGTTGACTACTTTCAACGAAGTAGATATGAAACCAATAATGGATATTCGTGCGAAATACAAAGATAAATTTGCTAAACACCATGAAGTGAATTTAGGATTCATGTCTTTCTTTACAAAAGCTGTAACAGAGGCATTAAACATGTTCCCTGCTGTTAATGGTCAAATTGATGGAAACGAAATCATTTACCATGACTACGCAGATATCGGTATAGCAGTATCTTCTCCTAAAGGACTATTGGTCCCTGTTGTTCGCAACGCTGAGCAAATGTCTTTAGCTGAAATTGAAGCTGAAATCAAACGTTTAGCTATTAAAGCACGTGATGGAAAAATCACACCGGACGATATGACGGGAGGAACTTTTACAATCACCAACGGTGGTGTATTTGGTTCAATGATGTCAACACCAATCATCAATCCACCACAATCTGCTATTTTAGGAATGCACAACATCGTTGAACGTCCAGTGGCAATCAATGGTCAAGTCGAAATCCGTCCTATGATGTATTTAGCACTGTCTTACGACCACAGAATCATCGATGGTAAGGAATCAGTAGGTTTCCTTGTCAAAGTGAAGGAAATGTTAGAAAATCCAGAAAAAATGATTTTCGCAGGAAAAGATCCAGTAGAAGTATTATTGGGACTTTAACAAAAACAAGACATAGTTTAAAAGAGCGGTTTGAAATCAAACCGCTCTTTTTTTATCTAAAAAATTCTTAACACTTTAAAGATACGCAACTTTTTATAACTATATTACGTCCAATAAATAAGAATGTAACTAATTAAATATCAACTACACTACTATGCTTAAATACAATATACTACTGCTTTTACTAGTATTAAGCACACTTCATTTAAAAGCACAACAAAATGCAATCCAATTTGATGGCTTGAATGACTATCTCAATCTAGATATATTAGCACCAACAATGGATGTTAATCGAAATCAATATTCAATAGAATTTTGGATTAAGGCGGATACAGCATTACAACAAACTAATCTTTCTACTCTACTATCGATATCTAGTGCAACGAATCAAAAAAAATTAAACATTGTACTAGGGGGACCAACTACTCAAGAAGGAAAACTTATGATTTACGGAAACCCAATCGATAATCCAACAGGAGAATTAATTTGGGAAGGACAAGACTTTATTGCCGATAACACCTGCCACCACATAGCATATACCTATGACGGAGTTAACCATGTAGGGAAAATATACATCGATGGTGTGCTAAAGAGCTCACACAACTTAATAATTAACCTTGAAGCTACAGATAAATACTCATTCGGTCAAGAATATGAAAATCAAAACACATCGAACTTCTACAACGGAACGCTGACAGATTTAAGATTTTGGTCCTATATAAAAACAGATGCCGAACTAGCCCAAAATATGTACACAAATTACACAGGGACAGAGAATGGCTTTATAGCTTTGTACCAATTTATGGAAGGTATACCAAATGGAAACAACATCTCCATCACTTCATTAATCGATTCTAGTCCTAATAATTTAAATGGGCTTTACATCAACTTTAGTATGCTCGGCACACTCTCCAACTTCATTACAAACCCTTGTGTCGCAACCGATGGATCTATGAATGCTAATTTTGACACAACTGAAAACACGAACTGCACGGGTCAAGATTGCCAATATGAAGGACCATCAATATTGATTAATGAATTAATGGTATCTCCCAATACTGGTGATGGTTCCATATCAAGTGTAAATTCAACAGATATCTCACTACAACGAGGAGAGTGGATAGAGTTATATAATCCAAACCTCTGTGAACCGGTAGATATTGGTTGCTATTATCTAGGTAACTATACAAATGAAGGAAATGGTGGCTTTGTTATCCCACCTGGAACAATCGTACCGCCTTCTGGATTTTGCATATTAAGAGGACTTAATGCAACACCCGTACCAGCAGCTCGATTAATCCAAAATGGAGGAAATGTAGTAGAAATAGTATTTCCAGCCTTCATAACAAATGAAGGAATATGTGCTTCTGGTCAAAGAGTATGGTTTCCAAATGCAGGTGGGTGGTTCGCCTTCTATGATAGAGACGGTGTTCCACAGGATGCAGTAGCATGGGGAAATGGAAACCTAGCGGATAGATATGGCAGACCATGTGTACCCACAAGAAGCGCGTGCACACCAATTACAGAATTACTAAGTTTTGATGAAATACCTGCAGACCGAAAATTCATTGCAACAAATGTAACAGCTCAAAATCACATGGGGCAATCCATCAGAAGACAAACAGATGGAGGAATATGGAATCTTTACGGAGTACCAACATACGCTGACTGTAACGCAACATGTATACCTCCCAATTCAAGTACATGTACTGGTACAGCAACGATAAATGTTACAGGTGGAACTGCTCCATATACCTATCAATGGAACGATTCACAAGCACAAATGACCCAAACAGCTGTTGGACTTTGCTCTGGTTTATATGAAGTAATCGTAACAGACGCAACAAATAGATCACAACTCTTTGAAATAAACATTTCCAATTATACACCTCCTGTTTCGGTTAGTATCCAACCACAAATTTGCGTCAATGCAAATGCGATACAAGCAAATATATCACCCATACCAACAAATGAACAATTTGGTGAATTAACAGGACCTGGTGCAAATGGGCTAACATTTAATCCAGATCAAGCTGGCTTGGGAAATCATGAACTTACTTACGTTTTTGTGGATGAAAATGGATGTGGTAACCAAGCAACAACACAGATAAATGTTTTAGCCCTCCCAATATTATCTTGGGACCTCCAAAATTCGTATTGCATACCAACATCACCACATATACTAACCCTAACCCCTTCTGGAGGTATATTAACTGGTCCAGGAACAAGCGGATCCACGTTCAATCCAACATTAGCGCAAGCTGGAACACATACAATAACCTACGAATACACTGACAATAATAACTGCACAAATACAATTAATGCGCCAGTGATAGTATACCAGACACAACCAGCTATAATAGACATGCCAGAATTCTTATGTGTAAATAGTCCAATCCATACCCCACAAGGAAATTTCAATAATGGTACGTTTTCTCTATTTGGTACTACTATAACAACGATAGACCCATCCGCATTAGGAGCTGGAACGTATCCTATAACTTACAATGCCTTTGATACCAATAACTGTCCAACAACAACTACAGAACCTATCGCTATTTACAATCTACCCCAACTAACGATATCTTTTCAAACACCGATATGCACAAACAGTGGATTAGTTCCTATTACCGTTCAACCTGAAGGTGGAAATTTACAAGGAGACTTACTAACAGATAGTTTCATAAACCCTTACTTAGGACAATCAGGAATAAACTATAGTTTAACTTATATCTATGTCGATAATAATGGTTGCTCTAATACCCAAACAACGCCATTTGTCTTAGTGACACCACAAATACCACAACTTGCCTACGAAACAGATTGTTTTCAAAATGCTAACATAACCATTTCTAACCAACTATTTACATCAATAAATTGGCAAACAGACGGAACGGTTACAAATAATGGAGATCAATTTCAAATAAATTACCCGCAACCAGGACAATATAATATAACGCTTAACACTATAGATATCAATGGGTGTTCATCAACTAATAGTGTAATTGCAGATATACCACTAGGACTCCAATTACCAGACTTCCAAGTACCCAATGTTATCACTGCAAATAATGATAACGTAAATGACGAAATCATCATGAACCAAAAATTTGACGAATGTATTGATTACGAAATAATAATCGTAAATAGATGGGGAATACAAGTATTTATCGCTACAAAAAACAGAAGGTTTAAGGGGTTGGACATGGACGGCCAAAAATTACCTGAAGGTGTCTATTTTTACGAAGTTAAATCAGACGATGTAGATTACAAAAGTGAAATATACAAACCCTATAGAAGCGGATTTATCACAATTGTAAGGTAAAGTGAAGTAAAAAAAATATTTAAGAAATAAAAAAGGGAGGTTTTAGCCTCCCTTTTTTCGTTTAATAGTATTGTTTAAAATTCAAATGTTTCCATGAATTTAGTCGTGAAATTACCCGCTCTAAAATCAGGGTTATCCATTAATTTTTGATGGAAAGGAATAGTTGTTTTTACTCCTTCAATAATATACTCATCCAAAGCACGCTTCATCTTCAAGATTGCTTCTTCACGTGTTTGAGCAGTAACAATCAACTTCCCAATCATAGAATCATAATTTGGCGGAATAACGTATCCTGCGTACACATGCGTATCAATTCTTACACCATGTCCACCTGGTGAATGATATGAAGTAATCTTACCTGGTGAAGGTCTAAAATCAGCGTAAGGATCTTCTGCATTAATACGACATTGAATAGAGTGTAATTGTGGGTAATAGTTATTACCTGAAATTTTCTCACCTGCAGCAATCTTTATTTGCTCCTTGATCAAATCATAATTTATAACTTCTTCCGTAATAGTATGTTCTACTTGAATTCTCGTATTCATTTCCATGAAATAAAAATCACGGTTTTTGTCTACTAAAAATTCAATTGTACCAACACCCTCATACTGCACAGCTTGGCAAGCTTTGATTGCAGCATCTCCCATTCGAGTTCGTAATTCTTCCGTCATAAAAGGTGACGGAGTTTCCTCCACCAATTTTTGGTGACGTCTTTGAATGGAACAATCACGTTCAGATAAATGACACGCATTTCCATACTGATCACCTGCAATTTGAATCTCTATATGGCGAGGTTCTTCAATGAACTTTTCCATATAAATACCATCATTACCAAAGGATGCGGCTGCTTCTTGACGTGCAGAATCCCATGCATGTTGCATTTCTTCAGGATTCCAAACAATACGCATACCTTTACCACCACCACCAGCAGTAGCTTTAAGTATCACTGGATATTTAATTACTTCTGCAGTTTCAAAGGCATCATCTAGGTCATTTAATAGACCAACAGACCCAGGGATACAAGGTACACCAGCAGCAATCATCGTTGCTTTCGCGTTAGCTTTATCACCCATTCCAGAAATTTGTTCTGGTGTAGCACCAATAAACTTGATCCCACTTTCTTGACATATACGAGAGAATTTCTCATTTTCTGACAAAAAACCGTATCCCGGATGGATAGCATCCGCATTAGTAATTTCAGCAGCAGCAATTATATTAGGAATACTCAAATACGATAGACTACTTAACGCAGGACCGATACATACAGCTTCGTCAGCGAAGCGAACAGGTAAACTATCTTTATCTGCAGTTGAATAAACAGCTACAGTTTTTATTCCCATTTCTTTACATGTACGAATAATACGCAATGCAATTTCACCTCTATTGGCGATTAATATCTTTTTAAACATAAGTCAAACTTGCAGTAAAACAAAAAAGGAGTCCTACAACTCCTCTGTACTATTATTGCTTGAATTAAGCTGGATCTACCAAAAATAATGGTTGATCATACTCTACAGGAGTAGCATCATCTACCAATACTTTAACAATTTTACCGGATACTTCAGCTTCAATCTCATTGAACAATTTCATTGCTTCTATGATACAAATCGTATCCCCCTTATTAATTGTTTGTCCTACTTGAGCAAAAGCATCTTTATCTGGTCCTGAAGCACGGTAGAAAGTTCCAATCATAGGCGATTTAATCGTGATATAATTTGAATTCTCCACTGGTTCAGCAGGAACAGTAACAACAGGTACCGCAGCAACAGGCGCTGCAGGAACAGCCATTGGAGCAGTTGCTTGAACCACTACTTGATTCGCAACCTCTGCAACGGTTTTAATAACAATTTTAAAATCTTTTTGTTCGATTTCAACCTCATTTACTCCAGCTTTCGCAACAAACTTAATAAGGTCTTGTATTTCTTTAATATTCATCTTCGATTAATTTAACTCTAGTAAATGTACTTAATTTTTTATGAATTATAGGCCCACTTTAAATATACAGCACCCCAAGTGAATCCACCTCCGAATGCGGAGAGTATAAGTGTATCACCTTTTTTCAATTGCTTTTCGTAGTCCCACAAACACAGTGGCAATGTACCTGCGGTTGTGTTTCCATACTTCTGAATGTTGATCATCACCTTTTCTTTAGGCAATCCCATTCTATCAGCTGTTGCGTCAATAATCCGCAAATTTGCCTGATGAGGGACTAACCAATCAACATCATCAGCAGTAAGCTTATTACGTTCCATGATACTAGCAGATACTTCTGCCATATTTGTAACCGCAAATTTAAACACTTGTTTTCCTTCTTGCTTTACATAATGCATGCGTTTCTCAACCGTTTCTATTGATGCAGGGTTTAAAGAACCTCCTGCTGGCTGAACTAGGTACTCACGTCCAGAACCGTCAGAATGCAACATAAAATCAATTACCCCTAAGCCTTCTTCATTAGGTTCTAACAAAGCAGCTCCTGCACCATCTCCAAAGATTATACACGTTGTACGATCTTGGTAATCAAGTATGGAACTCATTTTATCAACACCAACAACTACAACTTTCTTGTAACGACCTGTTTCAATAAACTGAGCACCTGTTGATAAAGCATAAATAAAACCTGAACACGCAGCTATCAAATCAAACCCCCATGCATTCTTCATTCCCACTTTGTCACAAACAACATTTGCCGTACTTGGGAAGGGATAATCTGGAGTTACTGTAGCTAATATTACCAAATCAACTTCTAAAGGATCTAAATTCACCTTTTTAAGTAAACCTTCTACAGCAGCTGCGGCCATATCAGAAGAGGCACCTTCTTTAAGAATTCGCCGTTCCTTAATTCCTGTACGAGAAGTTATCCATTCGTCTGATGTATCAACAAATTTAGATAGGTCCTCATTCGTCACAACGGTCTCAGGAACAAACCCATTAACACCAGTAATTGCTGCAGTTATTTTATTCATAGTTAGTTGAAAGCTTCGTTTATTTTTGCAGACAAACCGGATTGAGCCACTTCATAAGCATGCTTAATCATATTTTTAACTGCTTTATCATTCGAAATTCCGTGACCAATAATTACATTTCCTTTAACACCGAGTACAGGTGTTCCCCCGTAATTCTCGTAATTAAAGCGCTGAAAGTATTCATCACTAGTCAATCCTCTTTTATGCATCAAAGCATACATACCTTCGGCCTGCTTCAAGACAATATTCCCTGTAAAGCCATCGCATACAACTACGTCAGCTTTACCGAAAAACAAGTCTCTTCCTTCAACATTTCCGACAAAATTAATTTCATCAGATTCTGCTAAAAGCTTATGCGTTGCCACGGTCATTAAATTACCTTTCGTTTCCTCCTCACCAATGCTTAACAATGCCACGCGCGGGTTTTCGATTCCATATACGTGCTTCACGTACAGAGAACCGACAACGGCAAATTGATATAAGACATCCGGTTTACAGTCCGCATTTGCACCAACGTCTAATAAAATAGCGTTTTCGCCTGTAATACTAGGTAGTACAGTTGTTATACACGGACGTATAATTCCAGGTATGGTATTTACTTTATAAATAGACCCTACAAGCATAGCACCAGTGTTACCTGTACTTGCAAAAACATCTATTTCTTTACTTGCTAAAAGATCAAAGCCAACTGATATTGAACTGTTTGGTTTCTGAGGTATTGCGCGTGTCGGATGATCATTCATTGTAATTACGTCAGGCGCATGTACAATAGTAAAATCATCTGGGTTACCACCAAGCGCTAAAAGGCCACTAAAGATAGAATCTTTGTCGCCTAATAATACCAATTCGGCATCAGTTGGAAGTTCTTTTTTAGCAAGTATTGCTCCAGACAAATTTGCGTCTGGAGCAAAATCTCCGCCTAAAATATCTATTCCAATCTTCATGAATGAAGAATTTGTCGAAGACCGAATTAAATCGCTACTTCTTTTTCTGCTACAACCTTTCCTTTGTAATACAATTTACCTTCATGCCAAAAAGCATGGTGGAACAAGTGTGGCTGACCAGTTGTTGGACAAATTGCAATGTTATTTGCTACCGCCTTGAAGTGTGTTCTTCTTTTGTCTCTGCGTGTTGTAGAGACTCTACGCTTTGGATGTGCCATTTTATTTTGTTTATAACGTTAATTCAAATTTTTCAATACTGACCACCTCGGGTCTATTGGTCGATCCGGATCATCTAATGGTTCACCTTCATCTTCCTCGTCTTCCTCTGAAAAAGAATCTTCTTCTTCCTCATCCTCATTCCAGTCCTCTTCATCCCAATCCTCATCATCCTCTTGCCAATCTTCTAAATCAGAATCATCATCAACGGATAGATTAACCATATATTGAGATAAAGTCTCCATCATTTCCTCGTTACACTCACCTTTTGGGTGCACATTCCGAGGAGGCAGAGAAACCGTCATCAATTCATAAATATGAGCTCTCACATCTAGTTCATAAGCTTCAAGCGGCAAAACCACTAAAGCTTCGTCATCGGTAACATCAGTGCTCAACTTAAACACCAATCTAAACGCACCTTTGACTGGAACTTCAACAGGAGCAGTACAACGATCACACGTTGTAAAAACTTTACCCTCACATTCAAATTCACCAATCATCATTGTTTCTTTCTTCTCAAAAACAAGATGAATCTTAACCTCGCCACTTTCAATTATAGAATACTCTAAACCCTCAAAAAAGCTAGGTCCAATCTCATAATCATAGATATGCTTTCCTATTTTCAATCCGATAAACGGTATGATATATTCACGTCTTGACATAGTTATAATAATGAAAATTGGTCGGCAAAGTTAACAAAATTCACAAAGAAAACCTTATAAATTACAAATAAATCAAATATTAACGTATTTATTAATCATCAGAATTCCCTTTTTGAGTGATTGGTAAAGGATTCGCATTCATTTCTTTGAACATTAGATTTTTTCGATACACATCAATCGCGACATAAATCGCGTTCAACATAGAACTAGATGAGGCACAATTTTGCCCGACAATATCATAAGCAGTACCATGATCTGGTGAAGTACGAACAATTGGTAAACCAGCCGTAAAATTCACGCCATCTTCAAAAGCAATCGCCTTAAAACCAGTCAAACCTTGATCGTGATACATTGCCAAAATCCCATCAAACTCATTTCGTTGAGCAGATCCCATGAAACCATCAGCAGGATAAGGACCAAAAGCCATAACCCCCTCATTAAATGCCTGATCAATAGCTGGAATAATCACATCCATCTCTTCAGTACCCATCTTTCCATTTTCACCTGCATGTGGATTCAATCCAAAAACAGCGATCTTTGGTTTAATAATACCAAAATCCTTTTTGAGCGATTGTTCCAATTCTTTTATTTTCTCATAAATTCGCTCTCTAGTCAACAAACTGGGCACATCCTTAATCGGCACATGCGTTGTAACTAACGCTACTCTTAAATCACCCGAAACCATCAACATTAGAGCCTCAGACTTTGAAGATAAGCTAGCCAAATACTCCGTATGTCCAGGGAACTGAAATCCTGATTTATTCATTGCATCTTTAGAAATTGGAGCGGTAACCAATACATCTATTTTTCCTGATGCTAAATCCTGAGTAGCAGCTTCCAATGATTGAAAAGCCATTTTACCTGAAATCTCAGTTGGCTTTCCTAAATCGAATTGAATATCATCATCACAAATATTGACAACATTGATTTTCCGATTACGCGCATCTGCAGCTGTCCTGCAAGATTGATAAATAAAATCATTCAGTTCTAAAATTTTCTTGTGATGAGCAAGAATCTTATTTGACGCATATATTATTGGCGTAAAATCTAAAAGAACTCGATTATCACTTAAAGCTTTAATAACAACTTCTGGACCTATTCCATTTATATCTCCTATCGAAATCCCAACACGTATAGGACATTCTCTTACAATCTCCTTATCTTTTTCTTTATCTTTCTCCATAATGGATTATCTGTTAAACCAATTTTCTAATTGGGTTTTTGCCTAAAAGTATAGTGCAATTTTTCTTTAAAAATTAATTTCTTCTCTTCTTTATTGACCAAGGATTTGGTTAACTCGAATGGTAATCCATCTTTGTACTTCACCTCCAACACGGCAGCTGACACGAAACCACCCATACTAAAGGTAGAGTCCATAATTTCAGTTAAAACACCTTGATCATTGTGTATAAATGATCGTTTAATTCGAAACGGATCTTCAACACGTTCCACTTCCATCAAACGATTATCATAATATTTAAAATTTCGAATCATATTCTCCTCCACCAAATTACTCACTTTGTAGGAACGAAGTGGTCTTAGCATACCACCCCAAAAAATAAAATCCACAGCTTTTGGACCAATCAAGGTATCTATGACCAAACTTTTCCAATGTTGTTCGTCATTTAAGATAAATAATTGGTACTGATTGGACCATTCTGTAAAGGAACTCCAATTATCATTGGTCTTGTTACGGTTATGAATTACGTATGGTAAATTTTCATAATCCGCCAATTCTTTTTCAGAAACAAGTACCTGCGAATAACCAGTTAAAGGATCAAAACCTTTATACTTAAACTCAACAGCACTAATAGCTTTAGCATCATATACAACTTCAACTCCTAAATTAGCTACTGTACCATCATTTCCAAATTGATAAACCCATCGTTTATCCAGAATTTCATTTGTAAACTGAGTCGAATCAGAAAAATCAATTGAATAAACTTCACGCTGAATTTTGCTGATTTGGTTTTTTAAGATTAAAGAATCATTAAACCACACTGGAAATGACATCCAATTTTCGAATTCTGAATTATAAAACGCAAAATTAATTAGGGATATCTGATAATCTATTGGTTTATCGACAACAACATCCTTCACTTCAGCTTTACATGCTGTCAAAAAAGAAAGTAAAAAAAGAATTTTAACGCATCTGAACATCTTTATCAAAACCAATTAATTCATTTAAGTAAAAATAGAAAGATTCTATCAGATATTTTACAGCAAAACAAAATAAGAGGGTAATTAAAACCACAAATTGGCTAACTTTAGATAAAAAACAAACATGGCTACATTAAATTTTAAAGGAAATCCTGTTAATACCAACGGGAATTTACCAACAATTGGGCAACAATTCAAGGAATTTACACTTGTAAAAACTGATTTATCAAGAGTAAAATTGAGCGATTTAACTGGAAAAAAAATAGTCTTAAATATTTTTCCTAGCGTGGATACAGGTGTGTGTGCTCAATCAGTAAGAACATTTAACCAAGAGGCGGCAAGTACTCCTGATACAATCATCATTAATATTTCAAAGGATTTGCCATTTGCACATGGGCGTTTCTGTGCAGCGGAGGGAATTGAAAATTCAATCAGCGTTTCTGATTTTGTCGATGCTTCATTTGGTACAAACAATGGATTGGTAATGATTGACGGTCCTTTAGCAGGATTGTTAGCCAGAGCTGTTATCGTAGTAGATGAAAGTGGAAAAATAATCTATACAGAATTAGTAGATGATATAATTAATGAGCCAAACTACACTGCTGCATTAGTAAGTTTGACGGCTTAATTACCCCAGCGAATATCGCTACGCTTCACAACAAGTGGTTCACCTGCATAGATACTATTTTCGGTATTCAGGTGGCCACTAATTTTTGAACCTGCACCAATAACGCATCCATTAGCTATCAAGCTGCCTTTTAAAATTAATGACTGACAACCAATCCAAACGTGATGACCAATCCTAACTTCTTTTGAAGCATTGATTATTTGATCATCTTGGTCAAAGATGGGATGAAAATCGGTATCCATGATTAAAATATCCCAAGACAGCAAACAATCGTTGCCTATAGAAACATTTTTATGCACTAAAATCGTCGATTTCGCTGTAATATTAAAATTAGCTCCCATCTCCAACACTCCATTCGAATTTACCGAAATACATGATCCTAAACCTATAAAAGCATCCCCCTTAAATTTAACAACACCATTGTTTTGCCAAATTCCTCTTTGAGTACGTGTATCAAAATGGCCCATATCTCCAAAACCTAATCGAATACCAGCAGTTCTAAATTTAACGGGAAGCTCAACAATTCCTTGCAATTGTTTCAATCGAAAATTTCGAGCAATTAAAACAGGAAATTTAATCGCTGTTAAAAAAGGGAAATAAAAAAAATTAAAACATACAGTTTTCCAAATGCTTACCTTCAAAATTTTAGAAATTTCCTTCATGACCAATTAATTTAATGACAAAGATACATTTTCTCTATACCACAACTATAAAACTCTAAAACGAAAAACAGTGATGATAAAAAATCACCACTGTTTAACAATAACCTTTGCATTACAGAAATGCATGTGTCAAATCATTATTCAGCCTTTTTCCCTCGAACACCATCAATCCAATCATGGAAACGATGCATTTGTTCAGCGATAAAAGATTCTTTTTTAACCTCATCCTCTGGCGTATGAGACCCTGGAAGAATATGCTCGAAATAAGTACCTTTAAACACTTTGTGAAGTAAACCTTCTCCTGCAAAAGATTTATTGTCGTTTAAAGCTTTAGTTGCTTTTAATAAATGTCGAATATCATATTGCGACGGATATACATCCGGGACTTGTTTATTGAGATTCAACAATGAATATACAGCTATACGTGCTGTACGAACAGAGCTTTCCATAGTAAATACCACATCATTATTTGTTTCGACAAACTGTCCTACCAGCCCTAAATTAGTACATCCTTCAGGCACAATCTCAGGTCGGTCTCCTTTGGCACGTGGCATAAACATTGAGGTAATATAAGGCATGAATGTCGTACGAACAATTGTGTTTTCAATTACATTTTCCAACTCATTTTCAATCCCTAGGTGATAGCATAATTCAGCTAGTATTTCGTTACCAGTGCATGCTGGCATAGGTTTTTTGACATAATTACCATCTTTATCCATAAACAAGGCATAAACCCAAATAACTAAAACATCATCAGGTTGTGTTGGAAAATGGGGTTGGCGATTACAAGTAAAACTCATCAACCAATTGGAGTCTGTAATCGTTATAATACCCCCTGTTACCGTTTTTCCTGAATAAGGATCGTTCACAGCATATTCTTTTATTTTATTAACAAAAGCCGAAGGTCTACACGTAAGTGTCGCAGATTCCCATGCTGATTTTTCAATATTCCCACAAAACTTCTCAGGCCGTCCAAAAACAGGTGATTTAGCTGCTAAATTCTTCCACAACTTCCACCCTGGACTATTCCCACTAGTTGAATTATCAATTTTTTGAATAGGGGCATTGTCATTATCACCATACACTGAATCCTCGGTCATTGAACCTGTTGTGACGATAACATAATCATTTTCTCGTATATCAATCCTTCCTTCTACCCCGTTCTGAACGGTAACAATACCTGTAACGACCTTCTTATCGCTAGTTATATCAATATCTAGATCCTTTACCAAAGTATTCAGTTTTAATTGAACACCTCTTTCTACTAAAAACTTTCGTAGAGGTTTAATAAAAGTATCGAACTGGTTATAACGAGGGAAAACAAGAGCTGATAAATCATTCAAACCATCTAAATCATGTAAAAAACGATGCATATAAAGTTTGAATTCTAATAAGCTATGCCATTGCTCAAAAGCAAACATGGTACGCCAAAAAGTCCAAAAATTACTTGCTTTAAATGAATCACTAAAATAGTCGTCGATAGTCAAATTATCTAATTCTTCTTTTTTCTTTAATAGCAACTTAACCAATGCCAGTTGATCCTTTTTGTTTAGCCCAAACTTACTAAAATCCTCTACTACTCCTTTTTTACTGATTAAGCGTGATTTAGAATAATTTGAGTCATTGTCATTTAAAAGACGATATTCATCAAGGACACTATAAGGAGCAGGAAGCTCCACTGCGGGAATATCCTGAAATAAATCCCAAAAATTCTCATAAGTCATATCCATTTCACGTCCGCCCCTAATTAAATAGCCGTCCGTCGCATTTCCAGAACCATCCATTGAACCACCTTCAATAGCTAGTTGTTCGATAAATTCAATATTCTTCCCTGGAATATGTGCATCTCTAATAAAATAATAGGCCGCAGACAAACCCGCAATTCCACTACCTACAATATAGATCTTACTGTCAGCAAATGATTTGTTTAATACAGGCCTATTTCGTTGGTAATTTCCATTTTGATTCGCATAAGGCATCGGTCGATCGGCTCCATTTCGGACAACATCTTTATTGGCGTCTGGTTGATGATCAACTTTGTTATAATACGGTGAAGTGTTTAAAATCTTGTCAAATTTTTTTGTTATATCATTCATGTTAAAAATAAATTAATTGATTAGTATATAATTTTACACCCTTCCTAAAGACAAGACTAGAGAAATGACTTTGCCTTGTAAAATACTTTAAGAATGAAAAAAACAGAAATATAAATTTCCAAAAATTCACATTCAAGTTTTTATAATGAATGTTAAAAAAAGACACGATATGTTAAATGGAAAACCCCAGTAATCATGTGATTTCAACCTCTTTAACACACAACAAAAATTTAAGGTTTCAAATAGACAAATCCTTTAAATATTTCACCACTATTCACTTGAATTGGATTAACTCCCAATTCCAAAATATAGTAATACGTTCCTTCAGGAAGAACTCCATCACTCACAGTAATTTTACTATTAGAATGTCCATCCCAATTATTTTGATAATCATCCGACTCGAATACTTGTACCCCCCAACGATCATTAACCCACAATTTAGAATTCGGATAGTTAACCACGGCCGGAATAACAAAATAATCGTTTACACCATCACCATTTGGAGAAAATGATTCTGGTATAAAGATGCCACACTCAACAATATTTAATCGAACTTGTGAACTTGCTTGACACCCTATAAAACTTTCTGTTGTCACCACATATAAACCAGTATCCGCGTATGCGACATCTTCCTTCATAATCCGAGATCCTACTGCAATAAATTCACCATCAAAAGACCACAAATAAAGTACACCCGGCTGAGGATTATCAACTTGAACATAAGCCGTCCCCCCTAAACACACCTCTAATTCAGAAGGTGTACTTAATGAAATAGAAGGACTATCCTGAACAGTGACCTCAAAAGTGTATAGTGATTCGTTTCCACTTAAATCAATTGCTGTAACAGTAACAATTGTCAACCCAACAGGGAAAATTGATCCGCTTATGTGAGAGGTAAATACAGTATCAATTCCACAATTATCAATGGCTTCTACCGTCCAAGTAACCACCTGTCCTTTGCATACTAACATATTTAAGTCCGATAATAGGATAACCGGATCCTCGACATCCAAAACTTGAACAACAAACGAGCAGGTTATGCTGTCACCATTAACGCCATAAGAAGTATACACAATAGTTGTTTCTCCAACTGGAAAAAAATCTCCAGAAACATAATTACTTGTACTTAAAATAGAATCCATACTACAACCATCTGTAGCTAAAGGCGCAACCCAAACCACCTCGTTTCCACATAATCCTGGAGCATTTACAGCTCGTAAGGTATCTGGGCAATCATAAAATATTGGGGCTCGGTTATTTTCGACCGTCACCTTAAACTCACACGTTGATGAATGTGCTCCATCTGAGAACGTATAAACAACATTAGTTTCACCAACTTCAAAAACACCTCCAGGTTGATGAGTAGCAGTAATCTCTAAATTAGAAACACAATTATCAGAGGCGACAGGTGGTATCCAAGAAGCAACAGCTTCACACATTCCTGCATCAGATTGCATAAAAATATCTTGTGGACATCCTGTAATAGATGGAGGTATCGTATCCAATATTGGAGTAATGACCATTGAATCAATTACAGTACAACCTGTCGAATAAAGTACTTCAACATGATACACCCCAAAATCTGTAACAACTAGACTATCTGCTGTTGAACCATCATTCCATAGATACTTTGTTGCGGGGCCACCATAGAAACCTTCAGTACCCAAAGTAAAGGGAACAAAAGGACAAACAACTTGCATATCAGGACCAAAACCCGTTATCGGTTCATTTGCATTATAGGGAATGAAATCAATATTTGTATTCCCTCCCAAATCCACACTATGCGATTCGAAAATAGCATCAGCAACAGAACGAGATGCATTTATATCTTTAACTCGTGCATAATCATAAGTACGATCCCCACCCTGAACAGTTAAAAAGGCAGGTGAGCCATTTATTGTTGAAGATACAAAAATAACTTCACAGGGTGTCCCTGAGGCATATAATCGATCGTGAATGATTTGTTCCGATCCTGACTCGAATTGATAGGTTTTGCCCGAACTTAAAACTAGTGTATCAAAGATGTTATTTCGAAGAATCGAAGCATTGATGTTTAACTCGACATAATTAGCAGTAAAAGGACCTGTTAATGAGAAGTTTCTATTATTATCATTATCAACAATCACACGATTATAATGGTGATTAGCACTTGAAATAAAAGTCCCATTAGTTACTACCTCTGAACCAACCCCAATGAAATACCCGTTACTTATGACTTCCCACCTACTTTGTACAAAAACTTTAGAGCCAGAAATATCAAGATGAAAATCACGACCAAAAAAACCTGCAAGCACAGTACTCACCTCCACTTTAAAACCATTTGTAATGATCCCTCCTTTATAAAAAGTAAGTCCTCTCCATTTACTATCATCTAATAACTCATAAACTGATGTTCCATAAAACTGACCATCAAGAACATTCCCTGCCGATCGTACATAAAGATTAGGGGAATTAGAATAAAAACTAACATTAAGTGAACTCCCAATACTATCTTGTAAATCTATCGAACCATATGATTTAATTCCTCCATAATTAAACTGAATAGGTGCATTAATATTACTAACAGAAAAATCTCGACAATAAATCGTATTATAATTCACTCCAACATTTCGGTTCGTTAAATCAAAACCGCTATTCTCATTAAATACCACATCATCAAACAAGGTTGGGCTACAAGTTGGTGAGCTTGATGGATACACACCATCGTTATTTAAACTCCAATGTCTACTATCATTCCAATCACCACCACCTCCAACCCAATATAGGGTTCGACTACTTGGAACACTACCAAAGACAATTCCGGTATTGTCCCCTAAATCAATCGCATTAATTGTATTGATAGGAACTTGTCCAATTACATGCAAATTTGAAATACGAGCGTATTCAAGATCAACAACACAACCCGATTGAACTGTGATTTGACCAGAAGAACCAATCAAATACAAAGAAGACGTACAATCAATACTACTGGCATGCCACAAATCTCGGATACCAACGTTGCCGATAAAAGAGAAATAAAACCCAGGATTTAATAACAATGTATCAAAATTGGCATTCGAAAATTGACAATCTGATTCACCAAAGAATTTTTGAACAATAACAAAACCTGAAGCAGAACGAAAACTTGGAAGGGGACTATTATTTACTCCTAAATAACTTCTCACATGATAATATGATTGTCCTGCTGAACCAATAAATTCTCCATTAAAATTTATGGTACTTGTACCTGCAACAACTGTAATATTGGAACCGACGAACCATTTATAAAGAAACACCTCTGAACTTCCCAAATTAATGTACCCACCGCTAACACCATTAGACTGTATAGAATTCGCTTCCACTCGATATCCGTCTGTATTAAAGGTACCTTCATATACAGTAATCATATCCCTTACCTTAAGGTCGTCTAATAAAGTATAACCACCAGTACCCTGTATCCTCATTTTCTTCAAATCATTCCCTCCCGAACGTATCGTTTGCTCTTGTACATCTGATATAAAATGGATTTCTTTTGTATTAAACGAAATTTCTGAAGATACATCTAATGAACCAGCAATAAACAAATCTATATTCGTACTCGCAAAATTCATAGGTGCTGTCAAGCCTATAACCGTAAAATCAGTAACGTAAATACTTCCAACTTGTCGAACGGTAACTGAAAAAAGTGTAGTTGATAAAGTACTATTTTCATTAAATATCACGTTATCAATTAAAGTAGGTATACAAACTTGTGAACTAGCTGGATAAACGCCATCATTATTTAGACTCCAATGGTTCCTATCGCTCCAATCACCAGAGCCCCCAACCCAATAATATGTAATAGGCGTACCAGACTGAAAATCAACACCCAAATTACCACCATCATCAATCGAATTTGTTGCAAGAATTGGATTACTCGAAATAAAATGAAGACTCGAAATCAATGCCCCGTCTATTTGTATTTGGGCTCCATCCTCAATGATAATCTCTGAATTACTGCCATTATACAAAGCTCCTTTGAACTCAAAAGAGGAGGAACAATCCGTCCTTTCTGCGGAAAAGATAGACGTCACTCTCAATCGGCAACCATATGAGAACGTATACTTGTAATTTTGAGTGAAAATAACTGTATCGACAGTAAATATTCCGTTGGAAGAGAACAATATGTTACAATTCACCTGAAGTCTCTTTATACGTCCCAATCCAAATATAGAATTACCTTCTCCATTAGAAGATATTGTTATACGATCATAAACATGACCTTCTGCTAAAGAAACAACTGATCGGCCATAAAACCCACTGTATAGATGACTTCCTTGAGCACTTAAGTTACAATTGGTACCCGAGTACGTCCATGTCGAATAAGAAGAGCTAGAATTGGCCAAAGGTTTGAAATTGATTTGTGAGTTTTCAATATTCAAACTACGAACTCCAGATCCTGTAGAATCGAACCTATAAACATCCCATTGATTTCCATTTGTTAATATTGTGCCTTTTACAAAATTAACATTGGGCATCTGTATCCGGGAAGAAAACTCCCAAGAACCATCACCTTCAAACGTTACCAGCCCATTACCTAACCGATAGAAATTAAAAATAGTATTCCCCATTTCATCCGATAGAAATGAAACCTTTTGAACATTAATTATCACCATACCGGTAGTCATAAATGATCCGTATATCCGAAATTCACTATTTGTCACACCTTCGAGGGTCATAGATATCGAAGCATTAAAACTGTGACAACTCTGCACGCTTTGATTTAAAACTACAACGGTAGAACTTGTGACGCCACTATTCGCGTCAAAATAAACATCATCATTTAGAGACGGTACAACTGTGTGGTAATTTGTTCCACCTGAAGTGGTAGCCCAGTGATTGATTTCACTCCAGTTTCCAAATCCTCCAACCCAATAATAATCAGCGGAAAAACTAGTAAATGAAAGTAGAATTATAATAAGTAAACAAAAATTCCTCATAAAAACAATAAATTGTAAAACAGATAAATAACCTAATAACCAATGCATTAAAACTCTAACAAACGTTAAAAAAAGACAGCTTTTGTTAACTCCCCTTATAAAATAAAAATCTAAGGCAATCACTACCCCTCCCCCCCATCCTTCAAGCACAATCAATAAAAAGACAATTCTTGTTAAAATAGAACTCAAAATTTATCTGTATCATAACAAATTAAATGAGTTAATAGACGTAATTTTGTAGCATGCAAGAGCAAAGACCGATTACAGATTGGCTTCCATTAACCATGAAGGAAGTAGAGAAAAGAGGATGGGAAGAAATAGACGTTGTCTTGATTTCAGGAGATGCGTACGTGGATCATCCTGCATTTGGAACTGCTGTAATCGGACGAATCATCGAAGATGAAGGCTTTAAAGTTGCTATTGTAGCACAACCCAATTGGAAGGATGATTTACGTGATTTCAAAAAATTTGGGAAGCCTAAATATTTCTTCGGAGTTACCGCTGGCTGTATGGATTCTATGGTAAACCATTACACAGCTAACAAACGTTTACGTTCAACGGATGCATACACTCCTGGTGGACAAGCAGGTTTTAGACCGGATTATGCCACAGTTACTTACACAAAAATATTAAAAGAACTCTATCCAGATGTTCCGGTAATGATCGGTGGAATTGAGGCTTCTTTACGACGAGTAACCCATTACGATTACTGGCAAGATCATTTAAAACCAAGTATTCTAGCTGATTCTGGTGCTGACATTTTAGTTTACGGAATGGGAGACCAACCCCTTCGTGAAATGTTGCGTTTATTGAAAAAAGGGGTTCCGTTCAGTAATTTACAAACAATAAAACAAGTAGCTTTTCTTCAAGAAGAAGGTGAAGAATTACCAAAAAATAAAAATTGGGAAACCGTAGAATTGAATTCGCACGAAGCGTGTTTGGAAGATAAAATCAAATATGCGGCGAACTTCAAAGTGGTGGAACAAGAATCGAATAAATGGCAAGCCAATCGTATCATTCAGAAGATAGGAAATCGTTGTTTGGTGATTAATCCACCATTCAAAACAATGGAAGAAAAAGAAATCGACCAAAGTTTTGATTTACCTTATACCCGAGCACCACATCCAAAATACAATAAGCGAGGAGCTATTCCTGCCTTTGATATGATCAAATTCTCAATCAACATGCATCGAGGATGTTTTGGAGGTTGTAGTTTCTGTACCATTTCTGCGCACCAAGGAAAATTTATCGCTTCAAGAAGTGAAAAATCCATATTAAAAGAACTAGAACAAGTTGTTGAGGATCCAGATTTCAAAGGATATCTATCTGATTTAGGAGGGCCATCTGCTAATATGTACCGCATGAAAGGGAAAGACGAAGCCATTTGTGCACGTTGTTCTTCCCCAAGCTGTATTCACCCAGTGATTTGTAACAACTTAGATACAAACCACAAACACATGACGGATCTATACCGCAAGGTAGACCAACATCCAAAGGTAAAAAAAGCATTTATTGGTTCTGGAATTCGCTATGATTTATTGGTGGATGATTTCAATAAAAACAATGAAGATGGAAATCACGATGAATACATTGAGCAAGTCATCACACGTCATGTCAGTGGTCGTTTAAAAGTCGCTCCTGAGCATACATCAGATGCAACCTTGCGTGTAATGAGAAAACCTTCGTTTAAATATTTCCACAAATTCAAGGAAAAATACGATAAGATTTCTGCTAAACACCATTTGAATCAACAATTGATTCCTTATTTCATTTCCTCTCACCCAGGATGTGAAGAAGAAGACATGGCGAATTTGGCAGCTGAAACCAAAGACATGGGATTCCAATTGGAACAGGTGCAAGATTTTACGCCAACTCCTATGACAGTTGCAACGGTGATTTATTACTCTGGAGTTCATCCATATACTTTAAAACCGATCAATACCGTAAAAACGAAAGAAGAAAAGTTAAATCAAAACAAATTCTTCTTTTGGTATAAAAAGGAAAATCAAGCTTGGATTCGCCAACGTTTACAAAAAGCGAATAGACCAGAATTGATCGAAAAATTATTAGGAGGAATGGAAGCACCTCGTAAAGAATTTAGAGGACAACTACAGCAACAACCTAAGGCGAGTCAAAACGATAAACCTAAAGACGGCAAACCAATGCCTAAATGGCTCGAAGAACGCCGGAAGAATGATAAGAAAAAGAGATAATCTTTCTATCTAAATAGCTAATTAAAGCTCGGTTTAAAACCGAGCTTTTTTTTTCTAAAGAGTTAGAAACAAAAAAAAAGGCTAGCATTACTGCTAACCTTTTTCATTTGAAATAATTTCTTATTCCGCATCTTCGTCATCACCTGAATCATCAACTGCTCCACGTGCTCTTTTAACAGAAACAACTACAGCATTTGCTGGATCCAAGATAGTAACTCCTGGGATTTCGATTTGTTTAACACGAACAGATTGACCCATACGTAAAGGTGCAATATTCACCTCGATTACTTCTGGGAAATCTTTAGCAAGACCAACAACGTTCAATTTTCTGAACACTTGTAATAACTTACCTCCGGCTAATACACCACGAGAAGCTCCTACTAAACGTACAGGCAACCCTAAACGTACAGGCTTGTCTTCAGTAACTTGTAAGAAATCTACGTGTTGTACCGTATCCTTAACTGGGTGTTGTTGCAACTCACGAATAATCGCGTTTACTTTTTTCCCTTCGATATTTAATTCAATTAAATAAACGTCTGGGGATAAAACGATTCTTTCGATGTCGATTGCCTTTACAGAAAAAGATACTTGCTCACCTGCTCCGTAAAGCACACAAGGAACCTGTCCTGCATTACGCAATGCAGCAGCATCCTTTTTCCCTACGTTCGATCTTACCGAACCGCTCAATTGTGCTGTTTTCATTTTTATTTTAATTAAGAAATTACAAAATGTGTGCTGATTGATTCGTTGTTATTTAATGAGCGAATGATATCTGCGAATAAATCACTCACTGACAAAACACGAATTTTATCAGACTTTCTCTTTAAGGGAATCGTATCTGTTACAATTAATTCCGTCAAAGAAGATGCTTCAATGCGTTCAAAAGCTGGACCAGAAAGTACTGCGTGTGTACAGAAAGCACGAACGGACTTCGCTCCTTTTTCCATAAATAAATCAGCTGCCTTTGTTAAGGTCCCAGCAGTATCACACATATCATCCACCAAAATTACATCTTTTCCGGCAACATCCCCAATAACTGTCATCTCAGCTACCTCATTTGCTACCTTTCTTTGCTTATGACATAGCGCTAACCCAGTATTTAACCGTTTTGCGTAAGCATTAGCTCTTTTTGCTCCTCCTGCATCTGGTGCCGCCAAAATAAGATTTCCATTATCTAATCGCTTCATTTCTTCATAGAAAATAGTCGATCCATATAAATGGTCAACGGGCACTTCAAAAAATCCTTGAATTTGATCAGCGTGTAAATCCATAGTCATGATACGATCAACTCCAGCTGCCATAAGCATATTAGCAACCAACTTAGCACCAATAGCTACTCTTGGTTTATCCTTACGGTCTTGACGAGCAAAACCAAAATAAGGAATAACAGCAATAATTTTACGTGCAGATGCTCGACGAGCTGCATCAATCATTAGTAACAATTCGAATAGATTCTCCGTCGGAGGCATAGTTGACTGAACGATAAAAACGTCTTGTCCACGCACAGTCTCTTCAAAAGAAGTTTGAAATTCACCATCACTAAATTCGAAAACTTTAACGTCGCCTAACGCTACTCCGTATGAGCTAGCAATTCTTTCTGCTAAATCCTTTGAGGCTCTACCTGCGAAAATCTTCATTCCTGCTGACATAAAATGCAATATTTGAGTTGGCAAAGATACTCCTTTTCGTTGAACCACAAAGATAATTTAACATTAACTAAACCGATATTCTAATTTACTTACGCTTTCTTACTCAACTAAAATCTTAGTGGTAAATTGTTTTTGTTGATTTTGAACACCTTCAAGAATATATAAACCTGCAGAGAGGTTTAATTGAACATCATGCCGCAACGCTGAGCCGAGGATCTGTATATCAACCAATCGACCTTCCAAAGAATAAATATTTATTTGATCAATCAAAAGATCTGACTGAATGGTCAAAAGATCTGTCACAGGATTAGGGAATAGCTTAAAGGAATGCGACGTATTACTAACGTTTAAAAAACCTACACAAAAATCAATGGAATAGCTCAAACCAAAATCGGCATTTGCTTGAAGTATCTCACCGTACAAATGATCACCACGTGTCAATCTTAAAGAACCTGAAAGGCAACCTGAAGGATGAACATAACTGAACCCATCCCCATACTGGTCGTAAATGACAAAACGATAACAACCATCCGAAAGACAAAAATCATAATTTTTGAGTCCTTTATCGGTGTAATTGGCATACAACGGACTTCTAAAAACGATTAGGTCATCAACATCACGAATTTCCCATGTCGTTTCACTTGCATAACAATCCAAATGCAATTCTAAATGGACAGGCTCCTGAGTTTGCATTAAACGGAATGATTGAAACACAGAATTATTAACTAATTCTCCATCCATACCACCATCAATTGAGGTAATTCTAAACCCAAACTCATAAACCCCCGCTTGCAAATTAACTAGAGAAAAATACAATTTTGAAGACTCTAAACTACTCAACCCTTCGTCAAAGACACCATTTAAAACCGTCTGCCAATTATCAAAAGAATATTCATATTGAATACCATATACATGATCATTACCAACATTCGAAAGCCAAACAACCAGTGAATCCGACCCCACACATACAGCATCATAAATCAAATCCATGCTCACTGCAACTTCCAAATTTTGCACCCCTTCACCTAAAGCATGTCCATCAATTAGTCCATTAGATAAGTTATTCGGATCCAACCAATATTTTAATTGAGCGCTAGAGTCCGCTTCATGATCCCATGAAAGTGCAAAACGACCATAAAAATCAGGATTTGAAGTAGATGTACATGAAGACGAACCACCCCATAACTGGCCAATAATACGCTTATAATTATCAAACAAAGGTGAACCAGAAGATTTAGCTTCAGTTGCGGTACCTCTATCCCAAATAATTTTCCATACACCATCATACAAACTAGTAAAACTTCCACTTTGCACAGATGCTTTACGGACTAAATGGTCATCGAAAGAAATTTTTTTCACTACTCCACTAGGGTGATGAATACCAACTGCACTTGAAACAGCCCTCCCTGTAAAATCCCATCCATTGAAAAAAGCATTTGTTGATGCAGGTAATTGTCCATTATCCAATCCACCAATAATTTCAATTAAACAAAAATCAGATGAGGCATATCGTGCTCGCAACACACCTCCAGACACAGAAGTATAGGGACCACTATCAACACCATCACAAAATTCAGCTTGAAAATTAAAACGAAAAACCCAGTTTGCAGGGTTACTCAAATAACAATGACTTGCCGTTAATACATAAGGTTTACCATCATAGGCCGTATTGGCAATCATAGATCCTGAACAAAAAGAACTTGGACCATTTAGCAACAAAACTACTCCGTTTTTGATCTGCTCATATTCATCCGCTTCCGGACAAACAACATTTATATGACAAGTACTTCGTAAATCTGCTTCAATACCATCTTTTGATCGATATCCATAAGTGGCGTAATCTAACTGACCACTTAATAACTCTTGATCAGAAATAATATGAATAATAATGGTATCCGCAAAGATAAGCTCAGTACCCAAATACCCTTGGTAAACGTCATTCGCGACCAGAGGGCCTAAAATCGTTTTATACCCTTTGTCATATAAATAAATCCGTGTCAAAGGGGACAAATCCAAATTTTTAAATCCAACATTTATAGATGTAGCTCCTGGCATATAGACAGGTAAAAAACTATGGTATTCATTTCCTTCCGCTAATCTGGTAATTGATGACAAAGCTAAATTCTGTTCGGTCGCAACTCCAAATCGATAAGGATATCCACCTATGCTATCGTGCAATTTATCTTCCTTTTGAAAAGAAGGAAGCTCAACAGGTTTGTGTTCCGTAATTGTTACTGAACAGGAATTAACAAAAACAGAAAAAGACTCCAGATCGTCATCGAAGACTCCAGACCCTTGCCGTTGTCCAAAAACACAAAAACCAACAGCACACCAACCAACAATCAACAACCAACTTTTCATCTTATCTTATCTTACTTCCCAACTCTTTTAATACTGCATCCTACAGGTTTTGAAGAACGAACAATAGTACCTTTATCTTCAGCCACTAAGGCATTTACTAAATAATTTTCACGAACCACTGCACGTGGATCAGATGCATTATCAATCGCACCGGAATAAATCAGCGAATAATCGCCATCAAATAAATAAACATGAGGTGTTGTCTTAGCCTCTAGCAAATCTGCCAATTGGTGATTGGTATCAATAATATATGGTGCCAAATATTTCTTCTCTTTTGCTCGCTTAAGCATCTCATAAGGAGCGTCTACATCTTTACGAAAAGCCTCATTGGAATTAATCAAAACCGTTCCATAACCCTTCGCTTTTGCTAAAGCAATGATATTATTATAATCTTTCTCCCAACCTGCAAAACCACCTTCTTTACCCACTACAAATGGGCAAGTATTACATGTAAAAATAACCAACAGCCCGTTCTGACCTTTATAGTGATCCAAGCTTACAGGTTCGCCTGCTAGAGCCTCCATCAGTTGTACACTTGAGGCGTCAACATTTTTCCCATTTACTTTTAAATTTTGAGCATAGATAGTCCAGGAAGATGCGATACTAACTAATAAAACACCAAAAAATTTATTCCAAATCATTTTGTCAAGATTTACATTTAATACCCTTAAAAATACAACATTTAATTATCCACTGAATCGTTTAATCAATAAGAATATCAACTTAAATTGCTAAAAAAGTTATTTTGTTCACTAAAAGCTAACAAAATTTCACCGAAAATATGATAAATTTGCACCAAAATCTCTAAAAAATTAGATTTTAGAGTTCAACGTAATCAAGCAACGAAAAGTAATGATAGTAGGAATTTGTGGTGGTAGTGGGTCAGGAAAAACAACTTTATTAAAACGTTTAGCTGAACACTTCAAAGAGATAAATCCAAGTATTTTCTCAATGGACAACTATTATCTTCCAATCGAAATGCAGCAAAAGGATCAAAATGGAGAAATCAATTTTGATTTACCAACAGCATTAGATGAGCAAAGACTAACGAACGACTTACTAGAATTGAAAGCAGGACGTAGCATTGAGTTAAAAGAATACCAATTTAACGCACCGCCTTCCAAAAACGTATTACTAACTTTAGATCCATCAGAGATCATCATTATAGAAGGTCTATTTTTATTTGAATATAAAGAAGTTGCTCAAGCACTCGATTTTTCAATCTTTGTAGATGTAGACTTAAAAGTTCAATTAGATCGAAGATTATATCGTGATCAAGAAACAAGAGGTTATTCCCGTGAATCAATCCTATACCAATGGAATAACCACGTAATGCCATGCTTTGAACAACACTTATTTCCTTACAAAGATTCAGCGGATTTCATTTTTAATAATGATGAGCGTGCAGATAATGATTTTAAAAGACTTACTTTAGCAATAGAAGAACAACTAGCTGCTAAACAATGATCTTGAAAAATCAGAAAACATTTTTAAAAAATAGTTTCCTTTTCTTAATTTCAACACTGGCTTTTGCCGTGTGTTACTTCTATTTTTCTAACGCAACAAATCTACCTGATTTCAAAAGATTTCAAAAGGAGGTTTATCAAGTTGAAAAAGAGTTGGCGTCTACCATTTCGGTTTTAGAAAAATTTGACACACTACCAAATGAATATCAATTTCAACAAATTGGACATCCCAATCAACTCGTATACATTTATCAAAATGACACCTTAGTACGATGGAATGGGAACACCCAAAAGATGCCCATTTTATTGGAAAAATCAATAGATGGAATATCCAACCATAAATCAACGGATGGATGGTATTTAACAGCAACAAAAACAATAAAAAATAAGACCTATCGCGTTAGCGAGAAAATATATAACGAATATCCATTTGAAAACACTTATCTGCAAAATGGTTTCACAAATGGACTATTTGACCATCTAAATGCTTCCCTCATTTTTGATGCAGAAATAGGTTATCCCATTTACAGTGCTAATGACATTTATCTTTTTTCCATATATCTAACAGGTCAAAATACTACACCTGATTTACAGTCCTACCTAATAACTGGACTCCTATTACTAAGTATTCTTTCTTTTATAAGATTAAGCTATCAAACAGCTACTGCGCTAAAACCTATCTCTGCAGCATTCTTATGGACAACAATAATCGCATTAAGAATACTCGCACTAAAATTCAATTGGCTACATGCTTTCAGCGGATACGAGATATTTCAAGCAAATCTATTTGCCATCGATTTTTTCGCACCCAATTTATTTGAATTCATAATAAGCATATACACTTTCCTATTAACATCTACTCTACTTATAAAATCATTCAAACCATTAAATAGATCCTCCCAAATAATCTATATCTCACAAACAACTTTTACCCTACTAGTATGGGCCGTATTAGCCTATTACATTAGCGGTTTTGTTTTTCACTCCACACTATTACTAGCAACTCAAGACCTTTTTAAACTAAATGCGTATTCCATTCTTGCAATTTTAATAATCGGATCATGTTGCCTTTACTACTATCAGATAACAGAATATATCTATAGAAATAAACCTCGGCCAATAACGGTTGTGGTCCAACTAATTATCTATGCAATTTGGCTACTCTTTAGTCTTTTCGTTTTGAAAACTCACTGGAGTTTGGCCATGTACCCAATACTACTTTTTATACTTCTTTCTTTATTCAGAATCAATAGTCGTGTACATTCCGCAATTTCCTATCTCATTTTTGGATTAACGACCGCATTTACCACCGCAATAGCAATACAGGACCTAACAATAAACAAGGAAATAGAAAACAGGCCATTCTTTGCAAGTCAACTATTTAACGAACGGGATTTTACAAGTGAATTAAGTTACCGCTCAATAGATTCTGCAATAAATACAGATCGAACTTTACACTATTACCTGCGGAATCCAGAAGAATATAATTCAATAAGATTAGAAGAATATCTAGAAAAAAAATACTTCAATAAGCTATCTAATCAATACGATATTTCTTATTATATTTTTGATTCAATCAACCAAAACATCTCTGACAATTACAATGTTAACTCTCGTTTATTTGATGATTTTGAAGCAGTCAAAGCGTACCACAGTATCCCATCCGACTTGGCGAAAAACATCTATTTTGTTCAAGATTATATAGCACAATATAGCTATATCATTAAAAAACCAATTTACAATAGAAGGAAATTAAAAGGAACACTCATCTGTACCCTGAAATCAAAAAAAATACCTGAAGCTATCGGTTTCCCTAAACTATTAATCGCAGAAACGATAGATAATCAAGCACTTTTAGCACATTATTCATTTGCCCGTTACAACGACAATTCGCTCGTTAATCAATTTGGATCCTTTGAATATCCGTTTTATTTCAATCAACTTGACCTCAAAGACAGCAGTAGTTTCCAACCCTTCGTTTACGATGGTTACAACCATGCGCTATTCCATTCTACGGATGAAGATTTTGTCTTGGTATCCGTGAAACTTAACACCTTTTTTGAACTAACAACATCCATATCGTTTTTCTTTATTTCTTTTCTTTTAGTAATGGTCTTGACTAAAATACCATTGATCTATCAAGAATTGAATACCCTAAAATGGAGTAGATTGGCGACCAAAATACAAATCGCCATCATCGCCCTTATCACCTTAACATTAGGAATTACCACCTGGGGTACAGGTGTCTATTTTAAAAACCGATTCATCTCCATCACAAATCAGCAAATAAAAGAAAAAACCATATCGGTAGAAAAAGACATAATGCCCAACATTGGAAGACTAAGTCACCTGCCATCAAATGAAGATTACGCTTTACTAAATGGGCAGTTAAAACGCTTAAGTAGAATACACCAAACAGATATTAACATTTACAATACATTAGGACATCTCATAGCCACCAGTAGACAACAATTATATAATAACGGACTCCTTTCTGAGCAAATGAATCCTGAAGCAATTGTCGCTATTTATGCTTCCTCCAAGAAAAACTTTATTCATGGAGAGAAAATTGGAGAGTTGAACTATTCCTCCAGTTACGCACCACTTCAAAACTATTCAGGAGATCTCATCGGATCCATAAATCTTCAGTTTTTTGGACAACAAGAGAGTATTGAGGCACAGATGAACGACCTGTTCGCCACACTCATAAACATTTTTCTACTCATATTTGTTGTTGCGACAATTCTGACCATAATAATAGGAAGTTGGATCACCTCCCCTTTACGGCAATTGCAAAATAGCCTAAGTAAATTAAGATTTGGTAATTCATCCACTCGATTATCCTATTCTAAGAAAGATGAAATTGGAGATTTAGTAGAAGATTATAACTTAAAAATCGAAGAACTGGAAGAAACCGCTAAACAATTAGCAAAATCGGAGAGAGAAAGCGCTTGGAGAGACATGGCTAAACAAGTCGCTCATGAGATAAAAAACCCATTAACACCCATGAAGTTATCTGTCCAACAGCTTCAAAGATCAATAGACCTCAATCCGGACGATCCACAATTGATCAATAAGGTAAATCGCGTTTCTAATTCGCTAATTGAACAAATTGAAGTACTAACAAGAATTGCAAACGAATTCTCGAATTTTGCGAAGATGCCGACTCCTAAAATTGAAGAATTTGACATCGTCCAATTAATAAACAGCACCATACATCTATTTGAAAGCGAAAATAACATCGAATTTATTTATGAAGGACCTGTTGTTGCTCTCATTAATGGAGACAAAGACCAATTGCTTCGCGTCGTCAATAACCTTCTAAAAAACGCTATTCAAGCCATTCATAAGGAAAAAGGACAAATAACCGTTAGAATAAAGGCATACCCAGACAAAATAATTCTATCGGTAACAGATAACGGATCAGGGATACATGAAGAACAAATTAACAAGATGTTCATCCCTTATTTTACGACAAAAAACACAGGGACAGGCGTTGGGCTATCGATGGTGAAACAAATAGTAGAAAACCACGGAGGCACAATCAATTTTGAAACAGAATTGAATAATGGCACCACTTTCACAATCGTCCTACCATTAAAACGTGAAGAAGGATAACCACTTAGACGATTACTTCTACAAAATAAAGACCATCCAACTAACATCAATCTAAATCAAACAAAAAGATTTAATCAAAAAAACAAGCCTCCAGAAAAGCTATTAACAGCTATTGTTAAATAACCCTTTGATCCAAATTGAAAATTATTAACTAACTTTGGCGGTTGGAAATGGAAATCTGTAAACAAAAAATAGCAGTTATTGGTGGCGGTAGTTGGGCTACAGCTATCGTGAAAATTCTATCGAATAATATCGAGGATATCAAATGGTGGATGCGTAATGAAGATGCGGTAGCACATATACAAAAGTATAAGCACAACCCTAATTATTTATCATCGGCTCAGATAGACACAAACCGTGTTAGCGTTTCAACGAATTTGTTTGAAGCAATTAACTCTAGTGATATCATCATCATAGCAACACCTTCTGCATTTTTAGTAAAAACATTTGAAGATTTTCCAGTAGAAATTTTCAACAACAAAATTATATTTTCAGCGGTTAAAGGAATAATTCCTGAATACCATTCCATCCCGGCACGTTTTTTTCACAAAGCTTTCGGTACACCGTACGACAGAATAGGTATCATTTGTGGACCTTGTCATGCTGAAGAGGTAGCATTAGAGCGTTTATCTTACCTTACAATTGCTTGTCAGGACGAAAGCATAGCAGATATTGTAGCACAAGCAATGGCTTGTCGATACATCAAAACAACAACATCAGACGATTTATTTGGAACAGAGCTTTCAGCTGTTTTAAAAAACGTGTATTCGATAGCTAGCGGCATTTGCTCTGGCTTAGGTTATGGGGATAATTTCCAAGCGGTATTAATTAGTAGCGCTATTCAAGAAATTGAAAACTTCATCGATGAAGTGAGCCCAATCCACAGAGATGTGAAAACAAGTGCTTATTTAGGTGATTTACTTGTAACAGCATATTCTAAATTTTCTCGAAACAGAACATTTGGTTTCATGATTGGAAAAGGATATTCCGTAAAATCTGCTCAATTAGAAATGGATATGATTGCGGAAGGATATTACGCAGTAAAAAGCGTTATGGAAATCAAGAAAAAATTTGATGTCGAAATGCCAATCGTTGAAGCGGTGTACAATATTTTATATGAGAAAATTGCACCTGTAATCGAAATGCGTATTTTGACCGATAAATTAAGCTAAAATTTTTCCAGATGAAAGTCTTTAAGTTTGGAGGAGCTTCTGTACGTGATGCGAAAGCCGTTCAAAATGTAGCCTCTATATTGAGTTTATATACCAATGAACAACTTTTTGTCGTTGTATCAGCAATGGGCAAAACAACCAATGCATTGGAAGAAGTTATTCAAGCTTGTTGGGATAAAAACCTTGTGCAATTCAATCAAAAAAAGGAGGAAATACAAGCCTATCACAACACCATAATTGACGATCTTGGTTTAACAGAAGACCTTGTACTTGCAGATAAACTAAAGGAAGTCTACCAAAATATTCAGAATCACTTTAACTCCCCTACACCCGGAAACTATGATTTTTTATACGATCAAATTGTCGCTTTAGGTGAAGTAATTTCAACACTAATTGTTGCCCATTATGTAAAACAGCAAAACGGAAAAACAAAATGGTTAGATGCTCGACAATTAATTAGAACAAACAATACATACCGTGATGCAGAAATTGATTGGATTAAAACGGAAGAGTTACTGCAGAGTTCCATTCAAGATCAACAATCCATCTATTTCATTCAAGGTTTTATCGGTCATACACCAGAAGGATTAACAACAACTTTAGGACGAGAAGGTTCAGACTTCACTGCTGCAATTGTTGCTTATTGTATCAATGCTACAGAAGTGGCAATTTGGAAAGATGTCCCAGGAATGTTAAATGCTGATCCAAAACAATTTACAAACACTAGTAAATTAAACAAAATATCCTTCAACGAAGCACTAGAATTAGCTTATTATGGTGCGTCTGTCATTCACCCAAAAACGATAAAGCCTTTACAGAATAAAGGAATTTCATTATTTGTAAAAAGCTTTAATGATCCAAATGCAGAAGGAACTGAAATACAATCATTAGCAACATTTGACCACCTTGTTCCTTCTTACATAAAAAAAGAAAATCAAGTTTTAATTTCTTTCAAAACAAAAGACTTTAGTTTCATTATAGAATCACATCTTGGCGATATTTTTCAACGCCTTTCGCGCCTAGGCGTAAAAATTCAAATAATGCAAAACACGGCGCTAAGTTTCAGTATCGTTGTCGATACCACACGTGTTTCCATTGAACAAATTTTAGAAGAATTTGCACTGGATTATGAGGTAAGGTACAACACAGGTCTTCAGTTGCTAACCATTCGTCACTACACAGACCAAATAATTGCAGAACTAGTCGGTAATAAGGAACTTTTAATGCAACAATACACGCGTTCAACCGCTCGATTAATCTTAAAACCTTAGAATCATTCCAAATAATTGGGTAAATTTGTGTAAAACCGAATCCCTTTCAATCATGGATAAAAAAACAGTTGCACAACTTACTGTTGGTGAATCAGGAATTGTTCATTCTATAAAAGGAGATGAACTAAAATCAAAATTATTAGAAATGGGACTAACACCAGGTTCGCCCATCACCCACCTTTATGATGCACCTTTTGGAGACCCGATGGCCATAGAGGTTAACGGTTATGTATTATCCATGCGCAAAAATGAAGCGGCACTCATCGAAGTTATTTAAAAGGCATTATGAAAATCGCACTATTAGGTAATCCAAATACAGGGAAAAGCTCACTTTTTAATCTCCTAACTGGCTTAAGACAACACGTAGGTAATTTCCCAGGAGTAACCGTTGATAAAAAAACTGGACCTATCCAAGGAACGGATTTCTTATTAATAGATTTCCCAGGTACTTATAGTTTGTATCCGCATTCAAAAGACGAAGCGGTCGTATATGAAGTACTCACAAATCCAAAACATAAAGAGTTTCCAGACAAGATTGCTGTTGTAGTAGACGCTACAAACCTACGCAGAAATTTATTGCTATTTAGCCAAGTTTATGATCTAGGTCTGCCAACTGTACTCATCATTAATATGGTCGATCTAGCTGATCGAAAAAACATTATTATCAATACAGAAAAACTAGCTGAACTATTTCCTGAAACAGAAATCGTCTTATCCAACGCAAGAGTCAAATTAGGAAAAGACCGAATAGTAGAAGCAGTACAAAAAGCAAAAAGAACAAATAGAAAACGCATATTTCAATTTGAAATGGCGGAAATAGAAAATAATAAGCAACAAGAAGTAGAAGCGGAAGAACGTTTTAAATGGATTGATTCTGTATTAAATCAAATCATACAAGACAAACAAAATCTTTCTAAAACTAAATCCTATAAGATTGACAAGATTTTAACACATAAAGTATATGGATATCTAATTTTTGCCAGCGTCTTATTTCTATTATTTCAATTCATATTCTCCTTCGCTAGTGTACCAATGGATTTTATTGACGAGCAATTTGGAAATTTAAGTGAATGGTTAGAAGGCACGATGAATGAAGGCTTGTTAAGAGATTTAATCACCCAAGGAATAATACCTGGAATTGGTGGAGTGGTTATTTTCATCCCACAAATCGCTATCTTATTTTTCTTCTTGGCAATTTTAGAAGGATCAGGATACATGGCAAGAGTTGTGTTTATAATGGATAGACTGATGCGACCTTTTGGACTAAATGGTAAATCAGTTGTCCCATTAATGTCAAGTGTAGCTTGTGCAATTCCGGGTGTAATGGCAGCACGAACAATTCCAAATTGGAAAGAACGCCTAACCACAATACTTGTCGCTCCTTTAATGAGTTGTAGTGCTAGAATTCCAGTTTACGCGTTACTAATAGCCTTAGTAGTACCAGAAATAAAATTTTTAGGAATTTTCAATCTTCAAGGAGTCGTTTTACTCGGACTATACTTACTTGGTGTAGTAGCGGCACTATTAATTGCAGCTGTATTAAATAAAACAATAAAGGCGAGTAATAAAGGATATCTTTTACTAGAAATGCCAGCCTATAAAATACCTCAATGGAACAACGTTGGAATGACTGTTTATGAAAAAGTTAAAACCTTTGTTTTAGATGCAGGAAAAATAATATTGGCAATTTCCATCGTCATTTGGGCTTTATCAAGCTACGGACCGACAGAAAGAATCGATAAGGCAATAGAAGAGGCTGAATTACAAATCGTTATTGAAGATCTTAATGACGAAGCTGCAATCGATTTAATTAACGGAGCAAAATTGCGTAATTCCTATATCGGAATAATGGGACAAACCATCGAGCCTGTCATAAAGCCTTTGGGATATGATTGGAAGATTGGAATATCACTCATTTCCTCTTTTGCAGCACGAGAAGTATTTGTCGGAACTTTAGCAACCATATACGCCGTTCATGATGATGGTGAAGAAAACTTAGCATTAAGAGACAAATTACAAAAGGACACGAGAGATGACGGAACACCGTTGTACACCTTCGCCACAGGAATGTCGCTATTAGTCTTTTATGCTTTTGCAATGCAATGTATGGCAACATTAGCGGTAGTAAAACGAGAAACAAACAGTTGGAAATGGCCAATAATTCAATTAGTATTTTTGGGTGCTTTGGCTTATATTAGTGCTTTATTAACCTACCAAATATTAAGGTAATGCAAACCATTTTCGTTTTTATAGTTGTTGGTTCAGCAGTAATCTACATTGGCTATCAAGCGTACAAACGTTTTTTTGGCAAGCAAAAACCAGGCTGTGACAAATGTCAATAAATTTTAAATTATGAGTCATTTCTTATTAAACGACGGAAACCTAATTCCAGCAATTGGATTTGGAACCTATAAAGCAGAAAATGGTCCTGCAACAATTGATGCAATCGTAACCGCTTTAGACGCAGGTTACAGACACATTGATACGGCAGCCATATATGAAAATGAAGAAAGTGTTGGTTTAGCAATAAAAAAAGCACTTATTCCAAGAGCAGAATTATTCATCACATCAAAAGTTTGGAATACTGAACGTGGATATGATAAAACACGTGCAGCCTTCTTTGCGACATTAGAAAAATTACAACTTGACTATTTAGACTTATACTTAATCCATTGGCCAGCGGTTTCCACTTTTTATCCCAATTGGAAAGAGCTAAATGCTGAAACATGGAGAGCGTTAGAAGATTTAAAAGAGGAAGGTTACATTCGTTCTATAGGAGTGTCTAACTTTTTGATCCCACACTTAGAAGCACTATTTGAAACGGCTGAAATCGTTCCAGCTGTAAACCAAATTGAATATCATCCAGGACAAAACCAGCAAGAATTGGTTGATTTCTGCGAAGACAGAGGTATTCTAATTGAAGCTTGGGGACCAATGGCTAGAGGTAAGGTGTTAGATAATGAAGTCTTACTGGAGATAGCACATAAATACAATGCAACAGTAGCACAATTATGTATTCAATGGTGTTTACAAAATGGTATTTGTCCACTTCCTAAAAGTGTTACAAAGGAAAGAATAGAACATAATATACAGATATCATTTGAAATTTCAACTGAAGACATGGAAACAATTGATCAGATTCCATACATCGGAGGGTCAGGCTTAGATGCCATGCAAATGCCATAAAAAATTAGAAAGCGCTTCATAAGAGGCGCTTTTTTTATTTAAGAATTATTAAAAAAATAAAGTTGTTTTTGATTTATTTAAAGTCTAATTTGCTATCTATAAATCTAATTTACAATGGCAAAAGATTCAAAAATTACCACAAACGCAGGTTGTCCTGTAGGTAAAAATCAATACGAAAATACACAAACAGCAGGAAAAAGAGGGCCTGCATTATTGCAAGACTATTTCTTACATGAAAAATTAGCACAATTTAATCGGGAAAGAATCCCAGAACGAATTGTTCATGCAAAAGGAACAGGTGTACATGGCAAACTAGTAATAACAAACGATATCTCCCAATATTCTCGTGCTAAAGTATTTGACAAACTAGGTAAAGAAACACCCTTATTTATACGTTTTTCAACTGTCGGTGGAGAAAAAGGATCAGCAGATACAGAAAGAGACCCACGTGGTTTTGCTCTAAAATTTTACACTGAAGATGGAAATTGGGATCTGGTAGGAAACAATACTCCCGTCTTTTTCATCAAAGACGCTAAAAAATTCCCTGATTTCATTCATACTCAAAAACGTGACCCCCGTACCAATTGCAAGTCTGCAACAATGATGTGGGATTTTTGGTCTTTAAACCCCGAATCGTTACACCAAGTATTAATCCTTATGTCGGATCGTGGAACACCAAAAGGTTTTAGATATATGCATGGATTTGGATCTCATACGTTTTCATTAGTAAACAAAACCAACGAACGTCATTGGGTAAAATTTCACTTCTACGCAGACAAAGGAACACAGGAGTTCACAGGACCAGAAGCTGAGGCTATGAGGGGAATAGACCCAGACTATGCACAACGTGACATGGTAGAAGCAATCGATAGAGGTGATTTTCCGCGCTGGAATATGAAAATTCAAGTAATGACCGACCAACAAGCTAAGGAATTTAGATGGAATCCATTCGATCTAACTAAAATATGGCCAAAATCTGACTTCCCTTTAATAGACGTTGGCTACATAGAACTTAATCGAATGCCAGAAAACTATTTCAGAGATGTTGAACAGGCTGCATTTGCACCAACAAACGTAGTAGATGGGATTGGCTTTTCTCCGGATAAAATGTTACAAGGACGAATCCTTTCCTACCCAGATGCTCAACGCTATAGAATTGGATCAAACTACCAAGATCTACCTGTCAATCAGTGCCCATATATGACTAACAATTATCATAGAGACGGAGCATTGAAGTTTACGGACAACGGAGGATCAAGCCCCAATTATTACCCAAATTCATTTGATGGAAATTACGAATCAATGGACCACCAAGGTACAGCTTACAATCTAGAAGATCATACCGTAGATTACTTTGATCGTAATAATGGATTACCTGGAGACGAAGATCATTACACTCAGGCAGGCTGGTTATTTGACAGAGTATTAGACGAACGAGGTAAACAGAATACAATTAACAACATAGTTGGTGCCATGTCTGGGATAAGTGGACCTCAAAAAGAGGAAATCACTAACCGACAATTGTGCCATTGGTTTAGAGTATCACCCAGACTTGGTAAAGGAATCGCAGATGGACTTGGTATCGATCTAGATAAAATAAGACCACAATAATCTACTACTGTACATTAACTCACCCCAAGGAAAAATTTCTTGGGGTGTTTTGTTTTAGGTCAATACTAATGGATAAAAACCACAATTTGTAAAAAAAAACTAATTATAGCCGAAAAGTTATAATTTATGCACAAGCTATGTTAACAAACTTGTATTCAAACCACTTCACCATTTAGATGGACTAAAAAGAAACAACACGATTAAATACAATAACACATGAACAACAAATGATTACTAATATGACAATTCCTATTCATAATTCAACCCTTGTCTCACCAATACATTCTTTACCCAAAATGCATAAAATGCCAGAAAAAGAAAACATATTAAGGGAACAATATAAGATTGTTGAATACCGATTAAATCCGCTAATTTCCCTTGCAAGGGAGGGATAACTGCTCCACCCAAAATCATCATCACTAAAAATGCGGCTCCTTGAGTTTGGTACTTACCCAAACCAGCTAGAGACAAGGAGAAAATACTAGACCACATGATTGAACACAAAAGACCTGTACTCATCATTGCATAAATAGCGAGAGTACCAGAACTTAACATGCCAATTAATATAGCTAATGCATTCAATATAGCAAAAGCTCCTAATGTGTAAGCGGGACGATCTTTTGTCCAAATAAAAGCAATCACTTGAATAGCAACAAAAGTAACATATCCATATAAATTATCGATTACGTAACCCGTCAACTTACTAACCAACAAAATTACCCCGAAAGCCACAAAAGGAAGAATAAACCGCAAAATTAACTTTAATCTTTCTGAAATATTTATAGCCACAACAGCTCCTGTCCAACGACCAATCATCAAACTTCCCCAATACAAAGACACAAAAGGCGCAATTTGAGAACTATCATACCCTCCAAACTTTGGATCTTTTAAAAGCTCCCCAAGATTACTTCCTACACTCACTTCAACTCCAACATAAACAAAAATAGCAAGCATCCCCATCGTCAATTGTGGAAACTGCATTGCTCCCCAACCTTGCTTTTCCCTCACTGCTTTTCTGTGAATCAGCAACAATCCAACAACGACGATAGCCAAGCCCAACGTCCAACCAATAATCCGAACAGACTGGGCTTCCTCAGCACTCCATGCCAAATCTTTTTTATAACTATAAAAAACAGGAGAAAATACAACGAGTAAACAACCCGTTAATATTAGCAACCAATTTAAAGCACGACGATTTTCTCCAATAAGATTAGAATCGACATTTTCAGATTTTGCGTCTGGAACATTTTTTGAGTACTTAAACAATAAAGCTATCGCCAAAAAAAGAAGGCCTACGCAACCATATAAAACACTGACTTTATTTAAACTTAATACTTGTATTTGCTCGTCCGAAATAGCTAATGTAGTACCAAATAGAACTAAGGAAATAACAATTGGTCCAATCATAGCTCCAAAACTATTTACCGCACCACCTAAAGTGATACGTGCCGCTCCCGTTTTTTCATCACCTAATTGAATCATGAAAGGATTAGCAGAAGTTTGTTGCAAAGAGAAACCAAGCGCAACAATAAATAAACCAAATAACATCCCTGAAAACGCGCCTTTTAAGACACACAGAACCATAGCAATGGCTCCAACTGCTGAAAACAACAATCCTAACACAATAGTCTTCTTATACCCCCAACTACCTACAACGTCAACTTTACGCTTAACACTAATAAAAAAGAGAGCCAAAGCTCCTAAATAGTACGCACCATAAAATGCAAAATCAATTAACTGACTTTGAAATTGATCCAATTGAAAATAAGATTTACAAAAAGGGATAAAAACAGTATTACCAGAAGCGATAAATCCCCAAAAGAAAAAAACAGTAGTAAGTGTAGATAAAGCACTATAATTGGTGTGCTTTTCTGTAGTTAAATTAACTTCACTTGAAGTAGAAAAAGAATTAAATTCTGCCATATTAGAAACAAAGTCTAAAATTAACAGAATTTAAATCTTTTGTATACGAATTATCTTAATTCTTATTGAAATGCTGTCCTAGAAGATGTTGAAACTCCAACAAGTTCTCTCACTTTCTTAGCAATAGAATCTGCATCAAAACCACAATCAGCATATAGTTCATTGACTGTTCCATGATGAATATATTGATCTGGAATACCTAATCGAGTAACTTTGGACGCATATCCATGATCTGCCATAAATTCAATAACCGCCGATCCAAATCCACCCATAATACACCCGTCTTCCACAGTAATGATTTGCTTGAATTTACCAAACACTTCATGAAGCATCACCTCATCAATAGGTTTAGCAAAACGCATATCATAATGTGCTACAGAATAACCATCCTCCTTCAATTGCGAGATGGCCTCTTGTGCAAAATTACCGGGATGCCCTAAAGATAGGATTGCGATATCGGAACCATTCGTGATTTTACGACCCGTACCCACTTTAACTGGCTTAAATGGAGTCTTCCACTCCAACATTACACCATTACCTCTCGGATATCGAATAGAAAATGGACCTCTATTCTCCTGTTGAGCTGTGTACATCAAATCACGAAGTTCCTCTTCATTCATTGGTGCCGAAACAATCATATTCGGAATATGACGCATATAAGCAATATCGTAAGCTCCATGATGTGTTGCCCCATCTGCACCAACTAATCCACCACGATCCAAACAAAAAACAACATTTAAATTCTGTAAAGCTACATCATGTAAAACTTGATCATAAGCTCGTTGCATGAAAGAAGAATAAATGTTACAAAATGGAACTAATCCCTGAGTAGCTAATCCTGCAGAAAAAGTAACGGCATGTTGTTCAGCAATACCAACGTCAAAAGCACGATCTGGCATAGCCGCCATCATTATATTAAGTGAACATCCACTGGGCATAGCTGGAGTAACACCCATAACCTTAGGGTTTTTTTCCGCTAACTCCACAATTGTATGTCCAAAAACATCTTGGTACTTAGGTGGTTGAGGTGATTTTGGAACAACCTTAACAATTTCACCTGTTTCCTTATTAAATACACCTGGCGCATGCCATTGTGTTGGGTTTCCTTCTTCTGAAAATTTATATCCACCACCCTTACGAGTAATACAATGCAAAATTTTAGGACCAGGAATATCTTTTAAATCTTGTAAAACTTTTGCTAATGCGACCGCATCATGACCGTCAACAGGACCGAAATAACGGAAGTTTAAAGATTCGAATAAATTACTCTGTTGAAGAATAGATGATTTTAAAGCAGAAGAAATCTTCGACACGATTGTTTGCGCATCAGGTCCAAACATAGACACTTTACCTAACAATTTCCAAACCTCATCTTTTACTTTATTGTAAGTATGAGAAGTTGTGATATCTGTCAAATATTCCTTTAATGCACCAACATTTGGATCAATTGACATGCAATTATCATTAAGAATCACCAATAAATTAGCGTCCTTTTCAAAACCAGCATGATTCAATCCTTCAAACGCCATTCCTGCAGTCATAGCCCCATCACCTATTACAGCAATATGTTGACGATTTCTCTCTTGTTTGTATCGACTTGCAACAGCCATACCCAAAGCAGCAGATATGGATGTTGAAGAGTGACCGACCCCAAATGCGTCATATTCACTTTCAGAACGTTTCGGAAAACCAGAAATCCCACCTTTTATACGATTGGTATGAAAACGATCTCTTCGACCTGTTAAAATTTTATGTCCATACGCTTGGTGTCCGACATCCCAAACCAACTGATCGTCAGGTGTATTAAAAACGTAATGCAATGCTACGGTTAGCTCTACTACTCCTAAACTAGCGCCAAAGTGGCTATTACCAATTTCAGAAATTACATCTACTATATACTGACGTAACTCATCCGCAACTTGCGGAAGATCATCAACTTTAAACTTCTCTCTTAAATCAGAGGGAATTTCGATTTGCTCTAGGAATGGACCTGCTTTGTACATATTCATCAATTTCCAAAATTAATGCTAATCCAAATCATAAACAAAGGATTAGGAAATGAATTAAACATTAAATAATATACTTGGCTTTTAAACCAACAATCATAATACGTAAAAGAAGGAAATAAATTATGGTAAACAAGAAAAAACGAGTTGAAATTCAAAGCTTCACGCCAAAAACCCTAACACTTTAACATTTATTTAGAATAAATCGTATAAAAACGTGTAACCTTCCACATTAAATCCCGTTAGTGTATTAGGTTTAAAATTATTCATAGTTTTGAAGAATGAGGTAGGTGATTTAAACAGCCTACCTCATTTTTTTTTTAAATCATCTTCTTAGGATCTACCCATTCGTCATACTCCTCTGCTGTCAAATAACCTAAACGTAGTGCCTCTACTTTTAAAGTTGTACCATTTTCATGTGCTGCATTGGCAATTTCAGCTGATTTGTAATATCCTATTTTTGGATTTAAAGCCGTTACTAACATAAGCGATTGATCCAACAATTGTTTGATACGTTCATGATTAACTTCAATACCTTGCACGCAATGTTCAGCAAACGAAATACACGCATCAGCAAGTAAAGTTCCTGACTCCAAAAAGGCGGCTGCCATCACTGGTTTGAAAACATTTAATTCAAAATGTCCTTGCGCTCCACCAAAAGCTATTGTAGTATCATTCCCAATCACACGAGCAGCAACCATCGTTACCGCTTCACATTGTGTTGGATTTACCTTACCAGGCATAATCGACGAACCAGGCTCGTTGGCGGGTAAAATCAATTCTCCAATTCCTGACCTCGGTCCCGAACCAAGAAAACGAATATCGTTAGCAATTTTATTCATTGCAATAGCAAGACGTTTCAAAGCCCCATGAACTTCGACCAATTCATCATTCGCAGCCAAAGCCATAAATTTATTAGGAGCGGTAATAAAAGGACATCCAGAAAAATCTGCAATGTACTTTGCAACAATCTGATCGTAGTCTTTAGGTGCATTTAAACCTGTTCCAACCGCAGTTCCTCCAAGCGCTAATTTCAACAAAGCCTTAGAAGCGGAATCAATCTGCTCATAGGCACCTTCCAATTGTGCTACATAACCACTAAACTCTTGACCAAGCGTTAAAGGAGTAGCATCCATCAAATGTGTTCGTCCAATTTTCACAACGGAATGAAACGATTCCATTTTTGCTTTAAAGGTATTCATCAACTGCCGTAAACTGGGCAATACACGCTTGTGAACCTTTAAATAACAGGCAACATGCATAGCTGTAGGAAAAGTATCATTAGAGGATTGTGATTTATTAACATCATCATTAGGCTTCAAAAACAGTTCACCTTCACCAAGTTCATTTCCTTGCATTTGATGAAAACGATTTGCGATTACTTCGTTCACATTCATATTACTTTGTGTACCTGATCCCGTTTGATAGATCACCAAAGGAAAAGAATCATATAGGCTTCCTTGCAAAATCTCATCTGCTACCTCCGCAATCGCGTCACGCTTTTCGTGTGAAAGTACACCTAACTCAGCATTCGCAAACGCTGCTGCTTTTTTGACAATGCCAAACGCTTCAATAATTTCTTGTGGCATAGACCCTGGGGAACCTATCTTAAAATTATTGCGTGAACGTTGGGTTTGAGCACCCCAAAGAGCATCAGTTGGCACTTCAACTTGCCCCAATGTATCACTTTCTATTCTAAACTTCATATATCTATCCAATGCGTCTCTTAAATTACCATTGTAAATAGCAAAACCACTCATTTAAAGTGTTAAATAATTAAAACTGCAGGCGATTACTTCTTGTGCAATCAAACACTTAATTAATTTTACACTATAACTTATGTACAAAGGGTTTCTATTATTTCTCACTTTCTACGTTATTTCCTTTACTGGACTAACGCAAGACACCCTACGTACGCGAAAGGTAAAACCCCTGATTGCCCCCAGTTTTGGTTATGCGCCAGAGACCAGTGGAACAATTGGAGCTGTCGCTTTATTTGATATCGATATGTATCAAGATGGCACACGTCCATCCTTTGCACGTTCAGAATTTACCTACACTTTAAAGAATCAAATCCTTTGGCAATCTAGATGGAATTATTTCACACGCAGAGCCATTTGGAACTACACCGGTCTTTTTGATATATCTAAGTATATAGACAATTACTATGGACTCGGCCCTAAAACTTCTTTAATGGACGAAGTGAAGTACCAAAATTTTAGGGTGGCATTGGAAGCATATTTTAATCGTCATATTTCTGGTAATTCATATGTTGGTCTTGGATTGAGGTTTAATCACCAATCCCATTTTGAGCCCATCAAAGGATATGAACTTACTGATAGATTGACCACAACCAATTCTATAGGCGCAACGCTACAATACATGTCAGATTCTAGAAATAGCATGGTTACCCCCACTAGAGGTCACTATTTGCAAGCGATTCAGGAATTCAATTTCAATTTAGGTCATAACTTTTACAGTCGTTCGGTTATTGATTTCAGAAAGTATATGACTGTAGACTCGCACCAGAAGCACATTTTATATGTACGAGGATACCATGTAAGCACATGGGGCACACCGCCATTCTACGATTATGGTTTACTTGGCGGAGACCAAAATACGAGAGGTTACTTTTATGGAAGATATAGAGATAAAAATTTAACGGTTCTCCAACTGGAATACCGCACACCCTATATCTGGAGATTTGGATTGGCTCTATTTGGTGGAACTGGAATTATATATAACGACTTCTCTAATTTAAATTTACGCTCCTTCAAACCGAATGCTGGAGTAGGCTTAAGATTCCTGTTCAACCGTATCGACGGAACAAACCTTCGAGTCGATTATGGAATAGGAGAAAATGGTCAAAAAGGTATCTACATTAGTTTTGGTGAGTCATTTTAAAAAAACTTTCCTTTCACATAATACCAACGACCTTCGTCTATTGTAAAATCAGAACGCTCATGGTGAATGTGTAATTGCCTGTTTTCGTCTTGAAAATGCGCTTTAAACTCCACAACGGATGTATTTGACTTGACAATTTCCAATTTCAACCATTTATTTTCTTTTGACCATTCAACAATCTCCTCTTTAACTAAACCTTTGCGTTTTGCTGGATAAGTCGTATTTATCAAATAATCGGGAAGACAAATCACATACGCAGAATAACGCGAACGCATTAACTTTTCGGCCGTTGGAACACTCTCTCCCTGATGGAAAGGTTGGCAACAATCTTCGTATTTTAATCCTGAACAACAAGGACAAATATTCACTTCACTCATTACCAACAAAGTTAATCAAACTACCTTAATTCATATGTCTATACATACTAAATCAAAATAAAAAAAGCCGAATGAAATCAATCATACGGCTTTTCTAATATTTATCTTTTCGCTTCTAATTACAAACTTGCGAAGAAGTCGTTTCCTTTATCATCTGTAATGATGAAAGCTGGGAAATTTTTTACTGTAATTTTACGAACAGCTTCCATCCCCAATTCCTCAAAGTCTACTACTTCTACTTTCTCAATACTTTCTTTCGCTAAGATTGCCGCTGGTCCACCAACAGATCCTAAATAGAAACCTCCATATTTTTGACAAGCGTCCATCACTTGTTTAGAGCGGTTTCCTTTTGCCAACATAACCATTGAACCACCGTTTGCTTGGAATAAATCAACGTATGAATCCATTCGTCCCGCTGTAGTTGGTCCAAAAGATCCTGAAGCCATTCCTTCTGGAGTTTTCGCCGGTCCTGCGTAATACACTGGGTGATTCTTGAAGTATTCAGGCATTGGTTGACCTGCATCCAACATTTCTTTGATTTTTGCGTGTGCAATATCTCTAGCAACGATAACCGTTCCATTCAACATCAAACGTGTTTTGATTGGATACTTAGACAATTCAGCCAAAATTTCCCTCATTGGGCGATCCAGATCAATTACAACCGGTTTTTCCATATGAGGAGCAATTTCCGGCAAATATTGACGTGGATTTTCTTCCAATTTCTCAATAAATAATCCTTCTTCTGTAATCTTCGCTTTGATGTTACGATCGGCAGAACAAGAAACTCCTAATCCAACTGGACAAGAAGCTGCGTGGCGAGGCAAACGAATGACACGAACATCATGCGTGAAATATTTACCTCCAAATTGTGCCCCTATTTGAGACTCTTGACAAATCAATTGTACTTTTCTTTCCCACTCTAAATCACGAAAAGCCTGACCTCCCATGTTTCCTTCAGTAGGTAAATGATCATAATAACCAGCCGATGCTTTCTTAACCGCAGCTAAGTTTGCTTCAGCAGACGTTCCACCTACTACAAACGCCAAATGGTAAGGAGGACATGCTGCCGTTCCTAAATCTTTGATTTTCTCACGAATGAATTTTTCCATTGACGCATCATTCAACAAAGATTTTGTTTGTTGGTACAAGAACGTTTTGTTTGCAGAACCTCCACCTTTTGCTAAGAACAAGAATTCATACTTCATTCCTTTCGTAGCATACAAATCGATTTGCGCAGGAAGGTTAGAACCTGAGTTTTTCTCCTCAAACATGTTCAATGGAACAATTTGAGAGTAACGTAAATTACGCTCTTGGTATGTATTAAAAATACCTTTTGACAATGCCTCAGCATCATTCGCTCCAGTGTAAACATCTTCTCCTTTTTTAGCTACAACGATTGCTGTACCCGTATCTTGACAAGATGGTAATTGTCCTTCGGCAGCAACAGTTGCATTTTGTAACAAGTTGTATGCTACAAAACGATCATTATCTGTAGCCTCTGGATCTTGTAGAATGTTATTCAACTTTTGCAAGTGAGAAGAACGCAACAAGAAAGAAACGTCAGTCATTGCAGCTTGTGCCAAAACTTCTAAAGCCTTTGGTTCTACAACTAAAACTTGACGAGGTCCATGCTGTTCAACACGCACATAATCAGAAGAGATTTTTTTATATTCTGTAGTATCTTTTAAAATCGGATAAGGTTCTTGGTAAAAGAATTCAGCCATAACTCATTTTTTTTGTTCTCCTACAAAGTTAAACATTCATCATTGGAAAAAAGGCCAAAAATCCCTTTTATTTTCATTCTAAATAGCACTAGCCCTCCCCCTAGTTTATCGCACAAAAAACAAGACCTTAAATTGACTAAAAAGCGACTTGTACACATTAAAGCATTTCGTTATCTTTGCACGTTCAAAATACTTTGTATATAATGAGTGCAAACTATCCACAATATCAAGGATTAAATCTGCCTAACGTGGCAAAAGAAGTAATGGAAAAATGGAATCAAGAGAAGGTTTTTGATTTATCCATTTCTACACGTGAAGGACAAAAACCATATATTTTCTTCGAAGGTCCTCCATCGGCGAATGGTCTTCCGGGGATTCACCACGTAATGGCGCGTTCTATTAAGGATATCTTTTGTCGTTACAAAACGTTGAAAGGTTTCCAAGTAAAACGTAAAGCTGGATGGGATACGCATGGTCTTCCAGTTGAGTTGGGTGTGGAAAAAGAATTGGGTATCACCAAAGAAGATATCGGAACAAAAATCTCCGTTGACGATTACAACAAAGCCTGTAAAGAAGCGGTAATGCGCTACACAGATATCTGGAATAACCTGACGAAAGAAATGGGTTACTGGGTGGATATGGAAGATCCATACATCACTTACGAATCCAAATACATGGAATCAGTATGGTGGTTGTTGGGTCAATTGTACGAAAAAGACTTTTTATACAAAGGATATACGATTCAACCGTACTCGCCAAAAGCGGGAACTGGATTGTCTTCTCACGAGTTGAACCAACCAGGATGTTATCGTGATGTAACAGACACAACTGTGGTTGCGCAATTCAAAATGGTCGATGGTCAAGCCACTCCTTTTGGAATCGATACAAATATTCACTTCTTAGCTTGGACGACCACTCCTTGGACATTACCTTCCAACACTGCGTTGACAGTTGGTCCAAAAATCGAGTACGTATTGGTAAAAACATTCAACCAATACACGTTTGAACCGATCCAAGTTATTTTAGCGAAAAACTTGGTTGCTAAACAATTCGCAGGAAAATACACTGCAGTAGAAGATGCAGCAGAGTTAGCGAATTACAAACAAGAAGACAAAAAGATTCCTTTCTACGTAGTAGATACTTGTTTAGGTGCTGAATTGGTAGGATTGAAATACGAGCAATTATTGCCTTACGCTTTACCATTTGAAAATGCAGACAAAGCTTTCCAAGTAATCCCTGGAGACTTCGTAACAACTGAAGATGGTACAGGTATCGTGCACACTGCGCCTACATTTGGTGCGGACGATGCTAAAGTAGCTGCAGATGCAGGTGTACCTGGATTGTTAGTATTGGATGAAAATGGAAAAGCCGTTCCGTTGGTAGATTTACAAGGTCGTTTCCGTCCAGAAATGGGTGAATTCGCGGGTATGTACGTGAAAAACGAATACTACAACGAAGGTGAAGCTCCTGAAAAATCAGCAGACGTTCAAATCTCTATCAAATTAAAGACCGAGAACAAAGCGTTCAAAGTAGAAAAATATGTACACAGTTACCCACACTGTTGGAGAACTGATAAGCCAGTATTGTACTACCCATTAGATTCTTGGTTTATCCGTGTGACAAAGGTGAAAGATCGTATGATCGAATTGAACAATACGATTAACTGGAAACCAGAATCAACAGGATCAGGACGTTTTGGAAAATGGTTGGAAAATGCCAATGACTGGAACCTGTCTCGTTCACGTTACTGGGGTATTCCAATTCCAATCTGGAGAACAGAAGATGGTGAAGAACAAATCTGTATCTCTTCAGTAGAACAATTGAAAGCGGAAGCAGATAAATCGCTTGCAGCTGGATTGATGGCGAAAAACCCTTTAGCAGACTTCGTGGCTGGCGATATGTCAAAAGAAAACTACGATAAAGTAGATTTACATAAAAACTATGTGGACGAAATCATCTTGGTTTCTTCTACTGGTAAACCAATGAAGCGTGAGTCGGATTTGATCGACGTATGGTTTGATTCTGGTGCAATGCCGTATGCACAATGGCACTACCCATTTGAGAACAAAGAGTTGATTGATGAAGCAGGAGCATACCCAGCGGATTTCATTGCAGAAGGAGTGGATCAAACACGTGGTTGGTTCTACACTTTACATGCGATTGGAACAATGGTTTTTGATTCAATTGCGTACAAAAACGTAGTTTCTAACGGATTGGTATTGGATAAAAACGGTCAAAAGATGTCTAAGCGTCTTGGAAATGCTGTTGAACCATTCGAAACGTTAGCGAAGTACGGACCAGATGCAACACGTTGGTACATGATTACCAATGCGCAGCCATGGGATAACTTGAAATTTGACTTGGACGGAATCACGGAAGTACAACGTAAGTTCTTCGGAACATTGTACAACACATATTCGTTCTTCACATTATATGCAAACATTGATGGATTCGATTATTCAGAAGCAGATATCGCTTTGGAAAATCGTCCAGAAATTGACCGTTGGATCTTATCAAAGTTGAACACATTGATTAAAAATGTGGACGAAGCTTACGAAACATATGAGCCAACAAAAGCGGGTCGTTTGATTCAAGAGTTTGTATCGGATCAATTATCGAACTGGTACGTACGTTTATGCCGTCGCCGTTTCTGGAAATCAGATGACGCGCAAGATAAATTGTCGGCTTACCAAACATTGTACACGTGTTTGGAGACTGTAGCGATCTTAGGAGCACCAATTGCACCATTCTTCATGGATCAATTGTTTAGCGACTTAAA
>JAZQRM010000056.1:0-94899 GCA_045629585.1 Taishania sp. | reverse complement strand
GTTGATTTAGATTGGTTTTTTCTGTCTTTCCTTTGTTTGAACACGATACAGGAATGGTTTGAAAGGGTGTACTGATTCAAAACGGTATGCCTTTTCAGTTCTTTAGAAGATTGGGAATGCTTGAAGTAGATTGGATGGGGGGACTTTTTTTTTGTAAAAATATAATGGAAACGGGTTTAGGTCATGATGTAATGAGGTGATGGAGTTTTGTAGTATAACGATAATAAATAATAGAAAGATTATAGCCTTCTTCTAAAGAATCATCAAAACCATTTTTTGTACGCTAGTTCATCAATGAAAGGATGTGTTAACATACTCGAGATACCCAGCCGGTGCGGGGATATAAAGGCTATTCTGGAATACGTATTTTTAATAAAGATTTATAAGAGAACCAGCTAAAGTAATTCAGGTTGTTTTTTGGGCTTATGTTTTCCTTATTTGAGTATTTATACTTGGTTTTAAAGGGTATTTGTACTCTTGTTGTGTAGAATTAAATTGTAGAGTTTTGTGTCAATTCTACTAGGAATATGATATACTACTCTCTCGATAAATTAATTACGATTATTAATGAACGCTTACGATTTAAGTATTCACTGCAAAAGGATTTGGTAAAACTACAGCCTATTGAAGAGAATGTTACTGAAGGGTATATAAGTGTATCTATAGTTAATATTGAAAGAGATACAACTAGTGGTATATCGTTTGGAAATCAAATTGTTAGTAATGGTAAGGTAGGGAGTAGACGCCCCTCTTGGTATATTAATGTCTATGTGCTCTGTGCTGTAGTTTTTCCTACTAAAAAATATGCAGATTCGATTAAGCTGTTTGATGATTTACTAAAGATTTTACAGAGTAATTCGAGTTTATCTCTTCAAGAATTTGGCGCTAAAATAGGGATAGAGCCTATTAATTTAAATGTATCAGAGCTTTCTAATTTATGGAGTATTTCTAAAGGAACGTATCATCCATCAATATATCTTAAACTACGAACCATAGAAGTTGATGGTAATAACATGACCAAAGTAGAGTCAATTATTAAGGATGTTAAAATAGATTTTAATTAAGGATGGATAGTTTGACAGCATACTTTTCAATTAAAATTAAGCATTTGTATTACTCTTCAAATGTTCCAATAGATCTGCAATTTTTGAGTAGTTCAGATATTATAAAGTACTATGATTTAAGTTTTCGTTATCAAGATAATGTTTTTACGATTTATGGTAAAGAGAAGTATCGATCAACTTTTGTTAAAGAGTTTAGTTGGATAAGTTTTTTAATGCCTTTCCAAAAAAGCATTTCAAATTTTGCTCAGCTATGTGAAAGTCAGGCATCAAATTTTTTTCCATTAAAGCTAAGTACTTCTGCAACTGAATGGCCATATGTTACTGAAGAACTTAGAACAATAGATTCGATGTTAATGGATGGAGTGTTGGTATCTACAGTGAAATCGATCGACGTAGAATTTAAAGTGAAAAGTAAATTTTTTGAATTTTCATTTAAAGGATTACACAAGGAAAAAGAATATGCGATTAAGGATGTAAATGCTAAAGTAGAATTTCTTCGAATTAAAAAGAGTGATGAGGAACAAGTATATCGTAGTTTGGTTCCTCTCTCTTTGCAGCAAAAAAATACGAATCATTACTCTTTGCTTGAAGTAAATGAAATCGGTTCTAAAGTTGTGATAGATAAATTAGAGCTACCGAATTATGACAGTGCTTCAATTGAAGAAGGTAAATATACGATTACAAAATTTTATACAATTTAATATAACTACTACATATGAGTGCTATGAAAACTCCAGGGGTGTACATTGTTGAAAAAAGTGCTTTCCCTAATTCAGTTGTAGAAGCATCTACAGCAATTCCAGCATTTGTTGGATATACACAATTTGCTAAGAATGGTAATAAAAGTTTAATTAAGAAACCATTTAAGATATCGTCGTTATCTGAATTTGAGCAATATTTTGGTGGTGCTCCAAAACCTATTTTCAATGTTAGAAAAGATCCTGCCGCAATAATGAGTAATGTCTTTATAGACAATTTTTCTATTTTAAAATCTTTAAAGTTTCTGGAGCAAGAATATATCTCTTTGAATCAGTTACTACCATTAAATGGGCTTAATCTATTTGCAAATAGTATTAAACATTTTAATTTCGACTTAAATAAAGATAAAAATGGTTTTGAATATTCTGATAAAATAATAATTGATCGAATCAAGATCAGAATCAAATTCTCTGATTCTGAATTAAAATCATTGCTAAAGATTGAGGATAAGAAAGTAAAAGGTATAGGTGTATTTAATGGTTTTAATTCAACAGCTGTATTCGATGAGAAAAATTTTCTTGAAACTTTAAATAAAGATTTAAGTGAACATATTTCTGCCTTGGGAATTACGCAAACTTTCTCATCCTTATCTGAGGCAGATGTTGATATAGCAAACTCAACTTTTTTAAATCCTTCAAGAAAGATTTTTGTTGACTCATCATTTGAATTAGTAATAGAAGATAAGAAAGTAGTTGAACTTTTAGAATTTCAGTTAGATACAGCTACAAAGAATATTGTTGTAAAGGGATTAGGTGTTCTTACAGGATTTACATTTCCTATAGCTACGATGTCAGAGGGTACTCCAAATGGTGTTGGTACTGAAGATTTTAATCAAGATTCGTTTAAGAGTGCACTGATTGATTTTGTTAAAGAATTGAAGCTTATTTCTAGTTTATCAGTAAATGGTTCTAACGAGATTAAATATTTAAATGAGCAAGAATTTGGGATTGCCAGAAATAAGTTAAAAAAGTTTTCGCAACACATTATTTCATTTGTTGATTCAGTAAATGCTATTGTTGAGTCAAGTGATACTGACAAATTACTCTCGTCTGACAAATTACTTTTATTTGCAGATTCGGGTGTTAAGGAAGTGTTTTATGCCATAGATCTGACTTCGATTTTCAAGGATAATATTTTAAAATATAGTTCTCCTTTAAATAATAATGTGTTTTATAATTTAGAACGCATCGATCCATTTAATTTATATTATAATCTCCGTTTGTTTTTTGCTAATGGTGGGTCAAATTGTTATATCGTATCCGTTGGTAATTACAGTGATGATAAACTAAGTAAAGAAAAGCTAATTGAAGGAATTGTTGCTTTAGAGGAGGAGCAAGAGCCAACGTTATTAGTGATCCCTGAAGCTGTAAACCTGGCAGAACCACAGCAATGTTTCGATGTACAAGCTGCAATGTTAAGTCATTGTGGGAACGTCATGAGAAATCGTTTCGCCATTTTTGATATTTACAGAGGATATGTAGATCGAAAAGATCCCGCAGGAGATGTTATTCTCAATTTCAGAGATAAAATTGGAACTGAAAATTTAGACTTTGCAGCCGCATACTACCCTTTTTTAAATACATCTATTGTCTCAGATTCTGAATTGAGTATGCGCAATTTTGCCAATAGTTGGAAAGAAGTTAAAGAACTGCTATTTATTGATTCTATTCATCTTCACTCTTATATTAAAGAATTAGATCCTCTTGTATTGGATTTGAAAGATAATAAATACGTAGATCCTAACAAACTAGCTACACTTGACAAGTTATTTTCTCAGCAAAGTGCTATGTATAAGAACTTATTAGTTGAAATGAGAGAGAAGCTTAATGTATTACCTCCAAGTGCTGCAATGGCAGGGATTTATACATTAACCGATGGGACAAAAGAGGTTTGGAAAGCCCCAGCAAATGTAGGAGTATCGAGTGTAATTAGTCCAACTGTAAGTATTTCCAATGCTAATCAAGAAGATCTGAATGTTCCTAACAATGGAAAGGCAGTTAATGCGATTCGTTACTTTGTTGGTGACGGTATAAAGGTATGGGGAGCTAGAACCTTAGATGGTAACTCTTTAGATTGGCGTTATGTGAATGTTCGTAGAACAATGATCATGTTAGAAGAAAGTATTAAAAATGCAGCAAAAGCCTACGTTTTTGAGCCAAATACAGCTAATACATGGGTCAGTGTACGTAGTATGATTAGTAGCTTCTTAAATGGAATTTGGAAACGCGGAGGATTAGCCGGTGCTATACCTGATGATGCGTACAGTGTTCATATTGGTTTAGGTGAAACGATGACACCTGAGGATATTTTAGAAGGTAAGATGAAGATTACAATTTTGGTTGCATTAGTACGACCTGCTGAATTCATCGAAATTACGTTCCAACAGCAAATGCAAAAGAGTTAATAAAAAAACTAATATAAAATTATTATGGCAGGAGAAGCTCAAAATAATGTTTGGCCTTTACCAAAATTTCATTTTCAAGTAGAAATCGAAGGTACCAAGGTTTCATTTCAAGAAGTATCCGGGTTGGATATTGAAGCGCAAATTATTGAATATCGAGGAGGAGATAGTCCAGATTTTTCCACTATTAAGATGCCTGGATTAAAAAAGGTTGGAAATGTTACTTTAAAGAAAGGTGTCTTTTTTAAAGATAATGTCTTTTGGAATTGGTTCAATGAGATTAAGATGAACACCATTGCTAGAAAAACTATTACTATTAGTTTGTTAGACGAAGCAGGAGCACCAACGATGATATGGACTTTAAAGAATGCTTGGCCAACTAAGATAACAGGAACTGATTTGAAGGCTGATGGAAATGAAGTAGCTGTTGAAACGATAGAAATAGCTCACGAAGGATTAACGATAAATAATGGGTAAATAGTTGTATATGGCTAAAGTTTTATTTTTTCCACCTCCTACAGCTTTCTATTTTAAAGTAAAAATAGGAAACGTCTACTTTTCCTTTAAAGAAGTAAGTGGACTCAATACTGAATTAGAGGTGGAAATCCTTAATGAAGGAGGGAGTACTGTACCAATTACCTTACCGAAAGGAAGAAAGAATCAAAATTTGGTACTGAAGAGGGCTTTAAATCCTGTTAGTGGAGAAGATTTAAATTGGTTTCTAGATATTTTTGGAGAGGGAGGAGGTGTTCAGAAGATTAAGACGCATGATATTCTAATAGAACTCTTAAATCCAAAGGAGGAACCTGTTTATACCTGGCATTGCAAAAGGGCATACCCTATTAAGTGGGAGATGGATGGGTTGGATGCTGAAAAAAACAGTGTTTTAATCGAAAGTATTGAATTTGCATACGCTGACATCATCCGAATTCCCAATGCCATAATAGCCGAATGAAATAGACATGACAATAATAATAAAGGAGGTTAAAATAACGGCAACAATCCAATCCAAGTCGAATCATAAGAACCAAGAATTTCGTAGTGATCAATTCAAGGATGAGTTAAAAAGGGAGATTTTAAAGGAAATAAAGCTTAGGGAACTGAGAAATAATCGTTATGAGTACATCAGGAGAACTTAAAAAGTTATCAATAGAAGGGTATGTAGATGCAGATTTCAAAAAGAAATCTGCTACAAAATCTTTTGTTACCCAAATTAATCCAGAATCCATTTCTCTCACTAAGAATGTAAAGCTAAAATCTGAGAAAGTACCGGGTAATGATCACCAAACTTTAAAATATGATCAGCATGAACCCGGTAAACTGAGTTTCAAAATTATGCTGGATAACAGCGGTGTGCTCGAATATTCTAGTGCTATTAACGAGTCGGTTAAGTTACTTGAAAATAATATTTATAAACAAAATAGCGAGAGTCATGAGCCGAGTTATGTTAAAATAACTTGGGGATCCTTTATATTCAAGGGGAGGGCTACCTCTTTAAAATATACTTATAAGCTTTTTTCTTCAGACGGAGAGCCGATTCGAGTGGAAATAGATTTGGATTTTGAAGAAAGTGAGAATGTTATCAAATCCTCTAAGAATTCTCCTGACGTTTCCCGAACGATAATGATAAAAACAGGTGATACCCTTCCATTGTTATGTGCTGAAATATATGGAGATGCTTCCTTTTGCTATGAGGTAGCGGCTTTTAATCAGTTATCGAATTTCCGAATGGTTAAAGTAGGGAGTGCTGTGTATTTTCCACCTTTAAAGTAATAAATATGGCTAAAGAAGGTGTAATTGAAATTATTGTTTATTCAGAAGGGACTAAGGTTGCTGATTTATTTGAATTAAGTTCCTTATGGACAAAGGTTGAAGTGGATGGTATCGGTGTAGCCATCTTGACTTTTCCTGCTGGTGACATTGCTAAACAAAAAGTTGAGGAAAGCGAAAAAAACACTTTTGATTTAGGAAAGGAGATAAAAATCGAGGCAGTCGTAGGTACCACTGAGAAGACTGTATTGTTTGAAGGTTTGGTCACTAGACATTCCTTTGATTTTATTGATGGAGATGGTCGGCTTGTTGTTGAATGTAAGACGTTTACCTATCTTTTAACACTTAATGTACAGTCCAAAAGCTTTTATAAGAAGAGTATTAAAGATATTCTTTCAGCTGTATTTAGTCCATATAGTAAGATAACCTCAAAGATTGATAACATTTCATTTAAGCATAATGAGGTTATCCAGTTTTATCAGTCTGATTGGGATTTTGTTCTTAATCGAATGCAGGATAATGGATTAGTTTTGATTACGGATGGAAAAGACGTGACCATTGGAAAGCCGAAATTTAAAAAATCGAGTTTGCATGAATTGGTTTTAGGAAATAATGTATTGGAGGTTCGTTTAGAGCAAAATAGTGAACAGCAGTTTGGTGCGATTAAGGCTTCCACATGGGATATAACAAAGCAAAAAGTTATTACTGAGAATTCAACTCCTTACACTACGCCTATAGCAGGAACGCATACTTCAAAGCAGATTAGTCAGAAATTTAGTAACCCGGAATTACAATATAGGCGTTCCACAGTTCAGGACAAGCAGCTTTTGAAAGATTGGTTGGAGATGCAGTCTCTAGTTGCAGAATTATCTAAGATGACCGGTACAGTTAAGATTGAAGGAACTACTAAAGCTAAATTAGGTGAAGTTATCAAGTTAAAAGGAGTTTCTACTCGTTTTGAAGGTGATTATTTTGTTGGGGGTATTGAACATGAATTCGAAGATGGCATCTGGAATACAACACTATCGTTAGGATATTCCCCAAAAGACGCTATTTCCTCATCTACTTCATCTAATTTCGCGGGACTACACATTGGAAAGGTGAAGAAGATTATTGAAGATCCTTGTGAACATGATCGTGTACTAGTGGATCTACCTTTACTTGGAGCTGAGAAGAATGAGGTATGGGCAAGATTAGGAACAATAAGTGCAAGTAATAGCTACGGATTCCTTATTGTCCCTGATATCGGAGATGAGGTCATTGTCGGTTTTTTTTCTGAATATGGTAATGATGCAGTAATACTTGGTAGCTTATATAATACCAAAAATAAAATGCCAGGTAAAGTAGAAGCAGAAAATTATAGAAAAGGTTTTTTCACCAAAGAAAAGCTCTCTATTGAGTTCAATGATGAAGAGAAGTCCATTTCGTTATCAATAAAAGATGGAGGAAAAGTGGCGATTAATGATAAGGATAAATTGATCACGATTAAAGATGTTAATGAAAATACAATCTCATTAACAGAAAAATCTTTGACGATTGAATCTAAGGGTGATTTAATTTTTAAGGCTGAAGGTTTGATTTCTTTTGAAAGTGGTAAAGATATAGATGCTAAATCAGGAAAAGACTTTAAAGTTAAAGGTACAAATATAAAAATGACAGCGGACTCAGTAATGGAGGTAAAGGGAGGTAGTAAAGCGGAGTTGTCAGCTAGTGGAAATGCTGTTGTAAAAGGAGCATTGGTTAAAATTAATTGATATGTCAGCAGCCGCACGAATAAACGATATGCACGTATGTCCAATGGTTACGCCTGGCGCTCCACCCGTCCCCCATGTAGGCGGTCCAATAGTTGGCCCTGGTGTGCCTACTGTGCTTATTGGTGGTCAGCCTGCCGCAGTGTTAGGAGACAGTTGTGTCTGTACAGGTCCTCCTGATTCGATTGTAAAAGGTTCGGCAACGGTCCAAATTGGAGGTAAATCTGCAGCTCGGATGGGCGACACTTGCGCTCATGGAGGAAGCATTGTAATTGGATGTTTAACAGTATTAATTGGAGGATAATTCATGGAAAACAAGGACTTAAATTATTTAGGTAAAGGCTGGGGATTTCCTCCCCAGATTACATTAACAGATCTAGACGTTGTTTTAACAATGGTTTCTGGTGAAGAGGATATCGAGCAAGCGATTCGAATTATCTTGTCAACTCAGTTGGAAGAGCGTGTTTTTCGACATGAATTTGGTGTAGATAAAAAGGATTGGATATTCAATTCTATTTCAAATACCTTTTTATCTATGATAAGAGATGCAGTTGAAGAGGCGATATATAAAAATGAACCAAGGGTTATCCCATTTGATATTATGGTTTCTCAAAGTACGTTTGATAGTGCCAAAATAGATATAGAAATAAATTATTTAATAAAGGAGACTAACAGTAGAAAAAATCTAGTGTATCCTTTTTACGTTAATGAGTACAATGGAATTTAAAGGCAATCAGTATGGAGAAATTTAGAGCTGGTTTAAGTCAGAAGGATTGGATGAATCGAGTTGAAGGGATACGTTTTTTTTCTCCTTTGGTTCTTGACAAATCTTACCAAGAAGAATTGATAGACCAATTTCATCGGTTACAAAAAATTGACAGTGAATCTGATGTACAGTTTGATGTTGATCATTTAAAATATACGCTTTTCAAGGAGGCGGAGGACAATGGAGAACTTGCTCCACCGTTAGCTCTGTTTAAGATTTTTAAGGAAAACTTACAAGATGTTTATAGTGGTTTTAATAAGAAATGGTATAATTTACCGAAATGGTATTTAAATGATGCTCTTAAGGTTCAAAATATCAAACAGACAGGTTCCACTATTTGGGGGCAAATTCATAAACATTCGAGCAATGATGTTCTTATACCATACAAGACCGTATTTACTTGTCAAAATAAAGAGGGAGAGGATATTCAGTTTTTGACTAGAGAAGAGAGTTTAATCACAGATGCTCGAATTTCTGAAAAATATGTAATTCAATCTATTTTTAATCCCTACAAGTATCCAGAAAATGAGTTAAAGATTCCAACAGCTGTGCAATGTGATAAAATTGGCGCATCAGAAGATTTACTTCAACCTTTTGGTCTGAGAATTACAACTCCGACTCTATTACTTAGGGAAGGTAAAAGATCGGTAAGGATAATTCTTCATTCTAGACAGGATGTATTGACCGATCAATTACATCAAAATGAAGTTGAAAGTGAGTCGTTAGTTGCTCAAGAATATATAAAAACTTTAGATAATCCATTTCTTTTAAAAATTAGTACAACAGAAGGTTGGTCTTCTATTGATAAAGTAAAAGTAAAATTGGATGGATCAAAGCGTGTTGTTCTAGAGTTCTTACTTCACGAGGAATTTCCTAGCACCTGTCCTTGTGAAATGGATACTCATCAATTTAGTTCTACTTCACCAGTATTAGAGATTTTGATTAATGAAGAGGCCAGTATTGCCCCCTATAGTTGGGCTTCTAAATTAGCTATTTCAGAAGTTAAAGTCGACACGGATGTGAGAGGTGTGAAGAATCTCAAAGTCTATAATGAATTAGGAGCTTTGGATATTGCGAATACTTATGCTCCATTTGGATCTAATATACGACTTGATAGTTGGTTTGCCTTTGGATCCTATGAATTAGGGATTAAGCCGGTTACCAATATAGAATTAGAAATAACTTGGACTGGACTACCGAATAGCGATCGTTTTGGTTTGTCATCTTACTACGACAGTTATGACTTATTAGATCGAACAAATAAAATAGATAACAAGTCATTTAAAGCTTCTTTTAGTTACTTGGAGGATTTTGAATGGCGAAAAATTCAAGGTGGTGAAGACCGTTATCTATTTAATACTGATAAGGGGGATGAAACGCCTGATGCGGAAGGGAAATTGGTGAATTCTACTATCTTCAGACTATTGCCTTTACCAAAGATGAAGTTAGTAGGGCTAGCTGAAAGTGATTTTCAGTTTAATAATCAATGCAGAAATGGTTTTTTAAGACTACAGCTAACGTCCCCTGAAATGGGGTTTGGTGAACAGGAGTACAATAAGATTTTCAATTATAAAACCCTTCATAAGAAAGGGAGAAAGCATAAGGGGATATTAAATCCTCCACTTCAACCTTTGGTAAACTCAATAAAGATTAACTATCAAGCTACAGAAACGCTTCGTGTTGGCGTTGTTAGTGATAGAGGAGCGATTGATACGATTGTTCCATTTGAAAAGACTACTGGATTTCGACCAAATACACAGGAAGTCATTCGTTTTTTTGATGATTACGACGACTACAGTATCCTTCTATCCTTAAGTGATATAAAGGAAGGACAATTTTTAAATCTATATTTTGATTTAGACGATACGCCAAATGGGTTGTCTGACTTCCATTTTTCGAGGTTTAGATGGTACATAGGTAACTCTAAATGTTGGCAATTAATGGACTATTATTCTTTTGTAGATAAAGATCAAACGGAAGGATTGTCTGTAAGTGGTCGAATTCGACTAAAATTTCCAACGTTTTTACCTTCACATTTATTTGATACGGAAGGTCATCTTTGGATTAAAATTGCAATCGAACAGAAGGAAGACAAAGCGGAAAAAGTGTTTTCTAGTTGGATAAAGAATGTTTTTGCAAATGCAGTCCCTTTAGTGCAACAAAACTTAGATTATACAATTAATCAAACGGATTTATTGGAAACTGTTTTGGAGGCCGATTCGACAATTTTAGGGTTAGATCATTTACAGCCTATTGGACGTATGCAACTTGGTAGAAACGCAGAGTCTAACCGCGATAAGGTGATTCGTTTTGCCGACTATGTAACCCATAGAGGGAAAATTTCTTCGTTACGAGATATCGAAAGAATCGTATTAAAAGAGTTTACAGAGATAGGAAAAGTATATGCTTATCGAAGGATAGAAGAGGGTAAAGTAAATATTGAAGTTTGTGTCGTTCCTAAAGTAGAATTGAGTCAACCTTTTGTACGAAGATCAACGCTGATTGAGGTTAGAAATTTATTAAATACAATTATCTCTCCTCAAGCTGGAGTAATCGAAGTTATACATCCCAATTACGAAAAGATTCAAGTTCATGCCTTTGCCAAAACAGAAGATGAGTTAAACTTACCTGCGCTTAAAGAAGATGATTATTACCATTTGAGAGAAACGGTAAATAATCTTATCGCTCCTTGGGAAGCAACGCATTCTGATGTACAGTTTAATCATGAAATTTCCTTGAATGAATTATATAAATTGATAAAGGAAACTTTTGAGCAGTCTGGAATTCTTCTAAAGAAATGCATTGTTTATCAGACCTGTGAGTTAACTAAGCAATCGAAGGTGTTTCATCTAAATGAACAATTGGTCAATGTACAATCATTTACAATTCACCCCTTCCGCAAGAATGGTGTGTCAACACCTGCTAATGAACAACTATTGTGTTTAAATGACGATAATGTACAAGATGGAATTAATCAACTCGTTATTTCCCAATCTTTTAAGATAATTTAATATGACAAAAGTAAACCGTATAACGTTAAAAAACTATTTCAAAGCTGGAGAGGTACCTACTGAGCAAAGCTTTGTTGATTTAATTGATTCTGCTCATAATATAATAGACGATGGGTGTTTCGATAATTCCTTATTAGTTAGTAAAGATCAAGAGGGGCACTTAATAGAATTTTGCACTAACGAAGGTGATAAGCAAGCTACCTGGAAATTTGAACATATCGAATCGGATGGACTGTATTTATCTTCTTCTCAAGCAATCGAAGAGCGACTAACATTACAGACCGCTAAAGAAATAGTTTTACAGGCGGATTCCATTCGATTAGAAGGATACACTGAAAAAGGAATTACACGTCAATTAACAAGCGATGGTCATAATTTTGCTATCGATGAAAATGTCAGTGATGGTGAAGTTTTTGAATTGTATGCACGCTATCAATTTCAAGAAAAAACCTACTGGCAATATGACCATTTTATTGTAGTAAATGGAGATATCAGTTATATCAAAAGAAAAAAATATAGTAAATGGTTTTACGGCAGGGTAATAATGTTATCCTTACAAGTTAAAGATTCTGGTGAACATACAGTTTATCAACTTTGCGGCTCGTCTAATTATTCATTAGGCGATTCAACGATAAAATATACGATTAATCGCTTATTGAAATAGTTTCATTTATGAAGGAATATAGTATTTCAAGAGCGCATGGGTTTATTGATAAGTATAGCTACTTTCAAGAACGTACGTTAAAAAGAATAATTGAACTTTCTGGAAATGTCTGGACAGATTATAATGCGCACGATCCAGGGATTACCATTGCTGATGTCTACAATTATGCACTGTTTGATTTGTATTATCGACTTGATTTTCCGATTGAAAATTATTTAAGTCAAAATCCGCAGGTTGATTACGCTAAATTAGGCTTTATATCTAAGGAACAACTCAAAGAACAATCCATTGTAACAGAAGTTGATTATGCCAATCTATTTTCAAGTCATTGTGAAGAATTAGTCGAGGAATGCTACGTTATTTACAATCAAACTACCTTATCTTTTGATGTGTACGTCGTGTTAAAACATTACTTAGCGGAGCAGGAAATAGAGGTAAAGAACAGATGTAAGGATTTAATTTTAGCAACGTATCATGCCCATCGTAATTTAGGCGAAAATATAGGTAACATTGAATTTCGATTTAAAAATCAATTGGATGACCTTAAGCCCTATATTATTAAGCAGAAATCACAGGATAAGGATTATATTTTCTCGACAGTTGAGCTAGAGGAGGTAAAAGAACGCGTAGATAAATTTATTGGATTCTCTAAATCGTATAAAACGTTGCAGTATGATTTTCCGGATTTATACAACGTATCCGATAGAGGGATTCCGTCGAATATCACAGGATATGGAAAATCGTATCTATTAAATTTTAAGCGTTTTCTGTTATTAATGGATACGTTTATTGCCGGCGCTTTGTGGCAAGTAGAACATATCGCTCATTTATTTGATAAAACAAAATTCAAACCCTTTAAAGGTTATCCTGTTGTCGATTTTGTTGATAAGGAAGAAGTTATTTATTTAGAAAGAGAAAGAGAAGCAAGTATTTTCAATGATGAATCGTTTTATCAACAAAAAAATATTCTTTTAGATCAACTAGATGTTCTTCTTGGTGAACAATTCTCTGCTATTTTTGATGCGCAAAATTTAGATTTTTCCAATAATTTTTCGCCTTCTGAAATCATCGAAAAACGCATTCTACTCATTGATAAGTTTCCAGGTCTAAATGCAAAGCGAAATCGTTCATTTAATATTGATAATGAAGATTCGGTTCCTGCTATTCAGCAAATTATGGAATACATGACCAATGGGTATTTTGAGCAGGACAACATCACTGTATTGAATAAGTATGGATTAAAACTCTTAAGTGATGAAGATTTTTTTGCTAAAAATAGTGTGGTAACCACCTTTGACTTTATTACCAATTTTGACAAGATTAGTGAAAGTGAATTTCAACAAGTAGAGTTACTGGATTTGGAACATGAAGAATTGGATATACAACCGCTTCGTGAGAATATCCACTTTTTGCGTTTAAACGAATTATTTAAAAGTTATTTGGAAGATGCGGATAGCCCGGTGGACTATAAAGTATTGGCACTTCCTGAAAATGAAAAATTACTGCTTTACAAATATACCAAGTCCGTTAAACCGATGTGGATTAACATGGGGATATTCAAAAACTTGGAAAGTCTTACTTTAAATGTTAATCGTTTGTGGCGTTTTATGCGAAAAATGAAGCAGCGCAAAAATGAGTATTCTTTCTATTTTATAGAGCATAAATTAATTCGTGAAGAGGAGATCGAGCAAAGTAATCACTTGTCGGTTATTACTAGTATGGAAGGTTTAGTGGAGAGTGATCGCAGTAAAATTAAAGCGCTCCTTTCCGAACGTTTACCGGCGCATTTATTTACTAAAGTCTTTTTTGTACCTCGCGAAAAAATGAATACCCTTACACACTTTTATTTTGATTGGAGAGCAGCAATGGCTAAGGTCAATCCAATTTTGGAAAATAAAGTGGATTTGTATAAAAAGAATTTAAGTGATTTTCTTCACTCCAATGAAGATTACTCGGAAATTATAGAATAAAGTTGATGAATCGTATTGATCAGATACATATTGATTTGGAGGGTAGCAACCAACCATTCTTCCAGCATCTTATGGGGGGGTGGGAGAATGTTATGCAAAGAAATTTGCACGATGTATTGGATCGCTTACTGCAAAAATACGATTCCCCAACTACAGAAATTGAGATCAATACGCTGGCTATTCATCTAGGCGATTTTACCGAAGAGGATTTTAAAACGGAATTTTTAAAACGTTTGTCCGATGAAGTAGAACAAGCACTAAAAGATCAACTCAAAAAATCATACAATGACTCCAATATTGTCATTAAGAAAAAGGAAAAGGATGATTGGGAGCTACTTGTTTTTTATTTAAAGACAGGAATTTGGGACACTAAATTAAAGACGAGTACCCCAACGCAAATGCTTGCTGAATTTATTAAAACCGACCCGCAAAGAGTATGGGCATTATTGGTGGACAATAAATACAATACTTTCTTGGTTAAACGATTTGCCTTACAGGTTAATGCCACCCAGTTTTGGGATCTCATCCGTTTGCAATCAAGTGAAATAGAGGATATACGTGGTATTTTTAGCCAATTGGTGGAAATTATCACAACTAACCAAAAGGATTCCTCCATTAGTAGAGCCACATTAAAAAAACATTTAGTGACATGGCTTTTATCTAATCCTTTAAAATCGAAGCAAGATCAAGAAAAATGCATTCAATTTTTAGTACAATCATTGCTGCAGGAAAGCAGTATAGCTCCAGCGGAATTAATCACCTTACTTTCCACTAATTCATTTGAAGGATCTTCTACCAGGCTTTTACAAAATACCCAAGCCATTCCATTCTTGGAACGGAAAGGGAGGGAACTGGATTTGTTTGATGTGCATTCACCTCTAAACGCTCAAAAACAATGGATGGAGGAACATCCGGTTTTAACACGGACCTACTTGGAACTTGGGATAATCTCCTTTGCGCAATTTGTTAATTGTACCATTGACGCAAGAGAACGGAATTGGTTTGGAGAGTTAATCACTGTTGTGGAACGTGTATTTAAAGGGGATTTTACACGTGGACAAGTGGAGAAAATGGCTGTTCAGCTGCTACAAAATGAGGTTATCTCCTTATCGCAGCATCGGTCTTTTTGTCAAGCTTTTCTTCAGCAAATGAAGTTTGTCAAGTCTGTGTCAGCCGCACAAATTCGCTATTTTATAGGGGAAGTGAAGCAAAAGCAACTGCTTACCACACAAAATGTGGAACTGTTGTTAAAGGAAGAGTGGACTGGAAAAATATTTATAGCGAATCTTTCAGATTTACAATATTGGATCAAAGAACCCAATTTTGCGAGTCCATCTCTGATTGAACGACTAAATCGCGATATGCACCAGCATCAACAATGGGAGCATTGGATTAAGCAATTGTCGGAGAAAGAGAACAAACGTGTGGTGCACTTATTTTACCCTATGTACGGTAATTTTATTGTAGAGAGTATTGGATTGATGCATTGGGTACCGACATCGCAAACGGAGGAAGAAGAGAGGCAATTACGCTATAACTCATCCAATGCGTTACAATGGGTTTTTGTGCACCGTGTTTTAAAAAATATCGCCGGTATAGGTTTCAATAAAAAGAACTATGTAATAGGTGTTTTGAAGCAGGTAGCCAATCATTACAATTTAACGATGCAGGTATGGTTGGAGACGCTGTTTCATCAGCGTAGGGTTTTAGCAGATCATCTTAGTTTAGAGGTAATAACCTTATTGCAGGATATTTACCACGAACAAGTGACGATTATAAATCACTCCATTCGATCAAAAAGGATACAGGAATTTAAAGTGAAATTTAGTGGCTTGGTTCCAAAGGGAAACCTTGACCTAAAGCCATCATATGTTGAGCTGCTACAGCTGCTCGAGGTAGAATTGCAATTTATACAGCAGTTGTTACAAGATGTTCAAAAACACTACCGTTGGTCTACCTATAAAGCGGATGAAGTGATTCGATTACTTTGGAACAAAGGCATCCAAAATACACTGGATACGGGTGCGTATACCAAAAAACAAGCCTTGTGGTTATGGATTCAAATAGTAGTTCAGGAAGTTAAAAACGAGCACAAAGAACCAGAACGTGTAGAGCAATTGGTGAAACAAAATAAGTATTACCCCGACGTGAAAAAGATAATAGCAGACGGGACGAAAAATCTCAATACCATGGATATGAACGTAGAAACAGAGTTACATGACCAAAACTATTTTGTGTCTAATGCAGGTGTTATTTTATTAGCACCTTACTTACCTCGATTATTTAGCATTCTAGGATTGATGGAAGATGGAGCATTTAAAAGTGATGAAGCGCGCTTTAAAGCCATCTTTTTGATTCAATATGCCGTATGGAATCATATAGAATTTGAAGAATACGAGTTATTACTTAACAAAGTGTTGGTAGGGTTACCTATTGCAGCACCTATCCCGAGGCAAGTACAGTTAACCGAGGAGGATAAGGAGGTAGTGGATGGACTTTTGAGCAGTGTAACACAACATTGGGCAAAAGTTACCACCTTAGATGGTTTACGGGAAGGCTTTTTGCAACGCGATGGTGCACTGACTATTACCGAAAGCACCTACCAGCTTACACCAGAACCCAAAGCCTACGACGTGCTTTTAGACAGCCTTCCGTGGAGTTACAAAACCACCCAATTATCTTGGATGGATAAACCGATCATAACCAATTGGAGATAACGAAAAGCTTATGAAAACAACCGCAACAAAGCAACTACACGCAGAAACTGCGCAACCCAAAGCCAATAAGCAAGCGGGTGCGCAGCAAATTCTACAACGATATAAACAGCAAACCGCTCAGTTGACAAAAGGAGCAGAAGGTAAGAATGACAAATTAGATGAAAATTGGAAGGGATATGGTAAATATTTGAATAATAATTCAAGAAAATTTAAAAGGAATTTAGACGATGTAGATGGAAAAACGGTTGATGTGCATGCGACAATAGATAGTGATACTATAAATAGAAAGTTAAAACAATATCATATTAATGCTTATGTAGATAGCCCGAATTTATCTGAAAGAAAATTAGTAGGTCGACAATTAGACATTGAACAAGGTAGTATATTTAACTTTCTCCCTTTTGAAATTAATAATAATGGTATTTCAAAAGAAAATTTTGATTTAAGAATTAAAGGATGTGCAAAAACAATATTTGATAATATGAACGAACTATTTCAATAAATAATTATAGCAAATAGATAAAAAGTTTTCATTACATCTCTTGATCTTATCAAATGTTTATTTTATCAAAATTTTAGTTTTCTCTAACGAAAAGCTTATGATAACAACCGCAACAAAGCAACTACAAAGAGAAACTGCGCAACCCAAAGCCAATAAGCAAGCGGGCACGCAGCAGATTCTACAACGATACAAACAGCGAACGGCGCAATTGCAAGGTGCGGAGGAAGAAGAAGTGCTACAAGGAAAGTTTGAAACACCCCAACTGGTAAGCGAGGAGGAAGAATTAATACAGGGCAAGTTTGAGACTGTTCAAAGAATGGAACTGGACGAAGAAGAACCTCTTCAGGGAAAATTTGAAACAACTCAGTTAGCAACAGAAGAAGAAGAAGAAGAAGAAGAAGAAGAAGAAGAAGAAGAACCATTCCAACGTAAACCCAACAACACCGGTTTACCCGATAACCTAAAAAGTGGTATTGAAAATCTTTCAGGTTACAGTATGAATGATGTAAAAGTACATTACAATTCTTCGCAACCGGCTACCCTGCAGGCATACGCTTATGCACAGGGAACTGATATCCATATTGCTCCCGGGCAGGAAAAACACTTGGCGCATGAAGCTTGGCACGTGGTACAACAAAAACAAGGGCGTGTAAAACCGACGATGCAATTAAAAGGAAACGTCAACGTGAATCATGATGCAGGGTTAGAAAAGGAGGCGGATGTGATGGGGGGAAGAGCTTTGAGTAAGGTAGAAGATAACACCAACAAAACTTTAGAAACAGCACCTTCCTTAAAAAGTGTGTTTCAAAGGCAGATTATGGTCAATAGTATAGAGATAGATGAAGATTCGATCCCTGATAATGTGTTAAGTAATACCAAAAGATGCATAAAAGGATGGCTGACCGAAAGAAAAATGACTGCTGCCAAAGCAGAAGATTATCTCGTTAAAAATCTTCCAATGTATATTGCCTCTTTACTTTCTAAATACAACACAGAAAATAGAAGTTTTGAAAATTTTAATCATCTTAATTCTCAGTTGATACAGGATGTCAAATTGAGTATTATAGAGTTGAGTGATATCGTTGGGATTGAGCATCACGATGGTCAATTTTCTAAGACAGATAAAAGTGGTGGTGGCAAACCTTTAAGAATCTATCGAACCACTACACGATCCGATTGGAACAAATACTTGAAGACAAAAAGTATTGCTGAACTTCTTCACGGGCATGGGGGAGGATTGGGCCAGGCACTGGATTATTTTTATAAATCTAAAAATAGTAATATAAACGGTCCATATTATGACAATGTGATTTTTGAAATCAAGTTTCTAAAGACTGCCTATCAAGCAATTAATTATGAGGAAATTACAAAAGGTGGTGAAGGAGGAGATCCGAAAAATGGAAAGCTGACTGGGAAAAGTGAACAAAATGATATATTGGGGGAAAAAAATATTTTCAGCGTGAATTTAAAGAAATGTAAAGATGTCATTTTATCAATGAATCCGACAATTAGGCGGGTTGACGAAATGAAAGGAGAAGATAGCCAGTATAGTAAAAGATTGATAGAGCTTGGAATTAAATATGGCGAATACCCTCCCAAAAGTCTAACACAAGAAGAAAGAATCGAATTAGAAGAGTTAAGTGACCTTTAGGTAATTATTTTAGGATATCTAAGTGTTAGGTCATTGATTTTGGAGTTTGTAGGCAATTTGTATACCGTTATTATTTCTTGCTGAAGAGTCCATGGAGTTTGTATTTTTTTTATTCAAAACAAAGAACTAAGTCATCTCTAAACTTAACCAGATGTCTACAAAAGAACTTCTCACAGTGAGCTAAATTTAATTAATAATACAAATAAATTAGAAACTAATTAATGAAAATAATAATACAAAATTTTCAATATCTCCTCCACACCGCTTTCTCGCTCTACTTCCAGAACGAAAGTGAATATACCTCCCTGCGGGAAATTCCGCTGGACGGAGATGAATTGTCCGCGCTAACCGGGCGTGAATTGACATTGGAAGAAACGATTGTTTTGCTGTTAGCTATCATGCCACACGTTCATCCACAGGCACTGGATTTATTTTTCATTCAAAACAAAGAGCTGGATCGCCCCTACACAGAATTTGGAGGCTGGAAAGGAACTTCTCACAGTGGTTTCCTTCCCACAGGAGAAACTGCAGCATTTCTGTTAGCAATTGACAATCCAGAAAGCCGTTCACTGGTAATGCAACTATTCAGCAAAGAGCACTGGTTTTATAAAGAAAATATCCTACGCTTGGAAGGTCAAGGAGCTGGAGAACCTTTTTTAAGCGGGAAACTCTCTGTATCGGAAGAATTTCTGGCAAAAGTGCTCAACAATGGAGATTATCGTCCAGATTACAGTGCAGATTTTCCAGCCAAACGCATGGAAACGCAATTGGTGTGGGAAGATTTGGTAGTTTCCTATCACTTACGAGAAGATTTGGAAAACATTTCACTTTGGTTGCAAAATGAACAGGAAATCCGTTCCCGTTGGAACCTGAACAAATACATTAAACCTGGTTACCGTTGTTTGTTCTACGGTCCGCCGGGAACAGGAAAAACCTTGGCTGCTTCACTATTAGGTAAAAAACATGGCATGGATGTGTACCGTGTGGATTTGTCCATGATTGTTTCCAAATATATTGGAGAAACAGAGAAGAACTTGGCTAAGATTTTTGATCGTGCAGAACATCAAAATTGGATTTTGTTTTTCGATGAGGCAGATGCCTTGTTCGGTCAACGTTCAGAAGGAAATTCTTCCAACGATAGACATGCCAATCAAGAAGTTGCTTATTTGTTGCAACGGATAGAAGAGTTTCCCGGAATGGTCGTACTGGCAACTAACTTAAAAGACAACCTAGACGAAGCGTTTTTTAGACGTTTTCAATCGGTGTTATATTTCCCAATGCCGGATAAAGAAGCACGCAAAAAACTCTGGCAACAAATGTTACCGAAGGAGTGGTTCCCACTAGATGCAGAGGAAATCCTCTCTTACGCCTCAGATGCTGAATTGTCGGGAGGGAGCATGATCAATGTAGTACAAAATTGTGCCCTGGAATTGTATCGCACTAAAGGAACAACGTTAAATCTATCCATTTTTCAAAATGCTCTAACGAGAGAAAAACAAAAAGAAGGAGTAATTGGTTAAAGCTTCTATGATAAGATGAATAAACTCATCAAAGAGTATTAAACCTTTTTAAATAAAAGTGTACATTAGCAAACAATAACTAATTAACTAAATTTCATAAACTCACCAATATTCAGAACACTACTACAACTACTGCAACTGTCTGTTGTTTTTATTACGTACTTATCTTAAAGGAATGATCATCAGGTAGCACGAAAGGAATTTTTATGTTTCAATATCGGAATACTTTTCTTTTAAATAAAATGGTTTTGTAGGGTGGCTGATGGAGTTTAAACAATAAACTAAAATCAGTATAAGATGGAAAACTCAGGATTAATTATTGATAAACCAGAAGTTCCTAAAACATTTCACCAATTAGGTATTTTGGTGTTGGACGGCAGTGGTTCTATGCGCGAAAAAGGACGTGGGCAGTTAACAAAAGCACAAGAGGTAGAGATGGGGATCAAAGAAATGTTTTCTCGTTTTGATGCCAGTCGTGTAAAAAACAATTTTTCGTTTTCGTGTGTCAAATTTGATGTCACAGCTTCCATGACCCTTGCGCCAACTCCTTTCGCTGAATTGGATTACTATGCTGAAAATTTTGATCCACTGGAAGGAAAAGGTAGAGGTACACAAATATTTGAAGGCTTAAATGAAGCGAAGAAAATAGCTGAAGATTTTTTGGATTCTGCGCCACAGGATGGATTGAAGCACAGTGTTATTATTCTTTTAATGTCAGATGGTTTATGTTTTCAACCGGAAACAACACGTGCCGTTGCTGAAAACTTAAAACAGAATCCTGGTATTACGATAGCAACTGCTTATTTTTCAAAGGTAGGTGAAGAAGCATCCGATTCTGGTGATGTTAAAAATTTATTGCAGACTGTTGCCTCCGATCCCGTTTCTTATTATTCCACCATTTACGATGGCGAGGCATTGAGGAAGTTCTTTGAACGTTCAATCAGTCAATCCTCAGGAATTGGAAAAATTAATTAGTAATCCATGCATTCACATCATTACCTCAAGACCGCTACTTTAAAAGTTGTCAATGAAGATGCTATTGACCAAATGGAAAATAATACCTTGCAATTTAAGGGCGTTATTTTGGCAGATGGAATTGGATCTCATTATAAAGCAGATGAAGGAGCTGCTTTTTGTGTTCAATCACTTAAAAGGATGTTGGAAAAATGTAACCACACTTCAGAATTAAATTTTAAGGAATTGTTCAAAGCTGTTCAAAGTGAATTGCAACAAACTTTTTCAGATCAAGTTCCAGAAGGACATTCGAAGACACAAGCCTATGGAACGACTTTAATGTGTGTGCTAGAATTTGAAGAAAAGTACGTAGTCGCCTACATTGGCAATGGTTCTTTGTGGCATATACGCGGTAATTTCGCCCATTTTAGTCCGCAACGTTATTTCCCTTGGAGTGCTTTAAATTTACTAAATCCACATACGGTAGACGAAGGAGGTAAAGAGGTGTTATACAAATTTATGGCATTAGAGGTTTCTGCAGAGCAGATTGTTCCAAGTGTACTAGAGATTAGTAAGGATAATTCGCTGTATGGAGAGCTGATTCTTTGCTCTACAGATGGTTTATATAGTAATGATCACAATCCAGTAGCTAAAGATCGAGAAGGGAATTTGTGGATTGCGGGAGATCGCAAACTGAATGCGCTTTTACAATTGTTAAAAGAGAGGGATTTTGCACATCTTGACCGAGAGCTGATGAATCAAGCTTTAACGGATTATTTGGAAATGGTCAAAGAGCAAAAACTGATGGACGATGACTTAACCTTTGGTTTAGTGGTGAACACAGTGACAAAAAATTAAACCATTACATCACAAGTTTTGAGAACCATTGTTATACAGCGTTCGTTGAGTACGCGCTTGTTACCCGATTTTGATCACGTAACGAGTATAGAAATAGAGGCTACGCCGATCGCAGAGGGGGCGTTTGGGGCAGTACACATTTGTCGCAGTGTAAATGGGCGTGCACTTACGAAACCTCAAGTAATTAAGCTTTTTAAAGAGAGTACAACTAAAAAACAAGATCATAATTTTAACATCATTCAAAGACTTCAGAAGAAGTTAGAAGCGAAGAATAAGGAGATTGTTCAGGCATCAGGAAAGACGCTTTTGGAAGAATATCTGGGGCTAAAGGGTGTACCACAATTTAGTTTTGAAGGAACGATCAATGGTAATAGTTGTAGAGGATTTTCTGCAAATAATTTAAAAAGCTTGGGTTTTGAAGAATTCAATGATGTTTTAAATGAAGACGCTTTATTAAAAAGTTATCAGATGATAACGCTGGATAACAAGATGTTGATTGCTTACCATCTCGTTTCAGCATTTAAGTTACTGCAAGAATTTCATTTCATACACGCGGATTTAAAACCAGAGGCAATTTTCATTAATACCCAGACGTTTGAATGTGCCATCATCGATTTTGATAGTGGTACAATTACCGAAAATGCCGATGATAAGCCTAATACTTGGGGAGCTCCCAATGATTGGGTTGCACCCGAAATTTGGGATCAGTTGAGTCAATCGGGAAAGAATGGTATCCAACTTATTGAAGTAAATCTACTTTCTGATTTATGGTCTGTGGCTATTGGAGTACATTATATTTTGACGACGACACATCCTCTCTTTTATTTAAAAGAATTAAGTCCTCGTGTAACACGTGAGTATTTTAAGAACTATAAATGGCCTGAAATCTCTCCTTCAGAAAACTATTTCAACAGCGTTAATAAACAAGTTTATGATATCGTTGTAAAATGGTACAAGCAAGTTTTACCAGAATCAATCTACAAGCAGTTATATAATACGGTCAACTACGGATATGATACCAAAACCAAGCGAACGACATATCGAGAATGGCAAAATGTTCTGTTAGCAGTACAGCAACCGCCGTCAATTACACTATTTAGCATATCTCGTGAGAAGGTTTTATCGGGTAAATCAATAGTAGTAGATTGGGAGGTTGATAACGCAACAGCTGTGGAACTAAGTTCTATTGGCAAGGTAGAAGCTAAAGGATCGAAGGAATTTAAAATTATACAGCAAACAGTATTTAAACTGACCGCTCGTAATTCTTTCGGTTCGATAGAAGAAGTATTAACAGTAGATGTTCTTCCAGCAGTAGTAATTAAGGACTTTAAATTAGCAAATAGTAAAGTTGAATTCGGTATAGATAACGAACTTTCTTGGGACATTGATTTTGCTGAAAAAGTACAATTATATTATAACAGAGAATGGATTGATTTGAGAAGTCGTGGTGTTAGACCACTTAGATTTGAAGTTGATCAGACCTTACAGTTGAAAGTAACAGCTTTAGATGGGAAGACAATTTTCTACAAGGAGTTAAGCGTTCAGGTTTTTAAACGCGTAGCGATTAATGCATTTGAAACAAACTTAGATTTTGTACTTGAAAGCGTACCTGCTTTATTGTCTTGGAATGTTGAAAATGCGACTAAAATAGAGCTATGGACCGACAGGAAAACAGCTGTAGAAGTTACCGGACAAAGTCAGATAGAAGTTTTCCCAAAAGATCTTACGAAGTATGAATTAAGAGCTTCCAATGAGTTGTTTAACTCCTCTAGTTCACCAATTGTCATCAATGTGCAGAAGTTACCCGTATTTTCTACGCAGATTTTACCACAGTTACGAATGGAGACCGTGTTAATTGATTCGATAGATTTGGGACTAGAACAGCATTTGGAAGAATATTTGGAACTACCACAGCTCGAATTTTCGGAACTAGTAAGTGACAAAAAAGGGTTTAGCTTAAAGAAACCCCTTGAAGCAGTTTTAAAATGGATTGATACCTACTATGAGAAAAAAGATAGCTGACGAGCTCATTGTTTTGGCCGGGTATAATCCCTTTTTTGTCGATCAAGCGAATATCTTTAGGACAAATATTCTAAGCATTGGATTATTATCCTTGTTTCAAGTCATCTTTGTATTTCTAGGGATTTTAAGCTTATTACAAAGTTTGAATATTCCTTTTTTACTACTTAGGGGATTTGTAGCTGCTATCGTCGCTTTTTATGGGTATAAACTCCTGAAGCAAATAAACCAATTTTTGATAAAGAATGAAGGTTTGCAGTACAGGATGCAATGGTTCGTATTTATCGCAGCTGGTTATGTGTTGATTTCTATGCTATTGTCTTTTATGTATTGTTTATACATTTTTCAAAGTGAAATTCTGTTACAACTGTATGACGAGAGAGGATTAGAACCTATTGGATGGATTGAGCAAATATGGTTAAAACCAAAAGCCTTTTTCCAATGTTTGTTTTTTAATCAATATAGTTCAACTGTCTTAATGTTCAGTAGCATCATTTGTATACTCACTGCGATATTATTTATCCTGCCTCTTTATTTAAATTATTTAAACAAAAATTCTTTGTATTCCATATTTATTGAAAACTATGAACGTATCAAACAACGAAGAGCCTAAATACTCTTCCATACAATATTTCTTTTGGTTACTATCAGGAGCAGAAATTAGTGTGCTTAAGGAATGTCCAACAGACTACAATCGCCAAGCAGGTATCGGGTTTACGATTTTTATGACCACACTTTTAGCCTTTTGCTCAGGAGGATATGCAGGGTATTATTTCGGCGACAGTTTGTGGGCTGCTATTATTTTTGGGATTATTTGGGCAGCATTGATTTTCAGTATAGACAGAAGCATGGTAGTCACATTAAAGAAAGATCCGACTCAGCCTAAACAGAAAGTGCTCGTTCCTTTATTGTCTCGTTCTATCTTGGCTATTTTAATTGCCTTTGTAATTTCTATTCCATTAGAGCTTTTAATCTTCAGTGAAAATATTGAAAGTGGAATGAAAGATTTTAAGTTGGATATGACCAATAAAACACAACTTAAATCCAGACGTAATGAGGCTTTGACAGACAAGCAGTTGATTTTATCAAATGATAGTTTGAATTTAAGTAAAGTTGAAGGTTTATTGGGAGCTGGAGAGCCTCAATCAGATCCTACATATGATTTGCTTAAAACGGAAGCAAATACGTTAAGTAAGCAAATGGGAGAAGCGCAAAAGAATTTAAAAGCGGCGGAGAATGAAGAAAGTCGTGCTTATAGCGCTATTCCGGTTGATGAATATGGACAAAAACTAAGGTCTGGTTCAGCCTATGAAACGTACTTGAATAAAAAAGAACGCGTTAAGAAATTACAACCCATTTATTTTGAAGCAAGAAATAGTTTTAATAAAGCGGAGAATGATCGAACTACGTATTTGAAAGAATGGATTGCAGAACTCCGAACAGAGCAGAAAAACTACTCTGATAATATAAAAGAAAGTAGAAACTCGATTAATCAAAGTTTGAAAAATACCGAGCAAGTAAAAAAAGAAGCGGAGGATTTGTATGGTAAACAAAAAGGATTCATACTAAAATTTATGGTGCTTGAAAGTTTGGCTGTGACAGATGATCCAGATCGTCCCGAAGGGAAAACAATTTTCTTGATGTTATGGTTAGTTCGTATAATTTTCATTTTAATTGAGATCTTGCCTACTATTGCTAAAATATCGACTCCTGTAGGTGCTTACGATTGGGCGATCTATCACAAAGAACAACAATTAAGATTTGCTCTAGAACAGAAAATGGAGGAATATCTTGAAAATCAAAGGCGAATACGCACCATAGAATATGAAGCCCAGCAAAGGCAAGTAAAAGAACGAACAGATATAGAAAATCAACTTAAAAAAGATATTTTAAAAGATATTGCGTTGGTACAAAACGATATTGCAAAGAAAAAAGTGCAAGAATTTAAGGAAAAACATTTGTCAACGTAAGTATGGGGTGGAGCTTTAGAAAATCGAAAGCAGTTGGACCAGCAAAGGTTACGGTATCCAAGAAAGGAATTACACCTAGTTTTCAATTGTTTGGTTTTAGGATAGGGCGAACGACTAATGGTCGCCTTTTCCTCAGTTTTGGTATAAAAGGAACAGGATTTTATTTTCGAAAGATCTTTTAATGAGTCAAGGAGGGGGGAATTGTATACTGTTCACACACCAACTTCCATTTAATTCATTACCTTTATAAATAGGTTTTTTTAACATTTATTATTCATCAAATGATTGACCCTACAACACTTCAAAAACTTATTCAATTTCGCAATGATCGTGATTGGGAACAATTTCATAATTCAAAAGACTTAGCAGTAGCACTTTCAATTGAAGCTTCTGAATTGTTAGAACTGTTTTTGTGGAAGGGCAATGAGGAGTGTGATCAAGCTAAAATAAAGGAAGAATTGGCGGATGTGTTGATGTATGCTTTGTTATTAGCTGACAAACATCAATTGGATATCAACCAAATCATTTTGGATAAACTAGAATTGAATAATCAGAAATATCCCGTTGAAAAGGCAAAAGGGACGGCTACAAAATATGACAAACTATAAATCGTGACGAAAAACTTCTCTATTACTAGCTACCACTTAGACGAAACACTCGAAACAGAAGTCCGATTCAAACACCAAGATTTTTTGAATTGGCCATTGGTATATTTTCTGCGTAATGAACAAACGAAGGATGCTTATGTTGGTGAAACAACAGATGTGCTTACGCGATTAAAAACACATTCTAAAACGGCTAAAAAGCAACATTTAAAGAGTGTGAATATTATTCTTAGTGAATTGTTTAATAAGTCAGCAACGCTTGATTTAGAAGCAAATTTAATTCGATACATTGCTGCAGATGGGAAATATGCTTTGCAGAATGGAAATCTAGGAATCTCTAATCACCGTTATTACGATCAAAAAAGTTATTGGACCTTATTTGAGGATGTGTGGAGTGAATTGCGCTCCATGGGAATCACCCAACATTCTTTAGAGTACATTGATAATTCAGATTTATTCAAATATTCTCCTTATAAATCTCTTTCCAAAGAGCAAGTGAATGGACTAAAAACCGTTTTACATTGCTTATTAGACGAAAATGCTAAAGTAAGTTTGATTAAAGGCGGAGCAGGAACAGGGAAATCTATCCTAGCGATTTTCTTAATGAAATTGCTAAAGACAAGTCTCGACGATTTCAATTTTGCAGATTTTGATGAAGAAGACCAAGAGTTGTATGATTTGGTAAAAGCCGTAAAAGAAAAGTATGGTGAATTGAACATGGCATTGGTCATTCCCATGGCTTCTTTCCGTAAAACGGTGGCAAATGTTTTTAAAAACATCAAAGGACTTTCTGCCAAAATGGTGATCGGTCCTTCGGAGTTGACCTCTCAAAAATACGATTTGATTCTCGTGGATGAAGGTCACCGTTTGCGTAAGCGTACTAACTTAGGTTCATACTTTGGAACTTTTGATAAGAATTGTGAGTTACTCGGTCTGGATAAAATGACCGCTTCCGAATTGGATTGGGTGAAATTGCAAGCACATCGTTCCATCATCTTTTATGATGTAAGTCAATCCATTAAACCTTCGGATGTGAAGGAAGAAGATTTTGAAGATTTGCAATTAGAAAAATCGACACGTATAGAGGAGTTGAAAACGCAATTTCGTGTGAAAGGTGGAAACGATTATGTTAAACTAGTGCATCGACTATTTAATCCAGTAATTCAACAACAGCAAAAGCAAGCGCATTTTTCGGAGTACGATTTATTCCTTTTTGAGGATGTTTCTCAGATGGTCAAAGAAATTCGTAAACGTGAAGCCAATTACGGACTTTCTCGTTTAATTGCTGGTTTCGCATGGGAATGGATTTCTAATAAAGACAAATCGCTGTTCGATATTCAAATTGGTAACACCCATTTAAAATGGAATAGCGTTGCAGTGGATTGGGTAAACTCTCCAAATGCCATCAGCGAAGTTGGTTGTATACATACCACACAAGGATATGATTTAAACTACGCGGGTATCATCATTGGTCCTGAACTCGATTATGATTTTGAAACCAATGAGTTTGTCGTGTACAAGGAACGTTACAAAGATAAAAATGGAAAGAACAGTATTGCTGATTTAGATACCCTCAAAGCGTATATCATCAATATTTACAAAACGATTTTGTTGCGTGGAATTAGAGGAACGTACATTTATGTGTGCAATGACAATCTACGTCGTTATTTCCAACAATTCATACCCACTTTTGAAAGTGCAAATACACAAAACGTTATTGAACTCTTTGACGAACCTGGAGAAAACAGAGTTCCTTACTACGATTTATCTGTGGCCGCAGGATCATTTAGCGAAGAACAAATGGCAGGTGAACCGCAATACCTTCAATTACATGAGCATTTTGATGCCAACCGTTATTTTGCCTGTAAAGTGGTGGGAGAATCCATGAACAAAGTCATACCGAATGGCCGTATTTGTCTTTTTCGTAAAGACGAAGGCGGCTCGCGCAATGGCTTAATTTGCTTGGTAGAAAGCGCCACACAACACCTCGACGAAAGCGGTGCTCAATACACTATCAAAGAATATTTAAGCAAAAAAACAATCACAGAAGAAGGCTGGAACCACCGTGAAATTCACTTAATACCACGATCGACAAACGCAAACTTTGAAACGCTTATTTTGAAGGAGGAAGAATTAGAGAGTTTGCAAGTGAAAGGAGTGTTTGTGAGGGTTGTGGGGTGAAATCAGTTAAATAAATCATTAATTATAATCTATTACTATTTATGTATTTGCAATCAAAGTTTTCATTTTTTAAAGCAGGACAAGGTGCTTTTTATGGAGGGAGAATATGGGATGATGAAAAGGAATATTATACTACTATAGTCTATGACTGTGGTACAAGTCCTTTCATTACAGGACATACAAAATCTTTAAATGATGAAATAGATGACTTTAAATCGTATATGCCTGATCATCGATGTGAAAAACCAACAATTATCATTGATATTCTCTTCATTTCTCACTTTGATTATGATCATGTATCAGGTTTAAAAAGACTCTTGAATGAATTTGATGTAAAACGAGTTATTTTACCATATATTACACCTGAAAATAGAATACTATTTCTTGCATCATTTGATAACAACATTGATAAAGATACAGATACAGAGGGAAATGCATCAGGAAATCCTCTAATGACATTTGCTGATTATATGGCTTTTATTGAAAATCCAATTCAGTTTATAAGGAATAGTGAAAGTAATCCCCGCATCATATTTGTAAAACCTGGAGATAAAAACATTGATTATCTAGAATCCTTAGAAGGTGCAAGTGATGGGTTATACGAGCGAGGTACTGTAAGTACTGATGTTTTGGATTTTAAAACTGAAGAAAACATTGGTTTATATGAAAGTAATTTTCAATTATTCCTAAATACTCATTGGGAATTTACAACATTTGTTCAAGGTGTATCCCAAGCCAAAATGGATGCATTAAATACCGAAATTAAGTCTCTTTTAGTACGATACAATTTAGGAGATCTGAAAGATGTTTTAAAGTTCGATGATATTAGAAAGGAGGTCCGAAAAATATATGTTAAGTATTTAAGCGACATTAATGCACACGGATTAGTTCTGCTACATGGACCAATACATTTTGAACATTTACATGGAGGTTACACTTTTGGGACTTCAGTATACTGCAGAGGATGCTGTGATGATTTTGATTGCCACAATGGAAGAAATTCTAAATTGTACACATTACTTTTCGGTGACACTTCATTAAAAGCTGATAATAATCCTTTATTTTTTCCTCCTCAATTTCGTGAAAAACTAAATTATGTACATGTTGTCCAAATTCCTCATCATGGATCTGCAAAAAATTGGGATATACATGCATTTAAAGGACTCAATCTAGGAAATCGTAATAATTTTTTTAGTGAACCTAATGTAATTGCAGTTTGTAATTATGGTGTGGGGAATAGATATAATCACCCAGCTCCAGACCTTATAAATGAAATTGAGATCCCTTTAATTCTGAATAATCAAAATACTCGATTTAGTGTGTGTTATTGTTATATTCATTTTAAAAAGAATTATAACGATTAAACTTCTCTATCAACTACTAAAAAGCGCAATATGTATATATCAAAACTTAAGATAACTAATTATCGGGGTATAAATGAAACTCGTACGATCAATCTTGCTCCTTTTTCATCTGTTGTAGGTAAAAATGATGCAGGTAAAACTATTGTTTTAAATGCAATTGCAACATATTTAGATATTAAAAGTTTTAATATCACACAAACTGATTTTAATGATGTAACTAAACCAATAGAATTTGAATTTAAGTTAAGCTCAGACTCAATTACTGACTTACTTGAAACTAAAGTAAAATCAAAAGTAAAAAAGACAGAAGGACTAGATGAATTTATTAATGATTTGACTTTTGATAATTCTATAATCTATAAAAGAGTAGCATATAACATTGGGAAATCTTGGAGTGAAGAGTTTATTTTGATGAATGATTTTGAAAATTTAGAACTTCGAGGCTTATATTTTAAATCCGATGAAGATATTTCTGCGATTTTAGAAAAGTATAAAATAGTAATCCCTATTAAAGCAAAAGGAAGGAACTCGAAGGCTGAAAAGATAAAACATATAAAAGAGCATTTTATAGATCAGCCTAGAACTAATTATTGGCTGCCAGATGATATGAAGATATCATTTTTGTTTCCTGAAGTAGAGATGTTTAAAGCTGACTATGGATTAGAAGCAGATACAAAATTTAAAACGGCTACGGTAACAGAAATAGAAGAATATTTTAAACATGCAGAGGCTAGGTTACAAATTTTCAAGGATGAAATTAACGTAGAAATGAAAAAGGAAGCATTAATTCTTAAATCTTATATGCAAGAATATGCTTCAAACTTATTAGATATTGATATTAGTCCAAATGTTGCTTGGAAAGACGCTATTAAAAGTGTTGATGTTTCCTTTCAGTTCACAGGTGATGATAAATTCATCCCTATGACTCATAAAGGTACAGGCTATAGAAGGTTATTTATGGTTGCTAGATTTAGATATTTAGCGCAGAAAAGTAAGGGAAATAATATAATATATTTAATAGAAGAGCCAGAAACATTTCTGCACCCAACAGCTCAACAAGATTTATTAAACGCATTAAAAGAATTATCTAACGAAAATCAAGTAATAACAACCACTCATTCACCTGTATTTGCTGGCGCAACACATATAGACGGTGTCGTTTTGTGTACAAAAATGACTCAATCGAATTATGAAAATGCAGTCGAAGGAAATGAAAGAGAATTTTTATTTAAAATAATAGATGAACTTGGTATTAAGCCTTCTTTTAACCTTAGAGATCATCACGAGTATATACTGTTTGTAGAAAGTACAAATGATATGAAGTTTTATGATATCATTTGTAAAAAAATGCTTGGATTCACTTTAATTGGTAATCCTAAGATTCTCGTTTTACCTTTTGGTGGGGGTACAGATATAGATAGTTTCTTAAACATAGATTACTTTGATAATTCCGGTAGAAATCTTTTCTTATTAATTGATAGTGACAAACAACAAAATAAACAAGAAGACCAAAATCAAAAAGCGCAAAATTATATTGATAGAAAACCTAATTCTAGAGCATACGTAATTCATCGAAGTTGTATAGAGAACTATTATCATCCGAGATGTATTGAAAGAGTATATAATTGCGAAATGAGGACATTTCCAGATTTCAGAGCAGAAGATAATGTAAGAACTATTGTTAAAGATGTTATATCTGAAAAAGGACTAGGAAATAAGAATATTAAAGAAAAAAATAATTTCAATGTATTCGATAATATGACAATTGAGGAGTGGGGTGAAGTCGTTGAACAAGAGTTATTAGATTTTTTGAATCAATTAAATCTACATCAGTAAAATTGATGTCATAAATAATATTTTAACCATGAAAACTCAACTACTAAAAACTTACGAAGAGCTATTCGTAAAACACCAACAAGTTATTGAAAAGTATAACTTACACAACAGGGGATTTGTCTTTCAGCATGATGATGATGAACAAGACTGTGAATTACTGTTTTTGGGGATAAATCCTTCTTATACAGAAAAGCATGAATTACAATCAGAAAATCCTACTTACAAAGGACACTACACTCGAAATGCTGATAGAGGATATTTTAAACCTTTTGGTTTAATACACAATGAACTTTTGGACAGTCAAACTTCCAATTATTCCAATTGGACGCACATCGATTTATTTGTTTTTAGGGAAACAAATCAAAAATTAGTGGAGCAACTAATGAGGGACGCTGAGGGAGCTAGTTTTCTTTTTGATCAGTTGGAGATTGCCAAAGATCGTATTTCGACTATCCTTCCAAAGGTGATTGTAGTAAGTAATGCTTTAGCGAGAGAATTTACAGGAATCAACAAAAAGAAAATAAACGATCAGAACGTAGGCGTTTGGATGGGCTATGATTTTGAATTTGATGAAGAGTTTGGTTCTTATAGAATAACGAATGAACCTTCTTTGAAAGATACTCACATCCTTTTTACTTCGATGTTAAGTGGTCAAAGAGCTTTAGACATCGGTTCAAGAGAGCGCTTAATTTGGCAAGTAAGAAGAATCTTATCTAAATCCTAAATCAAATTATATGTCAAACATTCAAAGCTGTACACAAATCTTTGATCAGGAGGTACAAGAAGTAGTTCGTCGCTATAAATCACAATTACAAGGTGCTTTTACAACGATTGTTGACCAGTTATCTCAACCTATAGAGTTTAGGTTAACCGATGATGGAGATGTTATGCAGCTATTACTGTGTAATGTTCCGAACACACCGGGGATTTATATGTTTGAGGTGTATATTGAAGATATAGTCGTATTAGAAGCATTTAAGTATGCTTACATTAACGGTCGTCCCGAGAAAACTCCTCGTATCATTGAATCTAGGTATGATAAGTGGGGCAACAAAATGGATGAGCAATGTGCAAAGGATAATTGGGTGTGCCTATATGTAGGAAAAAGGAAAAAACTTCGAAGTAGAGTAAAGGAGCATATTTTATTTCCAACGAATTCCCAAACATATGCTTTGAAACTATCTAAGAATTTGGATTTAAAAGATTACCTGTTTCGCTTTAGAGTTTTACCCGTGACGACGTACCATTATGACATAACACTTCCCATGATCGAGCAGGAATTTAGGCAACATTTTAGTCCTATTATTGGTAGGCAGTAGACGTAAATCTAAGTGTTAACACTCTTTATAATTCGGTATAAACACTTAGAGTAAATAACAATTTTGGTTATAATTTTGGTGGTATAAATTAATATAAATACTACTAGTTATGGTAAAGGAATTTAAGAGATTAAATCCAGTTGATGCAGAAGTTATCAGTGCAATTGATAATCAGAAAGACAGAGATTTTTGTAAGTTTCAGTTTACGAATAATCTTGAGTGTGGTTCAACTATCGCTTATTTAAAAATTGGACATATACTATTGGGACGTGATGCGTTTGTTTACGACGAAATTGAATTAGATGCTAACTCAAGTTTTTTCGTGCCTCAGTATGCTATAGGGGTTCACACTTCCGAAAAAGGTTCTTTAAATACAGAGAATGAAAAAGTTACTGTTAGTAATGAGAGAGTCGGGAAAAATACAGCTAATCGCAATAATGTATATGATCGTTTGTATGTTCATATGGTAATTAGAACGAAAACAGGTAAATTATTGACGTATCATCACAACTACGAATTGGAAAAAATGAAAGAGTTTGAAGATTTGATTACAATTATGGATAATCATAAGCGTGTTGAAAGTAAAGCTGTTGCTCGTAAGATGGTTAACAACACGACAATTTCTATGGCATTTCACCCAGAATATGATAATTTAAATGTGAGCTCTGATTTGCGATTGATCTTTAATGTAGTGAATCCATTTGGTACATCTATTGAGCTTGAACCTGCAATTTTAAGATAATTGTAAAAAGTCAAATATGAAGATCGATGTTTAATACATCAAACAATGATATTATACACTATAAAATAATGTCTAGGTTTGTATTTGATTAAAAATGTAAAAAAAAGGGAGACTTACTTAATGAAAAGTCTCCTTTTTTTTTCTTTTTTCCCCAGATTTTAGTTTTCCCGTAAAATCTTTATTTTGTTCTATACTATTTATTCGAGCTAACGTTAACCTTAGTACATTTTCCCTATCTCAGCATACTTGAAAATAAACTACTTATGGATAATAAACTATTAAATCGAGTAGAAAAAATCGAAAAAAAATACCGTCGTACACGTTTGATGAATCGGTTAATGGTTCTGTTAATCTTAGCCTTTGGATTATACAGTTATACCCAATCCACCACCTTTGGAGTCATTCGCGCAAAAGGGATTGTTTTTGAAGACCAAGAAGGTAAAGATCGCATTTTGATTGGTGCTCTGATTCCTTATTCAAAAGACAGAGTGCGTACCGATTCTGTAAAAGTGCGTAAATATTGGGCAAGCGCTTTTGGTGCCGAAGCAGATAATTATATGGAATATTACAAAGATTATCGTCACGCCACCGATGGTATCGTTGTTTTAAATAAAGACGGTTTTGATCGCGTACTTTTGGGAGATAAACTTGCCGATCCCAATACTGGAAAAATTGATTGAGAGCGCAGGAATAACTTGGAACGATCCCAAAGGATGGGAATTAGGCGGAGCAGAAGTTAACACCTCTGAGGACGGTAATTCGAGAGGAGTAATTGGATTAGATGATCCTAAGACATCCGGTGAGGTCATTCATTTGGTAGCCCTCGAAGATGGCACAAAAGCATTGATCATTGGCAATGAACAAGGTCGATTGATTATCGGGATGAATGCCACTGAAAATGAGTTTTTACAAACTACAGGACCTTTTACAGGAATAAAGTATTTCAATCACCAAGGTGAAATTGTTTGGGAGCAAAAGATGAGGTGAAGAAAGTTCTTTAGTTAATGATTATCCTTATTTATTGAGCTTTTTTTTAAATATAACGTGTTGTTTTATCAATATAATCTATATTTTGGCACTTCTTATACAAATGAAAAATGAGTGATATTTTTGATAAAATAACCCTGCAGTATTTAAATGAATTTAATGAAGAAGTTCGCCCCGCTGACTTAGAAATTCGTAAAAAGTTAGACATGGGGTTTACATGGGAGAAGAATAAAGCCGTTTTATTTGAGATTCGTCCACTTTGGAACGATGAAAGTCAGATTGTCCATGGTGAATTTGCAAAAATCAGTTATGTGAAATCGAGTAATACTTGGAAGTTGTATTGGATGCGAGCAAGCGGAAAATGGGAATTGTATGAGCCTCATCCGACAGGAAGTAGCATTCACGAATTACTTGATGTTGTAAAAGAGGATGCTTATAGTTGTTTTTTTGGATAGATTTCTATTTCAGTGTATTACCAAAAGGATTTGTTTATCCATCGATTATTTATATCTATATAAAACAAAAAAAGAGGGCTTTTGACCCTCTTTTTTTATCTGTTAAAAACGATTATTGTTTTACGATGCGTTGAGTGAAAGTACCTTGTTCGTTGGTAAAACGAATGTTGTAGATTCCTGCTTTTCCGTCCAATTGAATTGCTTTTTGTGTTTGATTTTCGAATTGGAAGGTTTCTACTAGTCTTCCCATTGCGTCAAGGATTTCAATTGTTCCAGCGGTGATTGATTGGTCCCACGAAAGGGTCACTTCACCATTGGTTGGATTTGGATAAATGACAGCGTTATATTTGTTAATAGCTTCTGTATTTACATAGTTCACAGTGTAACAAGCGGAGAAAAGTTCACATGCTTCATTACGTAAGCGTACTTGGTAATTTCCTGTTGAAGGTGCAATAAAAGTACGTGACGTATTGTTGTCTAATACAAGTCCTGTGTCGTTACAATCGAGCCATAGGTATTCGATGTGTTCGTCATCTTCCGTTGCCGTTAAAGAACCATCACCATTAATTGTCACAGCGTTATTGATTTCTTGTTCAACAATGTATTCTTGTTGTTGTGTAGAGGTGTTCCCAAAATTATCTCTGTAGGTCCAAGTTATGGTTTGAGAGATTTGGAAGTTCGTTAAGCTAGGCGTACCATTTATCGTTTGTCCACATGCCGAAAGTGCCGTTGGAGATGTTAAAGAAGCCGCTCCACAACGCGTTGAGATTGCGGTAAGATTAGTAGTGTTCGGGATTGGTACTACTCCGTTGTTTACAACTGATATATTTTGAGTTAAGGTGTGTGTTTCTCCTTCAAAAGAGTAGGTCCATCTAACCATACCTCCTGTGTTTATAGGAGTTGTTCCAGATGGCGTTCCAACGATGGTTGTACCATTGCAATCCGTTACTGTCGGGCTTGTTAATTGCGTTAAGCTAGTAATTATACAAGGTGTTTCCAATGTAGGTACAGATGGGGGTAAATTGAGAGCACAAACACCGTTTCTGTAGTATTGTGAATAACTTGTACCACCAGATATGATTAGATCTAAATCCCCATCCCCATCAAAGTCAGCGCTAACAATGTTTCCTCTTGATCCACCATTTAACGTTTGTGTATGTTGTGTGAATGTTCCATCTCCATTATTATTGATAAATATATAGGCAATATTCGTTCCTGACTCATTTCCGTTGATTATAAAGTCCTTGTAGTTATCCCCATTGAAGTCTCCTACTGTAATTGAAGTAAAGCTGAAGGCTGGTAGTTGTTGGGTGTTAGCCAGGAACAACCCAGAGCCGTTGTTACGAAATATTCTTGATACATAACTTCCACCTGTCACCAAAAGATCCAAATCGCCATCGTTGTCGTAGTCAAAAAGTTTAATCATGCCTTCTACAGTGTTGGGTAGCTCATAGTTTGTTATTGCTGTTCCAACCCCTGTTCCGTTATTCGCATATACTTGTACACCCATGTTAGGAGAGAAGGCACCTGCCAATACATAATCTAAATCAGTATCAACCCCTTGTACGTAATCAATATTTCCTAAGGCAATAGAGGATTGTTGCGCATTACGTAAACCAGCAGCAAATTCAGTGAAAGTACCGGTACCGTTGTTCTTATATACCTTAGTAGTAGCTACGTTTCCAGCAGCTTTTCCAGTGATTATCAAATCAACATCTCCGTCTCCGTCAATGTCTCCAGTTGCCAATTGCCCACCTTCAACACCTGTTAGTGTGTTTGTAATCAAAGAGAATACACCTGTTCCGTCATTTCTATAAACGCGAGTTATTATTGTTGGAGTATTATCTATTCTACCGCAGATGAATAGGTCCAAATCACCATCTCCATCTACATCAGCAAACTCAGAGGAACCCACGATCGTTCCGATTAGATTGGCGTTTGTTTTTTCGGTAAAAACACCTGCTCCATTGTTTAGATAAAGCTTACCGACAAAATCACTACCTAATGTTCCGCTGATAAAGACATCAATATCACCATCACCGTCTACATCACCAATTGCGATATGCGAATTGTTAAAATTGTTAGGTAAACCAGAAGAGGTAGTTGGTATTGCTGTAAAGATATTTTGCGCCATCAAGGATGTGCTTGCTAGTAGTGTAGCAACTAGAAGTTTAATATTTCTCATTTTTCTATAAAAAGATTTGTATTAGCGTATTGTGTTTTCTTTAGAAGATTTAAAAACCAACCAAATTTAATTAACGATTAGTTTGCCTTTCTTTCTATTTTATGTAGGTGTGTTTTTTCCGCATCAAACTATCGTTTCAGTTTATATAGGTGTTTTCGTTTTTCTATTAGTATTTTTTTATCCTCTAATCGGTCGTTTTTTTGTTACTGCACGGACCTCGTGTTTATTGAATATCTCGATTGTTAAATCCCATAGCTTTTATATCTTTGTATAAAAAAAAAGCGTGTCCCAAAAGCTCGATCTGAAAACTATCAATGCCTGTATTTTAATGCCCACTTACAATAACGAGCGTACGTTGAAAAGGGTGTTGGATTCCATTCTTTCTCTTGTAGAGGCGGATCGGGTAATTGTAGTCAATGATGGCTCTACAGATGGAACCAGTGCCATTTTGGCGGCTTATTCCGATTCCATTCATCTATTAGCAAATCATCCCAATGCTGGAAAAGGTACGAGTCTCCGCAAAGGATTTAAATACGCTTTTGAACAAGGATTTGATTATGCGATCACCATTGATTCGGATGGGCAGCATTATCCAGAGGATATAGCAAAAATCGTTCACGCGGTAAATGAACATCCAGGGAATGTGATAATGGGTTCGCGTAATATGAATCAAGAAGGTGTTCCTGGAAAAAGTTCTTTTGGAAATAAGTTCTCTAATTTTTGGTTTAAGGTGGAGACGGGAATAACCTTGCCTGACACGCAAACCGGTTTTAGAGCTTATCCGCTAGCGCCGATTTCGAAGATGAAGCTTTTTACTACTAAGTTTGAGCTAGAAATTGAGGTGATCGTTCGTTTGGCTTGGAAAGGCATTAAGTTTACTCCAGTTTCCATTCGGGTGAAGTATGATCCAGAGGAACGTGTATCGCACTTTCGACCGGGTAAGGATTTTACGCGTATTTCGATTCTAAATACTATTTTATTTACTTTGGCGCTGTTGTTTTACATTCCTAAACGTTTATTAACAACGGATACGCTCCAAAAAATCAAAGAAGAAGCGATTAAGCCACAGGAAAGCAATTTGCGTAAAGCGTTTTCGTTAGGTTTTGGGGTTTTTATGGGTATTATTCCACTTTGGGGGTTTCAGTTGTTGATCGGTATTCCGCTGGCTTTTTTATTCCGACTTAACAAAGTTTTGTTTGTTGGTGCGGCAAATATCTCTATTCCTCCGATGATTCCTTTTGTGTTGGCAGGAAGTTTGGCTACAGGTCAATTACTTTTTGGATTGCCTCTAGATTTTGGTGTATTAACCGAATTGTCCTTGCAAACGGTTAAAAACAACGTGTTACATTATAGCGTTGGAGCGGTAGTTTTTGCTGTGATTATGGCCGTTTTGACCTTTTTAATTTCCTATATTTTATTGAAAATTTTCCGTAGGGAGCGATTAGGGTAGCATCTTATTTTGGGAGTTTCTCCTTTGCTACGCTGCGGAGTCGGGCTATTCGCCGTACAAGGTACGTTGCTGCTATCCCTAACTCAATTTTTCGGTATATGTTGCATTTATCTTTGAGAAAACGGTTTCTTGCTCCACTATAATGGTTGCTTTAATTCCTTCTTCGTTTGGTGTTAAATTCAGTTTAAAGACCACCGTCGGCGTTTGGTTTGGATTTAATATTGCGGTGTATTTACAAGCCGACATTTTGGATAAAACCACTTCATGCCCGATCATTTTTGCAATCAGTTGTTTTGCGATTTCTAATTGAACTACGCCTGGAGTTACTGGCATATTGGGAAAGTGACCTTCAAAAATTGCGTGATTTGCATTTATTTCAATGGTGAAATCTGTTTGTAAATCCGTGTGCTTTTCCGTCGAAATGACAGTGTAAAATCCTTCCAAAATGGCCATAGTAATCTATAATCGTTGTTTTCAGTGACAAAAGTAATTAAAATCAGCAAAGTAGATTAATATGTTTTCGTGCTTTGCTGTTTTCAAGAATTAACTTTTAGCAAGTTTGTAAAAGTGTTTTGGAAGTTTTATTAAATTACCCTAGTCCCAATAAATGGATCAATCGTTGCTTGGTTTCTGGGTGGTTTTCTGTAAAGTCAAAGAAATAGGATGTTTGCCACATTTGAGTTTTAATGGCTTGCTTGTTTTCTGCTTTAGTCCATGCGGGATATACTCTAAATCCTCTTTTTCCTTCTTTTTCAGTCGTAGAAAGTATTTGCCTTTTTACGAGTATATTTTTCGGAAATAAGAAGAAGCCGTATTTTTCCATTTCTTCGGTAACGATGAGGTAAAAATCAAATGGATCCGATTCATCAAAAGGTTCGGTTTGTTTTAGTGTATTTCGTTTCCATAAAGTCACAAATTGTCCAATTTTTTTAGGCGTAATCTTTGCTTTTCTATATTTAAAAAGGAGATCGTTTATTTCAAAATTGTAGCCAAAATAGTCGCTAGCTTCCGAATCTTCACTACTATTCTTGAAATTGGATTTTAAATTGGTTAGAAGTATTTCTTCTATTTTATTGAGCTCCTCCATGTTATTTTCTCTTCCGTTGCGGGCTAAAGGTATTATTAAATTGATTTTGGACCAATCATTCTATTTGTTCGATAAGGAATTTTTAAGATTCCATTTTATATAATAAATAAGCCCGATTGCTATTACCACCATTGTTATGATTGAAAATTTTAAATAAGATAGCGCATTAACTTGAAATTGTTGATTAAAAGTAATTGCCAGAATAGTAAATAAACGAGTAGGTAAAATTGCAATACTCATTAGGATTGCTAGATATTTGGGATTAGTATATTTGGTTAGAATAGAAAAAATAATGGGACCAATATGTATTTCCGAGATCGCGAGAAATAGCAGTGCTATAAAGTAAATGATGATGTATGCATTGGTGGGTTGCTGGGGTATCATTAGCAAAAGAGCAAAGGATAAAGCGCCAAAGATGAAGCCCAAAACTAACTTAAAGAATGGACTGTAATAGACAAAAGTCCATAAAATAATAGCAATGATACTAATTGGAATCGCAAGAGCTTTTGAATCTAATGCTGTGATAAAAAATGGATCGATATAAGTCGATATTTCAAGTAATCGTGATGGTATCTGATAGGTTTGAGTGGATGATAGTTCACAAAGGCTCCAATATATACCAACAATTGTTAGGGCAATTATTATGTTTAAAAAACGTTTATTTAAAGCGTATACAAGTGGTGGAATATTAGTTAAGTTTGTTTCTTTTGAAAGATATACGGGCAGTATGGAAAGTAGCATTAGTATGCCGGATAGGACAAATCCAAAGTGGAAACCAAATGTTTCGCCAACATAGGAGAGTAGTAATACACCTAGAAACGAACCGATGTTTGCAGCAAGGTAAAAGATCGAAAATCCAGCATCCATCCATTTTGTTTTGTTCAAATATATTTTACCGAATTTTGCGTTAAGGTTTGGTGAATATAACCCGCTCCCCAAGACAATTAAAAATAATCCCGTATAAAGACCAGTTGTTGTAGGTAAACATAAGTTAAATGCACCAATTGATTGAAGGATCCCACCCAGTAATATGGCTTTTTTATTCCCAAGAAGTAAATCACCTAAAAGCGCACCGATTATAGGAGTAACTACTAATGCTACTGTAAACATACCAAAGAGTAATCTCGCTTCATTTTTGTCCATTTTAGCAGATTCACTGAAAATGTAAAGGACTAGAATAGCACGCAAACCATAATAGGATGCTCTTTCCAACATTTTTGAAAAGGAATAATTGAAGACTTCTATCGGATGTTTTTTAGTAGTAAATTTAGTCATTGTATTTTATGTTTATCCAAACAAGGTAGCATTAGATTTTTTTTCTCCAGCACATTAATAAAAATATATAATGTTTTTGTCAATGTGTGATTTGGTACCAATTATTCTATTCGTTTGATAAGGGATTTTTTACAGCTTGTTTTCTCCATACGACAAGACCAGATTCATTCTATTTGAACCCGATTTCCCCCGTAAACTATATACGAATTGTCCCGTTATCTTATTTTTATTGATGGGACCAATGTATCTGCTATCCATCGAAAAGTCGCGGTTGTCACCCAGTAAAAAATAAGAGTTGGTAGGCACGATTCCTTTTTCAATTGATGTTAGTGTATTTCCATTTGCCTCTTTCGATTTATAGATTAAATGTTTACGTCCGTTTGGCAGTTGTGATTCAAATGTTAGCATTGGTATTTCATCCAATAAGGTCTCCTCAATGAATCGTTCTTTGTTTGGTTTCCCGTTTAGGATGACGGTGTTATTTATTATTTCAATTTCATCATTAGGTAGTCCAACCACTCGGAATACATACGTCTGTTGATCGGCCGCGGTGAAAGTTACGATGTCTCCGTAGGTCGGTGCAGTGTTTTTATAGGCTTTTGTATCAACCATAATATGATCGCCTAATTGCAGGGTTGGATAGTTCGCGTTGGAGGAAATATTGAATGCTTGAATGTTTAAAAAGGATTTGACATCAATAGTCATTTGAATGGTTAGCATAGCAATGGCAATTAGTAGTAGGAAATACCATTTGTTATACTGTTTTAAGACATATTGTTTTTGTTTCCTTGCGTTGAGGATTGCATCAATGATGATGAAAACTCGAAGTGCTATTAGGATGCCATTCACCAGCACAAAACCGGTAAATGTTGCGGTCATTCCACTCGAACCGAATAAGATGGGGAGTAGGAGAATTAGCGTAAAGAAAATAGCTCCCTTTTTTGGTTGGCCATTATAGATTTGACCAAGTCCGGGGAATATTAATGATAATAAAGATGCGATGAAAGCATTTCTTGGGTTGGTAGTTGAGGTATTATCTTGTTGATTTATTCTTTCCACGATTTTAAGGATAAGGGATAAATTGACCTTGTTCAGTTTATTTATTGTTGTATAAATTTTGTTGGAGGGATGCTGGTATTCACTTTCATTTCATTAAATGTATATTGAACGGAAGCTCCTGTTTTTTGTACCATTTCCAAACTTGTTAGATAACCAGTTGAACGGTTGAAAATCAAATTCATTTGTTTGATTTCTTTTGCCATTCGTGCGTTTTTGGGTTGCAATTCTAATTTATAATTGCTCGCATTTTGATGATAGATAATGGTATATTCTCCATTATCAAGAAAGTCACCACTAATCATTCCTACGATCATTTGTTGAATGGTTGTTCCAATTTTTTGTGCTGCCGCATTAGTGTTTAACTTTCCCTTCTCGTACAACTTCGTTTGTTTCCCATCCATGAGCATTAAAACGTTTGCACTTGTGTTGTCCCATCTGATTTTATCCGGTTTGGCAAACCAGAATTGTCCCGAGCCATTTTGCGCCTCTTTCAACATGGGTTGCGTTGTTGTTTCCGTGAAATTGGCTTGAATACTCTTAATTCCTTTTTGTTTTTCTTTTAAGAAAAGCTTAACGTTTTCAGGGTTAGTTACCTTTGTAAAGCTTTGTCCGAAAGTAAAAAAGGCAAAAAATAGCGTTGTTATTAGTAAAATGCTACGCATGAAATAATTGTTTTAAAGTGGGAATAGATACAAATTCAATACCACGATTCTGACAAGTACGAATGTACTCCTCCAAATGAGTTGCGGTCATTTCCTGTGTATCATGGAAAAGAACAATATCATTCGCTTTCGTTTTTTTTGTAATAATCGTCAGCCAATTTTTAGGGTCTTGTTTAACAGTATCTTTGGTTCGCAATGTCCAACCGATTGTTTTAACCTTCGTTGCCTTTACCGCTCTAGCTATTATTGGATTGGTCACACCAATTGGAGTTCTAAACAAATCGATGGAAGAATCTTTGAACGGTAACAGAGCGTTTTGCCCCATTGTTATTTCTTTTTCTACTTGTTTTTGATTCAACAAGGCAAAAGTATTCGGATGGTTATAAGTGTGATTGGCAACGATGTGTCCTTTTTCTAAAATTTGTTCGATCAGTTGAGGGTATTTTTCAGCTTTTGCACCAATCACAAAGAAGATAGCACCTAATTGATGCTGTTCTAATTGAGTTAATAGAGTAGAGGTGTATTCAGGGTGTGGGCCATCGTCAAATGTCAATAAAACTTGGTTGTTCTCTAACTTATTGATTGCTTTAAAAAAGTAATTGTTTTTAATGACACTAATTCCAAAAGCTAATCTTATGGAAAAAAAGAAAAGTGCAAAGACAAGTATTCCCCAACTAATTATTGACTGATTTAAAACAAGAGCAATGGTCAATAAAGCAATCAAAATGATGATATTCCAATGATGTTTTGTCATTCTTTCCCTACCACTAAGCTAAAACTTGTTCCGACTTTTTGTTGATCATTGATAATCAATATGGTTTTATTTCCCTGAAATCGGATTGCATCTACAGCTAGATGAAAAGCAAACCCAACATTACATTGGTGATTTCCGGTGTAGGATAAAAATTGTATACTTTCAATTCCGGGTAAGCCATTATTGGCATATAGCACTAAGTCTATATCTTTTTGTGTCAGATTATTATTTTCTAAAAATGCGTTTAATGCTTGGTTTTTGTCCCCATAGGAAATCGTTAGATCCTTAAGATAAACATCACTTTCTGGAACTAGATTTAGAAATGTTGTTCCAGACGTTAGTGGGAAATCTGTTTTAATAAGATCGGGTTGTAATTTGGCCAAGAAAGGAATGTTTTCATCCGAACCACCGACGAGTACGTTTTGTGCGCCTTCGTTCATTTTCATCATAGCGTCCAAAAGTGCCCATTCGAAAGAAAGGTATTTTTGAGTGTGAGTCATATTATAGCTGTGATTTTTCAAAGCCATTGATATTGCGCCACCAATTGTGTTATGAGTAGATTGAATGAATGAAGTAGGGGAAAGTGTTTCGCCTTTTGAGTTTACCACTTGTTGTAGGAATTTTTCGGTATCGACCAAACAACCTAATCCAGTTCCGATGGAAATAGCGTCAAAGGGTTTTTGTCCAATTGCTTCTTGAATAGCCAAAGCGGCGGTCATCGAAAAACGAAGAATGTGGCTAAATCGGCGTAAAGATCCAGTAGGAATATAGTTTTTATATTCTGGAGCGATGAAAAGGCTTTCTGTTTGCAAGGGTTCAAGAGCCGACCACACATTTTCAACTTTAAATGAAGCTTGGTGTCCAATACTTTCTATATGTTCAATCCCAATCATGCTTTTGCAAATATTAAAGAGGTATTGTTACCGCCAAATCCAAAGCTGTTACTCAAAACGTTTGAAATTGTTTGGTTTAGGGCAAGTGATTTTATTGGTGTTATATCGGTATCGAAAATATTTTCCTTATGATTTAAATTCGGGAAAAGCACCTTATTTTGAATGGCGAGCAAACAGAAAACAGCTTCAATACCACCACAGGCCGCTAAGGTATGTCCTGTTTGCGCTTTTGTAGATGAAAAAGGTGGAACGGAATTTCCAAATACACCTTTTAATGCCATTGATTCGGTTAAATCATTATTAGGCGTTGCTGTTCCGTGTGCATTGATATAATCGATTGCTTCAGGTTTAAGCTGAGCGTTTTTTAAAGCTTCGTTTATGGCTAGTTGCGCCCCAAATCCTTCGGGAGAAGAGGCCGTTTGGTGAAAAGCATCTGAGGCCGTTCCCCAACCTTTTAGTTGGCCAATAATTGGCGCTTTTGACTGTTGATTGCTTTTTTCTGATTCCAGTACAATGTATCCAGCGCCTTCACCAAGGTTTAAGCCGTTTCTATTTTGGTCAAACGGTTTACACCATTCATTGTCAAAAATCATTAGCGAGCGAAATCCATTGATGGTGAACTCTGATAATGCATCTGTTCCTCCTACGACAACGCGATCCAAAATACCATTTTGAATCATTCGTGCGCCCATGATTATTGCATTTGCGGCTGATGAACACGCTGTCGAAATGGTGTTTTGAAATCCGATAATTCCTAATTCACGTGCGATTTGTTCCGTTGAATCTCCGCTCGGATGGTTCTGGAATAGTTTAATATTTGATTTAGAATCGACCAACATGTCGCGGTAAATAACTTCCGATAAGTCCATTCCTCCGACGGATGTTCCAGAAATTATTCCTGTACGAATATCGGAATCTATTTTATGATTTTGAAAAGCTTCTTTAGCTGCGATCGCGCCCAAGATTGTGGTTCGTGATCCGCTCACTGAAAGTTTATGTTTTTCAATTAATTCTTTTTTTAATCCAGGTACTTCACCGACAAGAAAAGCTTTTGAATAGTCACGCGCACCTGCTTTTATAGCTGTTCTTCCGTGCAGTAATGCGTCAAGATGAGCAGGTACATTTTCTCCAAGTGCACTTATTGCTCCGTATCCAGTGATTAAAATTTTCATTATTGATTGGCTTCTATAAATGCTGCTAGTGTATTGATGCTTAAAAATACGTCTTTCCCTTGTGAAGGATCGGCTAATTTTAATCCATAGTTTGATTCTAATAGAACGATAAATTCTAAAGCATCAATGGAATCTAATCCTAATCCATCTTCAGCAAATAGAAGTTGGTCATCAGCGATATCTTCAGGTGTTAAGTCTTCTAGGTTTAATTGTTCGATGATTTGAGCCTTTAATTGCTCTTTTAATTCACTCATATTTTCTTTTTGTTATAATTCTATTAGTCGAAAAGTTGCATTTGCGGTAGCTAAATCCGTATGAATGTCTGTCCATCCACAAATAACAAATCCTTGATAATCGTATAAATTTAGGATAATTTGTTGTTCCAAAAATTCCCAATCGAGTTTCTCTAAGATGAAAAACCAGTTTTGTCCATACCATTTGTTGCGAATGGCTAATTCACCGGTTACAATATTGGGTAAGGTATATACGAACAAAGATGGGCTGGGTACTTCGTTTGTGTAACTTTCTATGAATTGTAAGTCCGTATTTGTACTTGCATTTTTGTTCGCTATAATCTGCGGAATGCTTTCATTTATCCACCAATCCGTTGGGATTGTTTGCTTTAACTCTTCCACACAAATGAAAGCCATTTTTGACAATACATCCATTTTGTAGTATTTAGGATAAGGCGTATTCAGATTAATATAAGCTTCTTTTAACCAATTTTCTTCTTGAAAAGCTTTTTGAATTCCGTTAGAGGTTAATCCTTTTTGTGAAAGCTGTACTTCGGCAATTATTCTCATAGTTTTTCAAATAATAAAGAAGCATTTCCTCCTCCGAAACCAGATGCAGTTTTAAGTACACGTCTGATCGGTAACGCTTGATTTTTGGTAATGATATTTAGTGGTTTTGATGTTCCACATGTCGTATAGCCGAGCGATGAAATGACCAGTTGTTCTTCCATCATTTTCAATGCGATTACGGTTTCTACAACGCCAGCTGCACCTAGCGTGTGTCCGTAATACCCTTTCAAACTATGAATGGGTTTATTCGCTATTTGTAAACGATCAAATGCGATTGATTCCATCTCGTCATTAAATAGTGTTCCTGTTCCATGACCAGATATAAAGTCAATTGATGTTTTTTCAATGCCAGCTCTTGAAACACTTTGTTCGACCGTTCGGACCAATCCTTCTCCCGTTCTTGAAGGACCTGAAATGTGGTTGGCATCGTTTGAACTTGTTCCGGCTAGGTATTTTGCGCTGTGTTGTTCAAGGATGGTATTGGATACAATTACGATGGCACAAGCTTCTCCTAAATTCACACCTTTACGATCTGTGTCAAAAGGGCGGACAGGTTCGGGGCTCATCGCATATAAAGATTGAAATCCGTATTTCACAAAATCCCAAATGATATCAATTCCAATAACTACTACGTGATCGAATTGATTTCCGCGGACCGAATTTGCGGCGATATTTATTGCACTTACTCCGCTAATACAAGCGTTTGATAATATGATAGGAACGTTGGTGTTTCCAGTAATTTCTGAAATTATTGTTTTGGTTGAGGCGAAAGGATCATTTGGAAGAACCCATAAATTTCCTTTAGTTGAGCTAACAATAAAACCCACTCTTTGTGATTGAAAATCTATAGTTGGAAAAAGATTCATTGTTTTAGCAATGGCATTTTTCAGAAGAGAATCATAACGATCCGATTCAGCTCTTTTATCCAATAAAGACAAGTACAAATCCTCTTGATTAAAACCACTTTTTGGATGTAATTTTATTCCAGATTGATTCGCAAGTAAGGCATTCCAATTACTTTCGATATCGTTTCCAAGTGGAGTTATTAGAGCTCCGTATGTTAGGTAAATATTACTTAACATCTAGCCAGTTTTGATTCTTTTCCCATTCTTCAAAAAAGGCCGGTTTATTTAATTGTAATTCTCGACTATCATTGTCCATGAACACTTGTGTTGTAGATCCATGAGCAGCTAAAAGCCCTGTTTTTTTACTGATTATTTCGAATTCAAATTTAATTTTTGCGGCCGCTTGATACACAAAGCTACTTTCCACTATTGCGACATCTCCATAATACAGAGATGATTTATGAAAAAGTTCAGAATGTACAATTGGAGTAAGTACACCTTGATTAAACATATCTAGATAATGTAATTTAAAAGCTTTTCCAAATTGTTCGCGCGCGTCTTCAAAAAATTTAAGATAATTTCCATGCCATACGACACCCATAGCATCCGTTTCACTAAAACGAATTGGGATTTCAATTCTGTGTTTTAGTATTTTTCTCATGCTACAATTTTCATTTGACATTTTACCAATACTTGATTTTTTTCTGTTTTTGCAATCCCTTCAATTAAGAAAATGTTTCCTAACTGTTGTAAAATAGTTACTTCCGTGTGAATCGTATCACCGGAATGTGCTGGGGCAAATACTTCGACCTTATTGATTGAACCAATAAAACCTGTTTTCACTTCCTCTTTTGTGTTCATTTTTGAGTAACAACCCATTCCAGCCGCGCATGTTTGTGCTATATTTTCAAGAATTGCCGATTCTGAAAGAATTCCTTTTTCGAGAAAAAGATTGTCTTCCTTTACTTCAAAAGTAGTTTTGAAAAGCTTTTCCTCACAAACGATCACCTTATCCACCATAATGAATGGCGCGCGTTGTGGGATAAAGTCCGTTATAGAATAGTGATTATACAAAGTATTCATAAAAGTTAAACCATTGAGTAGGGTGATTTTTCACTTCTTCTTGCAGGCGATTTACATAAAGTTGAGCTAATTCTTCGGGAGTTTTCACCTCTACACCTCCGGTTACAGGAAGTGTACAACTCAAATTATAGGTTTTATTCCCACCTTTAGATGCAAAAACAAAAGTTACGGGTGCCTTGAACTTAAATGCCATAATAAACGGTCCACTAGGAAATCGAGCAGTTCCCTTTAAGAAAGGCAATTCATAAGCTTTATCCGTATTCATTATTCGATCGGCATGTAATGCGATTAATTCACCTTTTTTGAGTGCTTGATGAATGGCAATTACGTGAGATAGATCGTTTTTGATCGGTATGATATTGAATTTGTTTTCTTCGGAATTTTCAGCGATAACCTCTTTGATTTTTTCGACTTCGGCGTCCAACATCAAGACATTTGTTTTGTGTTGTATTTGACCTTCTAGCATGTCAGCGGCATTTTCCCAATTACCTACATGTCCAGAAATGAGAAAACCTCCTTTTCCAGCTTTATCCATTTCAACGAGGTAGTTCATGTTTTTAAACGTATGTTTAAATTCATTTTTCCTACTGGATCGCAAGGCAAATCGATCGATAATTACAGTTGAAAAATTGTAAAAAGTTTCAATGGTTGAAAAAAAAGCTTTTGAGGTTTTAGCTCCCATTCCTATACGAAAAAATTGCATTAAAGCCTTTCTTTCCTTTGCAGCAAAGATGACGTAAAAGAAGGATACTATTGCGGCAAAAAAATACGCAATTTCAACTCCAAAAAGGTGGATCGTTTTTATAAAAAAACGGTAGCCCCAAGCTTTACCTTTGGATTTACCGTTCCACTTTTGATTCATAAGAATTTGATTAACTAATTTTTGAAGCTACTAAGTCGTAGAATTCTTCAAATGTCTGAATAGACTTAAAGTCGTCAGATGTTGGTTTGAAGCCAAAGTTTTCCTCTATAATAACAACTAAGTCTACGTAATCTAGGCTATCTAGATCCAGCGTTTTATGTAAGTTGTTTTCTGCTACGATTTCACTTTCATCAATTTCAAATTCTTCTGATAAGAATTTCTTTGTCGTTTTTATAATTTCTTCCCGATTCATAATTGCAAAATAAATCAAAATTTAAGTTTTTTTATGATTAATGATGAATTTGTTCCACCGAAACCAAAAGAATTTGATAATATACAGTCTAAATTTTGTATTTTGGTTTGGTCCATTATGTTTATTCTTCTTGAAAAAACATCAGGATTTTCAAAATTTATGTTTGGTGCGATAAAATCATTTTGCATCATTAGAATAGAGTAGGCCACTTCGCTTGCGCCTGCCATCCAACATTCGTGCCCTGTCATACTTTTTGTTGAACTTACAGGCGTTTCTGAACCAAAGACGTCAAATATTGCTTGTGCTTCAGTAGAATCTCCAATTGGTGTAGAAGTTGCATGAGCATTAATATAATCGATTTCAGAAGCATTTATATTTGCTTGTTTTAATGCCATTTGCAAAGAACGGTGTTGACCATCTATATTTGGATTCGAAATATGTTCTCCATTACTTGAAAATCCGTATCCAACTACTTCAGCAAGGATTTTGGCACCTCTTTTTTGTGCGCTTTCTAAAGATTCTAGAATTAAAGTTGCTGCTCCTCCAGATGGTATCAATCCATCTCTAGCGTTGTCAAACGGTCGAGAAGCCTTTGTGGGTTCAGATTCACGGGTAGAGAAAGTTCCTAAACCGTCAAAACTTGCCATTGCAAAGGGGTTTATTTCTTGTGCACCACCACAGATTACACGTTCCTGCAAGCCTTGTTTTATTAGTAAATAGCCCATTCCAATGGAATGCGAACCTGATGCGCATGCTGCTGAAAGAGTAATATTTATTCCTTTTAATTTATAGATCGTTGAAAGGTTCATATTTACAGTACAATTCATGTTCTGAAAAATGTCACCACTTCCAATTAATGTTGTATCTTTTCGGTCTCTAAATTTATCTGTTGTTGAAACGACAGCACCTGCTGTTGAATCATTGCCAAAGATGATTCCTGTTTCGTTTTTATCTAAATAATCTATATCTATGTTCGCTTGAGTTAAAGCCTCTTTTGTTGACATATAGGCAAACATTGCGGGTTGGTGCATTCCTATTCTTTCACGTCGGCCTAAAAAAGGTTTTAAGTCTGGGTCTGGAACAAATCCAGTTAACGCAGATCGGAATCCCATTTCCTTTCGAATAGCGTCATAAATGATTCCACTATTTCCTTTGAATAAGCTTTTGGACACGTCTTCTTGATTTAGTCCCAAGCAAGAGTACAATCCGATTCCAGTTATCACTACACGATTTTCCATTAAGCGTATAAACCTCCATTTATATTAATTACTTCACCTGTGATGTAACTCGCTTTATTTGATGCTAAGAAGCTTACCAAATGAGCGACTTCATCTGCTTTTCCAAATCGATTAGCAGGAACAAATTTCTTTAAATTATCTTGATCAAGTTCAGCAGTCATATCCGATTCGATGAAACCGGGTGCTACTGCATTTACAGTAATATTTCTTTTAGCTATTTCTTGAGAAAGTGCTTTCGTGGAGGCTATCATTGCGCCTTTTGCAGCGGAGTAATTGGTTTGACCAGGGTTTCCTTTTAAGCCGCTTAATGATGCTATATTAATGATTCGACCGTATCTATTTCTCAACATCTTTGAGATAACTGCTTGCGTACAATTGTACATACCTTTTACACTTGTATTCAGAACATCATCCCAATCCTTTTCGCTAATAAGAGGAAATAAATTATCTCTTGTTATTCCAGCATTATTTACAAGAACTTCAATAATTGCATCTGGATTGTTTTGATGCCAAAGGTTAATTTTATCGGTTACTTCGGCAGTGTTTTTCACATCAAATTGGAGTAATTCAGCTGATCCTCCTTTGTTGATAATTGATTGTAGGGTGTCCTCAGCAGCGGTTTTGTTTCCCGCATAATTTATAATAATGTGGTAGTTTAGATCTTGCGCTAATTGTTGTGCAATTGCTTTCCCTAACCCTCTTGAAGCTCCTGTTACTAATGCTACTTTCTTTTTCATTATTTTCTTAAATAATCAACAACTAATTGCATACGTTCAAATTGTGGTTCATCCTTGTTAATTGTTGGAATGATAGCACGTATTGCAGTATAAAATGCCTTAGTTTTTGCACTAAATTTCAATTGTTTTTCAATTGGAATAAAGTCCATAGCTTGAGCCAGCGCAATGCAATGAATGGCCATAACTTGGTATCCGTTATCAATGACTTTTCTTGTAATAACTGCGCTATTTGTCCCCATTGAAACAATGTCTTGATTGTCGTTGTTATTGGGGATACTATGTACATACATAGGATTTGACAGCATTTGAGATTCAGCTGTTGTGGAAGTTGCAGTAAACTGCATTCCTTGAATTCCAAAATTTAAACCCAATGTTTCTTTGTTCAAAAACGGAGGGAATTGTTCGTTGATTTTATGATTGAGTAAAAAGTTTAATTGACGTTCTGCCAACATGGTCATTTTGGTGATAACCATTTTAACCTTATCCATTTCCAACGAAATATAATCACCGTGAAAGTTTCCGCCATGGAAAACATTTTGTTCTTCAAGGTGAACAATAGGATTGTCGTTAGTTGAATTTAGTTCATCCTCAATGACTTGTTGGGCAAAATCTAAAGTGTCCTTTACAGGTCCAAGGATCTGAGGGACGCATCGGATGGAATAATATTCTTGTACTTTTTTCTTTATTTCTGCAGGTAATGCATCCAAATCATTTTTAAACAATTCATTTCTGCTTTGGATAAGCGTTGAATCGAATAATATTTCACGCATTTGGTTTGCTATCCAAGCTTGACCCTTATGTTTTTTCACGGAGTTTAATCCGACCGAGAATGAGTCGTCATAGGCTTCAATAATTTCATTGAGAATTGAAGATGTTAAAACGGACCAATTTAAAAGTTTTTTTGAATAGATTAAATTTATAGCGCTTATTCCAGTCATGCAGGATGTACCATTCATTAGTCCCAGACCGTCTCTTAATTGTAAAACTAGCGGCTCTATATTTAGCGTTGCAAAGGCTTCTTTAGTTGGTGTTCGTACATCGTTAATGTACACATATCCTTCACCAATTAGGTTTAAACCAAGGTGAGCCAATTGTACTAAATCACCAGATGCACCGACACTTCCATGTTCAAATATTTCTGGCGTTATGTCTTTGTTTAGAAATTCTTGTAATTTAAGAATGACAGGTGTGCTAATGCCAGAGTTTCCTTGTAAAAAATTGTTAACCCTTGCTAGCATTACAGCTCGAGCTTCAGTCTTCGGTAAGACATTACCCAGACCGGAAGAATGGCTTTTGATTAGATTGTACTGCAGCTCTTGAAGTTGGCTTTGTTCTATCTTAAACTGTGCCATTGGTCCAAAACCAGTGTTTATACCGTAAATGATTTTGTCATTTGAAAAATGTCTCAAGAATTGATGTGATTTTTCTAAATGGTCTAATTTTTCATCAGTAATCTCTAACTGCATTTGTTTTAATGCAATGCTCTCCAGTTCGTCTAAAGTCATTCAACGTGTAATTTAGTGAAAACGTAAATCTTATGGAGCCTACATTTTGCGGTAGGATAGGGTGAAGATGAACGTAATTTTTAGCGAATTTACTGTATTTTAGAAAAATAGAGCAGTTAAATCTGATGAAATATATATTGAAACTTAAATTTATTGAAAGAGAGAAACGGTTAATTGATTACTTTCGTTTTTTTTTTTATTAATTACAGTAAATCATGTTGGGTAGGATATGTGCTAGAATCGTTACTTTCTTTTTAAGGCACAGCGTTCTCTTTTATTTATTACTCTTCCTTTTTGTCGCTATAAGTGTCAATGGTTTACGACGCATACATATTACTTCTAATATATATGATATTTTTCCATCAGGAAAGGATTACGCAGATTTTTCTGCGATAATGAATGAAAATTCTTTTACCAAACAAGTTGTATTTTCGATCCAGGCCCAAGAATCACCAGATAGTAGCTTAGCCATGATGGAATCTGTAGTGCAGATTTTTCAGTCACGAGGTGATTATTTCAAAGATTTTACCATTCAAAGAACAATTGATCAGGGTGCCTTAATTAACTACCTGCAGCGGGCGATGATTACAGGGGTGGATTCATTGGATTATCAATCTTTTTCGCAGACTTATGGTTCAAAAGATTCTATTCAAAAGCAATTAAAAAGGATTAAAGAGGATTTATCAGGAGCTAAAGGTTTTTTTTATGCTTCGTATTATTCGCAAGACCCCTTCGCTTTTTCTTCTAAGGGGCTAGCTGCAGTTGCCGATAATTCAAAATCACCCAATTATATTGTCGAAGATGGTTTGGTTTATAGTGCAGACTACAAACGCTTGTTTTTCTTTGCTGAATTAAATTGTGCGCAAGGTCAAAGTAGCTGTTCAAAGGATGCAAATGCACTTTTACAAAGTGTTCAAAACGAGTTTAATTCATCCTATTCAAATGCTCATTTAGAAGGGTTTGGGACTTTTCAAATTGCAGTAGAGAATGAACAACAAATTCAAAAGGACACGATTCTTACCGTTAGTATTAGTGTTGCACTTATCCTTTTTATTCTTTTTCTTTTTTATCGGAAAGCAAGTATTCCTTTGATTTTTATGATCCCCTGTTTTTTTGGAATTCTATTTGGTTTAGGTTTTGTGGGCTATTTTCAACCACATATAAATGGAATAAGTATTGCAACAGCGAGTGTTTTATTAGGGATAGTTCTGGATTATTCTTTTCATTTTTTCACGCATTTAAAGCATTCCAAATCGATTATAAATACTGTTAAAGACATTAGTTTTCCGATGTTAGTAGGTAGTTTCACTACTGTTGGTGCTTTTGCTTCTTTAATGTTTACTAATTCCGCGATTCTTCAGAATTTTGGTTTAATTGCTTTGGTTACGCTTTTAGGTGCTGCACTTTTCACTATTATTGGTTTACCTGTCATATTGACGACTTTAAAGTTTTCTTTTCCAGAAGAACAAACTGCAGAAAGAAATACCCCACGCTGGATTCCAAAGATATTAACGCTAATAATTGCTTTAGGTTCTTTATTTTTCTTGGTTCAAAATGAGCAAATGCGTTTTGATGGAGATATTAACAATTTGGCATATCATCCCACTTATTTACAAGAAAAAGAAACTGAATTTACGGGCATCACACCAACCAAACAAAAGAAGGTTTATCTTTTTTCTAAGGGGAAAACAATGGAAGAAGCTCAAGTTGTCAATAGGCAGCTTGCAGAAGTATTGAAAGAGAAGAAGGAAGAATATACTATTGCAGAAATGGTTTCCACTGCTCCTTATCTTATACCAGAAGTGGAATGGAGTCAAAAATATGCGGAATGGCAAACATTTTGGGCGCATAACAATTCTGTCTTAGATGATTTTAGAGAAGAGAGTGAAAAGTTAGGTTTTACGGATGCTGCATTTAATCCCTTTTATGATTTTATAGCAGACAAAGGTGAGGTTGTAGCTGAAGGTTCTGAGTTCGTGACCCAATTAGGGATGAATAATTTAGTTCATAATGGCAATGGGCAAAACTCTATTATTACCATTCTAGTCTTAGATAAAGAACATCTTTCAGCTTTAAAAGAAGAGATAAAGATAAATTTAGGCTCGGACGTTTTTGTGATGGATATTTCAGATTTATCGGCTCAATTTTTAGTTTCCTTAAAGGATGATTTTAATTATTTATTGTTTTTTTCTTCCGCATTAGTTTTCTTTTCCTTGCTTGTTATTTATGGTCGTTTAGAGTTAAGTTTGTTTGCTTTTGCTCCGATGGCACTCTCGTGGCTTTGGATTTTATCGGGAGGGTATTATTTAGGGTTGGAGTTTAACTTTGTAAATATTTTAATTGTCACCTTCATTTTTGGTTTAGGAGATGATTACTCCATATTTGTGACTGATGGTTTACTCAATAAATCACGTTATGGAACGAATCAACTAGCATCTTATAAGCAAGCAATCATATTATCTGGTATTACTACTATTATAGGAACAGGAATATTGGTTTTGGCCAAGCATCCAGCCATACAATCAGTAGGTGGATTAAGTATATTAGGAATTGGATTGATAATGATAATGACGTTGGCGGTTCAGCCTTATGTTTTTAATTATTTGGTCATTCGAAGAAAAGAGAAAGGTTTAGGGCCTATTACGATTGTGAATTTTATATTCAGTATATTATTATTTTCTTACTTCTTTATTTTCTGCTTTTTATCTTTTGTACTCCTATTGTTTCTTTTGGTGTTACCGATTAAAAAGATGAAGAAGCAATATATTCTAAACTATACCATTTATTTGGTGGCAAAATCTATCATCAATTGTTATCCCCGAGTTAGGTATTTAGAAATCGACAGGTTTAATTATAAGGATGGTATTGGGAAGATCGTTATTGCGAATCATTCTTCGTTTATAGACATTTTGGCAATGCTGAGTATTAGTCCAAAAGCAGTCATTTTAGTTAAAGATTGGGTTTATAATTCTCCAGTTTTTGGACCTTGCATTCGTTACGCAGGATATTTATATGTTGGAGACGGTTCTGAAAAAAATCTGGAAAGAGTGCGTGAGAAATTAGCTAATGGTTATTCTGTAATTATTTTTCCAGAAGGAACTCGTAGTGCAGATGGTCAAATCGGACGTTTTCATAAAGGAGCGTTTCATTTAGCCAAATCGTTGAATTGTCCTATACAGCCGGTTGTGTTAATCGGATTAAATTGGGTCAATCCTAAAAATGATATCATGATTAACCCGGGATATTTTTACATGAAATATCTACCTGTTATCGACCCAACGGAATTCGGTAGCTATCAGGAAATCACCAAATGTGCGCAAAGTCAAATGCGTTTAAATTTGCAACAAGGTTTGATTGAACAAACAAGCACCCAATTTTGGAAGCAGGCTATTTTAAGAAACTATCTATTAAAAGGCCCTGTTTTGGAATGGTATGTTCGCATAAAATATAAGTTAGAGGCTTCAAATTTTATTTATTATAATCAATTAATCGGTTCGAGAAGTCGTATTTATGATCTAGGAGCAGGACTAGGGTATCTTGATTTTTTACTTCATTATGCCAATATTGAACGTCAGATTACAGCTATAGATGCGGACGAAGAGAAAATTCTTACAGCAGCAAATGGGATTTATGATGTAAGGCGATTAAATTTTGTTTGTCAGGATATCTTGAAATATAATTATGAAGCAGCAGATGTTTTTATAATTAATGATGTTTTACATTATTTACCTAAATTAGAACAAGAACAACTGCTTAGTAAGCTAGTAGATTTATTAAATCCTAATGGTATTATTATTCTTCGAGATGGTGTGGCTGGTATAGCATCAACCAAGAACACAAAGCGTAGCGAAGTATGGAGTACTAAAATTATTGGGTTCAATAAAGTAGCGAATCAAATGGAATTTCTTTCCAAAGAAGAGCTGTTTGTTTTTGCAAAAAAACATAGTCTTATATTGGAAGACCAATCTCATTCTAAGGTAACTTCAAACCATTTATTTGTTTTTAGAAAAGATGAATTCACAGTCTAAATATGATGTAATAATTATTGGCAGTGGTATGTCAGGGTTGGTCTGCGGTATTACACTTGCCAAACATAATTACTCTGTTCTTATTTTGGAGAAAAATCAGCAGGTAGGTGGTGCCTTACAGGTTTTTAGTCGCGATAAATGCATATTTGATACAGGTGTACATTATTTAGGTGGTTTGGATGAAGGGGAAAATCTTCAGAAGATTTTCAACTATTTAGGTGTTTTTGATCACTTAGAATTTTCTCCAATGGCTGTTGATGGTTTTGATCAAATCCGTTTTTCAGATGGTTTTGTTGGTAATATAGCTATGGGGTATGAACGTTTTCGGACAACTTTAGTGGCAGATTTCCCAGATGAAGAAGCTAATATTGATGTATTTATTGAAAAATTAATAGCTACAACTAAAAGATTTCCTCTTTATAATTTGACAATTGCAGATGAAGGAATAGCGAATGCACATGAAAAGATTCACGGGGAATTAGCTTGGGATGTGTTTAATGAAATTTTCACTTGTGATAGAATAAAGCATGTAATTACGGGCAATGCTATGATATATGCAGGAGACATGAAACGAACACCTTTTTATGTAGTTGCTTTAATTTTGAATAGTTATATAAAAGGAAGTTACCGATTACCAGGAGGTGGAGGTCTTTTAGTAAAGGCTCTGGTAAAAGAATTTAGAAAGTATGGCGGTGAAATTTTAAAGCGGAAAGAAGTCGTTGATGTACATGTTAAAGACGGTGATATGCAAACCGTTTTTTGTGCTGATGGCAGCAATTATGTAGCGAGTAATTTCATTTCAAATTTACATCCAACTCAGACAATTAAATTGGTAGGAGAAACGAATTTTCTTCCGGCATATAGACGTAGATTAGAGAAGATTAAAAATACAGTTTCTTCATTTTCCGTGTTTTTAACACTTGAACGAAATAAAGTAGCTTATATGAATTTTAATCGTTTTGAGTTGTATACGGAGAATCCATTTGATTCCATTGATTATTTTGAGAAAGATAACAAGGATTGGCCGAATTACTTAATGGTTACTACGTCGTCACATAAGGATAAAAATGAGTTTGCGGAATCCATTTCTGTGTTGTGTTATATGGATGCAAAAGAAGTCGAGCAATGGCAAGATACGATGAACACAATCCCCAATCCAAGCGAGCGAACGATTGACTACCAAAATTGGAAAAATCAAAAAATAGACCAGGTTTTAAGCCGTTTTTATGAGAGATACCCTGACGTTAAACAATATGTTAGGCAAGTACATTGTAGTACGCCATTAACGTATCGTGATTATTTAGGGACGCCAGAAGGTGAATTATATGGAATGGAAAAAAATGCTGACATTATTGCTACATCAAGTTTAAATACACGCACTAAAGTGAAAAACTTATACTTAACTGGACAAAATGTTGTACTTCATGGTATTCTAGGTTGTTCTATTGGTGCACTTTTGACCAGCTTTAATTTTGTTAACAGAGAAGAATTACTAGAAAAGATAAATAATGAGTATTGATTATGATGTTGTTGTAATAGGTGCTGGACCAGCTGGTTCTGTAGCTGCAGCAAGGTTGTTGAAGGACAATCTAAAGGTTTTAGTGTTAGAAAAGATGGTATTTCCTCGTTTTGTTATAGGAGAAAGTCTTTTACCACATTGTATGGATTATTTAGATCGTTTAGATCTGATTCCAGTGGTGCGTGCACAAAATTTTCAGCTTAAGACAGGAGTTGGTTTTTATAATGGATTATCTAAATATCAATTTCATTTTAACAATCAGTTTACAAAAAATAGTTGGGATTATACTTGGCAGGTTAAGCGTGCTGATTTTGATAAAGCTCTCATTGATGAAGTTCAACAGAGAGGAGCTGAGGTTTTGTATGAAGCAGAAGTTGTTAATGTGTCATTTACAGACGATGTGCAGTCGGTTGTTTTCAAGCATCCTACTTTGGAGGAAGAGAAAATAGTGACGGCACGTTTTGTCATTGATGCAAGTGGTTATGGTCGTGTTTTACCCAAACTATTAAATATAGAAAAGCCAGCGGCAGCCATTCCCAGAGGCGCAATTTTTAGTCATGTTGTTGATCAACATAGAAGTGATCAGGCCGGTCAAAACATCTTTATCCACGCTTTTCGTGAAAACACCGCTTGGTTTTGGTCTATTCCTTTTTCGGATGGAACTTGCTCTGTTGGGATAGTAGGTGAAAAAGCATTTATTGAGGAGTGTGCATTAAATGAAGGGGCTCTTTATAAAGAGTATTTGAGGAATTTTCCCGGACTTGATGGACGTTTCTCAGAGGCAGAATTGAAGTTTGAGCCACGCGTTGTCCTTAATTACGCTGTCTCTATTGAGAAGATGTTTGGAGAAGGATTTGTACTTTGTGGGAATGCAACCGAGTTTTTGGATCCTATTTTTAGTTCTGGTGTAACTTTGGCAATATCATCTGGGTATCGTGCAGCTGATTTAACGTGCCAAAAACTAAGAGGAGAAAATCCAAATTGGGAAACCGAGTACAGTGAAGTTATGAAACGAGGGATAAACGTTTTTCGTTCCTACGTCAATGCTTGGTACGATGGGACATTAGGGGGTATCTTTTTTGCTAACGAACCCAATCCTGATTTTATGCGACAAGTTTGTTCGGTTTTAGCAGGTTATGTTTGGGATGAGGAAAATCCTTTCGTGGTAAAGCATAATAAAATCCTTTATTCATTGTCAAAAGTTGTAGATTTGTACGACCCAAATTAAATTGAAAAGTAATAAATTAAATTAATGAAAGAAGAATTAGATGCAGTAAGTTATGCTGTTGGAATGAGCATAGGAGGGAGCTTGATGAGTCAGCATTTAGCTAAAATTAATGTTGAATTATTTACGCAAGGTGTAGTTGATGTTTTGAATTCAAGTGATTTAAAATTAAGTCCTGAAGAAGCTGATGCAGTTATTCAACAATACATGCAAAACGTGATGCAACAACAGTTTGAAGTGAATAAAAAGGCTGGTGAAGAATTTTTGGCTGAAAACTTCAAGAAAGAAGGTATTGTAACAACTCTTAGTGGTTTACAGTATGAAGTTTTAGAAGAAGGAACTGGTGAGTCTCCTTCTACAGCATCACATGTTACCGTACATTATGAAGGTCGTCTTTTGGATGGTCAAGTTTTTGATAGTTCAATGAGTAGAGGTGAGCCTGCAAATTTTGGAGTGACACAAGTAATCAAAGGATGGACAGAGGCTTTGCAATTGATGAAAAAAGGTTCAAAGTATCGCTTGTATATCCCTCAGGATTTAGCTTATGGACCACAAGCCCCAGGTGGTTTAATTCAGCCTTATATGGCCTTGATTTTTGATGTTGAATTAATCGATTTTAAATAGATATATGAAAAAAACAGTTCTAATTGCAGCTGCAGCATTGATGCTAGTAAGTTGCGGAAATAAAGATAAGAAAGAAGTTGTAACGTTAGAAAACGACAAACAGAAGGTTTCTTATGCAGTAGGTAGTGATATGTCTCAAGTTCTATTAAATGCTCCAAAGAATATCTTTGAAATGTTTGATATTGATGCTATTGTAACTGGATTTGACAAAGGGTTCAACGAAGATGATATTTCAGCTTGTGGAGCAACTATGGTTGAAGCATTTGGTGAAGGATTCTCACAACCTAATCCCGCTTTAAAAGTACAAGGATCTGAATGTTTTGGGAAATTCTCTTCTCATGATATTTACATTGTATTAAAAAGAGCAGAACGACTTGATGCGATTGATAAAGCGTATTTGGTACAAGGTTTTAAGGATGGTCTTAACAAAGCAGATACCATCTTGTCAAAGTCAGATAAAGCCTTTTATTTATCTAAATTCCAAACAGATATTCAATCTGTTTTGATGAAAGAAGCAGGTGATTTAGAGATGACTTTCTTAGAAAACGCAAAGAAGTTACCTAACACGAAGGTAATTGAAGCTGGTATCGTTATACAAACAATTAAAGAAGGTACTGGTGGAAGTCCAACTCCTGATGGAACTGTTGAAGCGCATTACACATTGTACGACATGAACGGAAATAAATTGGAATCATCTATTGACAGAGGACAACCGTTTAAATCTAGCTTAAATCAAGTTATACCAGGATGGAAATACTCATTCCCTCAAATGAAAAAAGGTGGAAGTTATAAGATTTTTGTTCCTGCTAATATGGCTTATGGACCAGAGAAAGGACCTTTGATGTTTGAAATCGATTTTATATCTTTTCAAAACTAATAGCAAAATTATAAGAATTAAAAAGGGCGATTTCATTGAAATCGCCCTTTTTGTTTAATAGCTAAAATCCTCTTATTTCTTAAAGTTGTTGGCAACAATAAGTTCTTTCGTTCCATGTGTCCAAGAGTAAAAACCTTCTCCAGATTTAACTCCTTTTTTCCCTGCTGTTACCATATTAACCAACAATGGACATGGTGCGTATTTAGGATTACCAAATCCTTGGTGTAATACTTCTAAGATAGCCAAACAAACATCTAGACCTATGAAATCTGCTAATTGCAAAGGTCCCATTGGATGAGCCATACCTAGTTTCATTACCGTGTCAATTTCTTCAACTCCTGCAACACCTTCGTATAAACTACAGATTGCTTCGTTGATCATTGGCATCAAGATACGGTTGGCGATAAATCCGGGGTAATCATTTACCTCAACTGGTACCTTGTCTAATTTTCTTGAAGTTTCCATGATGATATTCGTCACTTCATCTGTAGTTGAATAACCACGGATGATTTCCACCAATTTCATCACTGGAACGGGATTCATGAAATGCATTCCAATTACTTTCTCTGGACGAGAAGTAACAGAAGCAATTTTAGTAATAGAGATAGAAGATGTGTTAGATGCTAAGATCACTTCAGGGGTAGTTAAGCGATCTAATTCAGCAAAAATTTTCAATTTTAAATCAATGTTTTCTGTAGCAGCTTCAACCACTAATTCAACATTCTTTACTCCTTCTTCCATCGAAGTAAAAGTTGTTAAATTTGCTAATGTTTCAGCTTTTCCTTCTTCCGTCAAAGTTCCTTTAGTTACTTGACGATCTAAGTTTTTTGTAATAGTTGCCATCCCTTTATCTAGAGCAGCCTGAGCAACATCTATTAGAGAAACTTTATAACCATATTGTGCAAATACGTGAGCAATACCATTACCCATTGTTCCTGCACCAATTACCGCTACATTCTTCATGTATTTTTTGTTTTGATATGGGCAAATATAATTAATTAATTGTAGCAAAAAAGTGATAGAAGTCAGTCACAGATAGAGGGGTAAAAGAAAAGTCCTAAAACCTTGTATTGCATAATAAATTTGCTGTTGATGTGCTAATCTCTTTTAAATACATTGGGTGGTCGTTTTCTCGTTTATTCGATCAGGATGTATTTTCATTTTGTGTTTTGGCCAGTATTGTACTATCTTTAAAACTATAAATGCGTTGCTATGTATCAAGATGTTTTATTTTATGATGGAGAATGCGGTTTTTGTAACAAAATTGTTTCTTTCATTTTAAAAAATGAAAAGAATAACAAGTTGAAATTTGCTGCGTTACAATCTCAATATGCGACTGAAGTGCTGTCTAATTATTGTACGCAATCTGATTATTTAGACAGCTTTAAAATCAAAACAGATACAGCTGTTTTAGAAAAAGGACGTGCTTTCTTTTACTTAGTACGTTATTATTTGAAACCTAGATTTTATCCTTTGTTAGTTTTTAATATACTACCCCTTTTTTTAATTAATAAGGTATATGATGTTATTGCTAAAAACCGAATGTTTTTAGGGCAGAATAGTTGTTTTTTACCTAATTCTGAGCAGAAATTGAGATTTTTGTAATTTCCTTTAATTTCCTGTTGTAGGTGTGAAAAATCCTAAAAAAAATAATTCTAATACTTTTAAGATTAATCTAGTTGAAATAGGGTACAAGTGTTCATTTGTTAGTCCTTTTATTATCTTTGTTTTATGAAGTGGTATACACCTTTACTCTTTCCTTTTTCTTTGCTTTATGGCATTATAATGACCTTGAGAAATAGATTGTTTGATAAAGGGATTATCAAAAGTTATGTAATTCGAAAGCCATCAATTAACATCGGTAATTTGTCCGTAGGAGGAACTGGGAAAAGTCCCCATGTTTTATATGTAGTTGATTTACTGAAAGAATTTGTTCATGTGGCAACACTTTCACGTGGATATGGAAGAAGAACAAAAGGTTTCTTTGAGGTTTCAGCAGCGAGCTTGGCTGAAGAGGTCGGTGATGAGCCTTTGATGTTTAAACTTCGATTGGGTAATGATGCCATGGTTGTTGTGGATGAAAATCGTTCAAGGACAGCAAAAGAATTAGATCTAAATAATGGCGTTGATGTTGTTGTTTTGGATGATGCTTATCAACACCGAAAGGTGAAAGCAGGTTTCCAGATTCTTTTAACTGAATATGACAAACCTTTTTTCTCGGATCATGTGTTACCAGCCGGCCGATTGCGTGAGTTTAGATGTGGCAAGAAAAGAGCTGACGTTATCATAGTTACAAAGTCGCCAAATGGATTAATCCAAATGGATAAAAAATATTTTATAAAACAATTGGGGGTCGATGAACAATCTGTATTTTTTTCTTCCATCGTTTATGGTGATCTTATTCCTTTTGGAAAAATTGTAGAAACTCCAAAATCGGTTTTGTTAGTTACAGGTATTGCACATCCTTACTTGTTAAAAAGGCATTTGCAAGATGAATTTCATATAGAGGAGATACGTTATTCAGATCATCATAACTTTAGCAAAAAAGATTTAGCGGATATTCACGCTAAATTTGATAATTTTGATGACGAGCAAAGGGTAATTGTGACAACCGAAAAGGATTTTGTTCGAATTTCACCTCTTTTAACTGAGGAAGAAAAACAAAAATACCCATGGTGTTATCAATCCATAAGTGTGAAAATAGACAGAGAGAAAGCGTTTAATGAATTAATACTAAATTATGTTAGAGCAATTCCAACAATCAGTTGATTATATCAAAACAAGAACTAAGATCGAACCTACAATTGGTATTATATTAGGTACAGGATTAGGTGGTTTGGTTAAAGAAATGGAAGTGGTAGATGAGATCGCTTACGGTGATATTCCTAACTTCCCAGTTTCTACAGTTCAATCTCATTCAGGTAAACTTATCTTTGGTTACTTAGGTGGAAAAAGCGTGGTTGCAATGCAAGGACGTTTCCATTATTATGAAGGGTACAACATGAAGCAAGTTACTTATCCTGTGCGTGTGATGAAATTGTTAGGGATTGAGAAGTTATTTGTTTCTAATGCTTCAGGTGGTACAAATCCTGATTTTGAAATTGGAGAAATCATGATCATCAACGATCATATTAATACGTTCCCTGAGCATCCATTAACAGGACCAAATATCGATGAATTAGGACCTCGTTTCCCAGATATGAGTAAACCTTATTGCAAAGAGATGATTAACATGGCTATTTCTATTGCGAAAGAAAATGATATTAAAGTTTCTACAGGAACCTATCTTGGTTTAACAGGGCCTACACTGGAGACTCCGGCAGAATACAAGTATGTTCGTGTAATTGGAGCTGACGCTGTCGGTATGTCAACCGTTCCTGAAGTGATTGTAGCTAGACACATGTCTATCCCTGTATTTGCAATATCCATTTGTACTGATTTAGGAGTAGAAGGTAAGATTCAAGAAACTTCTTTGGATGACGTTATCGCAGTAGCAAGTCGTCAAGAACCGAAAATGACGATTATCATGAAGGAATTGATTGCTAGCGTTTAATTTCTTTTATATAAATATTTAAGGGGGCTTACGCCCCTTTTTTTTGTTCAAATTTTATGGTTTTTTAACGACTTGCGCTTGGTAGTATATTGGGCGCGTTTCAGTTGGTTTCAGCTTAAAACGTTTTTTTTCTATAACTCAGATTGATTCCATGCCGAGTTTTATAAAGAAGGTCCTACAAACGACTTTATTTTATGGACTTTTTAATTAATATTATTATCTTAAAGGTGTAAAACCTTTCTGTGAATTATGTTCGTCTTAATTTCGAAATCATTAACTTTGTAGAATTGTGTTTTACACTGTGTAATAATAATATGAAAGAAGAAATACGCGACAAGTACGAAGTAGTTATTGGTTTAGAGGTACATGCTCAAATGTTAACTAAAACTAAAGCTTATTCTAACGATATAAATGAATACGGATCAGCTCCTAATACAAATGTGAGTGTGATTACTTTGGGACATCCTGGTACACTGCCAGTAATGAACAAAAAAACAATTGAATATGCGATTCGTTTAGGATTAGCTTGTGATTGTAGGATTGCAGAGAATCAATACTTTGCTCGTAAAAATTATTTTTATCCCGATCTTCCAAAAGGTTATCAAATTACGCAGGATAAAACGCCAATTTGTGAAGGTGGAAGAATCGTTATTAAAGATGATAACGGAGTCGATAAGATTGTGAATCTTACGCGTATTCACATGGAGGAAGATGCTGGTAAATCGATTCACGATGTGGATGTTTTTGATACTTTGGTAGATTTAAATCGTGCGGGAACACCTTTGTTAGAAGTTGTTTCTGAGCCTGAAATCAAATCCAGTCAGGAAGCTTATAATTATTTGACAGAGGTACGCCAGTTAGTGCGTTACTTGGATATTTGTGATGGTAACATGGAGGAAGGTTCACTTCGCTGTGACGCCAATGTATCTGTGATGTTAAAAGGAGCTAAGGAATTTGGTGCAAAAGTAGAGGTGAAGAATATGAACTCTATTCGTAATGTACAACGCGCAATCGAATTTGAAATTGAACGACAAATTACGGCAATAGAAAATGACGAAACCATCGCACAAGAAACACGCTCTTTTGATGCGTTGAAAAATATTACAATTTCAATGCGTTCTAAGGAAGCAGCAAATGATTACCGTTATTTCCCAGAGCCCGATTTACAACCCATTTTTGTTTCTAAAGAAGATGTCGCTTCTATTAAAGAAGAAATGCCAGCTTTGCCACGTGAGCTATTTGCAAAATACGTTAAAGAATACGGCTTGTCAGATTATGATGCAGCTGTATTAACGGATACAAAAGATATCGCTTTGTTCTATGAAAAAATATTAGCGGGAACTAAAAATTACAAAGCTGCGGCGAATATCGTTATGGGAGACATTAAGTCATTTCTTAACAATCGTGCACTAGAAATGAAGGAATTTCCTTTAGATGCTTTGCAAATCGCTGCTTTGATTCAATTAGTGGATGAAGGTAAAGTTTCTAATTCGGTTATGTCTCAAAAGATTTTCCCTGAATTAATTAATAATCCACAAGAAAGTCCTTTGTCTATTGCGGAACGCTTAAATGTAATTCAAGATTCTAATGAGGATACATTGGCAGCTTATATTCAACAAGTGATTGATGGAAACTTAAGTGAAGTTGAACGTTACCGTAATGGTGAGAAACAATTAGTTGGTTTTTTCATGGGGCAATTGATGAAAGTTTCACAAGGAAAGGCCGATCCAAAGCAATCCAATCAGTTATTGCGTAAAATGTTAGAAGCATAATGAGAAAAATAGGTGTACTTTTTAGTGCTGTCGCTTTAGTGCTTTCCTCATGTGGGAATAGTAATGAGCAGGAGAACTCCCAGATTGGAGAGGTGAATTTAGTTATAGAGGGTGCTCTAACTTCAGCAGCGGGACAGCCTATTGCTATTGTTACAGAATCCCAAAACGGTCGTGTTCTTGTTGATCAAGGAACAATTGATGATAAGGGGACCTTTAAGTTGCGTACCAATATTCCTGGTATGGGAATGTATATCCTACAAATTGGGACAAATCCGGATAATGGACTTGTTTTGACAGCACAACCAGGCGATTCTATTCATGTTGAAGGTGATTTAGCTGATTTAAATACAAGCGTTCGTCTTTCAGGAGTAGAGTGGGGAGGAGAATACCAAAAGTATATGCGTTTGCTAAAAACGATGATGGATGGACAAAATGCCATTATGTTGAAGCAAGACCAGATGACACAGGATCAGATGGTAAAGGAATTTATGGTCTATAAAAAGGTGGTTGATCAGTTTGCGGTAGATCACATTAAAAAGAATCCTTCCTCTTCTTTTAACTTGGTTCTTTCTAATAGTTTGCTACCAACAATGGGATTTCAGTATTGGGATTCTACTTATTTGCCAATCCTAAAGGAAATGAATGCGGCATATTCTCGTAAATATGCGGGAAATCCATTGGCTAATTCCTTTGATATGCAAGTGAATCAGGTTATTAATGGATTCGCTGACTATCAAATGATGATTTCAGGAAAAAAGAAAGCGCTTGAAATAGTGATGCTAGATACAGAGGATATTGAAAGACGTTTATCTGATTTAAAAGGTAAGGTTGTTTTGATTGACTTTTGGGCTTCATGGTGCGGACCATGCCGTAAGGAAAATCCAAAAGTAGTTCAGCTTTACAAAAAATATAAGGAAAAAGGTTTTGAGATTTTTTCTGTTTCTTTAGATGAACGTAAAGCAGATTGGCTAGTAGCAATTGAACAAGATGGATTAATTTGGCCAAATCACGTGTCTGATTTAAAGGGGTGGAAATCAATGGTTACAAAGTTGTATGGGTTTAGTTCTATACCCTATACAGTGTTAGTAGGAAAAGATGGCAATATTATTGCAGAAGGGTTGAGAGGAGAAGCATTAGAACAAAAACTAAAAGAAATATTCAAATCTTAATACATGAAGAAATTTGTTGGAATTTTAGCATTCATTGGTGTAGCGTTTACCACTGAAGCGCAAGTGAAAGCAACCGTTTCAGGTGAAATTGTTAATGGAGCAAAAGGGGATTCAATATTTGTATCTCGTTTTATGGGAAATGGGCAATACGTAAATCTGAACAGTAGCGTTTTGTCTAAAGATGGGAAATTTTCTATGGCCATAGATGTGCCGACTGAAGATTTCTACGTTTTCCGTTATAAGGATAGTGGACATCAGCTTATTGTTCGGGCTAATGGAGATTATAAAATCTATGGAGACGCCAAAAATTTCAATCAACATTCCAATATTGTTGGCTCTGAAGAGAGTGATCGCTTACAGAAGTTTTTTAATTCCTACGAAGGTTATCATAGAATCAGACAGGAAAATACGATAAAAGCACAACAAAATCCTTTAGATGCAAATGCGTTAAATGCACAAACGAACCAAGAATTTGAAAAATTTAAGGTAACAGTTAATGAGTATTATCAAAGTAATGTTGGCTCACCAGCCTTAATTGGTTTATTAAATGTTTTGGATCCGGAACAAGATTTTGGTTCTTATGAAATCGTAGTGAATGATTTAATGAAATCTTTCCCGCAAAGTCCAACGGTGCAAGGTGTAGCGCAAGCGTATCAAGTGAAAAAGATGGAGAAAGATGTTGGAAATCCTATAGCTGTTGGTAAAGTAGCACCCGATTTCGAAGAATTGATGCTGGATCGTAAAACCAAAATGAAGTTGTCCGATTTAAAAGGAAAAGTTGTTTTATTAGATTTTTGGGCTTCTTGGTGTGGGCCATGTCGTAAAGAAAATCCTCATGTAGTGGCACTTTATGATAAATACAAAGACAAAGGTTTTACAGTGATGAGCGTTTCTCTGGACGATAATTTGGATCGTTGGAAACAAGCAATTGAACAAGATAATTTAAAGTGGCCAAATCACGTTTCTGATTTAAAGAAATGGCAAAGCGCTGCTGGTGCAAAGTATGCTGTTAAATCTATTCCTTTTACTGTTCTGATCGATCAAGAAGGAAAAATCATACAAACAAATTTACGCGGTGCGGATTTAGAGCGCGTGGTTTCTCAATTATTAGGTAAATAATTATTTGTGGAACGAACAAAAATCTATTTTGCATCCGATTTTCATTTAGGAGCTCCGAATTATGAGGAGAGTTTAAAGCGTGAAAAACGAATTGTATGTTGGTTAAGAGAGGTAGCTAAAGATGCGAAAGAAATTTATCTTGTAGGAGATATTTTTGATTTTTGGTTTGAATATAAACGGGCAATTCCACGCGGTTTTGTCCGTTTACTAGGTGCCATTGCTGAATTAACGGATGCAGGTATTCCAATCTATATATTTACAGGAAACCACGATATGTGGATTTTTGATTATTTACCGAAAGAACTTGGTGTAACACTTTACCGTGAACCGATCGTTCGTGATTTTAATGGTAAAAAGTTTTTCATTGGACATGGTGATGGTCTAGGCCCAGGTGATAAAGGATACAAATTCTTAAAAAAGATTTTTGCAAGTAGCGTTTGTCAATGGTTATTTGCAAGATTGCATCCCAACTTTGGAATTTGGTTGGCAGATCGATCTTCTAAATCAAGTAGGGCTGCAACAGGTGAAGGTGATCAACAATTTTTAGGAGAAGAGAATGAATGGCTTGCTCAATATGCCAAGCGAGTGTTGACTAGACAGCACGTTGATTATTTCATTTTTGGACATAGACATTTACCGATGGAAATAAAAGTTGGTGTAAATTCGACTTATATTAATTTAGGTGAATGGATTAATTACAATACTTACGCTGTTTTTGATGGTGAAAAATGTCAATTATTGAAGTGGGAAGATTAAAAACCTTCATCCCCTTCTACCACCACAAAAATATTTCCAGCAAATTTATCGGATAGTAGTTTTACCTCTTCATCAATGCGGATGGTTACACTTCTATCAAATTTCTCTCTTGAATCTAGTTTAAAGATTTTACCGAGCTGAATTCCTACTTTTTCAGCATATTGTAAGAAATCATTTGAATTGTCTTTAACTGCAATTACCTTACAAATACTTTCCGGTTCTACATCAGATAAAAGACGTGAAAAGGGGTGAATGATCACGCCATTTCTATCAGGGATTACATCTCCATGTGGGTCAACACGTGGGAAACCTAGAAATTCTTCTAAAGAATCGGTTAATTTTGTGGAATTGATGTGTTCTAACTGTTCCGCTACTTCGTGGACTTCATCCCATCCAAACCCTAATTTTTCGTACATAAAAGTTTCCCACAATCTATGCTTTCTGATAAGTAAATTTGCGATAATCTTTCCAGAGTCGGTGAGTGAAATCTTCCCGTATTTTTTGTAATCAACAGCTTCTCTTTCTTTTAATTTTTTCAACATGTCGGTAACTGTTGCTGGCTTTACATTAAGGTGTGCCGCAAGGTCGTTTGTACCTACTCCTGTTTGTCCAATTAAATAGGTTAGGTAGGCTATTGCTTTTAGGTAATTTTCTTCTGTTACGGTATACATCTATTCTCCTTCTTTAGGTTCTTTCAAAAATACAGAATATTTTGCTTTAGCTGTCGCACGGTCGCAAGCATTAAAGTGCCACCATTCTGTTGGGAGTACAGTAAAGCCACCATGGCTCATTACTTTTCGGAGTAGCATTCTATTTTCAATTTGTTTGGCTGTTAGTTCCCCTTTATCTAAAAATTCTTTTTCTAATCTTGGATAAGCAATTTCACGAATGTCATCATATCCTGCTCCCATATCTAGTGGATTTCCTTGTTCATCGATGATCGTTAAATCTACTGCGGCCCCGTAATTATGTAAACTGTGATTTTTTGGATTACTAACAAATCGGATTCTTTTATTAACAGGAATTGAATCCAAAGCATCCCACATGCGTTGTTGCACTTCAACTGGACGCGCGGCATCGTAAACCAATAAAGAATATTTTGGATGAAGTGATTTCAATAATGTTTGTGCTTTTGTAAGTCTTTCGGCAACATCTTTTTGCAAATAGGCACGCTCTATATTAAAATACAATTGGTGTTTCATGAAATTATCATTCGTTGCATATTTCAGATCGACTTGAATGGATGAATCAACGGATAATATATCGACTAAACCATATTCACTTAGGTCATGATATTTAAGTGTTTTTTTAGTTTCCTTTGGTTTAATTGGCTCAGTATTTATCTTTTCACAGACAGGAAAATCAATTGTTGTTGAATCTTTACTTGGTTGTTTCACTGTACAGCTAGTAATGAAACAAATGATAACCAAAAGTGGGTGATAAAATGTCATATTATTTATTTTTCAGCTCGGATTCTAGTTCTAAATTACGGAATTTATCACTGAATAGAGCGGTGGTACATACGGATAGTAAGGTAATAGTTCCACCAAATACGACTGCTTTTACAGGTCCCAATAACTTTGCTGCTAATCCGCTTTCAAATGCACCTAATTCATTTGACGAGCCAACAAACATCATATTTACGGAAGAGACCCTTCCTTTCATTTCGTCTGGGGTTTCTAATTGTAATATTGTTTGACGAATGACCATCGATACCGCGTCCGTCATTCCGCTAAAGAATAATAAAAGTAGAGAAACCCAATAGATAGTAGAAAGTCCAAATCCGATGATGCAACAGCCAAAGAGGAAAATGGCGATTAATAATTTTTTACCTGTTTTTTTTGTGATGGGTATATGTGCTGTTCCAATTAGTGCTATTACAGCTCCAATAGCGGGTGCTGCACGTAAAAATCCAAATCCTTTAGGACCAACATTTAAAATGTCTTGAGCAAAGATGGGCAAAAGTGCTACCGCTCCACCAAAAAGTACTGCAATCATATCTAGGGTCATTGCTCCTAATATTATTTTATTGTTGAATACAAATCGCAATCCACTTGTTAGGCTTTCTTTTAAAGGCTCATTGATTTTGGTGTTCAGTATGGGCTTAGGCTTTATATTTAAAAGGCCAATTAATGCAATAATGGTTAAACCAAATATGATGAAGAGCGAATAATTGACACCGATCCAATAAATAGAGAAACCTGCGATTGACGCACCTAGAATTGTCGCCGCTTGAAAAGTTGAACTATTCCATGTTGCTGCATTAGGATAAATAGATTTCGGAACGAGTAGGGAAACTAATGAAAAGACGGTTGGTCCGATAAATGCACGTAAAAAACCTCCGAGAAAAACCATAGCATATATTCCTATCAAGATCCAATTTTTTGGTAACACGAAAGATATCTTATTCAAGGTTAGTAGGAAGAGGCCTAGACTAATTACTGAAAAACCGATAATGCATTTTTGGAGTAGTCCTTTTTTTTCACGTCGATCGACAATGTGTCCTGCAAAAAGAGCCATGGATAACGCTGGAATTATTTCCACTAGGCCAATATATCCAAGATGAAGGGCGCTGTTAGTCATCTTATAGACTTGCCATTCAATGAGTATAAACTGCATAGACCATGCAAAAACTAGTGCAAATCGAACAAACATAAACCATCTGAATTCTGTAATGCGTAGTGCTGCGTATGGATCTGTTTTTGTCATTAGTTATCTTTTTGGGATTGTAAAAATAGCATTTAAATAAGGTATTCTCCTTTATATTCCAATTCGAGCTATTTATGACCTCCCACTATTCTTTATGCAAGCATAATATCTGAGGTTAATGTTGAGGGTTACCTAAAAAAAAAGAATATTTATAGGGCTTAAAGCTTTATATTTGCCGAATAAATTACAAACTATTATGCCAGAAATTTCTTCTAAAGCGCTAGCTATGCCAGCTTCTCCAATTCGAAAATTGGTTCCTTTTGCAGAGGGAGCGTATGCACGTGGATTAAAGGTTCATCACTTGAATATAGGACAACCAGATATTGAAACGCCCAAAATAGCGATAGATGCAATGAAGAATGCAGATATCAAAGTTTTAGAGTATAGTCATTCTGCCGGATTTGCCAGTTACAGAGATAAATTGGTTGAAGCGTACAAAAAAGTGGGTATTTCTGTTTCTTCAGATGATATTATTGTTACAACTGGAGGTTCTGAAGCATTGACTTTTGGATTTATGGCGACTTGTAATCCAGGGGATGAAATAATTATTCCGGAGCCTTTTTATGCGAACTACAATGGTTTTGCAGTTGCAGCAGGACTTACTGTAGTTCCTGTTACAGCACATATTGAAAACGGGTTTGCCTTACCTCCAATTTCGGAGATTGAAGCAAAGATTACTGCAAAAACGAAGGCGATTGTCATTTGTAATCCGGGTAATCCAACTGGTTATTTATATAGTAAAGAAGAGTTAGGGCAATTGGCGACTATCGTTAAAGAGCATAATTTGTTTCTATTTGCTGATGAAGTTTATCGTGAGTTTTGTTATGATGGTGCAACAGCACATTCTGTAATGAATTTGGAAGGATTGGATGAAAATGTGATCATGATTGATTCGGTTTCCAAACGTTATTCTATGTGTGGTGCTCGAATTGGTGCCATAGTTTCTCGCAATAATGCATTAATGGCAGGTGTTATGAAATTTGCACAGGCGCGTTTGTCTCCTCCAACAATTGAACAAATTGGTGCAGAGTCCGCTTTAGATACTCCACAAAGTTATTTTGATGAAGTGCAAAAAGAGTATGTAGAGCGTCGTGATGTAATGGTAGATGGATTGAATAATATACCAGGTGTTTTCTGCGCGAAGCCTAGCGGTGCTTTTTATTGTATAGCAAAGTTTCCAGTTGATGACGCAGAGAAATTTTGTCAGTGGTTGTTAGAAGAATTTGAATACGAAGGGCAAACGGTTATGATGGCTCCTGCTAATGGTTTTTATGCAACTCCTGGTTTAGGTAAGCAAGAAGCAAGATTAGCTTATGTTTTGAACAAAGAAGCTTTAAAAAATGCGGTTATTTGTTTGGCGAAAGCATTAGAGCAATATCCAGGTACGATTCGTTAAATTTCAAACTTAATAATACTAGGGGTGCATAATAATATGCGCCCTTTTTTATGCAGTGAATAATTCTTTTAAAGGCTGATGAATAGTGCGTTTTTATAATTAGCACTTTTTGTAAAAAAAATGTTAACTATTTTGCAGCTGTAATTCTAAATTCGATTATATTAGTCCTAGTTTACAATTGAATTTAAACAAGTTTATACAACTTAAATTTTTAAAAATGAAAAGAATCGTATTTTCTGCCGCTATTTTAATGGCGTCTTTTGGTGCTTCTGCACAAGGTTTTTATGGGGATATCAATGTTGGTTATGGATTTGGATTTCCAGGACGTTTACACAATGATGGGACTGGATTAGGGACAAGTACAGAAGGGGTTATCAATGTAAATGCAGCAAATCAGGAAAGACAAACGGTATTATCTTCAAATAAGTCAATTAATCATAGTGCTGGAGCAGGAATTAATTTACAATTGACTCCAGGGTATATGTTTAACGATCACTTCGGTATTGAGTTAGGAATTAATTACTACTTAGGATCAGAAGTTACAGTATTGGAAGCTAACCGTAGCATGAATTTGTTTATGGCGCCTCCTATGCCAGGTGTAGAAATTGCCCCAATCCAAGAAGATAACTGGGCAGTAATTAAAGCTACGACTAAATCAGGACAATTAAGATTGATCCCTACTTTAGTTTTTAGTACTGGTGCATCGAAAAAGTTTAGTGGATATGCGAAAATGGGATTAGTTGTTCCAGTTGCAGGAAGTTCAGTTATTACTATTTCTGATGACACTAAAGCTTTCGTAAATCCTGGATTTAGTATGGCTACAATGAGTTTGACTAATGATGGAATTGTTACTAATTCTACAGTTACAGAGCAAAAAGTAAAAGCAAATTTCACAGTTGGTTTTAAAGGTGCAATTGGTGTTAATTACATGGTATCTGAAAAAATTGGTATTTTTGCAGAAGCATTTTTGACATCTTTACAATTGTCTAGAAAATCAGGTGAATATATCCGTGCAGAGTATAATGGACAAGATTTATTACCTGAAATGACAACTTTTGAAAAAGAGATTAATTATGTTTCAGAATTAGATGCTACATCTAATACAATGGGGTATGGACAAACAAATATTGAACCGTCCAAAGCACAAAGTGTAATGACTTCAGCAACAAACTTTAATCAATTAGGTTTAGCTGTTGGGGTGAAGTTTAACTTCTAATCGCAAGTAAAACAAATTTAAGGAGGAGAAATCGGAAGGTTTCTCCTTTTTTATTTCAAATAATGTAATATCTTTGTAACCAATAATTTTATTTATTAACGGGAGTTTCGTACTCCAAACAATAATTTTTTACTATGGCAACTCGTATTAGATTGCAAAGACACGGAAAGAAAGGTAACGCTATTTTCCACATCGTAGCGGCAGATGCACGCGCAAAAAGAGATGGTAAATTTATCGAGAAAATCGGTGTTTACAATCCAAACACAAACCCTGCAACAATTGACATTAACTTTGCTTCAGCTTTGAAGTGGGTTCAAGTTGGTGCTGAAATGACAGATACTGCTCGTGCAATTATGTCATACAAAGGTGTTTTGTACAAAAATCACTTGATTAAAGGTATCGCAAAAGGTGCATTAAACGAAGCACAAGTTGAGGAGAAATTCAATGCTTGGTTAGCTGATAAAGATGCAAAAATCGCTGGTAAATCTACTGATTTAGTTAAATCTAAAGAAGAGGAAAGAATCGCTCGTTTACAAGCAGAAGCTGTTTTGAACGAAGCAAAAGCGAAGGCTGTTGAAGCTAAAAATGCTCCTGTAGTAGAAGAGGTAGTTGAAGAAGCTACTGAAGCAAGTACAGAAGAAGAAACATCAACTGAAGAAACTTCAGCTGAGTAATTTAATTATTTGGAATAAATGAACAAAGCAGACTGCTTTCATTTAGGATATGTAGCGAGACTTCACGGATTTAAAGGTGAAGTCTCGTTATTTTTTGACGTAACCAACCCTTACGATTACGAAGGTTTGGACGCAATGTTTATTGAGTTGAATGGACAACTTGTTCCGTTCTTTATCGAACGCATGAAATTTAAAAACAAAGGCTTTGCTGCTGTAAAGATTGAAGGTGTTGATACTGAAGAGGATGCGCGTATGTTGCTTCGTAAGAATGTTTACTTACCTGCTGAAATATTGCCAGAATTAGAAGGTACTCAATTTTATGATCATGAAATTGTAGATTTTCAAGTGTTTGATTCTGAATTTGGATATATCGGAGATGTTGTTCAGGTTGTTGACCTAACGGCAAATCCATTATTGCAAATTATGAAAGATGAAGTGGAGGTCCTAATACCTCTTCAACAGCATGTTGTTCAAGAAGTCGATCGTAAAGGCAAAAAGTTGCATATTATTGCTCCTCCAGGTTTAATAGAATTATATCTAGGCTAAGATTGTCCTATTTTAAGTTTAAATATTTCAAGCTTAAGCAAAAATTTAGCGCACTAAAATTTGGTACAGATGCCATGATTTTAGGCGCTTTAGCTAATGAAATATTCCCTTCCAAGGGACAATTTGTGGATATTGGTACAGGAACAGGGGCCATTGCTATGATGCTCACCCAGAAATGTCCTCAACGTATTTTTTTAGGTATAGAGATTGATAAAGTTTCTTCGTTAGAAGCTTGCTTTAATTTTTCACAAGCTCCTTTCAAGGAGCAGTTAAGTGTATTAAATATTGATTTTTTTCAATGGGAAACCAATCAATTGTTTGATGGAATAATTAGTAATCCCCCTTATTACATAAATTCTTTAGAAGGAACTAATGCTAGAGCCAATAGAGCTAAACACGCTGCCTATTTTTCTTTTAATGATTTTCTTTCCAAATGTTATCGACTAACAAACGAAGATGGCGTTCTTATGTATATCATACCAAGTGATGATGTTGATTTTCACGTACATTCCGCGAAAGATTATGGTTGGTGTTTAGTCCAAAGAATTGATATTTATAGTAAAGTTGATAACTTAGTAAGGTGTGTTTTGGTTTTTAGAAAAAAGGTTTTAGTTTTTTCTAAAAAAGATTTGGTGATTCGTAATGTTGATAACAGTTATACAAAGGAGTATATCTCCTTAACAGTTGAGTATCATCATAAACAATTATAAGATTTATTGATTTGAATTTTTAATTTTAAGTTATGAAGCGTAAAGAATTCAAATTTGAGATAAAGATTTTAGTACTACTTGTATTAGGTGTTTTATTTGTTTCTGTTGTTGGGGTTGTTACCTATAATAGATTAACTCGGATTGTAACTACTCTAAGAAATAATTCTAGGCCAGAAGTTGGGTTATTGTTAACACATGTAATTCAAAATGATGTCAATGAGATTTCAAATATGGTTCGTTCGAGAATGATGGGTTTTGAGGGTGTTTCAGAAGAGGATTATACCGTCACAAAATTAAATTTACTTGCACATTTAGATGCCTTTAAAAAGGTCAATGAGAGTCAAAATAGACAAGTAATAACTGAAGTTGATTCGCTTATCAATTATAAGATCATAGTTTCGGATGAACTTTTTTATTCTGAAGACGCCTATAGGGTTCAAAAAGCATTGTCAAAAGTTGTAAAAACGATTGGTGAATCTATTAATAGTGGTGCGAATGAACCTATGAAGGTGAAAGAAACCGTAGTTATTAAAGAACGCGTTGTTGAAGAGAAGGTGGTAATGCCAACACCCGTTGTAGATGAAAAAAAGAAGAAAAAACTATTTGGAAATAAGAAGAACGAAAAAGCCAAACTGGACTCAGTTGCAACAGCAATACTTGCTAAAACGACAGTTGAACAACCGATTCAACCCACTGTAACTACGACTAAGAAAATCGATACTGTGGGAAATAAAAATTTTTATCATTCAATTTACGACGGTATCCGTAAGGTTAAAGAAGAGGAATTGGCTATTGAAAGTCGTTTAAAAGGGACTAATTTTGATTGGATCTCGCTTGATGAAAATTTGGAGCGAGAACTAAATTTGTCTTTTAATTATTTAAAGCGGATAGAAACGGAAGAGCTTAATCGTGCGGCTGTCATAGCGGATCAAGAAGCTCATTATGCTTCTCGTCAAATTTTATTTCTAGCGATTTTTATTTCTTTGCTTCTATTCGGGTTAGGTTACCTAATCTTAAAATATGTACGTAGAAATGTACTTTATCAAGAAGCTATTCAACGGAGTTCGTTACAAACGAAGGAATTTGCTATTGCGAGGGAGAATTACATGTCTAATATTAGTCATGAGCTGAGAACTCCGATGCATGCTATTCAAGGATTTGCGGAGTTACTTGCAAAGGAACAATTGGAGAGTTCTGCAAATTCTTATGTTAAGATGATTCAAAAATCGTCTCAGCATATGGGATATCTCATTAATGACGTTTTAGATTTAGCCAAATTACGTAATGATAAAATAAAAGTTGTAAAAGAAATTGTAAGTCTCAAGGAGATTATTGATGAAGTGTGGAGTTACGCAAATCAAATAAATCAAAAGGAGCAAGTGGATTTACAGCTTGAATATTTGGTAGAGGAAGGAGTTAATATTGAAATTGATGCATTCAGACTTCGTCAGATTTTGTTAAATCTATTGAGTAATGCAATCAAATTTACGCATAAAGGCTTTGTTCGATTACAGGTTTGCTATGACAATAGTGAGCTTGTTTTTAAGGTCGAGGATACTGGCATTGGTATGAATGAAAGTGAATTGGAAAGCGTCTTTGACGAATATACTCAAGCAAATGCTCATACAGCGCATCAGTTTGGTGGGACAGGACTGGGGCTGACGATCACTAAGAGACTCGTGGATTTATTAGATGGCCGTTTAACTGTGCAATCAGAAGTGGATAAAGGAACCCAAATGATTTTCAGTTTACCCATTAGCCTTTTAGATTTTGAAGTAGACGTAAATTCTTTCAAGGAACATCCGATCGAATTGAAGTTCCAACCGAATGTTTTAATTGTCGACGATGAAGTGTATAATCGGAAGTTATTGGAAGGGATTTTAAAGGGAAAAACTCAATCTATTTTCTTATGTCATTCAGCCGAGCAAGCTATGGATGTTGTTGTAAAAGAAGTGGTAGATCTTATTTTACTTGATTTTCGTTTACCGGGGTTAAATGGTGCTGAATTTGTGAAGTGGATAAAGGATCAGAAACTTGATTATCACCCTAAAATAGTCATACTTTCAGCGGCTATTGGAGATGAGGTTTATGAAGAATTACTAACAGGTAATGTGGATGGGGTTTTGGATAAGCCTTTTACAGCAAATCGATTGTATGAAGAAATTAATCGTATTTTTAACTTTGTAAAGCCGGCAGCAGAAATTCAAGAGAAAAAGGAGATAAACTTTTTGATACTAAAGCAATTGTTTGGGCAGGATAATGACTTTTACATTGATATGTTACAGACTTTTATTAGTAGTTCTGATGAATCCATTGATTTGATTAAATTAGCACTCCAGAATGAGGATTTTGGTCAAATTGGGCATGAAGCGCATAAAATGGCGTCTCCAACGAAACATTTGGGAGCTACAGATTTGTACACATTGCTTAAGATGATAGAAAAGGAATCTTCTACGAACACAACTATTTCTTTTTATAAAAGCATATTCAAGGATATTGAAAAAATATACATTGCTCTTAAGGCCGAGATTATACTTGAGATCAATCGTGTCCAAAATTAATTATGAAGCAACAAACTTTTAATATCGTCGTGGTCGAAGACAATAGTTGGTACAATAAACTATTAGTCTATACTTTAAAGCTAAATCCAGATTATAATGTAGTTTCATACGTGACCGGAAAAGAGCTTCTGGATAACTTGAATAATGATATTGATCTGATAACATTGGATTATCGATTAGGAGATTATGATGGTTTAGCTTTATTAAGAGAAATAAAAGAATTTAATTCGACTCTTAAGGTCATAATGATTTCAGAGCAAAGTGAAATTCCGATAGCAGTTGAACTACTGAAGGAAGGAGCGTATGATTATATTGTTAAGAGTGAAGATATTAGAGAAAGATTATTACACACCGCCCAGCATATTTTAAGAGAGAAAAACTTAGAGCGAAAACTAGAAAAACTGCAAAAGGAGGTAACTCAGAAATATGAATTTTCGAATACAATCATTGGTAATAGTGATGCAGTTAGACAAATTCATCAATTAGTTGGAAAGGCTGTCAATAATAACATAACGGTTACTATCACAGGCGAAACTGGAACCGGAAAAGAGGTTGTAGCTAAAGCAGTACATTATAATTCAAGTAGATCAAAAGAGCCGTTTGTTGCCATTAATATGGCTGCAATTCCATCGGATTTATTAGAAAGTGAGTTGTTTGGGCACGAGAAAGGTGCTTTTACAGGTGCGCATGCTAGACGAGTGGGTAAATTTGAAGAAGCGGGTAAAGGAACCTTGTTTTTGGATGAAATCGGAGAAATGGATGTTAGCTTTCAAGCTAAATTACTTAGAGCGCTTCAAGAACGGGAGTTTACACGAGTTGGAAGTAATGAGGTTGTTAAAATTGAAAGTCGTATAATTGTTGCTACTAACCGGGATTTGTTACAAGAAGTGCGAGAAGGAAATTTTAGAGAAGATCTCTTTTATCGTTTGTTTGGTATTCAAATACACTTGCCGCCTTTAAGAGAACGTGATAAAGATGCTCTTCTTTTAAGTAAATTTTTCATCGAGCAATTTTGTAAAGACAACGAATTGCCTATTAAAGAGTTAACGGAGGAAGCTAAAGAGAAAATTATGAATTATTCATGGCCAGGAAATATTCGTGAATTAAAGTCCGTTGTTGAATTAAGTGTGATAATGTCTAATGATAACGAAATTTATGCAGATGATATTACGGTGCAATCTAAAGAGTATTTACAAGAATTGTTGATTACGAATAGAACGATGCGTGAGTATGAGATCGAAATTGTGAAACATTATATGCGTAAATTTAACAACAATACGAGAGACGTGGCGGATCATTTGAAGATTGGACAAACTACAGTTTATAGAATTTTAAAAGAAGCAGAACTCTGATACAAACGATTATACTTATGAAGATGAAAAACATTTTATTAATATTATTAGTAGCAGTAGCAGGTGTATCTTGCAAAAAGAACGATACCGTTACTTTTGACATTCATTTTGATGCTGACACCTTAAGCATTGATACTTTAGAGTTGATGATTAGTGATGTATGGGTTAATTACGCTACAGCCAAAGATTATTCTAATTGGCAAAAAATAACTAATGTAAATAAGCAATTTAATTGGCATGATTATTCTTTCACTTCCGATTCTTTGTTTATGAATGGTGTGGTACTAGAAAATGCTACCGTATTACAGCAGATTCGCTTTGTTATTTCGCCATTAGAAAGTCGTGGAATAATGTTTATGGACACGATAGATATTTCTCTCTTATCACCTGACTTAGGTATTCAAGCAATCGTTAATGAGCGATTAACAGATGGAGGTAAATATCGTTTGCGTTTGAAATGGAGTTTGCCAGAACAAGAGATGAATAATAGTGGATTGGCAATAAAGCCAGAAATAAATGTCGTAACATTTAACAATAAATAACTAAAAAGGGAAGTTTCATGCTTCCCTTTTCTTATTCAATTCGCACAAAATTGAGTTCAAATAGATCATTTTGATTGAGCACTAATTTATTTTCCTCAAGTGTTTTAATTCTGTATGACTCTTGACTTGGATCAATCTTACTTTGTGTAAGTATTAGGTTTTTTTCAATGGTGAAAGTCCCTTTATCATTGTCATTATTTTCGTCTTCTCCATATTCTATGGTGTACTCCCCGTTTTTAAAGGAGTAGATACTGTCACCTGTCCCTACTTCCTTCCACTTACCTTCCAATTTTTTTGGATCATAACGATTACATGCTGTAAGTAAAATAAGAGACAAAAATACAATTAAGGTAGATTTAGTCATTGTCATTAAGTGTTGGTCAATAACAAGATACATCAAAAAATTAAATGTTTTACAGTGTCTCCATTGTTTTTCAATTGTAAAAGTGAATCAATTCCAATTTGTAAGTGGATGTTAACGAATTCAGTCGTTACTTTTGAATCACTTTCAGCAGTTTTTACACCTTCTGGAATCATTGGTTGATCGGATACAAGAAGTAAAGCTCCTACAGGTATTTCATTTGCAAAACCTACTGAAAAGATGGTTGCAGTTTCCATATCAATAGCCATCGCTCTTATTTTCTTGAGATAATCTTTAAAAACTTCATCATGTTCCCATACGCGTCTATTGGTTGTGAAACATGTCCCTGTCCAATAATCACGACCATGATCTCTTATAGTTGTAGATATCGCTTTTTGTAGTGCAAAGGAGGGGAGAGCTGGTACTTCTGCAGGGAAATAGTCATTACTTGTTCCTTCTCCACGAATCGCTGCTATTGGAAGTATTAAGTCACCCACTAAATTCTTCTTTTTTAGTCCTCCACATTTTCCTAAAAAGAGTACAGCTTTAGGTGCAATAGCGGAAAGTAAATCCATACATGTTGCTGCGGCGGCACTTCCCATTCCAAAGTTCATGATGGTTATGCCATTAGCAGTCGCTGTTTGGATGGGTTTACCTTGTCCGAGTACAGGAACATTATTTTGTTGAGCAAATGTTTCAACGTAGTTGTGAAAGTTACAAAGGATTATGTACTCTCCAAATTCTTCTAAAGGTCGTCCTGTGTACCTTGGAAGCCAGTTTTGAACAATTTCTTCTTTCGTCTTCATTCTATTAATTTACTAAAAAAGCCCCATAAAGAGGCTTTTTCACATTATTTTAAGAAATTATAGTGCTTTCCGTAATATAACATCTGTTCTACAAAACCTTGCTTGTTTTCAATCTTTATATCAATGATTTCGCCATTTTTATCTTTTACAGGAACTAAAATGGGTTGAACAAAACCAGAGTAGGGAGCTATATTTAGAGGTTTTATACGTTCTAACACTTCTTTATGTAATTGATAATCAACTTTACGGCCGTAGTTTTCAACAAGTGCTTGACCCGCTTTAAAATCTCCTTCTGATTTTATGCGTTGTATTTCGCGAAGTAAATCACCAAATAAGGTTTTTAATTTAGCATAATCATTAATCTTAATAAACGTCTTTCCGTCACGTTTAACGTATTCAACGACATTGTCTTTTTTACCCTTTTCAACAACCCATTTAGCTACCAATTGGCGGTTTTGCATGTGTTCCTCTTCAAGGTTTTTACCAAGGTCTATTCTTTGTAATTGTGTTAATAATCCATTTCTTAAATAGCCATCGTATTCCGTTTTGCCGACTTCTAAAGATTCGATTAATCCAAGGTCAACTAATTTTTGATCATATATGTAATATAACGCAACAAGATCGGCTCTTGCTTCTTCAAGTGTAGAGGAATATTGTTTTAATGTTTCCGATGGAGGTCTCACTCCTGGATTTATTTGTCCGGAGGCATGCCCGATTACTTCATGTAAAGCCGTGTGCATTTTCCCTGCTGTAGATGAATGCTTAGTCGCTCTATCTATTTCTGCTCGATCGAAAGCAAATTCATTTAGCATTCCAGGTCCACTTGCTTTTTCATAAGCTGCAGTAATGTTTCCTAAACTCACTGATTTAGATCCATGCTCTTTTCTGATCCAATCGTTATTTGGTAAGTTAACACCTATTGGAGTAGACGGGGCAGCGTCACCTGATTCCGAAGCAACTTGAACAACCTTATAACTTACACCTGTAACTTTTTTCTTTTTGTGTTCCTCTTTAATGGTTGAGTTATCCTCAAACCATTGTACGTTGTCTGCGAGTACCTTCATTTGGCGGCTAGCTTCAAAATCATTGATTTGTACCATGGATTCGTAAGCAGCACGTTTTCCTATCGCATCGTTATATACTTCAATAAATCCATGAATCCAATCAATATCTCCTTCTGTTGATTCGGCCCAAAGAATATTATAGTCGTCCCATGTTTTTAAATCCCCTGTTTGAAAAAATTCAATTAGTTTTTCAAGTGCTGCTGCTTGCTTTTTATTTTCAGCAACTCCGACTGCTAACTTTAGCCATTTCACAGATTCAGCTAATGCTGTTCCATATTTTCCATTTACTTTCCAAACATCTTCGTATAGTTTACCATCTTTTAAAATTAAAGTTGAATTTAAACCATGTTCGATTGGTCGCTCTGGATCAAGGTCTTTAATATTACTGTAAAATTGTTCAACCATTTCTTGGGTAACACCTTTTCCATAAAAACCGTTAGCAGAAGAAACGATTACATCGACATTATCTTCTCTAAATTTTTTCGATTTAGCTAGCTCTGGGTTAAACATTATTTCAATGGTCTCCTCAGGTAAGGTATGTTTTACATCTTTTAAAAGAGTACGAAAATATTCTGGTGAAAACTTTGGATTGAATTTATCATTACCATAATGATGGTGGATCCCATTAGCAAAAAACACCTGTTTTGAGTATGTTTCAAATTCATTCCATTCCGGAGTTGTTTTGTCTCCTTTATAATTGGTTAAGATGTTTTCAATCGCTTTTCGAATCGCAAGGTTATGAGGGTTATTTTGGTCCCAAAGAATATCTCTTCCCGATAGTCCAGCTTGTGCTAAATAATAAACTAATTTCTTTTGATTCAACGTAAGTTTGTCAAAATCCTCTATATCGTAGCGTAATACTTGTATATCCGCAAATCGATCTACTTGTATATCATTTGTTTCTACTGTTTGATCTTTTGTATCACAAGTTGTTCCGCAATTACAACTTGTTAAGATTGTGGCTGCAATCGTACCACTTATAAACCATTGCTTCATATTTTTAGTAAAGGGATTTGTATAAATGTAAAAAAAGCTGTTCAATTGAACAGCTTTAAAATAATTATTGTTTTAAGATTTCTTGTTTCCAAGTTGGGTAGCTATCTTCTTTGATTTTTGTTATCGTGTTCAAAAATGCTTTAGCCCAATAGTTTTTGATTCCAATTCCACCGGGCTTACTTTCATATGAATTTTGGAGTAAGATTTCTCGTGACTTCATGTCGATTACCAAAAAATGAATTTTAGCAAGTTCTGTCGTTTTATTTAAATACTCTACAAAGAAAAGCATTCCTAATCCTTCGGAAATACCATAACGTTGTTGCTTGATGTGCTCGGCTATAAATTCGTTTGTATATTCCGGAAGATTAACAGCTTCTAACTCATCATTTGGTGTCTTTTTGTTGTTTTCATTTACCCATTTGGTATTGTATTCAATGCGATCTTTTTGAATCATTGCTTTCACATCGTATTTGGATGGTTCACGAATGATCATACTGTTCCACTCTGGGAAGAATTCTAATTTAACATTTAGAGCTGATTTATTTCCGAAATCAGCAAATTGAGAAAATTGACCAATTAATTTCACTTTGGAAAAATCAAGTCCTAACCATGTGATTTGAGTTTTATTTGGTTCAAAAAAATCTTCAATCGATGATTGAGCGTTAGTTGATGAATTAAAACCTATAACTAGGAGTGATAATAAAGCTAATATCTTTTTCATGTTCTTTAAATTTCTTAATTAACAGTATCAAATTTTATGCCTAATCAGTACAAAAAAGTGATTTTTTCAGGTTTTCTTTTTTCTGTTTTATATATTTTAGAGAGAAGTTGTTCATCCTCAATAAATTCAAAGTTAGGTACTACTTTTATGTTTGATCGACAGGCTTCGATTAATCCGTTTATATTCAGTTTTTCACGTATTGAAGTGGGCAAAAGAACGGTCAATAAGTCTTGTTGTAATTCATCTTTAGAGACAACTAATTTGTACATCTGGATTGTTGAATTTTGATCAAGAACATCAAAAATTGAATTAGGGAAAAGCGTTGTTCCTTTAAATTTGATCATTTGATTTTTACGACCAATTATAGGACCTAATCTTGGAGTTTTTAAACCACAACTGCATTCATTTTGATAATAGTGAGCCAAATCTCCTGTTCTATAACGAATTAATGGAGTTCCTTCTACATTTAATGAGGTCACGACTATTTCACCAATTTGCCCATCATTAACCGGCTTATCATTATCGTCTAAAACTTCAAGAAATAGAAGGTCATTCATTAGATGTCCTCCGTTTTGGCTTGTACATTCTGTGAATGCGGCAGTCATTTCAGTTGATGCGTAGGTGGAATAAAGTTCAATGTCCCAACAGTCTGTTATTTTTTTTCCTAATCTATTTAGATTGAATTCAGTATCTCTTATCGGTTCCCCGATTGCAAGTATTTTTTTGACTTTTGTACTTTTAAAATCAATATCATTTTGTTGTGCGAAATTCAGAAGTTGTACGATAAAACTTGGTACTGCAATTAACACGGTTACTTCATTTTCAATGATGGATTGCCATTGAAGAGACGGTACACCAGGCCCTATTCGCACCATACCTGCACCTAATTTTTGAACACCAAGAAAATAAGCTAGCCCAGCCATAAATTGGCGATCCATTGTAGTCATTAACTGAATTACGTCATCTGAAGTTGCTCCAATTTTCCGCAAAGAGGAAGCTTCATTATACGCTAGACGCTCTAAATCGTTAGCGGTCAGATACATTGTTATAGGTTTTCCTGAAGTTCCAGAAGTTGTAGCGTATTCTGTTATTTTCTGTAATGGAACGGCTCTAAATTCGGAGTTCGAGTCGGTTAAATCAAATTTTGTAGTAAAAGGTATTTTGATAAATTCATTGTAATCCAAATTTTCATCAATAACAAGGTTAGCAAATCGTTTTTGGTAAAACGGAGCATTCTCTTGTGCATACTTTAAGGATTCTATGAGTTCTTTAGATAATTTCATTCTATTTGGCGTTCGCGACTTCTATCTTTTTAAGTATTTCTTTTTCACTATTTTTTGACGCGACTTTTTTAGTCAAAGCTGTTTTATAATAGGAAATTGCTTTCTTTTTGTCCCCTTTTTTCATAAAATAATCGCCTAAGGAATCGTACGTTAAATAGGATTCTTTATTTAAATGTATGAAGTTGTCAATTTGCTGCTGGGATAAGTTTAAATCAATTTGTCGAGAAAGATATTTACTTATTTCTTGTTTTTGAGTTTTATATTGTGTGAAGTCATTGTATTTTGAATTTGTTAGGAATGGATCTTCAGGGATTTCTTGATCATAGACTAACTTTCGTTGCATTACTGATTTCTCCACATTTAAACCGATGTATTTTCCTAGTTGATAGGGTTTAGTGGATACAAATAGAAGAGACTGCTTGGGTTGAATAACGACGCTATGGTGAGCTAATAATTGATTAATAGCTCTTGGATTTCCCATTCCCAATGTGTCACCCTTTAGGTCATTTTGGTCGCGTAATATTGTAGCGGAAAGAAGAGGATTTAGTTTTTTATATTGTTGAATAAGTTCTTTTGTACGGTCATATCTATATTTCGAATCACTAGTAGCTATGTTTGTAATATTGTTGGAGTCATTTAGGTAGATTTGTGATTGGTAGTGATTGGCGCAGATCATGTAATCTTCATCCATCACTTTTACTCCAAATTTATTAGGTGATATTTCGATTAAAACAGCTTTATTTTCCTTTCCAGAAGATACTAGAATTGTTTCAGAGACAAATACAGATCTACTTTTTGCAATCTTTATTGCTTCGTCAATGTTTTTTGCATACTGTAATATTTCTCTAGCTAAAAGTCCAATTGGTGTTTTTGCGCTTGTGGGTACATCTGACTTTGAAGCATTAATGGTCACACTGATACCTTTGGTGTTTAGCCCTGATGAAACCCCCATATATCCAGCCCATGAAACGGATGCAAATGGATATCCAGTTGCTGGTCGCATGACCATTAAGATTGTGTTTTTGGCGAAATCATCTCCTATATAGAAATCAAAATTTCGACCAATTATTAAATCTCCATTTTCTGATTTATGATTACGAGCAGCAAATGAAGTACATCCCACAATACTATAATCATTGAGTGCATGTCCTAGATCATGAGCTGCGTGGTAATTTAGTATTCGAGAGTATTTATCACCTATATAATCGTATTCGTCACTAAATGTTTGAGAAATACCATAAATCTCTTTTTGATATTCTAAAGGGATGTGATCTGGTATTTTGGAGTTAAAATAAGAAACAAAAATGCGAAGTACGTTTTGAAATAAACCTTGTGGTACAAATTGGTTTATTGAGTTAACGAATACTTCTTCTTGGTAGTTATTGAGCTCTTTGGTTAAAGCGCCGTAGGCCAAACCTCTTTCATAACTTGTTCCTTCTAAGTACAATTCCCAGATACCACTTTCATTTAATCGTAAGTAATTATCACCAACCGCATAAAAATTTTCTGAGAGCTCGATTCGTTTGGGGATTTCTTGCTTTGTAATTGGTGGTGGTGGGATGGTACCTTTCCAAGATATATAAAAGAAAAGTACAATTAATAAGTATAACGTAATTTCCAAAGGTATGAAAATTAAACGCAAAAGGAATGTGAGTATTTTAGGTATCAATTTGGATTATCTTTGTTTTAACAAATATACTGATTCAATTATAATATGTATCAAATCGTCTATCATAATCAAGTGGAAGGGCATGAATTATTTGTTGTTAAAATAGTGGAGTTTCCTTCTCTTTTAAAAAGTGCTGATAAGCGCCAATTATATTCAGGTACACTAAGACATTTATTGGATACGCTTGGATTGATTTCATTGATACAAAAAGACATTAAAGGGATGCCTTCTTTAGTACATCATCCAAATATTAACATTTCGATTTCACATAGAGATGAGTACGTCTTTATTGGATTTTCGGAAGATAAAATTGGTGTGGACATTGAAAGGCATAGTCCTAATTTGAGCCGTGGTAGAGATTATTATCTATCTGAAGTGGAATTAGGCTTTAGCTGGACTGATGAGGAACTTCTGCTTATTTGGTGTGCAAAAGAGGCTTTATTTAAAAAAATGGGAGGAGGTACAGTGAAACCTGAACTAGATTTTTGTTTTGATAAAGAAACCAATACGATTGTACATCAATCAGTAGGGTATAAGGTTCATCGTGATTTTGTTGGAGCTTATACGATAGTTTGGGTATAAAAAAAGCGAGATAATAATTACCTCGCTTTTTTTATGTTATAAAGTTTTATTGAAGAACAATAGTTTTAGTAACATTTCCTTCGTGAGTTTGAATGTTTACTAAATATCTACCTTTTGTTAGGTTTGATAAATCAAATGATTGCTCTGAATTGTTCAGTGTTTCAGTATATACAATTCTTCCCGTAATATCTAATACATCAATTGTGCTATTTATAAATTGGTCATCCAATTTGATGGTTACCAGTCCATTTGATGGATTTGGATAGATAGCTAATTGAGAAAGAAGAATTGATGAAGTGCTCACATTTGTCGCACCGCCAACGCAGAAGTTATGAGTGGCTGCTGCTCCAAAACTTGCAGTTGTCATCGTTACAAGATTGGTCGAACCTCCATCCGTTACGGAATAACTTCCTGGTCGGTTACAATATTGAGAAGTACCAATACCATCACGATAAGCATCTGCAATTGTGAAAGTATAACAACCAGTTGTTAAACAGGTATTGATTGCATATTGAGTATTATCTTGATATATACTAGAATGATTTTGTGAATACCCAGTATTTCCTCCTGTTAAAGGAACAGTCGTATTTCCTCCTTGAATAGTAATTGTAGACGAGTTATTTGGTTGGATAGCCCAACGCGTTTCCTCCCCGTAACAATCTGTCAAGATGTTTATTGTAACTGGATTTCCATTTTGTACTACAGTAACATTTGTGGAAGTATTATCATTTGCTGTGTTCGTATCTGTTTGACCATTTGGATTGTTGGTACGAATTGCTATTGTTACGTTTCCATTTGGAAGTGTCATTTGTGGTAAAGTAACATTTGTACTTGCATTAGAAGCTAAATTACCTGTCCAATTGTATGTGTTTAATGTCGTGCCATTTGCCGAAGTGACGATTGCAACACTTGTTAAATTGTTAGATCCTGAATTTCTTAAAACAACTACTGGTGTTACAGTATTTGTACATAACAGAGCATTTTGTGCAGGTGATGTTATTGCTGAAATTCCAGCGTTATTGGGTGCTGCAGGTGTGTTTGGCTCGTATCCATCGATAAATTCCACGCCTGTATTATTTGGATCTAACCAGAATTTTAATTGTTGAGCAGTATTTGCAACGGCATCCCATGACATCCAAAGACCTCCATAATAATCAGGTTGTGTCAAGCGATTACATGCTGCTCCACCTCCCCAAAGTTGACCTATAATTTGACCATTTTGATTAAATAAAGGAGAACCAGAAGATCCACCTTCTGTAGTTGTGTTACGGTCCCAAACAACTCTCCAAGTATTATCTCCATAGTTTGTTTGTCCGTAGTTGGAGATGGTTGGGGCGTTATCGTCAAAAGAAATTTTCTTAATGTCTCCTGCAGGATGGTGGATACCTATTGCTGCAGTGTGTCCAGTTTGGCGTCTATTCCATCCTGGGAAATAAACATTGAAGTTCGACGGAATTCGTCCGTTTGTTAAGCCACCAGTAATTTCTACTAGATTAAAATCTGAATTTGCTCTAGTAGCACGAAGAGTAGCACCACTTAATGAATTAAAATTTGTTGGTGACGCGTTTGGATTATTACATGTAGCAGATTGCCAGTTAAAACGGAAAATCCAGTTCGTTACCGAAGTACCGCAGTGATTTGCTGTTAGAAAATAGGGTTTTCCATCATTGTTGACATTATTTATTAATGCTCCTGTACAAAAACCTGATCCATTTACACTTCCAGAAACAAGCATTGCCACACTACGAATTTGATTTTCCCATGGGGTTCCATCTGGACAAACGACATTCATATTACAACTTCCTGAACTACCAAAGGCTTTTTCGCGGTATTCTTCTGCAGTTCTATATCCATGTCCAATCATGTCAATCGTTAAGCTATGAGGCTTATATGTATTCGTTGGACTGACATAATACTCTAAAATGGCATCTTGTCCAGGGATTAATTCTGTTCCTAATTCACCCAAATAAACGTGGTTTTGAACAAATTCTCCAAGGATAAATGATTTATCTAAATTATATACATATAATCCATTTCCTTCAGGGATGACAACATCTTTTAGAAAGAAATTTAGCGTTAATGCATCCTTACTGTTGATGTGGATACGCCACATTTTTCCACCATTTTTTAAATCTGTCCATGTTCCAGAATTGGACATGTTCAAATTTGTTAAATGGTTGTAGGCGAAACGCCAAGGTCCAGATTTGTATTCATCTACGATTTCATCTTCGGCACGCAGTGCTTGGATGTTTGGAGTAGGGAATTTAGAGATAGCAATAGTAGGATCTATAATGTACTTTGCTTTTTCTGAGTAAGGAGTACCTCCATTACCTTGAATTTGAGCATTTCCAATTATACTACTACCTAAAAGACAAGCTAAGAGTATTATTTTTTTCATTTTATAGTTTTTCGCTGAAGGTAAATATATTAAATACTCATTATATAAAGCTTGAATTTAAAATAAATCATTTGTTTGAGTTGGAAACTTAGCGAATACAATAATGAATATTAGTTGTTTAGGTAGCGAGGTGATTCCCTAATATAATGGTTGAATCCGTAAATATTCCATTTATATTTTGTTGCTTCCAAAAGTGGTAATCTTGGATTTCATTAACTGTATAAACGTTACACAAATAGTTCTCTTCTTTCATTTTTTTCAAAAGTGTAATGTCTTTTGATTCATTAGGTATGTGTATGGATATGGCGTTGAGTTTTTTGGCGATTTTAAAGTCATTTAAGCAAAGTTGTGGTGTTAACCAAGCGAGAGGTATGTTCGGGTTTCTTGTTTTAAACGCATTTAATTCCATCATCAAGAATGAACTTATTAAATAAGGTGCATATGGTTTTCTATCTTTTATCATATCGCTTAATTGAATACCTACGGAAGTTGTTTTTATTTCTAGATTAAATGCTATTTGTTGATCCATTTCGTCTAAAATATCTTTTAACAGTGGAATGATAGAACCATCCAATAATGGAGTATTAAGTAGCTCTTCGTAGTTGAGGTCATTAATTTTTTTTGTTGATTGTGAAAGTGTTAACCGTTCTAAGTTGTCGTCATGAAAAACAACTAGTTGGTTATCCTTAGTGATCTGTACGTCTAACTCAATCATGTCATAATTAAGTTCAATTGCTTTTAAAAATGAGTTTCGAGTATTCTCTAAAAACAAGGTTGGACACCCTCGATGAGCAATTATTTGCATGTTTAGTTATTTTTTTGATTTAATCGCAACGACATTTCGTCAAAAAGTCGCATATTGTACCCATATTCAAGAATACATGAAAATTACAACAAATTCAGTTGTTTCTTTAGACTATACGTTAAAAAACAACGAGGGAGAAATTTTAGACACATCTAATGGACGTGCACCTTTGGTTTATTTACATGGAGTAGGAGCTTTGATCCCAGGATTAGAGTTAGAAATCGAAGGAATGGAAAAAGGAGATAAAAAATCAGTTACTGTACAACCGGAAAATGGTTACGGAGTAAAAAGTGATGATTTATTACACGTAGTTCCAGCAAGTGGTTTCCAAGGAGATATTAACGAGTTGCAAATAGGCTTACAAGTACAATTAGATACGGAGCAAGGTCCTGCAATTGCGACAATTTCTAAAATTGATCAAGAGGAAGTAACCTTAGATTTGAATCACCCTTTAGCTGGTGTTGTTTTAAATTTTGAAATTGAAGTGGTAGACGTTCGCACTGCAACAGATGATGAGATTGCTCATGGTCATGTTCATGGTGAAGGTGGTCATCAACACTAATTGAGAGACAAAAAAAGGGGAACAATTTGTTCCCCTTTTTTTGTTTGTATCCTTATCGTTTGATAACGCGTAATGTTTTGGTGTTGTTTGGTGTTGTTACTGTTATGAAATAGGCTCCACTATTATAATTGGTTAAGTCTATTTGAGAGTTAGAATTAGTTCCTGAAACGATAACTCGTCCTAAGGCATCTGTTACATTGTATTTATAGTTTTCCGCTTTTCCTGATTGAATATTAATTATTCCACTAGTTGGATTAGGAAAAAGGGCAATTGATTGTTGATTTACAACCGTTGTACTGACATTTGGTTGTTCATTGTCGTTATCATCATTACCTGCTGCTGGGCTAGTCTTCCAAACTTTTGATACATATTCAGGTTTGTCGATAAATGGATTTCTGTTCCCTTGGAATCTAGCAACTACATCATTGCGTTGTATTTCTAGTGCTGATACGGGATCTTCTTCGTGCCATTTGATAAATAAGTCAATCATATCATCTATTTGCGAATAGGTGATTAACGTATCTATTCCAACACGTTTAGGATTACATCTTTCATCATAACGCATATACATATACATAATCATACGAGCTACATCTCCCTTCCATTCTTCACCAGGGAAAAATGAACCATCTGTATTTACACCTGCAAATCCTGTTGAATTGGTACTTTCTCCAAATGCTCGGTTACCTCTTTGTCCGTTGAATGTTGGGTCAGCAGGTCGTAGGTGATGAGCGTCTGAGCCTGGTCCGGTTTCGCCTAAGTCTGGTCTACCTTGTGATTTTGGATATACGTGTTCTCTGTTCCATTGACTTGTACCACCACCGTTAAGTGTTTTCCCACGAGTACGATCATTGGTTAATGTTTCATCCGAATCATTATAACCATATACTAAAACCACATTTGATCGATTTGTTAAATCAAGATCGGATTCCTTTAAAACATCCCAAACTCTCGCATAAGAAATGTTGTTATGAGTGGACGTGATGATCTGTTTTAATTTGTTTTTTAAAACCAGAGCACTATCTGTTTGTGTAATCGTATTATAGTAGTTGCCGTAGTTTTGTGAAAATGCTACGAAGGTTGAGAATAGTGAGATTAAAAAGAGGTAAATATGTTTCATACTGCAAAAATAATGCTTTTCATTAGGATGAAATATTTTTTTGATTTTTTAAGTGAAAATCAATTGTTATTAAATTGTGAAGGAGGCTAATTTAGAAGGCTTCTAGAGTGTTTGTAAGACTAAATATTGTTAACTTTACGTAACAATATTAATACGACCGTTATGATCAAAAAAGGTTCAAAAATGTATAGCGTTGTGCACTTCAAATGTCCACAATGTAACGAAGGTGATTTTTTTCTTGCTAATCCTTATAAGTTAAAAACAGTAGGTGAGACTTATAAAAATTGTCCAAAATGTAATGTTAAATATGCGAAGGAGCCCGGTTTTTATTTTGGAGCGATGTATGTTTCTTATGCTTTTGGTGTGGCCTTATTTGTCGCTATAATTGTTTTGTATTGGTTGATTTTTAGGAGATTAGACGTGTGGGTTCTTTTTGCCTTAATGGGTGGTTTTTCCATCGCATTAGCTCCTTTCTTTTTCCATTT